>NZ_JBIAKA010000014.1:0-277211 GCF_042872225.1 Streptomyces sp. NPDC005374 | reverse complement strand
CGCTCGTCTGCGCAGCTCAAGAGGGTAAGGGGAAGGGCGTGCCATGACTCGATCCTCTCAAATGATCGAGTCCCTACCGAACCCGGAACGGTTCAAGGAGCTGCTCCAACAGGTGGTTGTCACCGAAGAAGCTCTTCACCGAGGCGTCCTCGTTGCGTTGAGGGCCCATGCCTGACCAGTTCAGGACGTATCCCCGTCGGTCCTCGTTGGGCAAGGAACGCCCGCTGGGCACGGCCGTTGCTCTCACGGAAGGGGAGGAGGACGTTCATGTCGCCGTACGGCGAGGCGAGTTGGATGATGAACTCCTGACGGGGGAGATCTCGCAGAGGCCGGACGAGGCGAGACGGCCGAAGGCCTCTCCGGCGTACAGCCCGACTCGTCTGACCTGACCGACGGGCCGTAGGCGAGGTGGCTGCGTTCGATGGAGGACCTGCAGGAGACGCCTGCGCCAGGCGGGCGCACCGAGGTTTCGCGAGCGCTGAGGAAACCGTTCGTAGTTCACGCTTCACGCACTGGTGAACTGACCGTACAATTCCGCATTCAGGGGGGATCAGCGGGACTTGTGCGGCCACCAGGACAGTACGGACGTCTGTGGCCGCGCTTTGCGTTGGAGGCAGAGGGGACTGCCGTCGACGCACATGCTCCGTTGGCCCAGAGGCGACAACATCAGGGGCCAGCGTGACGAACTCGGGTGATTTCGGGGGCAGCCAGGAGATCGACCGCCTCAAGTCGATGCTTGAGAGCTGGCGTAGTTCTCTGGTGGACCTGAGTGGCCGCAACCGGCTCCTCAACTTCCGTCACACCAAGTCGGCCACGCTGGAGATCTCGATCCCGTCCGCGCAGGAACTCCTCGAAGGCCTCGGCCGTGGCTGGGACTTCGCGCCGCTACCCGACGAGGAAGCGGAGACCGGCAAGGCCACGCGGACCGGCGATGTCGTCCTCGCGAAGAAGGGCGACCGCGCCGATGGAATCTGCACCCAGAAGACCACCGCGCCTTCTCTCTCGCGTGCGTTGAACAGCCTGCGGGCCAAAGCCACGCAGGTTTTCAACGACTACGGTCTGTGGACCCTCAACCTCGGTGTCGGCATGCTCCGTTGGTGTGAGGACGGAGCCCAGACAAGTAGCGACGCCCCCTTGGTTCTGATGCCGGTCGTCATCGAGCGAGCGCGCAACGGCCGGATCCGCCTCAGGGCCAGCGACGTCGAGGAATCGCGTCTCAACCCGGCTCTGAAAGCGAAGCTGCAGCAATTCCATATCGACTGGACGCCGGTCGTCGAGCAGGACCCCACGGACTTGCAGGCGGTGCTTTCCGCCGCGACTCGCGCGGTGGCCGGCAAACCCGGATGGCAGGTCTCCGACCGCGTGGTGCTCGCGCTCTTCGCCTCTCACAAGGAGTCGATGTACCAGGACCTGCTGGACAACGAGGACCGCGTTCTGGGCAGCGACCTTGTACGGGCGATGGCGCTGGGGCCGGACTCCGGACTGGCCTCCGACCATTTCGACTTCGAGGAGATCGAACTCGACCGGATCGACGAACTGAGTCCGCCGGAGGACAGCCCGCTGGTGCTCGACGCCGATGCCTCACAGAGGCAGGCCGTCGCCGCCGCCGTAGCTGGACAGTCGTTCGTTCTGGACGGTCCTCCCGGCACAGGCAAAAGCCAGACGATCACGAACATGATCGCCGGTCTGATGCACGCGGGCAGGAGTGTGCTGTTCGTCAGTGAGAAGGCGGCGGCCCTCGACGTCGTCCTCGACCGGCTGAAGTCGGTCGGACTGCACTCGTACGCCCTTGCGCTTCACAGTCACAACACCAGCCGCAAAGCGGTGGCCCAGGAGCTGGGTCGGGCGCTCGCGGAGGAGACGCGCGCACCACAACTGTCACAGCAGACCCTGGCGCAGGCCAAGGAACTGCGCCTCACGCTCAGCGCCTACGCCGAAGCGATGAACGAGGTCCGCGACCCGCTGGGACGGACCCTGCACGACGTGCTCGGTCTGGTCGGGCGGCTGTCCGAGGCGCCGGTGGCCTACCTGAGCCAGGGTGACGACATCTCCACGGAGGCAGAGACGAGGTTTCACGCCGAGACGTTCAGCGGCGAGGACCTGCGCCTGATCATCGAGGCGACGAAAGTCATGTCCGACGCCTGGGAGGCGGTTGCCGATCCGTCGTTCCCCTGGCGTCACCTGCGGGTGGGTATGCCCCATCCACGTCCTGTGCTGGAGCAGGCGCAGGCGGCGCGGGACGCGCTCGCGACGGCGGTCGACCGTTACCGAGACCTCGCGTCCGAGGGAGCGCCTGTCACGGATCAGAGTGGAATCGACCGTCTGATTGCGCTTCTGCGGCTGCTCGACGTGCGAAGCCCTGTTCCCGAAGCCTGGCTGACCACGGATGCCTTCGCAGACGAGGTGGACGACCGGGTGGACACCTTCCTGGTCGAGCTGCGCAAGGTGCAACGTACGAGCACCGCCGTCCGCGCGACAGTGGGGGAACGGTGGCAAGAACTGTCCACCAGGCTGAGGGCTGAACCCGGTGAGGCTGAGAAGGCGCTCTCGGCGATGGCGCCGCGCGGTCTCGACCTCGCCGGCCTCACGGAAGAGCGAGCGCGACAGTTCGCCGGCGAGTTCGGCGCCACCGCTGGTGTGTTGGAGAGGACTCTGCAGAGCCTCACCCGCGTCAGCCACATCGCCGGGCTCACGAATCCCGGCACTCCCGATGAAGCACGTCATCTGTGTGATCTGCTCGCCGTGGCCGCCACTGAACACCGTCCTCTTGAGCAGTGGTTGGTCCCTGACGGTCCTGCGCGGGCGGAGGAAGCGGCCGTGCGCAGCATCGCCGACGCACTGAGCGACTTCTTCTCACGACAGCACCAGGTGCTGTCCGCCCAGGCGTTCGCTACCGACCAGGCGGGGCCGGGGTGGGCTGAACTGCGCCCTGAACTGAGCGCAGGACGACCGGCCAACGAGCAGGCCCTTGCCACACTGGAACCGACGGGCGCGGACATCGCGTCGCTGACCGGCCGCGAAGCGGCAGACCTGGCCGAACGGTTCGACACGCTCGCCGACACACTTGAGATGGCCGCCAAACACGCCGACTCGGTGTCCGAGCGCCTCGGGTGCGGTCGGCCGAAGGCGACATCCGAAGCCGAGGACCTGGCCACGCTCGTAGTGCTCGCCACGGCCGAGGACCGCGGGCTCGAAGCATGGCTCGACCCCCGGACACTTCCCGGTGTCCAGGCAGCTGTCGCGGAGATCTCCTCGGCCGCCGAAGAACTGGCAGTTGCCGCGGAAGCGGCAGGCGACACTTTCCTGCCCGACATCCTCTCCACGCCTGAACTGCGCGAAGTGATCCACCGGCTCACGGAGGGCCGTCAGGGACTCACCGGCATGCTGTCCAGCGGCGTCCGGGCCGACCGCAAGCTCATGGCCCGACTGACGCACGGCGGCTCATGGCGCGGCGAACTCTACGACAAGCTGCCACTCGCCGACGCATGGTTCACCACGCACAGGAAGCTGCGGTCGCTGGCCACGACTCACGCCGAACTGATCGGCCGCTATCGCGGCACGGTGTTGCCCGACGTCCCGGCACTGCGCAAAGCACTCGCGCACGCCCAAGCGGTTCACAAGCTTGCACCGGAGACTGTCGCGGACCCCTACCGCCGGAGCACGCTGGCGGCTCACTTGGCCGACGGTCGGGAACCACACCCCGCGCTCGTCGAGCAGGGCACAGCACTGCGTAGTGAACTCGCAACGTGGCGAAGGGACTTGGACAGCCCATCGCTGGCGCCGCATGCGGCGGCCCTTGCCAAGCAGCCGCTGGATGACGCCGCCCGGTGGCTGCGGGCCCACGTCGCCCCGCTGCGACAGGCCGTTGCGCTGCTGGACACCGTGTCCTCGGTCGGGCGTCGGGACAACGGACCCGGTTCCGAGCACACGCTCGCCTCCGCGCGCACGGCGGTCACGGCCGCGCACTCAGCATTGAAGGAGACAGCCGCGTTCGCCGCTCAGGCGATAACTGACCGCAGCCTCTTGGGCCCCTGGTACCAAGGCCTCGACACACAGGCGGAAGACCTGCGGGACGCTGCGCCCAACAGCGTGACGGGCTATGAGCCCATGGGGCAGCTCCTGCTCCGTGGCCTCGACCTGACACGACAGCGACCAGGTCCGTACGCCACCGAGCAACAGCGCGAGTTGCTGGGCCGCTACGTTGCGGAAGGACACCCTCACACCGAGGCCTTGCGGACCGCTCTGGACTCCGCCCGGCTGGTCGCGCGCCTCGCACCCGACACGCTCTCGGAACCAGTACTTCGGGTCAGCCTTGTCGACGTACTGGCCGACGAACGACCCGAACCGGGCGAACTCCTCGCGCAGACGGACCAGATCCGCCGTGACCTGGACCTCTGGCAGGCGTACACCAGGCAGCCCCAGGTCGCGGCGGTCGGCACGGCACTCGCCGTGCGCCCCCTCGAACGGGCGGCGAGCTGGCTTCGCGCGCATGTGGAGCCCTTCGAAGACGCGGCCGACCTCATCCGCTCAACCGCCCGCGTCATCGACGCGGCGACTGGCCTCACCCTGTCCCGGGCCAGGGAAGCGGTGGCAGCCGTCGTCTCCGCCCGCGCCGCCGAGTCCTCATTCGCGGAGAACGACACCTCGTATCGAAACCTTCTCGGTTCCCTCTACCAGGGCCCCGAGACAGACCGCGATGCAGTCCTGGATGCGCTGGACTGGGCCCAGAAGGTACGCCGTACCGCGCACGCCGGCCACTCCGCACCGCTGTCGCAGGCGGCGGCCCGGCTGGTACTGACTGCACCCGCGGACTCTTCCGTTGGGGCTCGCGCCAACGACTGGCGCGGCCGGCGCGAGGCACTCGCCGGCTACTTCGAGCCTGAGCGGGCTGAGGAGCTTCGAGGCGAACTCGCAGAATCCCTCACCGCAGCGCAGTCCGTCTTGTCCCGCCTCGACTGCGACCCCTCCGGCCCGGAAGCCTGGACCAGCTGCGCCAACGCACGGACCCTGCTACGCCGATACCACCTCGACGGGCTGCCCGACCAGCTCGCCCGTCGAGAGGTCTCCGCCGAGGACTTCCCCGCAGCGATGGAACGCGCAGTGCTCACCGCGTGGGTCGAGCACCAACTCGCTGCCGACGGGAGGCTGAAGCCGATGCGTGCGGTGGAACGCGACCAGTTGGTGGAGCGCTTCCAGAGGGCGGATCAGGACCTGGTGGCGGCAGCACACGCCGAGGTCATCGCCGCCTGCAACTCCCGCATTCCCCGCCGGACATCGGTGGGTCAGGCCGCCGTGATCCGCCGCGAAGCAGAGAAGCAACGCCGTCACATGCCCGTGCGGCACCTGTTGCAGGAGACACGCGCCGTCGTACGGCTGGTCAAGCCTTGTTTCATGATGAGCCCACTGACGGTCAGTCAATTCCTACCGCCGGACTTCGAGTTCGACGTCGTCATCTTCGACGAAGCGTCCCAGGTGCTGCCCCAGGACGCGGTGAACTCCGTCTACCGGGGCAAGGCTCTCATTGTGGCGGGTGACCAGAAGCAGCTCCCGCCGACTTCTTTCTTCGCCGCAGCCAGTGACAGTGACGATGACGAGTGGGACGAGGACGCGACCGACAGCTTCGAGTCCATCCTCGACATGTGCAAGGCCAGCGGAGTCCTGCGCGGACTGCCCCTGCGCTGGCACTACCGCAGCCGACACGAGAACCTGATCGCCTTCAGCAACCACGACTTCTACGACAACTCCATGGTCACGTTCCCGGGCGCACTGGAACAAGGGCCGGACATCGGCGTGGAGTTCATCAAGGCGGACGGCGTCTACGACCGCGGCGGGAGCAGCGACAACCCTCTCGAGGCCGCCAAGGTGGCCCAGCGCGTCCTTCACCACTTCGACACCCGCCCCGAGCACACCCTCGGCGTGGTCGCACTGTCGAAGGCACAGGCGGAGGCGATCGAGGAGGCGGTGCAGAAGGCCAGGGAGACCCGCCCGGACCTCGAGCACCACTTCACGGAGGGACGGCTCGACGGTTTCTTCATCAAGAACCTCGAAACCGTCCAGGGCGACGAGCGCGACGTCATCATCCTCTCCATCGGCTACGGTCCCGACCACCGGGGCAAGCTGCTGTCGACGTTCGGTCCCATCAACCGGGAGGGCGGCTGGCGGCGCCTCAACGTGGCTGTGACCCGCGCCCGGCGTCGCATGGAGGTCGTCGCCTCCTTCCACGGAGGCGATCTGCCGGACAGCGGCAACAAGAGCGTGCAGCACCTCAAGCGGTACCTGCAGTACGCCCAGCACGGTCCTGCGATCCTTCAGACGGCGGCCGCCGATCCGGATGCGGCTCCCGAAAGTCCCTTCGAAGAGGAGGTCATCGACGTCCTGCGCGGCTGGGGGTATGAGGTCCAGCCGCAGGTGGGGGTCGCCGGCTTCCGTATCGACATGGCGGTACGGCACCCGGGCGCCCCCGGTACGTACGCGTTGGGTATCGAGTGCGACGGCGCTATGTATCACTCCTCCCGGGCGGCTCGGGACCGTGACCGGCTCAGGGAAGCGGTCCTGCGCGACCTTGGCTGGAAGCTGCACCGAATCTGGGGTACGGACTGGTACCGGAACCGGCGCGATGCGATGGCACGGTTGCGGGCCGCGGTGGAGGCTGCGTGCGCGGAGGATCCGCACGCGGTGCGAGCGGCGCCACCCGTGAGGGCGGTTGGAAGCGGCGACAACGGTGACAGCACGGCGGAGGCTGTGGAGGGGCCCGTGAGCACGGAGGGCGGGGGGCCTGGAGAGGTGTCCGGCGGTCCGGGAGTCTCGCGAGTGGAGTTCGTGCCTGTCGTCGTCGGCCCTGCGCCCTGGAGCCGTCCCTACCAGGAGGTCGACCTTCACCTGTTGGCTGAGGCACGTGACAGGTCGAGCAGACAGCGCGGTATGCGAGCCGTGGAGTTGCAGGACCCCGAGGCCCTCGACGTGGTGGCGGATGTGGCGCTGTGTGTGGTCGAGGTGGAAGGACCCGTCGAGAAAGAGGTGATCTACACCCGGGTCCGTCTCGCGTGGGGTCTCGGACGAGCCGGTCAGGTGGTTCGCGACCGCATCGACCGTGCTCTTCGCCGCCTGCTCAAGCAGGGCAAGATCGTCCACGTCGGTACGGCGTACGACAGGCCCGGCCACGAGACGGAGTTCGCCCGCACACCGACGGAGCGGTGCGCCCGACGAGTGGCGGAGGTCCCCGTGTCGGAGCGGCAGCTAGTCCTCAGGAACGTGGTCGACGAAGGACCGGGGGTGCATCGCGAGGACCTGTTGCGCGAGGTCGCCCGCTTCTTCGGGTGGGCGCGGCTCGGCGCTGATATCCGGGACGCGTTGACGGGTGACATCGACGCGTTGCTCGCCGCAGGGGACTTGATCGAGTCGGAGGGCGGACTGATGCCCGCGGAGGGTTCCTGATCCGTTGCTGACCCTTGCGCCCGCCGCATCCGTCGGGATGACGCGGGCGCCGTCGAGGTCGGCCGCGTCGGCTTTAGGGGCCAGAGGCTGCCACGCACGTCGGCATACGGCCATCGGTAGGGGAGACCGGGCACGGCGTGCGCTGCCGCCACTGGCCATCACCGGTACGACTGTGTGTACCGCCAGGTACCCTCGGACACATCGTCAACGCGGCCCGACGGGCTTCCGCTCCACCCCGGTGGAGTCTCGAAGGACATGCCCCCACCCGCACGAGTCTCTTCGTGCTGCCTGGGGGAAGTCCTTGCTGTTCCGCGCGTCCGCGAAAACGGTCGCCGTCATGGCACTCGACGGTTCGCTGTTCCTGCACCTCACCGACCAGTTCATCCACATGCACGGATATCGGCCCGGAGTATCGGAGGTGCGCTCCTGGGAGCGCAGCATCCCTCGGCTGACCGCCGCGCTCAACGACGCCGGCCTGGGCGACGTCGAGGTCATGCTGGAGTACTCGCTCCCGCTGAACAGTAAGCGTGCAGACGTGGTGCTCGCGGGAGTTCATCCGGTCACGGGCGAACCGTCGTACGTCGTGGTGGAGTTGAAGCAGTGGAGTCAGGCACTTCCTCACGAGGACGACCCGACCCTGTGCCATGTCGATGCGTATGCCCAGCCGGTCCTCAACCCCATCGAGCAGGTGCGCCGCTACTGCGATTACCTCGTCAATTTCAATGGTGCGGTCGCTGAACACGGCCAGAGGATGGCGGGAGTGGCGTATCTGCACAACGCCACCGAGTTCGGCGTGACCGGTTTGCGCGAGATCGAGCGTGACGGCCACGGACTGCTCTTCACCGAGGAACGTCGCGGTGCCTTTCTCGATCACCTTCGTACGAGGCTGAGTGCCAAGCATCCGGGGGGTCAGGCCGCGGACGAACTTCTTGCGGGTGCCAAGGTGCCGTCGAAGCAGCTCATGTCCGTGGCTGCCGAGGAGGTGCGCGAACGCACCCAGTTCGTCCTCCTTGACGAGCAGCAGGTCGCGTACCGCCTGGTGCTCAACGCGGTGGAGAAGGCGAAGCACGCCGATCGCAAGGAGGTCGTCATCGTCACGGGCGGCCCCGGCACCGGCAAGAGTGTGATCGCTCTGCAGCTTCTCGGAGAGCTCTACCGGCGCGGAGTTCCTGCTCTGCACGCCACCGGCTCGCAGTCGTTCACGAAGACGATGAGGAAGATCGCCGGAGCGCGCAAGCGTGAAGTCCAGGACCTGTTCAAGTACTTCAACAGCTTCATGACGGCCGAGAAGAACAGTCTGGGCGCGCTGATCTGCGACGAGGCACACCGCATCCGGGAGACCTCGGCCAACCGGTACACGCGCGCCGAGAACCGTACCGGCAGGGCACAGATCGACGAACTCATCGATGTCGCGTACGTGCCCGTTTTCTTCCTCGACGAGCACCAGGTCGTCCGCCCCGGCGAGATGGGCACAGTGGCCGACATCGAGGAGGCGGCGGCGAAACGGGACATCCCGTGCCGTGTGGTCCCTCTGGACAGTCAGTTCCGCTGCGGCGGAAGCGACGCGTACCTGCGATGGGTGGTACGGCTCCTCGGCTTGGAGGCAGGGGGCCCGGTCATCTGGCAACCCGACGGCCGCATGCAGCTCCTGGTCGCCGACAGCCCTCAGGAGATGGAGGCGTTCCTGGAGGCCCGACGAGCCGAGGGCTACGGTGCGCGCATGTCCGCCGGCTACAGCTGGCGCTGGTCCCCGGAGCCCAAGCCCGGCGCTCCGCTGCCGCCCGATGTCGTCATCGGTGACTGGGCCCGCCCCTGGAACCTGCGGGGCGACCGTTCCGTCTCCGGCGCGCCGCCGGCCGCTTTGTGGGCCACCGACCCGGCGGGCTTCGGACAGGTCGGCTGTGTCTACACCGCTCAGGGCTTCGAGTACGACTGGTCCGGTGTCATCGTCGGCCCCGACCTGCTCTGGCGCGAGAATCGCTGGGTCACCGACCGTGCGGCGTCGAAGGATCCCGTCTTCAAGCGGTCCACCTCCGACGCTGACGTGGACCGCTTGATCCGCAACACCTACAAGGTGCTTCTGACCCGGGGCATGGTGGGCACCGTTGTGTACGCGACGGATCCCGAGACGCGGGAGAAACTGCGGGAGTTGGCGGGTGGACCGACACGACAGGTCGTGTCGGTCTGACGCGTGACCGGATCCTGCTGGGCTCGGCGCATGGAGCGGCTCACCCTTGATGCGCATCGCGGGTGGCCGAGCGGCACGGCCGTGTGACCCGCTGCTCAGCTCTTCGTGATCCTGTTGAGTTCGCAAAGAGTCCGGTGGTAGTCCAGGTGTGCTTCGTCGATGTGATGACCATCGTGCTGCCGAAGCAGCCCCGCCGATTCGCCCCCGTGTGTATGCCTCACGACGCCGTCTACATCGACGTAGATTTCGAGCCCGTCGAAGAGAACGTGGTGGTTGGGGCACAGGCAGAGCAGGTTCGGCAGCTCGTCCGGACCGTCGTGAGGGTTCCCGAGGCCGCGTATGTGAGCGGCCTCGCTGTACGGTCTGCGCTTGTACTGCAGGCGTGTCTCGCAGACCTGGCAGGCGTGACCGTGCAGTTCCTTGACCCGCAGGGCGATCGCGGCGTCGCGAACAAGCTGAGAGGAGGTGCGCGTCCGTCGCGCAGCCGGACCGGTCGCCCGCTCGGTCGACGTGGCATCCTCCTGGCCGTCCGCGTCCTCGTCCCCGTCGAGCAGGCCATCAGCCGTGGCGTACCCGGCGAGGCCCACCCGGCTGAGCAACGCACGCTGGTCGACACCGTCGAAGTATGTGCTGCACACCTTGATCACGGCCTGCAGACGGATGAGGGGGTCTTTCAGTAGTTCAGCGCTTGTATGGGTGAGGCCGGCGACGGGCTGGATCGTGTCGAAGGCGCCTGCTCCCGGCACAGATCCGGCGTCCTGCTGTATCCCGTGCACCTCCCAGAGGCCGCTGCCACGCAGATGCCAGAAGGGGTACTCGGGGGTGACTTTGGAACCCGGGAGTCCGAACTCGTCGAGGAGCGGGCTCACTTCCGCCTGGAAGAGGGACCACGGTGTCAGACGTGGACTGTCCGCGGAAATCCGGGCTATCGCCCACAGCAAGGCCAACGGCTGGTGGCGGCTGGGCGCTTTGCTTCCTGGTTGACGATGAGTGCGGAGGGAGCCCAACTGCTGCAGCAGGCCCTCCGCGGTGAGCTGGTCAGACGTGATTGTGTCTGAAGGCGGCGTCGGTGGTGACGGAACTACCGGTCGGCTCTTCGCTGGTAGGAGCGGGAGGACGCTGCGGTATATCTCGGAGGACCGCAGAGTAAGGCTCCACAGAGGTGCCCGAACGTCCATCTGTCGCAGCAGGGGCGCTGCGAGGACAGGAGTGGGAAATTCCTCGACGTCCCCAAGCGCCATGATGTGTTCCCAGGTGGCGTTGGCATCGTCGACTCCCCAGACCCTCCGTGCCACAGGCGAGCTGGTGAACAGGTGGAGAATGCGCGCGCGAGCGAAGAAGTGGTTCGCCGTGTAGAAGTACACATCGTCGCCGACACGGCGATCTCGCAGGGCTCGCACTTTCTCGTTGTTGGCTTGCGCCGTGGGAGTGGCACCCCAGAGTCGGGCGACCCCGTCCGGATAGAGAACATTCAGCGTGGGCGCCTGGTCGCCGAGCACATCCTGAATGTCTGCGATACGGATGCCCTGGCGTACCGACTTGGCGAAGTTCTGTGCGCCTCGAAGTCGAGCTCCGCCGCGAGGCTGGAGAAGTATCTGCGGCTCCACCTGCTGCGGGGGGTCCGCATCGGTGACTCCGTCCTTGACGGTGAAGCCGAGCGCTCGCAGACGGTGTGCCACTGTGTGGGCGCCTCCGCTGAAGTCGTCAGCCGACAGCAGAGAGCCGACCGAGTACAGATGAGCTACGCCGGCTATGGCCTTCGAGTCGTAGCTGTCTCCGTCTACGACCAAGACGTACGTCAATGCCCGGCCGAAGCCGTATCGACGGCGAAACGTTTCGCGTCCCAAGTGCTGACACTCCGCGACTGCAGCCAGCACGCCTGCGCGAGTGATATCCCCAAGTCCCATGGCCAGGACATTAGTAGGTAGGTATGACAAGTGCTGTGGCGTGTTGATCCGCTGTCTCGCCACCTGGCCGCCTGCCCTGTCACTCCTGGGTGGTGTCGACGCGAACAGCGCGGTGCATGGTGCCAGGTTGTGCAGGGGGTGCCGCGTTGCAGAGCTTTCGATCGAGGCTCGGGCGCATCTGCACCAGAGGGCGCCGCCGACGTGCGGCACCGAGCTCGTCGTCTCACCTTCATAGGGCAAGAGGGATAAATCGCCCGTGTTATTTCGCGGTGCGAGGCGAATGGCCCGCAGCCCCGCTCTTCACGACCTCTTCTCGTGTCACGTGCACCCACTAGGATCTGCTGCAGGGGTCTGACCACGGGCTGCGGCGACCTCGAGGGACACGAGGAGCGGGGAACAGGCATGCGGGAAGGCCGGTGGGTCACGGTCACCGAGTCCGAGTTCGATCACGAACGCCGCGGCCTGGAGGCGATCCGGGAGAAGCTGCCGGACTCCGACCCCTGGCGTGCCTGGTCGAACTTCACCTTCACCGCGAACACCGGCCACGTCCGCGAGGTGGACCTGCTGGTCGTCGCCCCCGGCGGCGTCTGCATGATCGAGCTGAAGGACTGGCACGGCTCGGTCACCTCCGAGAACGGCACCTGGGTACAGACCACGCCCGGCGGCCGCCGCCGTACGCACGGCAACCCGCTGCACCTGGTCAACCGCAAGGCCAAGGAGCTGGCCGGCCTGCTCGCGCTGCCCGGCAACAAGCGGGTCTGGGTCGCGGAAGCCGTCTGCTTCACGGACAACAGCCTTCGTGTACGGCTGCCCGCTCACGACCAGAACGGCGTGTACACCGTCGACGAGCTGGTCGAGATGCTCAAGCAGCCGCCGCGCGACGAGCGGCGCCGCGTCACCGCGATCAGCTCGCGCGAGATCGAGACGGCCCTCAAGCACATCGGCATCCGCAAGAGCGACGCACAGTACAAGGTCGGCCCGTACGAGCTGGAGCGGAAGTCCTTCGACTCCGGCCCCACCTGGGCGGACTACCTCGCCCGTCACAGCGACCTGCCCGAGGCCGCCCGCGTCCGTATCTACCTCAGCGAGCGCGGCTCGGACGCCTCCCTGCGCCAGTCCGTCGAGAACGCCGCCCGGCGCGAGGCCGCGGTACTGGGCCGTTTCAAGCACCCGGGTGCGGTAGAGCTCAAGCAGTACTTCCCCTCCGGTCACGCGGCCGGACCCGCGCTGATCTTCGAGTACCACCCGGACACCTTGAAGCTGGACGAATACCTGGTCCAGTACGGCGAGAAGCTGGACATCCTCGGCCGGATGGCACTGGTCCGCCAGCTCGCCGAGACCATGCGCTCCGCGCACTCCAGCCGCATCCACCACCGAGCCCTCGCCGCCCGCTCAGTGCTCGTCGTCCCCCGGTCGCGCGGCAGGAAGGGCCAGGCGGTGGGGGAGGAGGCAGCGTGGCTCACCCCGCACCTCCAGATCTCCGACTGGCAGATCGCCACCCAGCGCAGCGGCGACTCCTCCCAGGGCCAGGGCATGACCCGCTTCGCGCCTACGGCCCTGTCCGCGATGCACCTGGCCGACGATGCCGACGCCTACCTCGCCCCCGAACTCACCGCCCTCAACCCCGACCCGGTCCACCTCGACGTGTACGGGCTCGGCGTCCTCACCTACCTCCTGGCCACAGGCAAGGCCCCGGCCGCCAGCCAGGCCGAGCTGCTGGCCCGACTGGAAGCCGGGGAAGGCCTGCGCCCCAGCTCCCTGGTGGACGGTCTGTCGGAGGACGTGGACTTCCTGGTGCAGGCCGCCACCGCCTACCGGCCGGGCCAGCGCCTGTCCAGCGTGGACGAGTTCCTGGAACTCCTGGAGGCCGTCGAGGACTCCCTCACCGCCCCGGCCCAGGCGGCCACCGCTACGGAGGGGCTAGCCGACGAGGATGACGAAACCGCCGCCGACAAGGACCCGCTGGAGGCCGTCGCCGGTGACCTGTTCGCCGGCCGGTGGGAGATCCGCCGCCGCCTCGGTACCGGCTCCACCAGCCGCGCCTTCCTCGTCCGCGACCTCCAGGCCGAAGCCCGCAGGACCCGCCCGCTGGCCGTGCTGAAGGTCGCCCTCTCCGACAGCCGCAGCGAGATCCTCGCCCGCGAGGCCGAGGCCATGGGACGCCTGCGCCCGCACTCCGGCATCATCCGTCTCGTCGAACCCGAGCCGCTGCAGATCGGCGGCCGTACCGTCCTGGCACTGGAGTACGTCGGCGACGAGCGCGACGACGCCGGGCAGGGCACCGAGGGCGGGAGCCGCCCGCGCCGTCGTGAGGAAACGGTCGCCCGCCAGCTCCGCGACAACGGCCGCCTTCAGGTGGACCAGTTGGAGGCGTACGGCGACTACCTCTTCGGCGCCGTCGACTTCCTGGAGGGCGAGGGCGTCTGGCACCGCGACATCAAGCCCGACAACATCGCCATCCGCATCCGCCCCAACCGCACCCGTGAACTCGTCCTCATCGACTTCTCCCTCGCCGGCTACCCGGCGAAGAGCACCAACGCGGGCACCGACGGCTACCTCGACCCCTTCGTCGACGTCATCACCCGCGGCTCGTACGACTCGCACGCCGAGCGGTACGCCGTCGCCGTCACCCTGCACCAGATGGCCTCCGGTGAGCTGCCCAAGTGGGGCGACGGCAGTCTCCTGCCCCGCATGACCGACGCGAAGGAGTGGCCGTACCCGACCATCGCGGCCGAGGCCTTCGACCCGGCCGTACGGGACGGTCTCGTCGCCTTCTTCCAGAAGGCCCTGCACCGCGACGCCGGCCAGCGGTTCCCCGAGCTGAAGCCGATGAGGGACGCATGGCGCAAGGTCTTCCTCGACGCCTCCCAGACGGTCCCGTCCAGCCACCGTTCCCGCCACCCGGCCGTCGCGACCACGGGGGAAGGGACACCCGCCGAGGGAGCCGTCGCAGCGGTGATCGCGGACGCCGAGCCGGAGACCGCTGAGCAGCAGCGCGACCGCCTCGCCGCCGAGGTCACCCGCGACACCCCGCTGACCGTCTCCGGCCTCACGCCCGCAGCCCAGTCCTTCCTCTACGGCCTCGGCATCACCACGGTCGGCGAACTGCTCGACTACAGCCGCCGCAAGCTCGTCAACGCCCCCGGCCTCGGCGCCAAGACCCGCAACGAGGTCCAGCAGCGGCAGCGCGAGTGGGGCGAGCGGCTACGCGAGATCCCGGTCTCGCCGCTCACGCCGAAGGGTCGTGCGGAGGCCAAGGAGGAGCTGGAGCAGCTCACGGCGGCTGAGTCGGCCTTGGTGGGCCACCTCGCGGCGGGCGAGTCGGCGAGTGCGCTGCCCGCCCGCACGCTGCGCTCGGTCAGCCTCGACACCCTCGCCACCGTCTTCGTGCCCGCCGTCAACAACAACGGCTCCAACCGCAACAAGGCGGAGATGGTACGGCTGTTGCTGCGCCTGCCCGACGAGCACGGGGTCCTGCCGGACATCGGTGTCTGGCCGAAGCAGAAGGACGTCGCGGAGGGTCTTGGGCTGAGCCATGGCCGTATCCCGCAGATGCTCAAGGACGAGCGCAAGCGCTGGAAGGCGGAGCCCGCCGTCCAGGCACTGCGCGAGGAGATCATCGATCTGCTGGTGACCATGGGGCGCGTCGCCTCGGCGGTGGAGATCGCGGATGCCCTGGCGGTCCGGCGCGGTACGCATCTCGCGGGGCGGGAGCAGCGGCGGGCGATGGCGTTGGCGGCCGTACGGGCTGTGGTCGAGGTCGAGCAACTGGCGCCGCAGGAGGCCGAGTTCCAGCACCAGCCGAACCGCAAGGCGACGGACGAGTCCCTGGGCGCAGGCCTGCTCGCCCTCGACGTACGGGAGAACGACGGCCCGGACACCCCGACCGCGCCGGGTCTGCTGGAGTACGCGACCCGGCTTGGTCGTACGGCGGACCGGCTGGCCAAGCTGGACACGCTGCCGACGGCGGCGACTGTCCTGGCCGAGCTGGGCGCGCTGACGGTGCCGCCCGGCTCGGTGGACTGGGACGAGCGGAGGATGGTGGAGCTGGCGGCTGCGGCGTCGGTGAATGCTGCGGCTACTCCGCGCCTGGAGATCTATCCGCGTGATCTGTCCCTGGTCCGGGCGCTGCGCCTCACGCAGGCCGGGCTCGTCCGCTGGATCCCCGGAATGCCGGAGGGGCAGCAGCCGGGCCTGACCGGCGAGGCCGTGCACGAGCGGGTCCGGGCTCGCTTCCCGGAGATGGTCGTTCCTGACGGGCGTGGCGGCACGTACCACGAACTGCCGACGGGGGGCCCGCTCACCAAGGCGTTGCGCGACGCCGGCTTCGAACTGTCCCTCAACATGCACGAACGCGAGGGCGTGCTGCGCTACCTGCCGACGCGGGTGGACGACGCGTCGAGCTATCTGACGACGGGTGCGTGGCGACAGTCGACGCGTACGGGCGCGGTGACGCGGTACGCCGACGACCCGCAACTCGCGGGCGCGGTACGCGCGGAGGAACGGCTCCTCGCGTCAGCCCGCCGGGACGGGTACCGGGTGCTGACCGTACGGCAGCAGCTGGTGCGGGACGCGGTGCGGGAGCTGGGCGCCGGGCGGCTGGGCACGGATGCGGTGTCGGTGACGGAGCTGTTCCTGGAGGCCCTGCATGCTCAGGTCACGCCCGGCACCAAGCCCACCTGGGAGACCCTGCTCAAGGCGGACGCCGCCGAGCCGGGCTCGAAGGGCGCGGTGCGGTTCGCGGAGTACACGCGGACGGCGTGGGGTGCGGTGGAGCCCCGGATCTCGGAGCTGCTGGGCAACGGTGGCGGCGGGGCCGGGCCTGTGCTGCTGACGGAGGCCGGGGTGTTCGCGCGGTACGACGCGATGGGCGTCCTGGACCGACTCGCGTCGGTGGCCCGGCAGGGCGGGCGGGGGCTGTGGCTCCTGGTCCCGCAGAGCGATCCCTCGCGCGAGCCCCGGCTCGGACAGGTGGCCGTGCCGTACCAGGCCGGCCTGGGGGAGTGGATTCAGCTTCCGGACACGTGGGTGGGCAACGCCCATCGCGGGTCCGGCGAGGGTGTGGCAAGTGCTAGTGCGAGTGGTGTCGAGGGAGACGTCAAGTGATCGACCGCAAGGCTCTGTTGAACGACCTGAAGCAGCAGGTCAAAGCGGTCGAGACCGACCTCGGGCGCCAGGTGAAGGCGCTGGGGGATGTCGGCGCGCGGTTGAAGGCCGAGTACGACCAGGCACGCAAGCTCGGGCGTACGGCGGCGACGTGGACCTCGTGGCTGGACGAGCGGGTCACGCAGGTCGCGGTGGCGTGGGTGCTGGGGACAGTGTTCGTACGGTTCTGCGAGGACAACCGGCTGATCCCGGAGCCGTATCTGACGGGGCCGGAGGGTGACCGGCGGGAGCTGGCAGAGTCGCGGTACGACGCGTATGTGGAGTCGGACGAGGATCCGACGTATCGCGGGTGGCTGGAGAGGGCGTTCGAGGAGCTGGGGCAGGGGCAGGCGGGACGGCTTCTTTTTGATAAGCGGCACAACCCGCTGTACCAGGTTCCGCTTTCGCATGACGGGGCGCGGGAGTTGGTGGAGTTCTGGCGGGGGAGAGATGAGGGCGGTGTTCTCGTCCATGACTTCACCGATCCGCTGAACGAGGACGGTACTGAGGGGTGGGACACGCGGTTCCTGGGGGATCTGTACCAGGATCTGAGCGAGGCGGCGCGGAAGACGTACGCGCTGCTCCAGACACCGGAGTTCGTGGAGGAGTTCATCCTCGACCGGACGATGAATCCGGCGGTGCGGGAGTTCGGGTACGAGGAACTGAAGATGATCGACCCTACGTGTGGGTCGGGGCACTTTGTGTTGGGGGCGTTTCGGCGGTTGGTGCGGCTGTGGGGGGAGGGGCAGCCGGGGAAGGACGTTCACGAGCGGGTGCGGGCGGCGCTGGACTCGGTGCACGGGGTGGACATCAATCCGTTCGCGGTGGCCATCGCACGGTTCCGGCTGCTGGTCGCGGCCATGGCGGCGAGTGGCGTACGGACGCTGGCGGAGGCCGGGAAGTATGCATGGCCGATTCGTCTAGCTGTAGGTGACTCCCTCATCAAGAGTCGCCAACTTGAATTGCAGCTGGGAGACGAAAGCGATGGTATCGATGCACTCGCTGATTTTGTGTATTCCACAGAAGACGTGCATGAATATCCGGGAATCCTCACTGAAGGGCGCTATCACGTCGTCGTCGGGAACCCGCCATACATTCAGGTCGAAGACAAGAATATGAGCGAGGTGTACCGGTCCCTCTATAAGAGTTGCTTCGGACTGTACAGCCTTTCCGTTCCATTCGCGGAACGTTTCTTTCGCCTGGCGCTTTCTGGTGGAGCGAGTGGAGAAGAGTTCGGTTTCGTGGGGCAGATCACCGCGAATTCCTTCATTAAGCGAAAGTTTGGGAAAGCTCTTATTGAGGCTTTTTTCGCCCGAACTGTGGAGCTTACGGAGATCATCGACACATCAGGTGCGTATATCCCAGGTCACGGCACTCCCACGGTAATTCTTTTCGGCCGCTCTCGAAAAGGTGATCTACGGGCGCCGACAGTCCGAGCGGTATTGGGCATTCGCAGTGAGCCGAAGGCTCCTGCCGATCCCGAAGAAGGTCTTGTCTGGCGCGCCATTATCCAGCAGGTTGACGCTCCGGGATGTGAATCAGAGTGGGTCAGCTCACGGGATGTGGAACGTGAACAGTTCTCGTCTCACCCCTGGAATCTCAGTGGTGGTGCAGCCATGGAAGTCCAGGGCGTGATCGAAGGGGTCAGTTCCTCGCGACTTTCGAGTCACGGGCTCCTGTACCGAATTGGGTTCGATGGTGACACGCACGCTGATGAAGCCTTCACTTTCTTCTTTTCCGGGCCATTGGCCAGGCGAGCCGGTGTGCTGCACGGGAAGGTGGGGCATCGCGGTGACCAGGTCCGGGACTGGGGGTTCGTTGATCGAGATTTCATGTCCTTCCCTTACGGTGAGGATCGGGCTCCGCTAGGCTTTGCTGAGCTGAGCCCGGACTTCGTCAGGCATTTCTGGCCGCTGCGTACGGAACTCTGGTCTCGCACTGTGGGCTCTGGAAGCACGTATTCCCAGGCCGGAAAGGGGTGGTGGGAGTGGCATCAGCTTCCCAAGGACCGACAAGCCCATGAGTGGGCGCTGGCCTTCAGTGAAATTTCTACACACAACCATTTCACGCTTAGCCGTGGTGAAACTCTCTTCAATCGCACCGCTCCGGTCGTGAAGCTCAGTAGTGGCGCTACACACCAGGACTTCTATGACCTTGCGGCCCTGTTGAACAGTTCGACGGCTTGTTTCTGGCTGCGGCAGGTTAGTCACAACAAAGGGCGGCCCGGTGCAGAGCAAGCAGGTGCCGACGAACCGTGGGAACACCGCTTCGTATTCAACTCTACGAACATTAAGAACTTTCCACTGCCTCCACGCTTTCCTACTGAACTTGCGAGGGAATCTGCTGTAGTGGCGTCCGCGTTGCAAGTTTGTTGTTCACCCGAAAAAATTGCCTCCAAGTCTCACACTCCCACCGCCCATGATCTTCGCGAAAAGAGAGCGGAGTGGCGGCGCCTTCGTATGCGCATGGTGGCCATCCAGGAAGAGTTGGACTGGTGGTTCTATTGGGCCTATGGATTGACTGACGAAAATCTTTGCTGTTCGGCAGAGGATATCCCTGACGTTGATCCCGCTGAGCGTGCGTTTGCCATCAAACTTGCAAGGGGTGCGCGTGATGGGACGTTGAAGACGTCATGGTTCGATCACCACAATCACAAGCATGCGCAAGTTTTCGATATGCCGAGCCGTTGGTCCGCGGCCTATAAGGAAATCGTTTCTCGGCGTATTCGAAAAATGGAAGAAGTTCGCGCTGTCGGGCTTATCGAGAAGCCCGAGTTTAAGCGGCGGTGGGAGAACGCGAGCTGGGATGCCTTGCAGGAGAAGGCCCTGCGTTCCTGGCTGCTCGACCGCATGGAGAACCGCGACCACTGGTTCGACGAGAACGGGCAGCCCGCCATCCTCACCCTGGCTCGCCTCAATGACGCCCTCTCCCGTGACGAGGACTTCGTCTCCGTCGCCAAGCTCTACGCGCCCCGCAAGGAACTCGCCAAGGTCGTCGCCGAGCTGATTACCGGCGAGCATGTGCCGTTCTTGTCCTCCCTGCGCTACAAGCCCTCCGGCATGAAGAAGCGCGCTGACTGGGAAGAGGTCTGGGACCTCCAGCGCAAGGAGGACGCCGCGCCCGACGAGCCCGCCAAGCGGAAGATCCGGGACTCCATCCCCGTGCCGCCGAAATACACCTCGGCTGACTTCCTCCGCGCCTCGTACTGGAAGGCACGCGGCAAGCTCGACGTGCCCAAGGAGCGGTTCGTCTCCTACGGGCAGACCAACGCCGCCACCCCCGAGCTGTACGGCTGGGCTGGCTGGGATCAGCGGGAGCAGGCGCAGGCGCTCGCCACGTACTTCACCAACACCGCGCTGTCGACCGAGGAGATCACGCCGTTCCTCGCCGGCTTGCTGGAGCTCCAGCCGTGGCTGTCCCAGTGGCACAACGAGTTCGACATGAACTACAGCGGGTCCCCGGCGGACTTCTTCGCCGGTTACCGCCAGCAGAAGCAGGGCGAGCACGGGCTCACCGACGGCGATCTCCGGAAATGGCAGCCCCCGGCCGCAACCCGAGGTCGTCGCGCCGCTGTGAAGAAGTAGTCGCAAACGACTCGGTGTTGTGCCCGTACGCCGATGCCGAGTCTGCCGGACGAAGGGCCGCCGAGTGCGTATGCGGGCGGCCTCCGGTCGGTACCCGCAGCTCCGCCCAGACCGTTTTGCCGGGGGCGGCCGGGCGAGGCGTGACGCCCCAGTCGTCCGCGAGGGCGGCGACGAGAAGCAGGCCGCGGCCGGACTCGGATGTGGAGTCGGGGGCCGGGGGAGTGGTCGGGGGCTGTTTCTCGGCGCGGGTGTCGGTTACCTCGATGCGGAAGGTGCCCTCGGCCAGAGTGAGTTGGAGGTTGAAGTCCCGGCCGGGGACGTGGCCGTGGCGTACGGCGTTGGCACTGAGTTCGGCCGTGATGAGGGTGAGTGTCTCGTTGACCGGGGTTGTGTAGGGGTGGCCCCAGTCGTTCAGGCGGTGCGAGACCAGTCTGCGGGCGAGGCGGGCACCGCGTGGGGTTGAGGTGAAGCGCATGGTGAACTCGCGTTCGGGTGCGGGGTGCTGTGGCATATGCCCATTCGGGGGAGTTGCTGACTTCATGCGGTCAACAGTCACGGACTCTGCGTAGCGTTGACCAGGAGCGACGTGCTGACGGGTGCGGGCTGTACACGTGGGCGGCGCGCTTGTACGTGGTGGCGGGCGTGACCGGTTCCCTGGCCGTGGGTTGGGCGGGAGTCCGGTGACTGTGAAGGTCGTACGGGAGGAGCTGCGGCGTGGACGACGAGGTTCAGCAGCCGGAGTACGAGGTCGGGACAGGCATGTTGTGCGTGTTCGGGCGGCAGTTGAAGTTGTTCCGTGAGCTGGCGGGCATGGACCGCGCGAGGCTCGGGTCGCTGACCGGGTACTCGGCGTCGACGATCGCGTCGTTTGAGCAGGCGAGACGTATTCCGCCGCCGAAGTTCATCGACCAGGCCGATGAAGTGCTGGACGCGGGTGGGGTGTTGAGCGCGAGCAAAGAGGAGGTGGCTCGGGCTCAATATCCGGCGTTCTTTCGGGACGCGGCCAAGTTGGAGGCCGAGGCGGTTGTACTGCATGTGTACGCCACCCAGGCGGTGCCAGGACTCTTGCAGACCGAGGAGTACGCGCGGGCGGTCTTCGCCATGTGGCGCCCGCAGTTGGATGAAGAGGTCATCGAGCAGCGGTTGGCTGCTCGACTGGCACGACAGGGGATCTTCGATCGGCGGCCAGCTCCGCATCTGAGCTTTGTGATCGAGGAGGCCGTGCTTCTGCGTCCGCTCGGTGGTGCGGCGGTATGGCGGGGGCAGTTGGAGCAGATCCTGCTCATCAACGAGAGGCGGAACGTGGAGATCCAGGTGATGCCGCTCTCCCGTCAGGACCATGCGGGATTGGCTGGGCCGTTCACCTTGATGGAGATGAAGGATGGGCACAGGATCGCCTACGCGGAGGTTCAAGGCGACAGCCGTGTGCACACGGAGCGTCAGAGAGTCCGGGAGCTTGAACGCACGTACGGGACTCTGCGCGCGCAGGCTCACACTCCGGCAGAATCATGTGCACTGATCGAGAAGCTGTTGGGAGAGAGATGAGCGGGGATAAGGCCAAGCGCGGCCTGGACGGACTGGCATGGTTCAAGAGCAGTTACAGCGCTGGCAACGGCGGCGAATGCGTCGAGGTCGCCGCCCGCCCCGGCAAGGTCCACGTCCGCGACTCAAAGGACACAACCCGTACTGCACTGGCCGTACAACCCACGGCGTGGACCGCGTTCGTCGAGTTCGCGGCACTCTGACAAGGCAGGGTCCTCGGCAGGCGTGTGCTTGCCGAGGACCCTACATGTGTCCGTCTCGCGCGGCACCTTCAGTGGTCCCGGTGTCTTGTCCGCAAGGTGTCGTCCCGGCCTGGGTCTGCCAGGACGCTCAACGCCCGCACAAGGGGACTCAGTTCGCGGCGGCAGATGACGTTCAGAGCCCTGCCGGACCCAGCCGGCGTTCGCCGGAACGCAGGGGCAGCAGGGCGTCGCCGAGCACCCAACTCAGCCGTACAGACCATGCGTTGTGGCCGACCCGCCTTCCAACCGTCACCCACATGAGTCAGCCCGAACCGAGCTGACACAACATGGTCACCGGAAGGCGGAGTTACTGTAAGTTCCTGCTATGAATGAGGGCAAAGTGAGCGAGAACCCCGAGTCGCGCTTCTCCGCAGTGCTGGTGGGCTCGGCCAGGCTTCCGGGCGTGCGTATCCACCGGGAGGCGTACCTCCGGAAGGCGCTGGCACGCTATTGCTCCGAGGACCAGATCCGCGTAGCCGTCGAGGAGACCCCCGCAGCGGCGGGTATCTCTCTCGATGTTCTGGACAAGGCGGCCAACGACTCCATCCGCTACGAGACCACGAAGGTCAGCGCTCTCTCTGCCGCTGCCGGGCTACCCGGTTTGTTCGCGCTTCCCGCCACCGTGCCCGCCGACATGGCCCAGTACTTCGGCCACATGCTGCGTATCGCGCAGAAGCTCGCCTACCTCTACAGCTGGCCCGATCTGTTCTCTGACGACGGCGATGACGTCGACGACGCGACCATGGGGGTGCTCACGCTGTTCTTCGGCGTGATGTTCGGTGCCCAGTCGGCGAACGTCGCTGTGGGGAAGGTCGCCGAAATGATGGCGAAGCAGGTCGCCAAGAAGCTGCCCCAGAAGGCACTGACCAAAGGCGTCATCTATCCCGTAGTGAAGAAGGTCGCGGCCTACATCGGTGTCCAGATGACGAAGCAGACCTTCGCGAAGAGCGTCTCGAAGGCCATTCCCGTCATCGGGGCCGCTGTTTCCGGCGGGCTCACCTTCGCCACCTACCGCCCCATGGCCAAGCGGCTGAAGAAGCACCTCTCCGAATCGGAACTGGCGAAGCCTATGCACCGAGTCGTGGTTGTGGATGCGGAGGAAGTTCACGAGCCCTTCGCCACAGAACACGCTGAGCAGCAGCATGATGCGGACGAAACTGCCGTCGAACTGGAGAAGCCTCATACCTCTTGACGCACCGGCGTTGACCGGTAGTGGTGATGTCGTGACTGGCGTCCCCGCTCCAGGTCGTGCCGAAGTCGACGACGCCGCCTTGCCGCTGGAGCGAAGGACGATGCTGTTGGCGGCATTGATGTCCCGATGAGTCAGGTCCGTCCCGTCTCAAGCACCGCTGCTCACGAAGACGACGGCGTATCGGCGTGAACGTACACATCGCCCTCGGCGACATCGTCGATCTCCTCGGCTCGCACGACGGAGAAGCCGGCCAGCCGCAGGATCCCGATCAATGCCGTCTGCATCAGACGAACCACCTCGGCGTAGTGCTTCCACTCCGGCGCCGCCGGATCCTGCCGTTCCGTCACCGCCCGCATACCGGCCTCTGCCAGCTCCGGGGCGTTCCAGCGGACGTAGAGGCCCCCGGCGTACTCGCCCTGGGTGTCGACTTCCACCCAGACGCCGGGCTGGTTCGGCTCTTCCGGACGCTCGACATGGGCGGGAAGACCGGCGCGGTGGAGTTCTCGGCAGACCCGGCCTGCCAGATCGTACCCAGCGGCGATGATTTCCTCCGAGGCATACGGTTGACCGTCCGCCTCGGCTTTGGCTCGACTCTCGGGGTCTATGTAAGTCACTCGGCATCTCCTGGCGTGCGGTCGTCCTCGATGGTACGGGTACGGGAAGTCTCATTCTCCGGTACGCACAAGAAGGGGGGCGTCAAGGGTTCAGCTCTCCGCCCCCCGTTCATGCGCTACTCAGACGGAATTGTCTTTGTGGTGCGTGCGAACTTTCCACGCTCGAACATGTCGAGCATGTACTTGATCATTTGGGCTGAGCCGGGTCCGTCCGGAGTCGAGTAGGTTACCGGGATGCCTTCCATGAGAGGGGAGCATATGGCCTTGCAAGGGCTGCGTTCGCTGTAGAGTTCTGCGATCTGGCTCTTGTTGAACCCCTTTTCTTCCAGCTTCTTGATGATCAATTCTTCGGAATGAAGCCCCAGGGGGATATTCGCGAAGGCGACGTAATCAGTCTTCGCGCCGGTGGCCTTGGCCCATCCAGGAACCCTGGCAACAGCGACGTTCCGTCCGAACTTGTACCTGAGTCCGCTGTCCACCCGGAACTTGTAGGCGACAATGGCCAGTTCCGTGCTGGCGTACCGGATGATCTCCGCGCAGGCGCCGCCTTCAGAGAGCGCTGCAGAGAGCGCGAACGCGGCCTTGGACCGCTTCGTGCACGTCTCGTACAACTGCTGGAGGACCCTGGCGCCGATTCCTTCCTTCGCCAGCGGCGCCAGACCCTCCAGGCTGCGTAGTGCCTTGAAGGCGTCTTCGAAGCCGATACCTGTCTTGGCTGCGGCGTCGAGCGCCTTGACAGCGCGTGCGATCGGGGCGATCAGCCCTTCGATCGGCACGTATATGGCGATGCTCCAGGCGCAGGCGCTCTTGCTGCCGTGCCAGCAGTCCAGCAGGTCTTCGGCGAAGAAGGAGAACAGGATCGATCCCGCGACATCACCGAAGAGGCTCTGCCATCCCGCGCGGACGATGTCCTTGCCGGAGAACTGGTGCGTCCAGCCCTCGATCTTGACGTCTTTCAGCGTCGCCCGCTGGAGGAACTGCCACGATGCCTTCGGACAGCCGTCGGCCGTGGCCTGGGCCTGCTCGTCGGTGCACAGGTAGAAGTCGGCCTCATAGGAGATGACCAGGTCGTACTTCGCGTTGCAGCCTTGGAAGGCTGCTTCCGGCATACCCGGGCAGACACCGATCTGCTTGCTGCTGACGATCTCGACGGTTGACTCGTCCGGAACGGCGAACACACCGGGAATGCCGGTGCCGACTCCTTGTGATGCCTCCTTGTTGGCTTCCTCCCGTTCGGTGCGGTCAGCGGCGTCCTGGGCTTCCTTGGCGTACTTGTCCGCGTCCTTGGCGGCTTCTTCTGCCTCGGTGGCGGCGGCGTCGGCGCGGTCGGCGGCGGCGCGGGCATCCTTTGCGTCCTGTTCGGCACGGGCAGCGGCGGAGCGGGCCGCCTCGGCGTCGAGTGCCGCGGTGTCGGCGGAGTCGCGGGCGTCCTTGGCGTAGCCCTCGGCGCGTCCGGCAGCCCTGTCGGCGGCTGCCGCGTCGGCGGTCGCCTGGTTGTCGTACTCGATGGTGCGGGCCAGCGATGCCTGGGCCGCGGCCGCGGCTCTGGCGGCGTCGGCCGCGTAGCCGAGGGCCTCCTTGGAGTAGGTACGGGCGTCGGCGGCGTACTTGGCGGCGTTCGCGGCGTGCTGGTACGCCTCCTTGGCGTCGCCCGTGGCCTGTTCGGCGAGGTTCTTGGCGGCGTCGGCCTCGGCGGCGGCGTTCCTGGCATGCGCGTCGGCGACGGCCTGCTGCTGCTCGGCGATCGTCTTCGACGCCTGGCCGGTCAGCACCACCAGGCCGGCGGTGGAATCGGTGTCGACGTACGGAGAGCCGAGCTGGATCGCGTCGTTGGCGGGGTCCGCGACCTGTCGGGCCGCCTCCCCCGCTTCCACCGCCGCCCTCGCCGTGACGTGGGCGTAGCCCGCGGCCTTCGCCGCGGCCACGACCGCGAGTCCGGCCTCCTTCTTGGCGCCGTCGGCCTCGGTCTTGGCGTCCTTGGCGTGCTGCTCTGCCTCGTCGGCGAGCTTGACCGCGGTTCTGGCCTCGGCGGAGGCGTCCTGGGACGCCTTGATGGCGTCCGCGGCGGCACTGGTGGCGGTCCTCACCGCCGCGTCGGCTCTGAGCTTGTCCGCCTGCGCGGCATCCGCGAGCGAACGGGACCGCTTCGCCGCTGCCTCCGCTCGTGTCGCTGCCGCGTCCGCCTCGGCCGCGGCTTGCGTGGCGGCATCCGCCTCCGAACGGGCATTTCCCGCAGCCGTTTCGGCGTCGCCGGCCGCTTTGTCCGCGTCGTTCGCCGCGGCACGGGCCGCGTCGGCCGCTTCGCCCGCGTCGAGAGAGTTGGCGTAGGCGTCCTTCGCGTCGGCCTTCGCGCGGGCCGCGTCAGCCTTCTGCTCGGCGTCCCATGCGTCGTCCCGCATGGCTTTGGCCTGGTTCTTCGCCGTGACCGCGTCATCGCGGCTGCTTTCGGCGGTCCTTTCAGCGGCCTCTGCCCTGTTCCTGGCGTCGTTGGCCTTGGTCGCCTCGGACTCGGCGTTGGTGCGGTGCTGGGCGGCCTCGGCCTGCTTGGCGGCGGCATTCTCCTTCTCCGCCTTGGCTGTCTTCTCCTCGGCCTCAGCCGCGAGCCGCTTGGCGTGCGCGTCGGCAGCGGCCGCCTTGGCGTCGCCCTCGGCCTTCACCGCGACCGCGAGTTTGGCCTCCGCCGTCTCCTTGTCCTTCTTTGCGTTGTCGCGGTGCATCTTGGCGGCGTCCGCGGCGGCTTTGGCCTGCCACTCGGCTGCCGCGGCGGCGTTCTTGCGGAACTCCGCCTTCGACTGTGCCGCCTGTGCCAGGGCGCGCTGCGTGATGGCCGCACTGTCTCCGGCTGAGGCGCGGGTCGCGGCCTCGGCGGTCTCGCCCGCCTTCACCAGCGCCTGGAGGGCGGCAGCCGCACCCTTGGTGACCTGGTCCTTCTGCAGACCGACCAGCAGACCACGGCCCCGTGGGGCGCCGTTGGTGTCGGCGATGCCGTACGCCGCCTGAAGCGCGGTGTCCGACGAAGTCGCGGCCTTCTGGGCCGTCGCCAGCTGGGTCCTGAGGAGGGCGAGCTGCTTCTTCGCCTCCACCTGCGCAGCGGTGACGTTGGCCTTGGCCTTGTCCACGTCGGCCTTGGCCGGTGCGGTGCCGGTGTGGGTCTTGGCGACGATCCTGAACTTCTGCGCGGTGGAGCCGTTGCACGTCGACGACACGGCGTCCTTGCTGTTGTCGAACGTCGGCAGGTGCAGACACTTGCCGGACGCCGCGTTCACCAGCGGAGTGGCGCTGCGCACATCGAACTTCCACTGCTGGGCCTTGGCGCTGCCGCAGTCGCGGATCTGGACCTTCGTGCCGTCGGAGGTGCTGCCGTTCAGCACCTCCAGGCACTTGCCCGAATTCGGGTTCTGCAGGGTGTAGCCACCGTCGTAGGAGGCCCACCGCTGCCACTTCTGGGCGGCCCCGCCGTTACAGGTGTAGACCTGCACCGGGGTGCCGTTGGTCTTGCCGCCCCCCGCGACATCGAGGCACTTGCCGGCGGCGCCCGGCACCTGGATCTCCAACTGGCCGTCGCCGATCCAGTTGAAGCCGCCCTCGGTGTAGTAGTCCAGCCAGCGGGTGGAGTAGTCCGCGATCCACGACTGACCCAGCACCTTGCCCAGAGCGAAGGTGCCGTCCTGCAGCGCCTTGGTGGCGGTGCTGCCGGCAGAGAGGATCTGGTTGCGCTGCGTGGCCTGCGAGGTGATCTCCTGCTGCCACTCGCCGGACGCCTGCGCCACCTCCTTGCCGAGCACCCGGTCAGGGTCGATCGGCGTGTGCCACGCGCACGAGGCGAACCGGGACTTCAGGTCCTCGACCGCGATACGGAACTCCGGAGTGTCCGGCGACGGTGCGGTCCTGGGGAAGCCCCCGGAGGCGAGGAAGATCCTGGCGTCGTCCTCGAACACCCGTGGAACGAACAGCTCGTTCGGGATGATGTCTCCGGAGTTCTTCTTCCAGAGCTTCCAGGCCTCCTGCTCCTCGCTCGTCCCACCTGCCGTGTACAGCGGGTCTCCGACAGCGAGGGCAGCCTTCTTGGTCGTGTCGTCCGCCTGCGGTGACGGGTCGTAGAGCGGCGACATCAGGTCGACGGACTTGAAGTACGACTGGTAGAGCCAGGGAAGCATCCCTGTTTCGTCGAAGATCCTTTCGTCTTTGGGGGAACCGGGATAGGAGTCCAGGCCGCTGACGGTGTTTCTCCACGACGAGTCCGTGTCCCGGACTTTCTTCACCCAGGCGTCGGAGTCGTCGCCGTCCTTCTGCCATGCCTGAGCGAACGCACCAGTGCCGTAGGTGCGGTCTGCCTTCTGATGCAGTTGGTCCGAAGGCAGGGGCAAGGAGGCGGTGGCCAGGCCGTACAGGTTCGGCCCGCCTCTGCGCAGGCCGTCGGCCATCAGACACTGGTCCAGACGCAGTTGCTCGGCGGCCTTGGTGTCGAACCCGTCGTAGGAGTCGGCGACCGGGCTGGTGCGCGGATCACGGTCGGTGGTCGGCTCCGGGTGCACCACCAGGGTGGCGAGGAGAGCGAAGGAGGCGAGCGGGACGACCGGAGTCGCCAAGACCGCCATCCATCTGGGGCGTTTGCCTTGCTTCCGTGCAGGTCTGCGCAACACGCGCATCCCTCTCTGTAGGGGGTGGCTGCTTCAGGCGCACTCCCAGGAGGGAAACGTCAGGCCCGCGTGTGTTCTGGGACCTCAAGTTGTGTGGCGCTCCCCCCGTGGACACGCCGGTCACTCCAGTACAGGCGGACTGGTCAGGTCCTTCCCGGAGCGGACGCCACCATAGACATGTCGGTGGTTCGCAGGGCAAGGACATTGCCACGCACGGAAGTTACTCCTGGTAGCCGTGGTGTCGGGGAGTCGAACGGAATCTGTGTGGACCCTGGGTGAACGCTGTGTCGACTTCATGTCGAACCGGCGCCCCTTCCCACTCTCCGTAACGGTGAGATCAACGTCACAGTCGCAGTGAGCCTTAGGTGACCGAGCGGCCTTGATCGGTCAATAGCGATCGATCGGTCGTGTCAGACATAATGGCTTTGCTCTGCACCGGGCACTCGGAACAGCCGTCGCGGTACGGCTCCTGGCTGTGAGCTACGGCCCCTGTCCTCGGTGAGGCCGTCTGGCTGTTGGCCTCGGCGACCGGTTGGCTCCCCAGGCCGTCACCCGAAGCCGCCGCGCCTTCGCCAGGAAGCAGTCAGGTGGAGAAGCGTGCGGTGGGCCGCCTCCGAGTTCGGGGGAGGGGTGCCGGCGGAAGCGAAGGGAAAAGGGGGACAGGCCGTGCTCGCCTCAGAGCTTCACGACGACCACGCGGTCGGCGCACAGCTTGCGCATGTCGTCCTCGTCCGAAGTGAACACGGTGACCGGGCCGGGCTGCCGCAGGGCGACGGCGGCGAGGGCCGCGTCGATGGCGTACTTGTGCCCGTGCAGACCCGTCTCCTTGACGAGGCGGATGGCCTCGTTGGCGATCTCCTCGGTCACCGGCTCGACGCGAATGAGGGAGAGAGCCCAGTGCCAGGCCGGGAGGTAGCGGGTCGGGTCGTACGCCTCGATGAGGGTCATCGACGTGGTCATGACGCGGGTCCCGGACGCTTTGGCCACCTTGAGGCGTCTCTTCATGTCGGCCTCTCCTCGCACCATCCGGGAGAGGCCCTCGCTGTCGAGCAGGTAGACCACCTCGCCCTTCACGCCGCGTTCCGGGACGGCTCGGGCACATCCTCGGCGGCGGCCCCCCGGGCGTGGGCGAGCTCGGCGTGCCTGCGCTCGATCTCCCGGCGCTCGGCTTCCGCCTCAGCCAGCTCTTCCTCGGTTACGGGGCCGTACTCGGTCTCCAGCCAGTCGACGAGTTCCCCCAGCCGGTCCTGCTCCCGCTGGCGCTCTATGGCATGCGTGACATAGCGGCTGAAGCCGCCGGGGCCTACCTCGGTCCGGATGGCCTCGGCGAGCTCCTCGGGGAGCGTCACGGTGTACTTCTTGGTTGCCATACCGTCGACCATACCGAGGGTCGGGCGGGCCGGCCAGCGGACAATGGACATCTCACACGATCGAGTACAAGCGGCGGCAGAGCCCGCCAGATGGAGAGCGTGACCGGTAATGGCCCAGCAGCAGCCCCTCCTCCGCGATGTCATCGACATCAAGGAGAAAGTCTCCACCTCGGACTTCGTGCTGTCGCTCGCCGAGGCGACGACCCCCGAGGGCGCCCAGCATGCGCTCAAGGACTACGTCGTCACCGAGCGGCTGCTGGAGAACTTCGACGAGGCGCTGGCGCTCATCAAGTCCTCGCTCGACGGGCACCGCTCCAAGGCGGCCTACCTGCACGGCTCGTTCGGTTCCGGTAAGTCGCACTTCATGGCCGTGCTGTACGCGCTGCTCAGCGGCGACCCGGCCGCCCGAGCCCGTACCGAGTTCGACCCGGTGCTGACCAGGCACGAGTGGCTGACCACGGACGGCAAGAAATTCCTGCTCGTGCCCTACCACATGCTCGGCGCGAAGGCCCTCGAACAGCGGGTGCTCGGCGGGTACGTCACGCACGTCAAGAAGCTGCACCCGGACGCCCCGACCCCGCAGGTGTATCGGACCGACTCCCTCTTCGCCGACATCCGGGCCAACCGTGCCACCTACGGTGACGAGGCGGTCCTCCGTGGCCTGGGCGGCGGCGACGGTGAAACGGACGAGTGGGGTGAGGGCTTCGCGTGGACTTCGCAGCTCCTCGACACTGCGCTTGCCGCCGAGGAGAACCACGAGGGCGGCACCGCGCTCAACCTCCGCAACCCTTCCACCCCGGCCGAACTGCGCGCCAAGCTCGTCAACGACGCCGGCACCAACCTTTTCCCAGGCTTCGCCAGGAATGCCGCCGAGAACGAGCACGGCTTCATCTCCCTGGACGCCGGTCTGTCCGTCATCGCCGAGCACGCCAAGTCGCTCGGTTACGACGGACTGATCTTGTTCCTGGACGAGTTGATCCTCTGGCTCGCGACCCTCATCCACGAGCAGAAGTTCGTGGCCCGCGAGGCCAGCAAGATCACGAACTTCGTGGAGGGCGGCGACGCCCGGCGTGCCATCCCCGTGGTGTCGTTCATCGCCCGCCAGCGCGATCTTCGTGAACTCGTCGGCGAAGAGGTGTCCGGCGCGGCGGAGGCCTCCATCCAGGACACCCTGAACCTGGCCTCCGGTCGGTTCGACAAGATCACCCTGGAGGACCGCAACCTCCCGCAGATCGCTCACGCGCGCATCCTCAAGCCGAAGGACGCCGAGGCGGAACGGCTCGTAGACGGGGCCTTCGAGCAGACCAAGCGGGTCGGCACCCAGGTCTGGGACACCCTCCTCGGCTCCGAGAAGGGCACTACCGGCGCGGACGCGGAGTCGTTTCGGCTGACGTATCCGTTCTCGCCGGCGTTCATGGACACCCTCGTCCACATCTCCTCCGCGCTGCAGCGCTCCCGTACCGGTCTGAAGCTGATGGGCGAGCTCCTCGCCGACCATCGCAACGAGATCCGTCTCGGGCAGCTCATCCCCGTCGGGGACCTCTACCCGGTGATCTCGAAAGGCGGCGACAAGCCGTTCACCGACAGTCTGAAGGTCGTCTTCGATGCCGCCGACAAGCTGTACAAGACCAAACTGCGGCCCTACCTCCTCAGCTCGTACGACATCACCGAGGACGACGTCGAGCAGTACGTCAAGCGGCCCGAGGCCATCACCGACCCGCAGCACCTCAACCGCTGCCGCATGTTCGCCGGCGACAACCGTCTTGTATGCACCCTTCTGCTGTCCGCGCTCGCGCCCAGCGTGCCCTCCCTGGCGGAGCTGACCATCCGGCGGCTCGGTGCCCTCAACCACGGGTCGGTCCTCGCGCCCATCCCGGGCGCCGAGGTCGGCATCATCAAGAACAAGGTCGCCGAGTGGGCGGCCCGATTCCCTGAGATCAAGGAGACCGGCACCGACGCCAACCCCGGCGTACGGCTGGAGCTGTCCGGCGTCGACGTGGACTCCGTCATCGCCAACGCCCAGGTCAACGACAACCCCGGCAACCGGGTCGCCCTCGCCCGGCGCTTGCTGTCCGAGGAACTGGGCGTCGAGCACGGGCAGTTGAGCGACCAGCTCGGCTTCGTGTGGCGCGGTACCGCCCGCACCGCCGAGATCGTCTTCGGCAACGTCGCCGACGAGGACGAGCTCCCCGACCACGACCTGATGCCCCAGGAGGACGGCCGCTGGCGTATCGCCATAGACCTCCCCTTCGACGAGGGCGAGTGGGGTCCGGTCGAGGACGTCAACCGTATCCGGCGGCTGCGCGAGCGACAGCAGGGCGAGCGGTCCCGCATCGTCGCCTGGCTCCCCGCCCACCTGTCCGCGCAGCGCTTCGCCGACTTCCGGCGTCTCGTCGTCATCGACAAGGCCCTCGCCGACGAGCACCGCTTCGACACCCAGTACGCCGGCCATCTCAACGCCGACAACCGCAGCCGCGCCAAGGGCCTGCTCGAAACCCAGCGCGAGGCCCTGCTCAAGCAGGTCAAGGGCGCTTTCAAGCAGGCCTACGGGCTCGCCCAGAAGCAGGCCGCCGACGTCGTGCCCGACTTCGACGACCACCTCGTCCCTCTGCCCGACGTCGACGACCTCACTCTGTCCTTCGGGCAGAGCCTGCACGACGGCATCCGGCACGTCGCGGGCAAGCTGCTCGCCCATCAGTACCCGGCGCACCCCGACCTCGACCCCGACGGCACCGGAACCGCCGTCAAATCCGCCGACACCCGCAAGGTGTTCACCCACGTGCGGGCCGCCGCCGAGGCGCGTGACGGGCGGGTGGAGGTCCCGGCCGCCGAACGCAAGCTCATGCAGCGGATCGCCGGGCCCCTGCGCCTCGGGCAGCAGAAGGAGGCGTACTTCGAGCTGTCCCGCTACTGGGCCGACCACTTCCGTCAGCTCGCCAGCGGCCAGGGCGTCACCGGGGACCTGTCCCTGATCACCCTGACCGACTGGACGGACAAGCCCGACCCGCGGGGCCTGCCCGACTTCATCGCGCGGCTCGTCGTCGCCTCCTTCGCCGAGATGGACGACCGGGTGTGGGTGCGCAGCGGCACCATACTCGACCCTGCGCCCGACCTGTCAGCGATCAAGGACCATGACGCGTTGCGCAGCCAGCCGCTGCCCGCCGAGTCCGACTGGGACACCGCACGGCAGCGCTTCGAGACGGTCTTCGGGCAGAAGGCTCCCGCCCTGAGGCGTGGACGGATGGTCAACCAGTTCGCCCGTCAGATCATCGACGCCGCCCGTGTCCACCGGGACCACGCGGCGGACCTGGTGCACCAGTTGGAGGCCCACGCCTCCTTCCTCGGCCTCGACCAGACCGCCGACACCGGGCGGCTCGCCCTCGCCCGACGCTCCCTGCAACTGCTGGACGCGCTCACGGCGGAGGCCGGCAAGGGCGCGGCCGGGGCGAAGAAGACAGTGGAGGCCCTCGCCTCCTTCGACCTGGGCGAGACCAGCGCCGACCGCTACGGCACCTCCGTCAAGCAGGCCCGCAGCGTCGCGGAGGCCGTGGCCTCCGCACCCTGGAGCACTCTCGAACTCGCGGCCGGTCTCGGCCCCGAGGGTGCGGCACTCCTCGACTCGCTGCGCAACGTGGCCCGCGACGACCAGCGCACCGCGGACCTGCGCGACGCCCTGGCCCGCACCCAGCGCGAGGTCGTGGCCCTGGTGAAGCGCAGCCAGGCCGCCGCCCCGCCGTCCGTGCCCGTCTCGCCGCAGCCCAGGGCCGACGACCTGGACCTGGGCAGGCCGACGAGCGACCCGCGGATTCCCTTCACCTCGCCGGAGACACCCACACCTGCCTCCTCCGGCAGCGGCTCCGCGCGAACGACCGGTGGCCGCCGTACGACCGTGGCACGCGCCGCCGCCGACCTCCAGGCAGAGCTGTCCGAGCTGGCCGCCCGGTATCCCGACGCGACGATCGAGATCACCTGGAAGGTCGTCGAATGACGGACACCGTCGCCGCCGCCCCCGGTGCCGTCCGGTTGAACCCCGCGACCGTCACCCAGTACCTGTCCTCGCAGTCCTCCCTCGCCGTCTCTCTGACGGGGGACGGTGGGGGCAGGCGCCGGGTCGTGCTGCTGCGGTCCGCGCCCCAGTGGGACGGGCCCGCCGAACCAGCTTGGGGCGATGGTCGGACGGCCGGTGTCGCGGTGGCTCCCTCACCGCTCGCCGTCCACGAACTCGTCCTCGATCACTTGGCGGGCCGACGCCCCGGTCCCGCCGTCCTGGTGGTCCTCACCGACCGCGAGCAGAACGAACTCGACCCGGCGATCACCGCCCGCGTCCACAAGCAGCGCATCGACATGGTCGACAGCTGGGACGTCGTGCGGGAGGCGTTCGGCGCCCGGCAGATCGACCCGCGCCTGAAGGACGTCAACTGGGCCGCCGAAGCGCTGCTCGACGCCACCCCGCCCGGCGGTTGGCAGCCGGTGCCCGGCGGCTGGCTGTCCCGGCAGTACGCGCTCACCGCCCTCGCCCAGCGCCGCCTGCGCCTCGGTCGCTACGACATCGAGGGCGGCGCGCGACGCCCCGGCGAAGACCGGCTCGACGCACAGACCCTGTTCCACTGGTCGACCCGGCCCGGCGCCCCCGAGCGGCTGCTGGGCCTGCGGGGGCTGGAGCGCGCCGGGCTGACCGCCTTCCTCGGGGAGGAGGACCAGGCCGGTCTTGCCGGACGCGCTCTGCTCGCTCTCGTCGACGCCGAGCGCGGCTCGGACGCCGCCGCCTTCGGCCTCGTATGCGCGTCCCTGTGGCAGCACGCCGAACCCGCCCCGGAGATCTATCAGTCCCGGGGCCGTGCCGAACGCTATTTCGGTGATCAGCCCCCAGCCAAGGGAGAACAACTCGATGCCCTGGTGGGCGTCTTGGGGCGGTCAGCCGAGGAGTACGTGAGCACGCTGCTGACAGCCGGACACCGGGGCGGCGGCGCCGACGCCGACCAGGCCCGGGAGGCGCGCCGCACCAGTGGCATCGTGCTCGACCGGGCCGCCGTACTGGCCCGCCAGTTCGGCGCGGAGGGGGCCGTCGCGGCGAGCCCTGTTCTGCGCGGCGGACTGGAAGCCCGGTTCACCGCCGTCGGCCAGGCCCTCGCGGCGGGCGACACCGCCGCGGTCACGGAGGCCGTCCGGCGGCTCGCGGACCACAGGCTCGCCACCGATCCGGAGGAGTCCGCCCGCGTCGAACGCGCCCGCATGGGGCAGCGTCTCGCCCGCTGGCTGGCTACCGATCCGTCCGCCGATGCGCCCAGCGTCGGCGACGCCATACAGCGGCATATCACCGAGACCGGCTGGGCCGACCTCGCCCTGGAGCACATCGAGGCCGGCGGCGACCCGGACCCCGTCCTCAAGACCGCCTACGACACCCTCGGCACGCGCGTCAGGGACCGGCGGCGCCAGATCGACGCGTCTTTCGCGCGTGTGCTGGCCGGTTGGACGCAGGACGGCACCCCGCCGCGAAGCATGCTCACCGTTGAGACCTTCCTCGACCGGGTGGTCGGACCCGTTGTCCGGCGCGGGGAGGAACGACGGGTGCTGTTGCTCGTCCTCGACGGCATGAGTGCGGCCATAGCGAATGAGCTCGGCGAGGAACTCCGACGCTCCTGGGCGGAGTTCGACCCGCTGGCCGAGGACACTCCGCGTCGGCGGGCGATGGCCGCCGCCCTCCCCACCGTGACGGCCGTCTCCCGGACATCGCTCTTCGCGGGCACCCTGATGAAGGGCACCCAGGCCGAGGAGAAGCGGCTCTTCCCCACGCTGAAGCTGTGGAGCGGTGCACCGGCCGCGGTCTTCCACAAGGACGACCTGCGCACCGAGACAGCGGGCGACACCTTCGGCCCGGTCCTCACCGAAGCGCTCACCGACGGCAGGACCCATGTCGCCGTCGTCCTCAACGCCATCGACGACCGCCTCGCCAAGGAACAGAAACTCGGCGACGGTACCTGGCGGGTCGACGACGTACCCGGCCTGCGCGACCTGCTCCGAGTGGCGGCCGCCCAGGGCATGGCGGTCATCGTCACCAGCGACCACGGCCACGTCGTCGACCGGCACGGCACGAAGGTCGACGCGACCACCGAGCCCGCATCCGCGCGGCACCGCCTGTCCGGCGGCGGCCCGCTCGGCGAACGGGAGATCGCGCTCTCCGGGCCGCGCGTTGTCTGGCCCGAGCCCGGCGCATCCATCGTCGCGCTCTGGGACGCGGACTCCCGCTACACCGCCCTCAAGGCGGGCTACCACGGTGGGGCGTCCCTTGCCGAGTTCACCATTCCGGTGCTCGCCTTCCTGCCGTTCGGGGCGGAACCTCCGAAGGAATGGAGGGAGTTGGGGGATCAGAGGCCGGTCTGGTGGGCTCCGGAGGAGGTGGGAAGACTCGTCACGGACGAGCGTGCGGCTCACATGGGCGGCGCGGCTGCGAAGAAGGCCGCCGCGAAGTCCCGAAAGAAGCAACCCGACCCCGGGACGCTGCCCGACGCGCTCTTCGACGTGGCGCTGACCGTCGGGGGGGACGATGCCCTTCTCACCCCGTCCGTCGTATCGCGGACCGAGGCGCTCGTAACGGCACTGCTCGACTCGGAGACCTACCAGGGGCAGCTCGACGGTCTGGCCCGCAAACCGCAGCAGGAGCCGGTCCAGAAGGCTCTCGCAGCCCTGCTCGACGCAGGTGGCACCCTGCCGGTGACCGCGCTCGCCCAGCGTGCGGGCATGCCCACCACCCGTGGCGACGGGTTCGCGGCCGTCCTACGGCAGCTTCTCAATTACGACGGCGTGCAGGTACTGGAGACCTTGCCGGACGGGCGCACCCTCCGGCTCCATGAGGGTTTGCTGCGCGAGCAGTTCGCCCTCTGAGGTGGTTGACGGTTCGGGGCGGACCCGCTTCATAGCGGGGCCGCCCCGAGAGCGCTACCAGTCGTGCTTGACCTGCTTCGCCTATCTCTACGCCACGAACGCCCGCAGAAGTTTCGCGAACGTGGTCAACTCGTCGAGCATCTCCTGCGGAAGTGGCTTCTCGTCGAAGTGGGCAATCCGGTTTCGGATGTCCTTCACCTGCTTCAGCCGGCCGATGAACTGCTCCCTGGGCATGTTGGGCCACTTCAGCGCTGCCCAGTTGGCGTCGGCCGCTTCGGCCATCGACGTCTTTGTCTGGTCGCCGTCCAGAAGCCTCAGATAGTCGCCGAACATGAGGTCGGAGACCTGACCGGTGCGGTGTTCGGGCTTCTTGTTCGTCTGAACGGCCTTGATGGTCTCCTCGTCCAGTGCCGTGCCCAGGCAGCGACGCAGCAGGGACTCGATCTCCCCGACGATGAAGAAAGGCCGTGCCGCGCCCTCGAAGCGGTCCGTGACATCCGCGGCGGTGACCATGCCCGACAGACAGCCGTCGTCACCGCGGACCAGCAGGTAGCCGTGTTCGCGGATGACCGGCAGGGCGGAGAAGAACTCCTGGCGGGTGTCGGCGACCGGGAGGGAGTCCTTCTCCATCGCGTTGTCCAGCGTCGGCTGCTTGCCCGCCTCATACATCTTGGCGACGGAACCCCAGGTGACCACCCCATGGATCTGCGCCATGCCGGTGGTCACCGGGATCTGTGCGACGCCCTTCGTGCGCATCAGGAAGGTCGTCTGCGACAGAGGCGTACCGGGACCGACGCACACCAGTCCGCGCCGCGCCGACGGGATGTCCCCGAGCAGCAGACGCTGAGGAAGGGCCGCCGACGGCAGAGCCTCCTCCGTCTCGTCCGCCTCGATGTCGACGGGGGAGGCCTGTGCGGGGACGGACGCGAGTGCCACCACGTCGACGTTGCTCCGCTGGCCGCACACGGCGAAGTCCGGCAGTGTCGTCAGGCCGACGTCCGTGAGTGCCTGCGAGATGCGGTGCACCGTCCGGTGGTCGCGGACCCTGACCTGGAACAGGTCGAGGATGTCCTGCACAGGCACGGTCCTGCCCTTGAGCGCGGTGAGGTCCTGCCCGCTCGGCATGCTCGTCATCGGGCGTTGCCCTCCGCGAGGTCACGGAGCATGGTCCGCTTGCCCATGGCGGCGTGCACGAGATCCTGCAGCTGCTTCGAACGGTCGTTGTAGAACCGTTCGTAGTCGTTGTCGCGGAGCGCTTCCGGATCGATGAGGTGGGTGGTGAGTACGTCGTCGAACCACTCGGGTCGCATGTCGGAGGCCGCGACCATGGTGGACAGATACGACGCAGGCGCCCCGGTCATGTCCATCGCCGCGCGGTAGGACAGCGGGGTCTTGTTCACGATGGAGTTCGTGGGCAGGCCATCGCTGTTTCCCCGCCTGAACCAGGCCTTCGGGAAGATCTGCCGGACGTCCACGCTGTACTCGTCCAGCCTGCCTGGTTTCAGCGGGCTGTCCGTGTAGTGCAGGTCGACCGCCCCCTGCTTGATCAGCAAGGCGTAGATGCCCTTGTAGGCGGCGCTGTTGCGGGTGGTGAGGCTGTCGAGGCGGTCGGCGAAGAAGAAGGCGTCCGTGACGGTGTCGGGCGCCCGGTCGTCCTGCGCGATCCATGGGACGAGCTGCTCGACGTCACGGGTGAAGCGGGTCTCGGTGGAGCCGCCGTACATCTCGCCGAGGACCCCGCACCAGTACCACTGCTCGGTCCTCTCCTCCGCTCCCAGGCCGTCCAGCGCCGTGTCGAGGATGGCGCGGACGGCTGCGAGCGGGACGAGCTGTGTCTTGTAGGGCAGATCGTTCGGGCGGACGATGCACTGCCGTTCCAGGAAGTCGCCCACCCAGGCGAAGGCCTCGGCGAGCTTCGGCGCCAGCCGGACGAAGTCGGCCAGCGGAAGGTCCAGCAGATCCCGGCGCTTGCACGACACCGTCGTCCCGATGCCCGCCTGCTTCCGCTCCCACGTGCGTACGAGGGCAATGGCCTGCAGGAAGTCGATGCTGCTCAGCCCGTTCTCGAGGTTGCTCTCCAGACGCCCGAAGACCGGGTACTTGGCCGCCAGCCCTTGCTTGATCTCCCGCCACACCACGGGGAGTTGGTAGTAGTCCCCGGTTCGGTCCACGTACTCGGGGTCCCCGGCATAGGTCGCGGTGAGCAGTTCGAAGACGTTCAGGGGCACACCGCCCGTGTTGACCCGCTCGAACACCGCACAGACGGCGTCCATGGAGGTGGAGGCGGCCAACCGGATCATCGGGACCTGGAAGGCGCGGACCTGTTGGAGGACCGACTCGTCGAACTGGCCCCACAGGTCCCAGTTCCGGGTCTCGTCCGCTTTGACGTAGGACATCATCCACTGGTTCACGCGCTGGGCGTCGAAGACGAGGTGCAGAGGGAAGAGGCCGGCCGCGCACTCGCCCTCCGTGGTGCTCAGATCGAGCACCACCGTGCGGTTGAAGTCGGTGCGGAGCACCTTGTCCGCAGGGACGGACAGGATGGCCTCGTCGCGGTCCGCGGAAGGGCCGACTGCCTTCGCGATGTCAACGTAGTACCACCGCTCGATGGGCTTGCCGCGGGCGTCCGCGGTCTCCACCGGGGCGTCCAGCCACAGGGCCTGGAAGAGGGAGGTGAGGCGTTGCTGCCCGTCCAGCAGGAGGAGGTCCGCGGACGGATCCCCGTCCGGTCGTGCTCCGGTGAGCGTCCGGGAACGGAATCGGGTGGCGCCGCCGGTCTGCAACGTCATCACCACGCCGAGCGGGTAATCCAGCGTCACTGTCGCGATGATGGCGCGGATCCGGTCGTCGTCCCATTTCCAGTTCCGCTGGAAGTCGGGCAATTGTAAGGAGCCCGACGCCACATCCGCGAGTACGTCCTTCAGCTTCACATTGTCGAGTGCCGCCACGTTCGTCCCACTCTCCACCCTGGCATATGTACGGAGAGTGATTCCAGCAGCGTCTTCAGGTGACCGTCAACCGATTCAACGAAGTAGGCGGCTTGCGACCGTGGCCCGTGTAGCGCGGGCCGGCATTCGGTCCCCGTACGGCGGTGCGCGGAGAAATGGAAGACTGGTTGTTGTGAGCACCACCGGATCCCAGCGCCCCGCACAGGTGAGCGCCGCCCGACGCCGTACCGTCATCGACGCGCTGCGGCGCGGTGCCGTGCCCGACAGCGGACTCGACCTGCTGGCCACCGGACTCGACCGGTTCGAAGCAGCTCTGGACGCGGAACTCGATGCCGTGGCCTCGGGTGGCTCGGTGTTCAAGGCTGTGCGGGGCGAGTACGGGTCCGGTAAGACGTTCTTCACCCGCTGGCTGGGGGAGCGGGCCAAGCGCCGCAACTTCGCCGTGGCCGAGATCCAGATTTCGGAGAACGAGACCCCGCTGCACCGGTTGGAAACGGTCTACCGGCGGCTCACCGAACGTCTCACCACCTCCAGTTTCCCGCCCAGCGCGCTGCGGCCCGTGGTCGATGCCTGGTTCTACGCCCTGGAGGAGGACGCCCTCGCGGCCGGGGCGACCGAGGACGCGCTTCCAGGCGAGGTGGAGAAGCTGCTTGTCGCGCGCCTCGCCGAGGTCTCCCGGCACGCCCCGTCCTTCGCCGCCGCTCTGCGCGGCTACCGAGCGGCCCTCGCCGTCGGGGACGAGGCGACCGCGGCGGCCGTCCTGGCGTGGCTAGGCGGCCAGCCCCACGTCGCGGCCTCCGCCCGCAGGACCGCAGGGGTACGCGGCGACCTCGACCACTTCGGTGCGCTCGGATTCCTGCAAGGCCTTCTCACCGTGCTGCGCGACTCCGGGCACACCGGGCTGTTCGTCGTCCTCGACGAGGTCGAGACGCTGCAGCGGGTCCGGTCGGACGCCCGCGACAAGGCCCTCAATGCGCTGCGGCAGCTCATCGACGAGGTGCACTCCGGCCGCTTTCCCGGGCTCTACTTGGTGATCACGGGCACTCCGGCCTTCTACGACGGTCAGCAGGGCGTGCAGCGACTGGCCCCGCTCGCTCAGCGACTGGCCACCGACTTCACCACCGACCCTCGCTTCGACAACCCTCGCGCCGTGCAGATCAGGCTTCCCGGCTTCAACCAGGAGTCCCTGGTCGGACTCGGCGTCACCATCCGTGACCTGTATGCCGATGCCACGGAAACGCCCGAGCGTCTGCGGAAGGTCGTCGACGACAGGTACGTGGCCGACCTCGCGGTGGCCGTCGGCGGGGCATTGGGCGGGAAGGTCGGGGTGGCTCCCCGGCTGTTCCTGAAGAAACTCGTCGGGGATGTGCTCGACCGGGTGGACCAGTTCGACGACTTCGACCCCCGGCAGCACTACCGGCTCACCGTTGCCGGCAGCGAACTCACCGATGTCGAGCGGAACCTGGCCGCCACGGTATCCCCGTCGGCCGATGACATCGACCTGGAGCTGTGATGGCGGACGCGGGACTCCCGGCCGGAGAAGACCCGGGTGACGAGGGCGTCGACGTCCTGGACCGACTCGACCCCGTCGTCCTGCATCACATCGTCAACACTCTTGGGTGGCCCGATCTGCGCCCCCTGCAGCGGGCTGCGATCACGCCGCTCCTGCAGGGGCAGGATGCCGTACTGCTGGCTCCGACAGCGGGGGGCAAGACCGAGGCTGCCTGCTTCCCTCTGCTGTCGGCGATGACCGAGCAGAAGTGGACCGGCACCTCCGTGCTGTACCTGTGCCCGCTCAAAGCACTCCTCAACAACCTGGTCGTCCGTGTCGACTCCTACGCCCAGTGGCTGGGGCGACGCGCTGCGCTCTGGCACGGCGACACCAAGGAATCGCAACGGCAGCGCATCCGGGCCGAGGCCCCGGACATCCTGCTGACCACGCCCGAGTCACTCGAAGCGATGTTGATCGGCGTGAAGACCGACCACACCCACCTGTTGGGGAGTGTCAGGGCCGTCGTCATCGACGAAGTGCACGCGTTCGCAGGGGATGACCGGGGATGGCACCTGCTCGCCGTGCTCGAACGGTTGGAGCGGGTCACCGGACGGCCCATCCAGCGAGTCGGGCTCTCGGCGACCGTCGGCAATCCGGCCGAGTTGCTGCACTGGTTGCAGGGCGCGGGCGTCGGCAGCCGCACCGGCCAGGTGGTCGCCCCCGGAGTGCATTTGCCGACCGTCGCCGTCAGCAGACATGGTGACAAGGCGAGTCCCAAGCCGTCCAGCCGGCCGGCGGGCGAGGTGGAACTCGACTACGTCGGCTCCCTCGACAACGCGGCCAAACTCATCGCGGCGCTGCACAGGGGAGAGAAACGGCTCGTCTTCTGCGACTCGCGCCGCCAGGTCGAGGAGTTGGGCGCGGCGCTCCGTGCGCGCGAGGTGACCGTCTTCCTGTCCCACGCCTCGCTCTCCGTCGATGAACGCACCCGCTCCGAGCAGGCATTCGCCGAGGCACGCGACTGTGTCATCGTCTCCACGTCCACCCTCGAACTCGGCATTGACGTCGGTGACTTGGACCGTGTCATCCAGGTCGACTCACCCGCCACCGTCGCCTCGTTCCTGCAACGCATCGGACGCACCGGCCGTCGGTCCGACACGGTGCGCAACTGCCTGTTCCTGACCACTCGCAAGGAGACGCTGCTCCAGGCGGCGGGCTTGTTGCTGATGTGGTCGCGGGGCTGGGTGGAGCCGGTCATCCCCCCGCCGGAGCCGCGTCATCTTGTGGCCCAGCAACTGCTTGCCGTCACCCTGCAACAGCACAAGCTCGGGGACCAGTTGTGGGATCGGCAGTGGAACGGGCTCGCCCCCTTCGATAAGTCGGCCGCACCCATCCTGCGCTTCCTCACCGAGGAGGGCTTCCTCGACAGCGACGAGGGGATGCTGTTCGTCGGTCCCGAGGCGGAACGCCGCTTCGGCAAGCGCCACTTCATCGAACTCACTGCCTCTTTCACCGCGCCGCCGCAGTTCACCGTCCTGTCCGGGCGCACAGAGATCGGCCGTACCGACCCGAGCATTCTCACGGAGGAACGCCCCGGCCCCAGGCGGTTGCTGCTGGGCGGACGAAGTTGGCAGGTCACGTACATCGACTGGCTGCGCAAGCGCGTCTTCGTCGAGCCGGTCGACGGTGGCGGTATCGCCAAGTGGATGAACGGTGGCGTCATCGGGTTGTCATACGGCCTCACGCGTGCGATGCGGGAGGTTCTGCTGGGCGCGGATCCTCCCGTCTCCCTGACCCGGCGTGCGGAGGCGTGCCTGACGGAACAGCGCGAGGTGGACGGCCCTGACACCGTGCATCCGGGCGGCACACTGGTGACGCGCGTCGGCAGGGATGTGCGCTGGTGGACGTGGGCTGGCTACCGTGCCAATGTCACGCTGGCGGCCACCCTGCGGTCGGTCACCGATCCACTGCAGCGGCCTACGGACAGCTGGCTGCGTCTGCGAGAGGACCTCACCCCGTCCGACTGGCGCGCGGCCCGCGAGAGCGTCGGTGAGACCCTTGTTCTGCCTGATGTGGATCACCGTGCCGTACGTGGCCTGAAGTTCTCCGCCGCTCTCCCGGAACGCCTCGCCGTGGCCACAGTGGCGGCCCGTTTGGCCGACTTCGAAAGCGCCCGCTCGGTGCTCGGCGAGTCGACGCGCTTTCAGTACGGCGGATGAGTCGGAAAGACCGCCACGGCCGCTTCGGACGGACGCGGAAACCCAGGTACGCCGTCGGCTGGGCCGATCTGCCAACCTGACGGCGCACGGCTGAGGTGACAGTCCCCGGCGTACAGCCCGACTCGTCTGCCGCTCTGCGGCTTTGTCTCCGTCACCAGTGCCCGTCGGTCCCGCACCGGCCCGGTGCCGCGCGTTCGTCGTCCGGTTTCGCAGGGACCGGAGGAGCACCGCTGTCCCCGGTGAGTGCCTGGTGCCTGTCTGTCGGCCGCGAAGGCCCCTCGAGGCGCGACGAGTTCACCACGATCAGGTGAATCAAGCCGTGTTGAGGAACCCGCGCGAGGCCGGTGTGAGTCACAAACCTTGCACTGCACGACATATGCCCCAGGGGTGACCATGAGCCAGCAGCAGTATCCGCCGCAGCAGCCCGGATGGGGCGGCCCTCAACAGCCTTTCGGGCAGCCGCCGTTCGCGCCGCCTCCGCCGAAGAAGGCGGGTGCGGGGAAGGTCATCGGGCTGGGATGTCTCGGTCTCGTCGGTCTGTTCGTCCTGATCGCTCTTATCGGTGCCGTCGCGGGCAGCGGTTCCGGCTCGAACGACTCCAAGAGCGACGGCGACACCAAGGCAGGCGGCTCCACGTCGAAGGATGACAAGGCGGCCGCCGCCACCGGAGGCAGCGCCGAGAAGACCGACCGCGAGCAGAAGGCCGACAAAAAGGTCGTCGTCTTCAAGGTGTGGGGCACCGCACCCGCCGGCGCCCTCGGACCGATCGACATCACCTACGGGTCCGACTCCGACAACCGCGACGGCGCCTTCAAGAACGGCAAGTTCAAGGCCACCTTGCCCCTCGACGACGAGGCCCTGTACTTCAACGTCACCGCACAGCTCCAGGGGTCCGGGGACATCCACTGCTCCGTCACGGTCGACGGGAAGACCAAGAAGGCCCACGCGGCCGGCGACTACAACATCTGCAACGCTCAGCTGAGTTCCGGCCTGCTGGGCGGATGGGGCTGACGATGGCTGAGAGCACTCCGCAACCTTCCGACTCACCTCCCGCGCCCAGCCTCCCGCCCCTCCCGCCGTCCGAGGTACTGGCTCCGCCGATCCCACCGAAGAAGCGCCGCACCAACGCGATCATCATCGGCTCGACTGCCGCCGTCATCGCCGCGATCGTCACCACGGGCATCGTCGTGGCCGGGGCCACAAAGGGGTCCACCATCGACGACGACAAACCGACCACCACCGCCGCGTCGAGCGTCCCGGACGACAATGGCGTCACGGAGCCGGACCCCGAACCCACGTACGGCGAGGTCGACGCCGAAAGCTTCTCGATCGACCTGCGCACCACCGCGCGGCAATGCTTCGGAACGGCGGGCTGCAACGTGACCGTGGAGCCGGACCTGACGTACTCGGGCAGCAGTGCGGACATTGACCCGGACGCGGTGTACGAGGTCACCTACGAGATCTACGGCGACGAGTCCGGCCCGGTCATCGCAACTGCCGAGCTCACGGACCGGACCAGCCTGAGCTACCGGCCGTCCCTGATCAGCACCGCTTCGGCGAGTACAACTCTTTCCGTGGAGATCACCGACATCCAGACGGGCTGAGACTGCTCAGCCGACGAAAGGGCCGGTTGGGAAGACCTTGGCCGAGCTGACGGAAGTACCCCCACAGCTCCCCCCCCCCCCGCCTGCGGCACCCTGGTGACAGCACATGAAAACGCACCTTGGGAGCTGGGCACGATGGTCACGGGGCACCTCACCGAGGCGAGTCTCAGAACACTGGCAGGAGACCGTTCCTTCGAGCGGGGACGCGGCTATCTGGACGCCGTCTCGGGGGTCGAGGTCGGTGACGGATGGGTCACCGCGACCGTGCACGGCACCGAGCGCTACGCGGTGGAGCTCGCACTCGACGATCCCGACGGGCTCATCGGCGAGTGCGACTGCCCCTACGGCCTGGAGGGCAACTTCTGCAAACACCTGGTCGCGCTCGGGCTGACGCTACTCGCGCAGCGGGAGAGTCTGCCGCGGCAGCGGGAGGAGGCCCGGAGCCGTATGCAGGATCTCGACGCATGGCTGTCCGCGTTGCCGAAGGACGACTTGCTGGCACTGGTTCGTGAACAGGTCAGTGAGGACCGGCAGTTGCGGCGGCGCCTGGAGTTGCGGGCCGCGAGTGCTCGAGGTGACCTCACCGGGGTCCGGGCCCGCATCCGGGAACTCCTCGACATCGGCCCGTTCGCCCAGTACGGATACGTCGAGTACGCCGACGCCCGCGCCTACGCGGACCAGGCCGCAGGTGCCGTGTCCGCGCTGGACGCGCTCGTCCGCTCCGGCCGGGCCGCCGACGCGGTCACCGTGGCACGGGAGGCGATGCGACTGCTGGCCGAGGCAGGGGACAGCGTCGACGACTCCGACGGCGGGCTCGGCCAGGTTGGTGAACGTCTTGCCGACGCCCACCTCGCCGCGTGCCGTGCGGCACGCCCCGAGCCGGAGGAACTCGCGCGCTGGCTGGTCGATCACGCGCTCGGTGAACTCGACGACAGCGTCACGGAGATCGACCCGCTCGACTACGAGGACGTCCTCGGCGAACAGGGCATGGCCGCCCTGCGCGAACTGGCGGTCGAGGCGTGGCGGGGCAACCGTAGGGGCTGGGCGGAGAAATCCCTGATGGAGCGTCTGGCCAAGGTGAGCGGTGACGTCGACACGGTGATCGCCGTGTACGCGTCCGACCTCGCGCCGAACGGCTCCACGCACCTGGTCATCGCCGGCGAACTCGACGCCGCGGGACGTGCCGACGAGGCGCTGCGCTGGGCAGAACGCGGTCTCCGGGAAACGCGCGACCTCGCCGCCGTGGACACCGCCCTCGTCGACTACCTCTGCGACCGCTACGCGCGGGCGGCGCGACCCTCCGACGCCGTCGCCCTGCGCCGCGACCACTTCCGCGCGCGCCGCACACTGCTCACCTACCAGCAGTTGCGCGATGCCGCACAGGCGGCCGACTGCCGGCAGGCCGAGCGTGAAGCAGCGCTCACGCTGCTGCGTGCTGACGCCGAACAGCAGCGTGAGGGGTGGTACGGCGGACCGGTACTCCTCGACGCCCTGCTCGACGACGAGGACATCGACGCGGCCTGGCAGGCCACCGCCGACTTCGGCGCCGCCGACCGGCAGTGGCTCGCCCTCGCCGACAAGGCGCGCGCCGACCGCCCCGCCGACGCGCTCGGCGTCTACCTGCGCCTTGCCGAACCGCTCACACAGCAGACCGGCAACACGGTCTACGAGCGACTGGTCGCGCTGCTTCTGAGCATCCGCGACTGCCACCGGCGCCTGGGGACACCGGACGAGTTCAGCGCGTACGCCGACGCCCTGCGCACTGCTCAGCGGCGCAAGCGGAATCTGATGCGGCTGATGGATGAGCACGGCTTGTGAGCTCCTCGGGTCCGTACTCCGGGCGGTGCCGCGGGAAGCAGAACGCAGCGGCAACCTGGCCCGACCTTCACGAAGGGGCACGCCGGCTGTGTCTGCCCCGTCGGGCCCGTCCGCGCTCGGGTCAGCGCACCCGCTCCCAGGCGTGGAGCACCGCTTGGGCGTACGCGACGCGAACATCCAGGAGCTGCGGCTCGTAGTGGTAGACCTTGTCGATTCCCCGGTAGTCCAGAGCGGTGCCCGATCCAGCCGTACGCCATCGGGTACGGGTCGGACCGTCGAGGCCGGTGTCGCTCGTGTCGCCCTCGAACAGCGAGTACACCAGCATGCAGAGGAAGAAGAGCAGCCAGACCGGAGAACTCAGGACGTACAGCAGCCAGGTGTACCCACTCCCGACCTTGCCCGTGAAGACCTGCGGTGCGCCGCTGAGCTGTGCCGTCCACCGGATACGGCGCGGCCAGGGCAGGAATCGGTCCGCGCGGCGCGTGATGCGGGCCAGGGGCGCGCCGTCGGCGGCGTACACGTCGTGGACGTCCGGGCCGGCCGGCTGGATCGAGCACATCAGCGCACCACCCCCTCCGCCGTGGATCCAGAAGGGAATCGGAGACCGGCGGTTCCACCGTTCCGTCGTCCGGCGCTCGAACACCTCCGCCGCCGGGGTGGCTTCACGCCGAGCGCCCGGCAACTGGATCGTCGAACTCATCCCGACCTCGGACCGTGAGTCCACCGGGACAGGGTTGTGTGCTTCGACCATGAACGTGCAGCGACGCGGCGCCGACTGCATCGGCGTGGAGAAGGCCGAAGCAGGCCGCTCCTGCGGAGGCGGAGTGGGGTGCATTCTGGTCTCTCCGGGGCCGGGGTCGGATACGAACGGGGTCGAGGATACGGCCGACGAGAACGCGGTCACTCCACGATCGCCATCCCTTGGTCGGCTGAGTTCAGCCGTCTCGCTCCCTCCTCCGTGCACGTCACGACATCCGCGATCCGCATTCCGAAGCGGCCCGGCAGGCACACCCCGGGCCCGATCGAGAAGCACATGCCGGGGAGGAGAAGTGTCTCCTCGCCTTCGGTCAGGTACGGCCGCTCGTCGGTCGCGATGCCCACCCCGTGGCCGGTGCGGTCGGCGACGTACGTGCCGCCGAGTTCCGCGTCCGATACGACCCGGCGGGCCCTGCGGTCGATGTCCTGGCAGGGCACGCCGGGGGCGACGGCCTCGAACGCCGCCTGCTGGGCCGTGCGGACGAGGTCGTGGGCCGTGCGTTCGTTCTCCGTGGGTTCGCCGACGTGGACCGTGCGCGCGAGGACGGAGCCGTAGCCGTCCTTGAGGCCGCTGAGGGCGAGGACGACCGTGTCGCCGTGGGTGATGATCCGGGCGCCGGTCTCGTGGTGCGGGTTCGCGCTGTTCGGGCCGGAGGCGACCGTCGGGAAGTCCACCTGGGCGTGGCCGTGTTCGTGCAGCAGGCGGGCCAGGTCGGCGGCCACGTCCGTTTCGCTGCGGCCGGTGAAGCGGACGGTCAGGAGCTCCTCGTACCCCGCGTCCGCCGCCGCTCCCGCCGCCGCGAGGCGGGCCACCTCGTGCTCGTCCTTCACCGCTCGCAGGAGTGGGAGTACGACGTTCAGGGGGCGGTAGGTCGTCAGCGGCAGGGCTTCCTGGAGGCCGAGGAGGTGGAGCGCCCAGGTCGTGTCGGAGACGCCGTAGCGGCCGTTGGGGAGGAGGAGGCCGGTGGCGGCGGCGTAGGGGTCCTGGCCGTCGCTCCAGTCGGAGATGCGTACCGCGCCCGCGCCGGGGGCGGCCTCCGTGTCGGGGCGTTCCAGGGCCGGGACCAGCAGGCGGGGTTCGGAGCCGGGGATGAGGACGAGGAGGGTGAGGCGCTGCGTCACCGCGGTGGGGCGGTGGCCGCACAGCCACACCATGTCGGGGCCTGGCGTGACGAGCAGCCCGGCCAGGCCCGCCTCGGCCGCTGCCCTGACCGCCCGGGTCATACGGGCCGCGTAGTCCTGTTCTGTGAAGGGGGCGGGGGTGTCGTTCACGGGGCTCCTCCGACCGCTGCCGTCGTCCGGTTCATCGTCCGAGGGGTGGGGTGCGGGGTGCCTGGGGGCGTAGGCCGATCGGGTGAGGGGTCAGACGGCCTCGGGGGTCGCCCCGGTGCCGAGCGAGCGCTCCGTCACCCGGGTCAGATGGCGGTGGAAGACCTCCCTGGAGTCCGGCGTCAGTGTCCGCAGCGCCACCAGTGCCGTGATGACGACGTCGCACAGCTCGCCCTGCACGTCCTCCCAGGTGTGGCTGACACCCTTGCGCGGGTTCTGGCCCATCGCGCCGATGACGGCCTCGGAGACCTCGCCGACCTCCTCCGAGAGCTTCAGCATGCGCAGGAGGAGACCTTCGCGCCCGCCCACCGGCTGGTCTCTCTCCAGCCAGGCCCACAGGGCGTCGACGGATGCCCAGAGGTCCTCGGGAGGCGTGCCGTGATCAGTCATGCGGAACCACTCATGCGGAGCAGCTTCCCATGGGCCGTCACTCCCCGAACAACGCCTCCTGCTCCTCGAACAGGGCGGTCTGTGTGTCGTCCTCGTCCTTCTCCTCCCGCAGCCGGCGATTGCGCGCGCCCACGACCAGGGCCGTCACCAGCCCCGTCGCCCCGAGCGCCGCCGGGACCATCCAGCCGCGGTTGACGGTGTGGCCGAGTGCGTGGTCGAGCGAGAGCCGGCCAGGTCCCGTCACCGCGAGACCCGCCGCCGTGAGACCCAGTGTGGCCGCGTACTCGTAGCCGCCGCTCTGGGCGAAGAAACCGTTGGGCACGTGCACCGCGGACGCGCCGACCATCGCGCCGGCCGCCGCCGCACCCGCCGCCGGGGTTGCCAGGCCGAGGGCGAGCAGGGTGCCGCCGCCCGCCTCCGCCAGGCCCGCCGCCGTCGCGCTCGCCCGGCCCGGCGCGTATCCGACGGACTCCATGAACTGGCCGGTCCCCTCGATGCCGCCCCCTCCGAACCAGCCGAGCAGCTTCTGCGCGCCATGGGCGGCCAGCACACCCCCGGTTCCCAGCCGGAGCAACAGCAGGCCCAGATCGCGTCGGTCGTAAGCGGTCACGATGACTCCCTGCGCAGGAAACGGAATGACCCCCCTCGCGTTTCCACCGTTGCACCCCTCACACCCGCCGGGGACACCCGGGCCGCCGTTCGGGTGGCGGTCTCATAGGGACGGTGTGAGTCTGTCCGGCATGACGATTCAGACCGCCCGACTCAGCGACCCCGCCGTCCGCGCCTTCGTCACCGCCGTCAACGCCCATGACCGCGAGGCCTTCGGGGCGCTGCTCGCGCCCGGCGCGACCATGGCGGACGACGGCAGCGACCGTGACCTCGACGAGTGGGCCGACCGGGAGATCTTCTCCTCCCACGGCCATCTCGACGTCGACAACGAGTCCAACGGCGGGCGTTCCCTTCTCGCCCACTACCGCAACGACGCCTGGGGCGAGATGCGCACCCGCTGGGACTTCACCGTCGGCGAGGACGGCAGGATCTCCCGCTTCGAGACCGGGCAGGCCTGAGACCCGAGACCGGGCGCGTGAAATCCCCAGAAACCCCTTGCCCTGAAGCGCACTCCAACTCCTAGCGTTCTCAGGCATGGAGATCACACGCACTCTCGGCCGCTCCGGCATCGAGGTCAGCGCAGTCGGCTTCGGCTGCTGGGCGATCGGCGGGGAATGGCAGGACGCCGACGGACAACCCCTCGGCTGGGGCAGGGTCGACGACGAGGAGTCCGTACGGGCGGTCCGGCGCGCCCTCGACCTGGGCGTCACCTTCTTCGACACGGCGGACACCTACGGCGCCGGGCACAGCGAGCGGGTGCTGGGACGGGCCCTGGGCAAGCGGCGGGACGACGTCGTCCTGGCCACCAAGTGGGGCAACGTCTTCGACGAGGACACCCGCACCCTCACCGGCAGCGACGACACCCCCGCCTACGCCCGCCGCGCGCTCACCGCGTCCCTCGCCCGTCTCGGCACCGATCACATCGACCTCTACCAGCTGCACCTGTCCGACCTGGACCCGGTACGCGCCGCCGAACTCCGGGACGCCTGCGAGGAGTTCGTGGGCGAGGGGCTCATCCGGGCGTACGCCTGGAGCACCGACGACCCGGCCCGCGCCGCGGTGTTCGCCGAGGGGGAGCACTGTGCGGCCGTACAGCACGCGCTGAACGTGCTCCAGGATGCGCCCGACATGCTGTCCCTGGCGGAGGAACTGGACCTCGCCAGCATCAACCGCAGCCCGCTCGCGATGGGGTTGCTGGCCGGGAAGCGCCAAGGGCCGCGGGACGCCGGCGACATCCGCAGCAAACCCCCGGCCTGGCTCCAGGGTTTCGGGGACGGCTCCCGGGCCGACCCGGAGTGGCTGGCCAGGATCGACGCGCTCAAGGAGATCCTCACGAGCAACGGCCGTACCCTCGCCCAGGGTTCACTCGCCTGGCTGTGGGCCCGCAGCCCCCGCACGGTCCCGATCCCGGGCTTCCGGTCGGTGGCCCAGGCCGAGCAGAACGCGGGCGCGATTGCGAAAGGGCCGCTCACCGCCGAGCAGTTGACCGAGATCAACGTGCTTCTGGAACGGTGAGCGGCCCGACTCGGACTCAGCCTGGACGAACGACCGCTAACCCTGCGCGAGCGGCTGCCGAGGCTGCTGCGGCTCCTGTTCGGTCAAGGTGATCTGCCCCGCCTTGATCGTCGCGAGCCGCGGTGCCCGGCGGGCGATCGACGAGTCGTGGGTGACCAGGATGAAGGTCAGCCCGTACTCGTGCCACAGCCCTTCCAGCAGTGCCATGATCTCGTCGCGCATCGACTCGTCGAGGTTGCCGGTCGGCTCGTCGGCGAGCAGTACCTTCGGCTTCTTGACCAGCGCACGGGCGATGGCCACCCGCTGCTGCTGCCCGCCGGACAGCTCGGCGGGCGCGTGGGTGAGCCGTTCACCGAGGCCGACCGAGCGCAGCGCCTCGGCGGCCCGCTCACGCCGTTCCGTCCCCTTCACCCCCAGCGGGACCAGTGCCGTCTCGACGTTCTCCTGCGCGGTCAGCGTCGGGATCAGGTTGAACGACTGGAAGATGATGCCGATCTTCTCGGCGCGCAGCCGGGTCAGCTTGGCCTCGCTGATCTTCGCGAGGTCGACGCCGTCCAGCTCGACGCTGCCCTCGGTCGGCCGGTCCAGGCCGCCGATCATCTGGAGGAGCGTCGACTTGCCGCCGCCCGTCGGGCCCTGGATGACGAGCTGGTCGCCGTCCTCGATGGTGAGGTCGACACCGCGCAGTGCCTCCACCGTCTCCTTGCCGCGCGTGTAGCGCTTGGTGACGCCGGTGAGTCTGTACATGAGAGCTCCGTAGAAGAGTCCGTAGAAGGATCCGTAGAAGAAGAGGGGTGCTACGAGACGCTGCGGAGCGCGTCGGCGGGCCGCATCCGGGAGGCGCGCCAGCCGCCCATCGCGCCGGCGATCAGACCGCCGGTCACCGCGAGGCCGACCGCGAGCGCGATGGTGGTCATCGAGACCGGCGCGGTCAGCGCGATCTCCATGGTGCTCTGGGTGGACTGCCGGCCGGGGCCGCCACCGCCCGGGCCGCCCGCACCGCCGCCGCCGGTGTTGCCGAGCTGAGCGGTCAGCTTGGGGCTGACCATGGTCACGGCGTACGCGGCCGCGAGGCCCAGGCCGATGCCGAGGGCGCCGCCGAGCAGGCCGTTCACCATGGACTCGCCGACGACCTGCCGGGTCACCCGGCGGCTGGGCCAGCCGAGCGCCTTCAGGGTGCCGAACTCACGCACCCGGCGGGAGACCGCCGAGGAGGTCAGCAGCGCGGCCACCAGGAAGGCGGCGACGAGCACGGCGACGGAGAGCCACTTGCCGACGCTGGTCGCCAGGTTGGAGGCGGTGGACAGGGAGCCGGACACGGTCTCCGCGAGGTCGGCGGAGGTCGTGACGGTCGTACCGGAGATGTTCTTCTGGATCGCCGTCTTGACCGCGTCGATCTGCTGGGAGTCGGTCGCCTTGACGTAGATCGTGGTGACCTGGTTCTTGGCGTCGGCCAGCGTCTGAGCCTGCTTCAGCGGCAGGTAGACGTCGGTCGTGGACTCGCTGCTGTCGGGTGTCGCGATGCCGATGACCGTGTACTTGGTGCCGGAGATCGTCAGGGTCTTGCCGACCTTGAGGGAGTTCTCCTTGGCGTACGCCTTGCTGACGACCGCGACCTTCGCGTCGGTCTGCGCGGCCGTGAAGGTCTTGCCGGTGGTGATCTTGGAGCCGGCCAGCGGGCCGAGCGTCTGGTCGGAGACGTCCACGCCGGCGACCGAGTAGGAGTTGACGTCGAAGTTGGCGCCGCCGCCCTCGACCCTGGGCGCGGCGGTGCTGCCGCTGTTGCCGCCGGGACCGCCCTGGCCGCTGTTCCCGGTGTTTCCGCCGGAACTCTGCGCCTTGCCCTGGGTGAAGGAGCCGTCGACCTTGGTGACGTTCAGGGTCAGCGCGCCCACCGCGCTCGCCACGCCGCTCTGCTTGGCGACCTTGGTGACCACGCTGGACGCCAGGGCCTGACCGCCCTGGGTCATCACGCGGTCGGAGCTCTGTGTGTCGTCGCTGTCGTTGGAGCCGGCGTCGAACTGGAAGTTCGGTCTGCCCGAACTCCCGGACGTGGGGGCCGTCCTGGTCTTGGTCACGGTCATGTCGGTGCCGAGGCCGTAGAGCGACTTCAGGACCTTGTCCTGAGCCTGTGTCATACCGGCCGACACCGAGTTGACGGTGATGACCAGCGCGATACCGAGCGCCAGACCCAGAGCGATGACGAGGGCCGCCTTCTTGCGTCGGCCCAGCTCGCGCTTGAGATAGATGCCAAACATCCCGTTCCTCGAAGGTTCTTGGCGCCCGCTGTGGGCGCGCCCTCAAGGTAGGGACGAAGGATTGCGTAGCCGTGAGTAAGGCTTGTGCGCCGACTGAGAAGGGTTGTGTGTGAGCTGAGAATGTGCGGCGGCCGTCCACGGACCGGTGTGCATCCCGGGGTCCCACCCGAGATCCACCCCCACCCGGTCCATGGACGGCCGCCGCCTCCCCCCTCGGGCGGTAGGCGGAATGCGATCCCTCCATATGTGTAGCTCTTATGGAGAAGATGCGATGAGCATAGGCCTCCGACCGGCCTCGGAGGGGCCGGAGGGACAGATTCCGCTTGTGGAAATTGGCTATCCGGCCGCGTTCCCCCGGTTCAGCCCCGCCCGACGTACGGCATCGCCGTCGCCAGTACGGTCGCGAACTGCACGTTCGCCTCCAGCGGCAGCTCCGCCATGTGCCGCACGGTGCGTGCCACGTCGGCCACGTCCATGACCGGTTCCGGTACGACCTCCCCGTTGGCCTGGAGCGCCCCGGCCCCCATGCCCGCGGTCATGTCGGTCGCCGCGTTGCCGATGTCGATCTGCCCGACCGCGATGCCGTACGGCCGCCCGTCCAGCGACAGCGCCTTGGTGAGGCCGGTCAGCGCGTGCTTGGTCGCGGTGTAGGCGACGGAGTGCGGCCGGGGCGTGTGTGCCGAGATCGACCCGTTGTTGATGATCCGGCCGCCCCGCGGGTCCTGTTCCTTCATCTGCCGGTAGGCGGCCTGCGCGCACAGGAACGCCCCGTTGAGGTTGGTGTCCACCACGTGCCGCCAGGCGTCGTACGGCAGCTCCTCCACCGGCACCCCGCCGGGACCGAACGTCCCCGCGTTGTTGAACAGCAGGTCCACCCGCCCGAACCGTTCCACGGTGGCGGCGAACAGCGCGGCCACCTCGTCGGACCGCGAGACGTCCGTGCGGACGGCGAGGCAGGCGCCCTCGGGGACCAGTGCCGCCGTCTCCTCCAGCGTCCCGGTCCGCCGCCCGGCCAGCGCCACCGACCAGCCCGTGCGCAGCAGCTCCACGGCCACCGCGCGGCCGATCCCGGAGCCCGCGCCGGTCACGACGGCGGTCTTCGCGTTCTTGGCGTCCAGGGGCTTCTCGTTGGGCTTCTCGTTGGTCATGGGCCCGCAGCGTAGTGAGTCTTCACAATTCGGAAGTCCCTGTCCGCCATCCGGGTGCTCACACCCCCGTGAGCGTGTGTCGTCGCCGGGTCCGCGCCCCTCTCCTCCCTCAACTGTGACGGGAGGAAAAGAATGACCATCACATCAGGCTGGTCGCAGGGGCACACCCGTGAACTGCGCGCCGCCGCCCGCTCCATCGGCCGCCGCCGTTTTCTGGGCCTCACCACCGCGGCCGCCGCGCTCGCCTTCGCCGTCGACCTGCCCGCGACCGGCACGGCCGCCGCGGCCGAACTCGACGCGGCACGCATCGACGACTTCCCCTTCACCCTCGGCGTCGCCTCCGGAGACCCGCAGCCCACCTCGGTGGTCCTGTGGACCCGGCTCGCCCCCGCCCCCTACCAGCCCGACGGCGGACTGCCCGCCGAACGCGTCGACGTCGACTGGGAGGTGGCCGAGGACGAGACGTTCGCGACGGTCGTCGCCAAGGGCACCGCCGTCGCGCACCCGGAGTTCCACCACACCGTGCACGTCGAGGCCGAGGGCCTGGACCCCGGCCGCGTCTTCTTCTACCGCTTCCGCGCGGGCACCTGGCTCAGCGAGACCGGCCGCACCCGCACCGCGCCCGCCGCCGACAGCCCCGTCCCCTCGATGACCCTGGCCGCCGTCTCCTGCCAGGCCTACCACGACGGCTACTTCACCGCGTACCGCCACCTCGCCGAGGACGACGTCGACCTGGTCCTGCACCTCGGCGACTACCTCTACGAGTACGCCGTCGACGCGGTGGGCGGCGCCCGCCAGTACACCGACCGCGTCCTGCCCAGGCTGTTCGACCACGAGACCGGCACGCTGGAGGACTACCGGCTGCGCTACGCCCTCTACAAGACCGACCCCGACCTGAGGGCCGCGCACGCCAGGCACCCCTTCGTGGTCACCTTCGACGACCACGAGACCGAGAACAACTACGCCGGTTCGATCCCCGAGAACGCGGTCCCGCCGGAGCAGTTCCTGCTGCGCCGTGCCGCCGCCTACCGCGCCTACTGGGAGAACCAGCCACTGCGCCCGCCGCAGCTGCCCGTCGGCCCCGACATGCAGCTCTACCGGCGCCTCCAATGGGGCTCACTGGCCCAGTTCGACATCCTCGACACCCGCCAGTACCGCTCCGACCAGGCCTACGCCGGCGCGCAGCACGTGCCAGGACCCGACTCCGAGGACCCGGCACGGACCCTGACCGGCGCGGACCAGGAGCGCTGGCTGCTGGACGGCTGGAGCGACTCCCGGGCCCTGTGGAACGTGCTGGCCCAGCAGGTCTGCTTCTCCGGCCGCAAACTCGACCTCGAACCCGTCGCCAAGGTCTCGATGGACGCCTGGGACGGCTACCCCGCCTCCCGCCGCCGCGTCCTCGACGGCGTCAAGGCCGCCGGGATCGAGAACCTGATGGTGCTCACCGGCGACCTCCACCGCGGGTACGCCTTCGACATCAAGGACGACTTCGACGACCCGGCCTCCCGCACCCTCGGCACCGAGATCGTCGCCACGTCCGTCACCAGCGGCAAGGACGGCAGTGAGCGGCCCTCGAACTGGACCACCTACATGACCGCCAACCCCCACCTGAAGTTCTACGACGGCAGACGCGGTTACACGACGGTCGCCCTCGGCCGGACCGAGGCCCGCGCCGACTTCAGGACCCTGCCGTACGTCACCACTCCCGGGGCGCCCGTCACCACGGCCGCCTCCTTCGTCACGGAGGTGGGAAACCAGGGGCTCACGCGCGCGTGAGCGCCTCCCCAACGGCCTCCCCACCGGCCTCTCCCGGGTAGCGGACGCCGATCCGGTCCCGTACCGCGTCCAGCGTCCGCATCACCGCGAGGGTGCCCTCCAACGGCACCAGCGGCGACTGCCTCTCACCGGCCCGCAGCGCCCGCATCACCTCACGGGCCTCGTGCCTGAGGCTGTTGCGGGGCCCGTCGGCCGGGTCGGCGACGAACTCCTCGGGGTCGCGCCCGTCGCGGTGCAGGACGAAACGGTCCGGGTGGAAGAAGCCGTTCGGGATGTCGATCCGGCCCAGCGAGCCGGTGACCGAGGCGGTCGTGCCCGTACCGCCGGTCAGGGAACAGTGCAGCGACGCGAGCGCCCCGTCGTCCCAGGACAGCAGGGCACCCGTCTGCAGGTCGACGCCCTCCTCGGACAGCACCGCCTTCGCCGTGACGTCGGAGGGCTCCCCGAGCAGCAGGTGCGCGAACGACACCGGGTACACCCCGAGGTCGAGGAGCGCGCCGCCGCCCTGCGCCGGGTCCCGCAGCCGGTGCGAGGCCGGGAAGGGCCCGGCGAGCCCGAAGTCGGCCTGCACGGTGCGTACTTCACCGATCGCACCGTCGTCGACGAGGGCCTTGAGCCGCCGGATCAGCGGGTTGCAGTACATCCACATGGCCTCCATGAGGAAGCGGTCGTGGTCCTTCGCCAGCGTGACGAGTTCCCCGGCCTCCCGGGCGTTGAGCGTGAACGCCTTCTCGCACAGGACGTTCCGTCCGGCTTCGAGGCACAGCCCCGCGGCCGCGCGATGTGCCGAGTGCGGGGTGGCGACGTACACGACATCGATGTCCGCGTCCTCGGCGAGGGCACCCCAGTCGCCGTACGCCCGCTCGATCCCGAACCGCTCCGCGAACGCCTTCGCGGAGACCTCGGAGCGCGAGGCCACCGCGACCACCTCCGCGTCCGGAAGGTCCACCAGGTCCGCGGTGAAGGCGGCCGCTATCCCGCCCGTCGCCAGAATCCCCCAGCGCACGCTCTGTTCCGTCATGCCCTGCTCCACCCTCGCTCACGTGACCCTCGCCACCTTGTACGAGCTGAGAGCATAGGTGGCGGATCCGACGAAGAGGGAGGGCACATGCCCGAGCAGGGCGCACCGACACCGCACCTGGAACAGCAGACGGACGCGAGACCGGACCCGGGCCCGGAGACGTCCGCCGTCGCCGTACGCCGCACCGGCCTGTTCGTCACCCTGCTCCTCGGCGGTCTCACCGCCACGCCACCGCTGGCGATGGACATGTACCTCCCCTCGCTCCCGGAGGTCACCGGCGCCCTGCACGCGCCCGCCGCCACCGTCCAGCTCACCCTCACCGCCTGTCTGCTCGGCATGGCGCTCGGACAGCTGGTGGTCGGCCCGATGAGCGACCGCTGGGGCCGCCGCCGCCCGCTGCTGGCCGGTCTCGTCGTGTACGTCGTCGCCACCGCACTGTGCGCGGTCGCGCCGACGGTGGAGTTCCTGGTCGGCTTCCGGCTGGCGCAGGGTCTCGCGGGCGCTGCGGGCATAGTCATCGCCCGGGCCGTGGTCCGAGACCTGTACGACGGCGTGGCGATGGCCCGCTTCTTCTCCACCCTCATGCTGATCGGCGGGGTCGCGCCGGTCGTGGCGCCGCTGATCGGCGGGCAGATCCTGCGGGTGACGGACTGGCGGGGCGTGTTCGTCGTGCTGACGGCCATCGGCGCGCTCCTGGCCGTACTGGTCTGGGTACGGCTGCCGGAGACCCTGCCCCCGGCCGAGCGCCACACGGGCGGCGTCGGCGAGGCCCTGCACTCGATGCGCCGACTCCTCTCCGACCTGCCCTTCACCGGCTACCTGCTCACCGGCGGCTTCGCCTTCGCCGCGCTCTTCGCCTACATCTCGGCGTCGCCGTTCGTGATCCAGGAGATCTACGGCGCCTCCCCGCAGACGTTCAGCCTGCTGTTCGGCGTGAACTCGGTCGGGCTCGTCGTGGTCGGTCAGATCAACGGCAAGGTGCTGGTGGGGCGGGTCGGCCTGGACCGGGTCCTGGGCGTGGGCCTGCTGATCGTGACCGCCGCGGCCACCGCTCTGCTGCTGATGTCGACCGGAGTGTTCGGCGAGGTGGGCCTGGTCCCCGTCGCCGCCGCGCTGTTCGTCCTCATGTCCGCGATGGGTGTCGCCCTGCCCAACGCCCAGACCCTCGCCCTGATGCGCACCAAGCACTCCGCCGGCTCCGCGTCCGCCCTGCTCGGCACGTCCTCCTTCCTCATCGGCGCGATCGCCTCCCCGCTGGTCGGGATGGCCGGAGAGGACACGGCGGTCCCGATGGCGGTCGTCCAACTGGCGGCGGCACTGGTGGCACTCACCTGTTTCATGGCAATGTGCCGTCCTTGGAACAAGCGTGCGACCGCGGAGGATGGGGGTCTCCCCGTTCGAGCGGATTCGAGAATGGGGGAGGAGAGCTGAGCGCACCGAGACTGCGCACCGACACACCGGAACGGGCCGGGCTGGACCCCGGCGAACTCCGGCGACTCGTCCAGGAGTTCCACACCCTCACCACCGGTGAACGCCCCTGGGCCGCGGGCGCCGTCCTGGCCGCCGGGCGCGGCCCGGTGATCGCCGTGGAGGAGGCATCGGGCTGGGCCGTCCGCTACTCGTCGTACGACCCCGGGACCGACGCGGGCGTGGAACTGCCCCCGGAGGCACGCGTCCCGGTGCGGGTGGACACGCCCTTCGACCTGGCGTCCCTCACCAAACTGTTCACGGCCGTGGCGGCGGTGCAGCAGATCGAGCGGGGCACCCTGGGCATAGACGCCCGGGTGGGCGCCTACCTGCCGGACTTCACGGCGGCGGTCACCCACGGAATCACCGTCCGCGAACTGCTCACCCACACCTCGGGCCTGCGCCCCGAACTCCCCTTCCACGACTGCGCCGACGACGAGGAACGCCTGAACCTCCTCCGCGCCGAGCCGCCCATCGGAGTCCCCGGCACCTACACCTACTCCGACCTCAACCCGCTCCTCCTCCAGCACGTCCTCGAACGCATCACCGCCCGGCCCCTCGACGTCCTCGTCCACGAGGGCATCACCCGGCCCCTCGGCATGACGTCCACCCGTTTCGGCCCGTGCCCCGGGGCGGCGGCCACGGAGGACCAGCGCCGGCCGTGGGCCAAGGCGGACCGCGGGATGCTGCGGGGCGTGGTCCACGATGAGAACGCCTGGTCCCTGGGCGGGGTGGCAGGCCACGCGGGCCTCTTCTCGACGGCCCGGGATCTGGCGATCTTCGCCCGGACCCTGCTGGCGGGCGGCGCGTACGGCCCCGCCCGCATCCTCGGCCCCGACTTCGTGGAACTCCTCCTCACCTCGCCGGGCCTGGGCTTCGCGATCGACCAGAAGTGGTTCATGGGCGACCTCGCAGGCAAGGGAGCGGCAGGCCACACGGGCTTCACCGGCACGTCCCTGGTCCTGGACCCGGCCACGGACACGTTCGTCGTGCTCCTCGCCAACACGGTCCACCCGAGAAGACGCCCCCCGGACAACCGACCGAGGGCGGAGGCGGCGACGAGGATGGCGAGAGCGGTGAGGGGGGCGTGAGCCTCTCAGCCCGTCCGGCGTTTGAGGACGAGGCCCTTCGGGCCGAAAGGGGGGTCTGGGGGCACAGCCCCCAGGAACGGGACGGGAAGGGGCGGCGGGGGCGAGAAAAACCCCTCAGTGCCCGCCCATAGAATCACCGGGTGACCGCCCCCGCACCCCAGGCCGAAACCCTCCGCACCACCCTCGCCACCCTCCTCGACGGCCTCCCCCCGAAGCAGGCGGCCCAGGCGGTGGACCGCCTGATCGCGACCTACCGCGGAGCCACCCCCACCGACGCCCCGATCCTCCGCGATCGCGCCGACGTGGCCGCCTACGCCGCCTACCGCATGCCCGCGACCTTCGAGGCGGTGCACGCGGCGCTGGAAGCGTTCGCCGACGCCACCGAGGGCTGGACTCCCACCGGTCACACCGACGTCGGCGGCGGCACCGGCGCCGCCACCTGGGCCGTCACCGCCACCTGGGAGGGCGAGCGCACGGTCACCGTCCTCGACTGGTCCGACCCCGCCCTCGCCCTCGGCCGGGAGATCGCCGCCGCCAACCCGGCCCTGAAGGACGCCCGTTGGCAACGCGCCAGGATCGGCAAGGACCTCACCCTGGCCCCCACCGACCTGGTCACCGTCTCCTACGTCCTCAACGAACTCACCCCGGCCGACCGCACCGCCCTCGTGGACACCGCGGCGGCCTCGGCACAGGCGGTCGTGATCGTCGAGGCCGGTACGCCGGCCGGCTACGCCCGTGTCATCGAGGCCCGCGACCGCCTGCTCGCCGCCGGTTTCCGCATCGCCGCCCCCTGCCCGCACAGCGCCGCCTGTCCGATCGCCCCCGGCGAGGACTGGTGCCACTTCTCGGCGAGGGTCAGCCGCTCCTCCCTGCACCGCAAGGTCAAGGGCGGCTCACTGCCGTACGAGGACGAGAAGTTCAGCTACGTGGCGGCCACCCGCCTCCCGGTCACCCCGGCCACCGCCCGGGTGATCCGACGCCCCCAGATCCGCAAGGGCCAGGTCCTCCTCGACCTCTGCGAACCCGACGAACACCTGACCCGCCGCACGGTCACCAAACGCCACGGCGAGCTGTACAAGGCGGCGAGGGACGCGGCCTGGGGCGACCCCTGGCCCCTGCCGTGACGGCGCTCCCTCCCCGGCACATGACGAGACGTCCCGTCTCATCCCCCTGCTACCGTCGCCCCATGGTCAAGCAGCCCGCCCCCGACACCGCCCGCCGCAGCGAGAGGTCCCGCCGCGCGATCTACGACGCCGCCCTCGCCCTCGTCGGCGAGCTCGGCTACCCGAGGACCACGATCGAGGGCATCGCGGCCCGCGCCGGCGTCGGCAAGCAGACGATCTACCGCTGGTGGTCCTCGAAGGCGGAGGTGCTCCTTGAGGCCTTCCTCGACCTGAGCGAACAGGCGGCACGGGAGGCCGGCCCCGACGACGCGTACACCATCCCGGACACCGGCGACCTCGCCGCGGACCTCAAGGCCGTACTGCGGCTCACCGTCGACCAGCTCAAGGACCCCCGCTTCGAAGCACCGTCCCGCGCCCTGGCGGCCGAGGGCGTCGTCGACGAACAGCTCGGCCGGGTCTTCGTCGCCAAGCTGCTCGCCCCGTCGCTGCAGCTGTACGTCGACCGGATCCGCTCCGCACAGGAGGCCGGCCAGGTCCGCCCCGAGATCGACCCGCGTATCGCCCTCGAACTCTGGGTCTCCCCCCTCGCCCAGCGCTGGCTCCAGCACACCGGCCCGATCACCTACGACTACACCGACACCCTCGTCGACTACGCCCTGCACGGCCTCGCGCCCCGTTGAGGCGTCCCGGCGCGTCCCCTTGATGCCGGTTCCGTACCCCCGGAGCAGAGGAAGGTGGGACCATAGGGCATGCTGTTCCGCACGACAGCTAGGCGAGGGTGGTATATGAGCGCGGAGTCGGGGGGCCGGACCGGCCTGCGGGGCAAACTCTCCCACTGGCTGCGCGGAAGCGGGCCGAGAGAGGCCGCCGGGGACGCCGGTGGCCGTGAGGCCCTGCTGCTGGCCGCCGCCGCAGCGGGCCTGCCGCTCGCACCCGCCGCGCATCCCGCCGCCGGATACCGGTGTTCCTGTGACCGCGTGGGCTGTCCCACTCCGGCCCGCCACCCCGTGTCGTTCGCCTGGCAGACCCAGTCGACCACCGACCGCGCGCAGATCGAGCGCTGGGCCCGGCACCAGCCGCAGGCCAACTTCATCACCGCGACCGGCATGGTCCACGACGTCCTGGACGTCCCCCTGGAGGTCGGCCGGGAGGCACTGCAGCGGCTGCTCGCCGACGGCATCGAGGTCGGCCCGGTCGCCGAGAGCGACGACGGCCGCCTCCTCTTCTTCACCCTCACCCGCGGGACCCCCGAGGACGAGGACGAGTGGTGGCCGTGCGAGCTGGACTGCCACCCCGAGACGGCGGACGAACACCCCGGCCTGCGCTGGCACTGCCGCGGCTCCTACGTCCTCATACCGCCCGCCCGGCTGCCCGGTGACCAGGCCGTGTACTGGGTACGCGGCCTCGAACACCCGCTGCCCGACCCGCTGAGCCTCCTGGAAGTCCTCACCGACGCCGGCGCCCGCCACGCAGGCGAGGAGCCGGACCACACGAGCGAGGCCTGGCCCCTGCGCCGGTAGCTCCGGTTCCTACGAACCCTCCGCGGACGTCAGCCCCTGGATCCGCCCGAGCACGTCGACCCGCTGGTCGCCCGCGCCCTTCGCCGGGTCGAGGGCCGCCTCGTTGGAGACGAACTCCATCGTGAGCGACTGCTTGATCTCGCCGGTCGTCAGCGCGAGCACCGCGGCACCGGGAGCGGGGATCGACGCACCGGAGTGAGCGGTCTGCTTCTCGTAGTGGTGCGTGGCGAAGAACACCAGCGCCCCGCCGTCCTTCGTGCGCAGCGCCAGCGGCGTGTAACTGCCGTTGGCCATCGGTTCGTCGATGTACTGGGTGGCCAGGCCCGGCCTGATGGCGTCCTTCGCCCGCTCCGAACGCCACACGCTGGTGTGCGTGCCGTCCGCGAAGACGTCCCCGCCGCTCTTCAGATAGCCCGCGTAGTCCTTGCTCAGGTCCCCGGGCACGGCGGCCAGATCGGTCGTGTTCGCCGGGACCGCCTCGGCCCAGCCGTCCGCGTCCTTCTTGAACTCCGGCACCTTGCCCTGGGTCACCAGGGTCAGATAGGCCACCTGGAACGGCTCGTTCAGACCGTTGCGGGTGAACACGAGGAGCCAGCGCGCGGTGCCGCCCTTGTTGCCGGCGGCGTCGGCGACGAACCAGCGCGGCCAGCCCGCCTTCTTCGGGATGGTGTACGTCACGTCCGACAGCTTCAACGGGGTGTGCGAGGCGTTGCCGCCCGGGCTGTTCGCCTTGCCTGCCTTCAGCCGCGCCGCGTCGATGGCGGCGAGCGCGCCGGTGACATGGGCGGCGTCCAGCGAGCTGTCGTACGCCTTGTCCGCCGCGTTGTACGCGGTGGTGAACTGCTCGAGTGCCTTGGCGGCCTCCGCCCTGGTCGTCGCGGGCAGTACCTCCCGCTCGCCGTGCACGACCATGCAACCGCTCGCCGTCAACGACAAAGCGGTCACAGAGGCTGCTGTCAGTGCGCTCCGGTCAAGCCTGCGGAGCCTTCGAGGGCCGCGATCCCTGCTCATCAGGTGCCTTCACCTTCCCCTTCCCGGAGGCGAACCCTACCGGGGCGAGGAACAGCGCGAGCGCCGGGATCAAGTACAGCAGCCACACCGTGACCTGAAGGACCGTCGGGTCGGGCTGGAAGTTGAACACGCCCTTGAGGAGGGTGCCGTACCAGCTGTCCGGGGGGATGGTGTCGCTGATGTCGAAGGCCTTGTTGTTCAGGCCCGGCAGCCAGTCCGCCTCCTGGAGATCGTGGAAGCCGTACGCCAGCACGCCCGCCGCGACGACGACCAGCATGCCGCCGGTCCAGGTGAAGAACTTGGCGAGGTTGATGCGCAGGGCGCCGCGGTAGAACAGCCAGCCCAGGACGACCGCCGTCAGGATGCCGAGAGCCACCCCGACCAGCGGGCGCGGGGTGCCGTCACCGGCCGCGCGGACCGACGCCCACACGAACAGGGCGGTCTCCAGGCCCTCCCGGCCGACCGCGAGGAACGCGGTGGCGACCAGGGCGCCCGTGCCCATCGCGAGGGCCGCGTCCAGCTTGCCGTGCAGTTCGGACTTCAGATGCCGGGCGGTGCGCCGCATCCAGAACACCATCCACGTCACCAGGCCGACCGCGAGGACCGACAGGGAGCCGCCGAGGGCCTCCTGCGCCTCGAACGTCAGCTCCTGGGAGCCGAATTCGAGCGCGCACCCGAAACCGAGGGCGAGCGCGACCGCGACGCCGATGCCGATCCAGATGGGCTTCAGCGCGTCCCGGCGGTCCGTCTTGACCAGGTAGGCGATGAGGATGCAGACGACGAGGCTGGCCTCGAGACCCTCGCGCAGACCGATCAGGTAGTTGGAGAACACGGGCTACGCCTCCTTGGAGAACAGCGTGCTGCCCCACCAGTCGTCCTTGTCGCGGACGCCGGGCGGAACGGCGAAGACCGCCGAACCCACGTGCTGGATGTACTCGTTGAGCGCGTCCGTGGCCAGATGGCGCTGGATCCGGATGAAGCCCTCGCGGACGTCCTTCTGGTACGCCAGGAAGAACAGGCCCGCCTCCAGCCGGCCGAGGCCGTCCGTGCCGTCGGTGAAGGAGTAGCCGCGGCGCAGGATCGTCGCCCCGTGGTTGGAGTCGGGGTGCGCGAGCCGGACGTGCGCGTCGGGCTTCATCGCCGGCAGGAACGGCTTGTCGCGCTCCTTGGCCCGGCCGACCGGGGCGCCCTCGCCCTTGTCCCGGCCGATGATGTCCTCCTGCTCCTGCAGGGAGGTGCGGTCCCAGGGCTCGATGTGCATACGGATCCGGCGGGCGACGAGATACGAGCCGCCGGTCATCCAGCCCGAGTTCTTGGCGTCCGCCCACACGAACTTCTCCAGGCGGTCTGTCTCCGTCCCCGCGATGTTGCGGGTGCCGTCCTTGAAGCCCAGCAGGTTGCGCGGGGTCTGCGCGTCGGGCGTCGTCGACGACGTCTTGCCGAAGCCGAGCTGCGACCAGCGGATGACGACCTTGCCGAAGCCGATCCGCGCGAGGTTGCGGATCGCGTGCACGGCGACCTGCGGGTCGTCCGCGCAGGCCTGGACGCACAGGTCGCCACCGCTGCGGTTCTTGTCGAGGTTGTCCCCGGCGAACTGCGGGAGGTCGACGAGCGCCTCGGGCCGCTGGTCGGCCAGGTCGAACTTCTCGAAGAGGGACGGCCCGAAGCCGATCGTCAGCGTCAGCCGCGACGGCTTGAGCCCCAGCGCCTCACCGGTGTCGTCCGGCGGGGCCTCGGCGAGACCGCCGTAGGCCCCCTCGCCGACCGCCTTGCCCGCGGTCATCCGCCGGGCCGCGGCCGTCCAGTCCTTCAGCATCTGCACGAACTCGGCGCGGTCCTCGGTCGTCACGTCGAACGCGGCGAAGTGCAGCCGGTCCTGCACGGGCGTGGCGATGCCCGCCTGGTGGGCGCCGTGGAACTCGACCGCGGCACCGGCCTCGGCGGCGGTCGGTTCGATGTCGTCGCCGGTGCGGGTCATCGCGACCGCGCCCCCGGCCGCGGCGGCGCCGAGCGCGAGCCCGGCCCCGCCCCAGCCGATCAGCGCACGGCGTGAGGGAGTCGTGTCCGTCATGGCCCCTGCCTCAGGAAGACTTGGTGACGACGGCGGCGGCGAGCTTGGACAGCGGCTCCGCGAGCGCGTTCACACCGTCCGACAGCTTCTTGCGACCGTCCTCGTCGACCGTGTCGTACGAGACGAAACCGTCGGACGTCTTGTCGGTCCGGTACGTGTCGAGCAGCGTGTTCAGCGCGGCGAACTGCTTGTCGAGCTCGGTGACCAGGGGTGCGTCGTTCTCCTTGGCGACCGGCTTAAGGAGCTCGTACGCCTTCTGCGCGCCCTCGACGTTGGCCTTGAAGTCGCTCAGGTCGGTGTGCGAGTAGCGGTCCTCCTCACCGGTGACCTTGCCGGTGGCGACCTCGTCGAGGAGCTCCTTGGCGCCGTTGGCCATGGACGTCGGGGTGATGTCGGCCTTGCCGACCCGCTGCTGCCAGCCCTTCAGGTCGGTGACCAGCTGGGCCGCGAGGGTCTTCTGCTCGGCGCCGATCTTCTTGTCCTGCCAGAGGGCCTTCTCCAGCACGTGCCAGCCGGTCCACTTCTGGCCCTTCTCCAGGCCGTCGGCGCGCGTGTCCGTCTTGGGGTCGATGTTCCCGAAGGACTCGGCGATCGGCTCGGTGCGCTCCCAGCCGACACGGGAGGGGGCGTAGGCCTTCTTGGCCGCGTCGAGGTCACCGGCCTTGATGGCCGCGGCGAACGTCTCCACCCTCGGGATCGTCTCGTCGGCCTGCTCCTGCGCGTACTTGCGGTACGCGGCGACGGCCGCGTCGAGCCGCGGATCGCGCTTGGCGACGGTCCCGCCCGTGGCCTTCACGTCCTGGCGGATGCCGTCGCCCTTCATGCCGGGCTTGCACGCGATCGTGTAGTCGCCGGCCTTCACCTCGGCGGTGACCCGCTGCTTGGTGCCGGGGCCGATGTTCTCCCGCTCGCTGACGATCCGGTCGTCCGGGAAGAGGAGGTAGACCTCGGTGACCTTGGAGCCCTTGTTCTCGATGGCGAGCTCCACGTGACCGGCCGGGAACTCCTTCTTCGAGATCTCGCACTTGCTGTCGGTGGCGGTCACGTCGATCACGCGGCCGCTGTCGCCGGAGCTTCCCTTCTCCGTGCACCCCGTGACGGCGGTGAGAGCCGCCAGGGCGGTGACGGTGACGAGAGGCAGTCTGACGGCGTGCATACGAGCTCCTGAGGGTTGGTGAGGCTCGCCTAACTTATCTGAGCCTTACCTGAAAATGGCTCAAAATAACCGTCAAGTAAAGGTCAAAGGAGATTCAAAGGTTCCGCCTCGGAGTCACGAGAAGCGACCCGTCCCGAGGATGTGGAAGTACCTCTACGGCCTGGTCACAGGCCTGCGACAGCAGCCGCTCGTCGAACACCTCGGCCAGCGGTCCGTCGGCCGCGACATGACCGGCGCACAGGATCGCGACCCGGTGCGCGTAGGCGGCGGCCGAGCCCCGGATCGTGCAACACCACGACCACCGCGTCACCGGCGTGCGCCCTTTCATCAGCCACCGTTCTCGTAGGTGCTGCCCTCTGCCGCATCCGTCGGGCCCGGTCACGGGAAGCGCCGGTCGACCGCACCCGCCGGGCATCCGGGCCGGGCACTCCCGCCGCAGTGCTTCAATCTCCCCGTGACTGATTACGACGTGCTGCGCGTCTTCTGCGCGCCGAACGGCGGCTACGGCAATGAGCTGGGCGTCGTCCGCGAGGGGTCCGTGATGCCGGACCGGGACGAGCGGCAGACGTTCGCCGCGAAACTCGGGTTCAGCGAGACCGTGTTCGTGGACGACCCCGAGCGCGGTGTCATCGACATCTACACACCTTCCGTGCGGCTGGCGTTCGCCGGGTATCCGTGCGTCGGGGCGGCCTGGCTGCTCGACGTGCCCGAACTCGTCACGCTCGCCGGAGTCGTCGGCACCCGGCTGGACGGCGAGTTCAGCTGGATCGAGGCCCGGGCGGAGTGGCCCGCGCCGCGGACCTTCCGGCAGTACGGCACCGCCGCCGAGGTCGACGACCTGACCGTCCCGCCGCCGGGCGAGTGGATCTACGCCTGGGCGTGGGAGGACGAGGCCGCCGGACGGGTCCGCGCCCGGGGATTCCCCGGCCGGGGCGACGGGGTCGAGGAGGACGAGGCCACGGGCGCCGCCGCCCTCCAGCTCACCGCCGAACTGGGCCGCGCCCTGAACATCGTCCAGGGAGCTGGTTCCCAGATCCTCACCGCCCCGCAGCCGGGCGGATGGGTGGAAGTCGGAGGGCGGGTCTTCCTGGAGCGCTGACGCTCACGCCGACAGCGGGAACTCCTCGCCCAGCGCCCGGAAGACGTTCGTGTTCAGCGCGAACGCCCGCTTGCACTCGGCCACGACCCGCTGCTTCTCCAGGTCGTCCGCCCGCACCGCGTCCAGGAGTTCGCGGTAACCCCGCTTGAAGGCGGCGGGGTTGGAGATCTCCTCGAAGACGTAGAAGCGGACGCCGTCGCCCTTCTTCTCGAAGCCCCAGGTCTGCTCCGCCCGGGCGCGGATGATCTGGCCGCCGGAGAGATCGCCGAGGTAGCGCGTGTAGTGGTGCGCGACGTAACCGGCGGGCCAGGACTCCGCGCACTCGCGCACCCCGTCCGCGTACGCGCGCGTGGCCGGGAGCGCCGTCACCTCGGCGCGCCACCGCGGGCCCCGCAGATGCGCCAGGTCCCGCTCCAGCGCCCGCAGCCGGAACAGCTCAGGCCGGATGAAGCCGCCCGCCACCGGGTCCGACGCCAGCTTCCCGGCACCGGCCTCCAACGCCTCGTAGACGAACCACAGTTGCTCGGTGTAGCGCGCGTACGCGTCGACGCCGAGCCTGCCGCCCAGCAGGTCGCTCATGAACGTCGAGGTCTCCGCCTCCACGTGCTGCTCGTGGGACGCGGTGCGGATGAGTGTCGAGAACGAGTCCATGGGCAGATTTTCTATGGTTAGGCTTACCTAAGTCAATGCGTTTACCGACGGGTTGTCGGTAAAAACGCACAGGAAAAGACCCGCCCCTCGGGGGACGGGTCCAGGACCTGCTGACCTGCTGATCCACCGACCTGCTACGGCAGCGTCAGGATCTCCGCCCCCGTCTCCGTCACCACCAGCGTGTGCTCGAACTGCGCCGTACGCCTGCGGTCCTTCGTGACGACCGTCCAGCCGTCGTCCCACATGTCGTACTCGTGCGTCCCCAGCGTCAGCATCGGCTCGATCGTGAACGTCATACCGGGCTGCATGACCGTCGTCGCGTGCGGGCTGTCGTAGTGCGGGATGATCAGGCCCGAGTGGAAGGACGAGTTGATGCCGTGACCGGTGAAGTCACGCACCACGCCGTAGCCGAAGCGCTTGGCGTACGACTCGATGACCCGGCCGATGATGTTGATCTGGCGGCCGGGCCTGACCGCCTTGATCGCGCGGTTCAGGGACTCCCTGGTGCGCTCCACCAGCAGCCGGCTCTCCTCGTCGACCTCGCCCACCAGGTACGTCGCGTTGTTGTCGCCGTGCACCCCGCCGATGTACGCCGTCACGTCCAGGTTGACGATGTCGCCGTCCCGGAGCACGGTCGAGTCCGGAATGCCGTGGCAGATCACCTCGTTGAGGCTGGTGCACAGGGACTTCGGGTAGCCCCGGTAACCGAGCGTCGACGGGTAGGCGCCGTGGTCGCACATGTACTCGTGCGCCACCTTGTCCAGTTCGTCGGTGGTCACCCCGGGGGCGATGATCTTCGCCGCCTCCTCCATCGCCCGCGCGGCGATGCGCCCGGCGACCCGCATCGCCTCGACGGTCGCCGGAGTCTGCACCTCCGGTCCGGTGTACGGCGTCGGCGCGGGCTTGCCGACGTACTCGGGGCGACGGATGTTTCCGGGCACGGAACGGATGGGAGACAGCTCCCCGGGCACGAGCAACGACTGGCCAGACATGCCGACGAGTCTATCCAGCGCCGATGGGGGAACATGTCGGTGGCGAGAGGAGCAGGTCATGCCCTTGTTCAAGAAGCGCACGGTCGGCAAACCGGGCGAGTGGTACTACTGCCTGCAGCACAAGAAGGTCGAGGAAGGGCCGGACTGTCCGGCCAAGGACCGCTTCGGGCCGTACGCGAGCCGCAAGGAGGCCGAGCAGGCCATGGCGACGGCCCGCGAGCGCAACGTGGAGTGGGAGAACGACCCCAAGTGGCACGACGCCCCCACCAGCGCCGAGGACAGCTGAGCGTGCCGCGGTGGGACCCGGCGTGACTGCTTCGCGGCTGATCACGCCTGCGTGGGCGTCGGCGCGGCTGCCTGGCGCTGCTTCCGCAGCCGCGTCGCGTGCTCGTTCGTACGGACGTCGTACGACATCAGCTTCGGCAGGCAGAGGGCCAGCAGGCCCACCGCTCCCGCACACAGCAAACCGCCCGACCAGACCGACGTCCGCACACCCCACCACGCGGCGAAACCGCCCGACCTGACCTGGCCGACGGTCGGCCCGACGGAGTACGACAGCAACTCGATCCCGGCGAGCCGCCCGCGCAGCTCGTCCGGGATCGTCTGGTTCCACATGGCCCCGCGGAAGATCCCGCTGACCATGTCGCAGCCCCCGGCCACGGTCAGGAACAGCAGCACCAGCCATACGTCGCCCACACTGCCTGCGGCCGCGATCGCCAGGCCCCACAGCGCGGCCGAGAGCACCACCATCCGGCCGTGGCGGTGGACCCGCGAGGTCCAGCCGCTGGTCAGGCTCACCAGCAGGGATCCCAAGGGGACGCTCGCGTACATCAGACCCAGCGACCACTCGGCGTTCAGCTCGTCCGCGAGGAACGGCAGCAGGGCCAGCGGCATCGCCAGGAACATCGCGGCCAGGTCGACGGCGTAGGTGCCGAGGAGTTCCTTGCGGCTCCAGGCGTACCTCGCTCCCTGCGCGATGGCCTGGAGCGACGGTTTCGCCGCCTCGTGGGAGGCGGGGGAGGCCGCGATACGGACGACGAGGACGACCGAGACGACGAACGTCAGCAGATCGGCGCCGTACGCCCAGCCGAGGCCCGCGTAGGCCACCACCACGCCCGCCAGCGCCGGACCCGCGACCCCGCCGACCGTCCAGCGCAAGGAGTTCAAGGAGGCCGCCGCCGGGAGGTGGTCGTGCGCCACGATCCGGGGCCAGAGGGAGTCGAGCGCGGGGCGCTGCACGGAGACCAGGGCGGAGGAGAGGGCGGCGACGACGTACAGCGGCCAGACGGTGGGGTGCGGGAGGAGGGCGTTGACCAGCAGGCCGACGCTCAGGATGCCCTGTCCGGCCTCCGTCCACACGATCAGCTTCCGCTTGTCCCACGCGTCCGCGAGCGCGCCGCCGTACAGCCCGAAGACGAGGAGGGGCACGAGTTCCACGGCCCCGATCGCACCCACCGCCGCGGCCGAGCCGGTCAGCTCCTTCAGCTGCACCGGCAGTGCGACGAACGTGAGGAAGCTCCCGAAGTTCGAGATCAGCCCCGAGTACCACAGCCGCCGGAAGTCCCGGGAGGCCCGCCAGGGGGCGAGGTCGGGGAGCATCGCGCGAAGGCCGGAAGGGCCGGAAGGGGGGTCGGGGGCGTCGTCGGTCACGAAGGGTCATGGTCGGGGAGGGGAGGGAGGCGGGCAAACGCTTTTTGGACGGGGATGTTGTTTGCGTCGCTGCGGGTTGGTGGGTTGGTGGGTTGGTGGGTGAGCCACTGTGTGGCTCACCGGTCGATTGGCTCACTGGCTGGTTGGCTCACTGGCTGATTGGCTCAGCCACCCCGCGACCGCCGCCCCCGTGTCACCAGCCGGCCGGCGGTGGCGCCGTCAGGTGGTCGGTCAGCCTCGACAGGCGGTCCCGGAACCGTCGTTGGCCCCGGGGCACCGGCACGGCGTTCTCCCCGGCCGCCGCACTCACCAGGTGCTGCACGGTGTCCAGATCGAGGTCCGTGGCCTCCGGCACGGCCAGCGACTCGTGGGCCATCGCGGCGAGTTCGCCCTCGCCCGGCCCGAGGGAGAGGATCGTCGCCCCGGCCCGACGGGCGTCGTGGACGTGTTCCAGCAGCGGAGCGCCCGGCCCGGCCGGGGACACCACCAGCAGGGTCTCCCCGCGCCGGGCCGCCGCGAGCCGGCCCGGGCCGACCGACAGGTGCGCGGGGTCGGAGGGGCGGGCGTCGTGCCGTACGAGGGTCGGGGCCAGTTCCGGAGTGCCCGACCAGGCCGCCTCGTCGACGAGGTGGGCCGCCAGGTGCCACGGTTCGTAGTCCGGTGTGCCGACCAGCAGCAGGCCGCCACCGTGTGAGACCACCGAGCCGCGCAGTACGCCCCCGAAGCGCCGGGTGGCTTCCAACCACTCGGTCCCGGCGAGCACTTCGCGCAGCAGCGCGACCCGTACGGCGTCCATGAGGTCGCATCCTGCCGCAAACAACCCTTTACGGCCCGTGGTTCACTCCGGATTCGCCCGAACCGGGCAGGGCGACGACCCGCCCCCGTGCAGCCCCGCGCCGGCCCGTGCCCGCTGGCTGCGAGCGGATCGCGCTCCGAGGTCCCCGTGACGCGGCTCACCTGAGCGGTCGGGTCCGGCGGGGCGCACGTAAAGTCGGCCCATGACCTCTACCGACAGTGCACAGAAGGCCCCCGCCAAGGACCCGTGGGACCTCCCCGACGTGTCCGGACTCGTCGTCGGCGTGCTCGGCGGGACCGGCCCGCAGGGCAAGGGCCTGGCCTACCGGCTCGCCCGCGCGGGCCAGAAGGTGATCATCGGCTCGCGGGCCGCCGACCGCGCCCAGGCCGCCGCCGACGAACTCGGCCACGGTGTCGAGGGCGCCGACAACGCCGAGACCGCGCGCCGCAGTGACATCGTGATCGTCGCCGTTCCCTGGGACGGCCACGGCAAGACCCTTGAGTCCCTGCGCGAGGAACTCACGGGCAAGCTGGTCGTCGACTGCGTCAACCCGCTCGGCTTCGACAAGAAGGGCGCCTACGCGCTGAAGCCGGAGGAGGGCAGCGCCGCCGAGCAGGCCGCCGCCCTGCTGCCGGACTCGCGGGTGGCCGCCGCCTTCCACCACCTGTCGGCCGTGCTGCTCCAGGACCCGGAGATCGAGGAGATCGACACCGACGTGATGGTGCTGGGGGAGGAGCGGGCGGACGTGGAGATCGTGCAGGCGCTCGCCGGCCGTATCCCCGGCATGCGCGGCGTGTTCGCGGGCCGGCTGCGCAACGCCCACCAGGTCGAGTCGCTGGTCGCCAACCTGATCTCGGTGAACCGCCGCTACAAGGCGCACGCGGGGCTGCGGGTCACGGACGTGTGAGCCGATGGGGGACACTGGTCGTCGTAGCGCAACAGTGTCCCCCTGACAGGAGCCCGTGGAAATGCCCCGCCTCGCCCTCTACGCCCTCGCCGTCTGCCTCCTCGCCGTCGCCGCGGCGGTCGTGTCCTTCGTGCAGGGCAGCTGGCTGGGGGTCGTGTGGGTGCTGCTGGCGGGGCTGTCGTCCAACATGTGCTGGTACTACGCGAAGCGCGAGAAGATCCGCCGGTCGGTCACTGGCTGACCTGGCAGAACTGGTTCGTGTCCTCCCAGAACCGGTACAGGTTCTGACCGCAGTACGTGTCGAGGTCGTTGATCCCGAGGCTCTTGAGGATCGCGTCGATGATGTCGAAGAAGGTGCTGTTGACCGACGGCACCCACAGCAGCGCGAACACGAACAGCAGGCCGAACGGCGCGAAGGGCTCCACCTGGCGCTTGACGCCGTACGACAGCCAGGGCTCGATGACGCCGTAGCCGTCCAGGCCCGGAACCGGCAGGAAGTTCAGCAGCGCGGCCGTGACCTGGAGCAGCGCGAGGAACGCGAGGGCGAACCGGAAGTCGCGGGGGACCCCGTCGAGGGCGTCCAACCAGAACGGCGCCGTGCACACGACGGCGAACAGGACGTTGGTCAGCGGGCCCGCCGCCGAGATCAGACTGTGCCGCCAGCGGCCCTGAATCCGGTTGCGCTCGATGAACACCGCACCGCCGGGCAGACCGATGCCGCCCATGATCACGAAGACGACGGGGAGCACGATGCTGAGCAGGGCGTGGGTGTACTTCAACGGGTTCAGGGTCAGGTAGCCCTTGGAGCCGACCGTGATGTCGCCGCTGTGCAGGGCGGTACGCGCGTGTGCGTACTCGTGCAGGCACAGTGAGACGATCCACGCGGCCGTCACGAACAGGAAGACGGCCACACCCGGCTTCTCGGCGAAGCCGCTCCACGTGGCCCAGCCCGTCACCGCCGTCACGGCGACGATCCCGATGAAGACGGGGCTGATCCGCCGTTCGCTGTGGCGGGTTGTGGCGGTGGTCATGGGGCTCCCTGGACTGAACATGCACGCGGTGGGACTGCCCGACGGTACCGGGCACAGGTGAAAACGTCTCGCGGTGGGGCGGGGGTTCCATGGAAGAGTGGACGATCCACCGGACCACAGCCGCCCGACGTCCCCGACCTCCCGACGGCCCCGACCGCCGGCAGCGCGCTGTCCGCTGCCGACACCCCACTCCCGGAACCCCGTGACCGGCCCCGGCCTCACCAGAGACAATGGATCCCGTGCGCTATCGCATCCTCGGCACCACGCAGGCACTCCGCTCCGACGGTACGTCCGTCCCGGTCGGCGGGGCACGGCTGCGTGCGCTGCTGACCGTTCTCGCGCTGCGGCCCGGCCGTACCGTCCCGGTGAGCGTTCTGGTGGGCGAGGTGTGGGACGGCGACCCGCCCGCCGACGCGACGGGCGCGGTGCAGGCGCTGGTGGGGCGGCTCAGGCGGGCGCTCGGGGCGGAGTCGGTGGCCTCGGCGGAGGGCGGGTACCGGCTGACCGCGACGCCGGACGACATCGATCTGCACCGCTTCGAGCGGCTCGCCGGTGACGGCACGCGGGCGCTGGCCGACGGTGACGCGGCGAAGGCGGCCGTGGTCCTGGACGACGCCCTCGCCCTGTGGCGCGGCCCGGCGCTCGCCGACCTGCCCGACCGTACGGCCGAGGCGGCCCGCGCCGAGGCCCGCCGGCTGGACGCCCTCCGCGCCCGCCACACCGCCGCGCTCGCCCTCGGCCAGGCCGACCACTCCCTGCCCGAACTCACCGCCCTGTGCGACACCCACCCCCTCGACGAGCCCCTCCAGTCCCTGCGTCTGCGCGCCCTGCGCGACACGGGCCGCACCGCGGAGGCGCTGGCGGCGTACGAGTCCGTACGGCAGCTCCTCGCGGACCGGCTCGGCGCCGACCCGGGGCCGGAACTGCGGTCGCTGCACGGGGAGTTGCTGCGCGCCCCGGCCGCCGCCACCGACGCCGCGACGACCTCCGTGTCCGCCGCACCGCCCGCCTCCTCGTCGAGCCGAAGCGCCCTCACCCCCGCCGAGCCCCCCGGCAACCTCCGTGCCCGTCTCACCTCCTTCGTCGGCCGGGAAGCCGACATCGAGGCGATCCGGGGTGACCTCGCGGCCGCGCGGCTCGTCACCCTGCTCGGGCCGGGCGGGGCCGGGAAGACCCGGTTGTCGCAGGAGGCCGCCGAGACCCTGGGGCACGCGACGCGGGACGGGGTGTGGCTGGCCGAGCTCGCGCCGGTCGACGACCCGGACGCGGTGCCGGAGGCCGTGCTCACCGCGGTCGGCGCCCGCGAGACCGTGCTGTACGGCGCCGGTGCCGAGGCGATGCGGGCGGCCGGCAGCGAGCGGCACGACGATCCCGTGGAGAGGCTCGCCGAGCACTGCGGCAGGCGCCGCATGCTGTTGATCCTCGACAACTGCGAGCACGTCGTCGACGCGGCCGCCCGTCTCGCCGAGACCCTCCTGGAGCGCTGCCCGGGCCTGACGGTACTGGCCACCAGTCGTGAACCCCTCGGTGTGCCGGGGGAGTTGCTGCGTCCCGTGGAGCCGCTGCCGGAGCCGGTCGCGCTACGGCTGCTCGCCGACCGGGGTGCCGCGGCCAGGGCGGGGTTCCGCGTCGACGACGACGCCGAGGCGTGCGCCGAGATCTGCCGCCGTCTCGACGGTCTGCCGCTGGGCATCGAGCTCGCCGCAGCCCGGCTGCGGATGTTGACGCCCCGTCAGATCGCCGACCGGCTCGACGACCGCTTCCGGCTGCTCACCTCCGGCAGCCGTACCGTGCTGCCCCGGCAGCAGACGCTGCGGGCCGTGGTCGACTGGTCGTGGGACCTGCTCGACGAGGAGGAGCGGGACGTGCTGCGGCGCCTGTCCGTCTTCGCCGGCGGCTGCGACCTCGCCGCCGCCGAGGCCGTGTGCGGCCCCGCCGCCCTGGAGTCGCTGGGCTCGCTCGTCGACAAGTCCCTTGTCGTGGCGGCCCCTTCGGGCGACGGCGAGATGCGCTACCGGCTCCTGGAGACCGTCGCCGAGTACGCGGGGGAGCGCCTCGACGAGTCGGCGGGCTCGCGCACCGACGCGGAGCGCGCGCATCTGACGCACTACCGCGAACTCGCCCGCACCACCGACCCGTTGCTGCGGGGCTCCCGTCAACTCGCCGCCATCCAGTGCCTGGAGCGCGAGTACGAGAACCTGCGCACCGCTCTGCGCCGGGCCGTCGCCGACCGCGACGAGCAGGAAGGGCTGTGTCTGATCCTGTCGTTGGCCTGGTACTGGCAGATGCGCGATCTGCGTATCGAGGCCCGCAACTGGTCCCGCGAGGTCCAGGCCCTCGGCCCCGACCCCTTCACCGAGCCGGTCCGCCCCGCAGCACCGGTGTGGGAGCGCTGCACGGACACCCCGCCGCCGTGGTCCGGCGAGATCCTGGAGGAGGCCCGGCGCGGCATCCACCTCGTCCATCTCGCCTGCATGGACACCGAGTTGGACGCCTGGCAGAACCAGCACGCGCAGTCGAAGCTGCGCTCCATCGCCGCCACCTACGAGCCGGGCATGGCGCAGACCTGCCGGATGCCGGGTTCCCTCTGGTTCTTCGCCATCATGCTCACCGGAAACATGGAACAGCTGCGGGACGTCATCAATGCGACCGTCGATACCTGCCGGGCCACCCCGGGCTACGAGTGGGAGCTCGCCGCCGCCCTCCAGTGGCGGGCCAACCTGCTCGCCAACCGCTCCGACTGGGCCGGTGACGCCATCCAGGACGCCGAGGAGGCGCTGGAGATCTACGAGCGGCTCGGCGAGATGTGGGGCACCGCCGAAGCGCTCTCCGCGCGCGCCGAGGCCCATGAGCGCAAGGGCGAGTGGCGCGCGGCCGCCACCGACTACGAGAGGGCGATCGAGCGGGCCGAACAGCTCGGTGCCCGCGCCCAGAGGTCCGTGCTCAACGCCCGCCTGGGCAGCACACTGCTGGAGGCAGGAGAGGCCGAGCGCGGCGAACTCCTGCTGCGCGAGGTGATCGCCGACCAGGAGGGCGCCCGCAACGAGGCGATGCCCGCCGCCCGGATGTTCCTCGCCGGTTGGCTCGGCCTGACCGGCCGCATCTCCGAGGCGCGCGAGCAACTCCGGTTGCTGCGTGAGCAGTTCGGTATCGCCCACTTCGTCATCTTCGACGCCTTCATCCTCGGTTCGGAGGCCTGGCTGGAGGCCGTGGACGGCTGCTACGAGGAGTGTCTGGCACTCACCCGCCGGGCGCTGGAGAAGTCCGAGGACCAGCTGGCCCTGAACATCGCCCCGCACATGCGCACCATGTACCTGCACACGGCCGGGCTCGCCCTCGCCGGGGCCGACGGCGGTGCCCGCGCCCGCGACGGCGCCCGCTGCCTCGGTGCCGCGGACGTGCTGCTGCCGCCCAGTCACGTCCCGACGACCATCGAGCGCTCCGTGCGGGGCACGGCCGAGCGGGAGTTGCGCGCGGTACTGGGCGACGCGGCCTACGAGTCGGCGTACGCGGAGGGCGGCGGCCTCTCCCCGAGGGAGGCCGCCGCCCTGGTGTGACGCGCACCGGACCCGAAGGTCAGTTCTTCGTACGGAACTTGTGGATCGCGTACGGTGCCGCGACCGCGGTGATGGCGGCCGACCAGCCGAGGGTCACCCACAGATCGTGCGCGACCGGGCCGCCCACCATCAGCCCGCGGGCCGCGTCCGCGAGGGTGGACAGCGGGTTGTAGTCGGTGAAGTGCTGGAGCCAGCCCGGCATGGACTTCGTCGGCGCGAAGATCGACGAGCCGAACTGCAGCGGGAACAGCACCAGGAAGCCCATCGCCTGCACGGACTGCGCGTTCTTCAGGACCACGCCCAGGGTGAGGAACACCCACATGATCGACGAGGCGAACACGGCGGACAGACCGACCGCCGCGAACAGGCCGGCCCAGTGGTGGATGTCGAAGCCGACCAGGACGGCGACGATCATCAGCACGGTGGTCGCGAACAGCATCCGCAGCAGTTCCACGGAGATCTTCGCGAACAGCACCGAGCCGCGGCCGATCGGCAGGGACCGGAAGCGGTCCATGACACCGGAGTTGAAGTCCTGGCTGAAGCCGGTGCCGACGCCCTGGGACAGCGTCATGCTCATCATCGCGATCATGCCGGGGATGACGTACTGGACGTATCCGTCCTGTCCGCCGCCCGTGGCCTGTCCGATCGAGCCGCCGAAGACGTACACGAACAGCAGGGTGAAGACGACCGGCATCAGGATCGCGTCGAACATCGACTCCGGGTCCTGCCTGATCCACAGCAGGTTGCGGCGGACGAGAGCACCGGTGTGACGCAGATGACCGCTCAGCGGGATCCGGGCGTCGGTGTCGATGGTGACCGGGGTGGCGGTTGCGGCGCTCATACGGCGACCTCCTCGCGGGTGTCGGTGGGGACGGTGTCCTGCGGGGCACTGGCGCGGTGGCCGGTGAGGGACAGGAACACCTCGTCCAGGCTGGGCAGTTCGGTGCTGATGGAGGAGAGGGTGATGCCGCGCGCGGTGACGGCGCCGACCACGGCGGTCAGCTGCTCGTCGCTGAGGATCGGGACGACAAGAGTGCCGCTCGCGGTGTCCACGGTGGAGGTCGCGAGCCCGGTGATGCCGAGCTCGTCGATCCAGCCGGCGAGCGGTTGCAGCTGCAGCGGATCCAGCGGCCGTACCCGCAGCGAGCGGCCTCCGACCTTCGCCTTGAGTTCCTCGATGGCGCCGTCGGCGATGACCTTGCCGTGGTCCACGACGGTCAGTTCGGAGGCGAGCTGCTCGGCCTCCTCCATGTACTGGGTGGTCAGCAGGACGGTGACGCCGTCCGCGACCATCCGCTTGACCTCGTCCCACACCTCGTTGCGGGTGCGCGGGTCGAGGCCGGTGGTGGGCTCGTCCAGGAAGAGCACCTGGGGCCGGCCGATCATCGAGGCGGCGAGGTCGAGCCGTCGCCGCATACCGCCGGAGTAGGTGCTCGCGGGCCGCTTCGCGGCGTCCGTCAGCGAGAACCGCTCCAGCAGCTCGTCGGCCCGGGTGCGGGCCTCCTTGCGGGGCAGGTCGAGCAGCCGCCCGATCATGTACAGGTTCTCCCAGCCGGGCAGCTTCTCGTCCACCGAGGCGTACTGCCCGGTGAGTCCGATCACCCGCCGCAGCTGCCGGGGCTGCCGTACGACGTCGTAGCCGGCGACGGTCGCCGCCCCGGAGTCGGGGGCGAGGAGAGTGGAGAGAATGCGTACGAGGGTGGTCTTCCCGGCACCGTTCGGCCCGAGCACACCCCGCACGGTGCCCTCGCGCACGTCCAGGTCGACGCCGTCCAGCGCCTTGGTCTCGCCGTAGTGCTTGACCAGCCCCCGTACGGATACGGCGGCGTTTCCGCCCTTGGGGTTCTTGTCGATTCGCGTCATACCGAGGACGGTGCCAGCCCCGGCCGACAAACCACCGACAGGTCGCCTACAGGTGCCTACAGACCGCCGACAGGCCGACAGCGGAAAGGGGCGCCCGGGTTGCCGGGCGCCCCTTCGTCGTACGACCGCTCAGTGGTGCACGGCCTGCGCGTGCTCCGGCAGATGGGCCGCGACCACGCGTTCCCGGCCGGTGGACACGGCCCCGCGGCGGCGGTCCACAGCCGTGGCGACGCCCGCGACCGCGAGGCCGAGGACGGCCAGGGCCGCGCCGGTGACCGCGGGGGACGTGACGCCGAGGCCCGCGGCCAGGGCGAGGCCGCCGATCCAGGCGCCGCCGGCGTTGGCCAGGTTGAAGGCGGCCTGGTTGGCGGAGGAGGCCAGCGAGGGGGCCGCCGACGCCTTCTCCATGACCATGAGCTGGAGCGGGGAGCCGGTGACGAAGGCCGCCGTGCCCAGGAGGATCACCGCCAGCGCGGCGCTCCACTGCGCGGACATCAGTACCGGGAACAGGGCGAGGACCACGACCAGGGAGGTCAGACCGCCGAACAGGGTGCCCCGCAGCGAGTGGTCGGCCAGCCGTCCGCCGAGCAGGTTGCCCGCCGTCGCGCCCACGCCGAACAGGGCGAGGAGCAGCGTCACGCGGGAGTCGGCGTATCCGGCGGAGTCCGTGAGCATCGGCGTGATGTAGCTGTACGCGGAGAACAGCGCGCCGAAGCCGGCGACCGTCGTGCCGAGCGCCAGCCAGACCGGCACGGACTTCAGGGCGGCCATCTCGCCGCGCAGGCCCACCCGGGGCGCGTGGGCGTGGTCGTGCGGGATCAGCAGGGCCAGCGACGCTATCGCCGCCAGGCCGATCGCGCTGACGCCGAGGAAGGTCGCCCGCCAGCCCAGGTGCTGCCCCATGAGGGTGGCGACGGGCACGCCCGCGATGTTGGCGAGGGTCAGGCCGAGGAACATCAGGGACACCGAGCGGGCCTTGCGTTCCGGCGCCACCATGCCGGTGGCGACGACCGCGCCGACACCGAAGAAGGCGCCGTGCGGCAGTCCGCTGACGAACCGCGCGGCCAGCAGCCATCCTTCGCCGGGGGCGAAGGCGGAGGCCGCGTTGCCGGCCACGAACAGTCCCATCAGACCGATGAGGACCGTACGGCGGGACATGCGGGCGGTGACCGCGGCGAGCAGCGGGGCGCCGATCACCACGCCCAGCGCGTACGCGGAGACCAGGTGGCCTGCGGTGGGGATCGAGATGTCCAGGTCGTCGGCGACGTCGGGCAGCAGGCCCATCATCACGAATTCGGTGGTGCCGAGACCAAAAGCGCCGACGGCCAGTGCGAGCAGGGCCAAGGGCATAGAAGAGCCGAGCCTTTCAGGGGAGAGCGGAGTTCCGTACAGTTTATGTTCAAGTACGGAACAAAGCCTCCCCGGCCCACTATTCCAACGGGGTCCCGGCAGGTTATGAGGACGTGGCGATGTTCACACGCGCGGCCACCGGCAGATGGTCGCTCCCCGTCCGCGGCAGCGTCCACGAGCTCACCGGCTCCACGCCCTGCACCATGATCTGGTCGATCCGCGCCATCGGGAACGACGCCGGCCAGCTGAACCCGAAGCCGCTGCCCGCCGCGCCCTGGGTGGAGCGCATCTGCGAGGTGACGGCGTTGAGCGCGCGGTCGTTCATCGTGCCGTTGAGATCGCCCAGCAGGATCTTCCGGGGAAGCTTCTCGTCCGCGATGGCCTCACCGAGCGCGTTGGCGCTCTTGTCGCGCTGGCGGGCGGTGAACCCGGCCGCCAACTTCACCCGTACGGACGGCATATGGGCGACGTACACCGCGATCCGTCCGTCCGGCGCGGTCACCGTGGCACGCATCGCCCGGGTCCATCCCAGCTTGATGTCGACGGCCTTCACACCGGTCACCGGGTACTTGCTCCACAGCCCGACGGTGCCCTCGACCGCGCGGTACTTGTACGTCGCCGCCAGCGCCTTCTCGTACACCGGTACGGCCGTCGCGGTCAGCTCCTCCAGGGCCACCACGTCCGCGCCGGAGGCGGCGACGTCCCGGGCGGTACCGGCCGGGTCGGGGTTGTCGGCGTTGACGTTGTGCGTGGCCACCGTGAGATCGCCGCCGGTGGCGGACTTGTCGGAGAGCAGCCCGCCGAAGAGGTTCAGCCACACGACCGCCGGAAGCAGCACCGCGATCAGCGCGGTGGCGGACTTCCTGACGAGGCCGAGCACCAGCAGCACCGGGACGAACACGCCCAGCCAGGGCAGGAAGGTCTCGGTGAGGCTGCCGAGGTTGCCGACCGCGTTCGGGATCTGCGCGTGCAGCAGCATCACCAGCGCCACGATCACCGCGAGTCCGGCCAGGACCAGCCCACGGCGCCAGATCCGCCGGTCACCTCGCCAGCCGGAGACCGTACGGCCGAGCAGGCGCCGGAACCGGTCTCTTTGGCGCTCGGGTCCCGAGCCGCCGTCCGCCGTCTCCGTCACGTATGCCTGCTGCGCCATACCGTCGCCTCACTACCTGCCGTGCATTCCGTTCACCCCGTTGCCGTGGGGTGTCGGGCACCCCGTACGACCCTAGGGGATGATCGGCTTTCATCTCGTCGTCCCATGACGACCGAACGGGGGCGATGACGTACAAGTCGGCTTCCCGGGTTCCGGGTTCCCGAAGGGAAAGCGCCCTCTGTGACGAAACGCGCACACTCGGGCCGCCGGGGCCGGGAGGCGACACCGGGAGCAGGAACCGGCCCTGGGGCTAGGAACTGACGGGGCGTAGCCCTTCCAGCACGGTGTCGACGATCTGCTCCGAGAGGCCCTCCGGCAGGTCGGCGTCGGGCTGCATGATCGTGCGGAACAGCATGGGGCCGACGAACATGTCGTTCATCAGCTCGACGTCCACGTCCGTGCGCAGCTCGCCGTTCTCCTGACCGCGCCGCAGGATCTCGATCTGGAGCCGGCGCCGGGGCGCGACGACGATCGCGTGGTACGCGGACCAGACCTTCGGGCTGCTCTTCATCTGGGCGTGGACGTTGTGCAGGAGGGCGGAGGAGCGCCTCAACAGCCCGCGCCGGCGCAGCTGTTCGAGAAGGGCCACGAGGTCGTCGCGCATGGACGTGCCGGGGAGTTCGACGTCCGGCGGTTCGGCCGCGCGCACGACGTCGACGAAGAGCTCCTCCTTGCCGCTCCACCGGCGGTAGATGGCGGCCTTGCCGACGCCGGCGGTACGGGCGATCCGCTCGATGGACAGCTCCGACAGCGGCATGCCGTCCTCCAGGAGCGTCACCACTCCCTCGAGGATGGCCCGCTCCACGGCCTCACTCCGGGGCCGGCCTCTGACCGACCCGGGCGCCCCGACCGGCCCGGCCGGCACGTCGGAACTCGGCGGAACACCGGCGAGGCTGCTCACGTCACTCCCGTCCTCTCACTTCTCTGGGCTGAGGTGATTCTCCCCCGCGAATGATCCCGCCGACGCCCCGCGCGCCCGCGCCCCCCGCCCCCGGGTCCGCCTCACTCCGTGACGGTCACCAACTCCTGCTCGTCCGAACCCTTCTGAGGCTCCGCCGGCCGGCCGGGCAGGAACAGCGCCACGACCAGGGCGCCGACCAGAGCCACGCCCGCTCCGCACAGCGCGGTGACGTGCATCGCGTGCAGGAAGGCGTCGTTGGCCGAACCGACCAGGGCGTCGCCCCGCGGGCCGAGCTTCTCGGCGACGCCGAGGGTGGCCTCGATGGACTCGCCCGCGGTGTGCCGTACGCCTGCCGGAACCACCCCGAGCTTGTCCTCGATGCCGTTGCGGTAGGCCGTGGAGAGCACCGAGCCGAGCACGGCGATGCCGAGCGCGCCGCCGACCTGGCGGAAGGTGTTGCTGAGCGCGGACGCGGAACCGGCCTTCTCGCGCGGCAGGGCCTGCATGATGACGACGCTGGTCGGCGTCATGATGTGCGCCATGCCGGTGCCCATCAGGAAGAAGATCACCTCGAGGAGCCAGATCGGCGTGTCCGCCTCCAGCGTGGCGAACGCCATCAGCATCGCGGCGATCAGCAGCATGCCGCCCGTGGTCGTGGCCCGGTTCCCGAAGCGGTCGACGACCAGCCGGGCCCGCGGTGCGAAGACCAGCTGTGCCACGGCCAGCGGCAGCATCAGCAGTCCGGTCTGCAGCGGCGAGTAGCCCCGCACGCTCTGGGTGTAGAAGACCGAGAAGAAGGTCACGCCCATCAGCGCGAAGAAGACGAGGCCGATGGCGCTGATCGCGGCGGAGAAGACCTTGTTCTTGAAGTACGTGACGTCGATCGACGGGTGGTCGCTGCGCTTCTCGAACACCACGAAGGCGACGAGTACGGCGAGACCGGCACCGATGGTGGCCAGGACGGTCGCGTCCGTGAAGTCGGCGAGCTGGCCGCCCTTGATGATGCCGTAGACGAGCAGGACCAGGCCGATGACCGACAGCACGACGCCGACGGGGTCGATACGGCCGGGGTTGGGGTCGCGGGAGTCGGGCACCAGCCACAGCATCAGGCCGAGGGCGAGCACCACGATCGGCACGTTGATGAGGAAGACGGAGCCCCACCAGAAGTGGTCGAGGAGCACACCGCCGGTGATCGGTCCGATGGCGATGGCGAGTCCGACACCGCCCGCCCAGATGCCGATGGCCTTGGGCTGCTCGTCGCGCTCGAAGACGTTCATGAGGACGGCGAGGGTGGCGGGCATCACGAAGGCGGCACCGAGACCCATCAGCGCGCGGAAGGTGATCAGCTCGCCCGGGGAACCCGAGGAGGCCGCGAGGGCGGAGCCGACGCCGAACACGACCAGCCCGCCGAGCAGGACCTTCTTGCGGCCGAGCCGGTCGCCGAGCAGTCCCGCGGTGAACAGGAGACCGGCGAAGACCAGGGTGTAGGCGTTGATCGCCCACTCCAGCTCGCTCTGGGTGGCGCCGAGGCCCGTCGGCGCGGGGGTCGAGATCGTCTTGATGGCGACGTTCAGGATCGAGTTGTCGAGCACCACGATCAACAGGCTCAGCATCAGCACGCCGAGGATCGCCCAGCGGCGCCGGTGCACCGCTTCCGGTATGCGGGAATCAGGGACTGCGGTAGTCATAGGGGCGAGCGTAGCCCCATTACGATACGGCACCGTCTCGTATCGTAAATCCTTTGCCGAGACCTTACGTGCCTGAACGGTCACACCGACCACCCCTGGCCCTCCCTGGCACGAGGTGCCACCATGGAGGTGATCCGGGGACGCCGTGAGGGTGCCTCGAGATGACGTAAGGAGCCGTTGCAATGACGCAGCTTTCGGCTGTCCACAGCAAGCCCTCCGACGGCAGCAAGGCGCTGTACGGGGGGAAGGGCACTCGCCGTATCACCGTCCGGGACATCGCCCTCGCCAAGGAACACGGCGAGAAGTGGCCCATGCTCACCGCCTACGACGCGATGACCGCGTCCGTCTTCGACGAGGCCGGCATCCCGGTCATGCTCGTCGGCGACTCGGCGGGCAACTGCCATCTCGGCTACGAGACCACCGTGCCCGTCACGATGGACCAGATGACCATGCTGTCGGCGGCCGTCGTACGGGGCACCTCGCGCGCCCTGATCGTCGGCGACCTGCCCTTCGGCTCCTACCAGGAGGGCCCGGTGCAGGCGCTGCGCTCGGCGACCCGGCTGGTCAAGGAGGCGGGCGTCGGCGCCGTGAAGCTGGAGGGCGGCGAGCGCTCGCACGAACAGATCCGGCTGCTGGTCGAGTCCGGCATCCCGGTCATGGCCCACATCGGCCTGACCCCCCAGTCCGTCAACTCCATGGGCTACCGCGTCCAGGGCCGCGGCGAGGAGGCGGCCCAGCAGTTGCTGCGCGACGCCAAGGCCGTCCAGGACGCGGGCGCGTTCGCCGTGGTCCTGGAGCTTGTCCCGGCGGAACTCGCCGCCGAGGTCACCCGGGTCCTGCACATCCCGACGGTCGGGATCGGCGCCGGTCCGGAGACCGACGCGCAGGTCCTCGTCTGGACCGACATGCTCGGCCTCACCGAGGGCCGGGTCCCGAAGTTCGTCAAGCAGTACGCCAACCTGCGCGAGGTCATGACCGGCGCGGTGAAGGCCTTCGCGGAGGACGTCGTCGGCGGGACGTTCCCGCTGGAGGAGCACTCCGTCCACTAGGGCCGACAGGCCCTTGGGCCGACGGCCCGTCAGAGCCACAGTGGCACCACGCGCCCCGCCGATCTTCCCCCGTCGGCGGGGCGCCCTCCATTTAGGACGGGAACCGGCCTATTGGGCGCCTAGCGTCGTCCTCGACAACCATGCATGGGAAGAGGCCGACATGTCCGAGCAGACCAGCGCCGCACCGGCGGGCTACACCTCTGTCGCCCCCTGGGTCGTCACCGACGACACGGGAGCCTTCCTCGACTTCGTCACCGAGGTGTTCGGGGGCGAGGAGCTCGGCAGGGTGGCCACCGAGTCCGGGGCGATCGGGCACGGCGAGATCCGGATCGGCGACACGGTCGTCCTCGCCTTCGACCGGGGCGCCGACTGGCCGGTGATGCCGAGCCTGCTGCGGGTGTTCGTCGAGAACGCGGACGACACGTTCGCCCGGGCCCTCGCGGCCGGCGCCCGGACCGTCACGTCCCTGTCGGACAGCGCCTTCGGACAGCGCGGCGGCCGGATCAGGGACCCCTTCGGCAACATCTGGTGGGTGGTCGCCCACGTCGAGGACGTCCCAGAGGAGGAGATGTGGAGGCGCCTGCGGATGCCGGTCTACGCGGACGCGATGCGGGTCGCCCAGGAGACGTTCGACGCGGAGATGACGGGACGGCAGAAGGGCCGCAGCAGCGCACCGGTCGCCCCGACCAGCCCGTCCGGGGGCGCAGCCCCCAGGGATGCGCGCCCACCGGCCTAGTCGAAACGCTCCAGATCCCGCAACCAAGCCCTCGCAGAGCTGTCCGACGGCGCACGCCAGTCACCGCGCGGTGAGAGCGACCCGCCCGCCGAGACCTTCGGTCCGTTCGGCATGGCCGAGCGCTTGAACTGCGCGAACGCGAAGAAGCGCTTGCAGAACACCTCCAGCCACCGCCGGATCTCCGGCAGGTCGTACGCGCCGCGCTTGGCCTCGGGGAAGCCCGGAGGCCAGGCACCGGCCTCGACGTCGTGCCAGGCGTGCCAGGCCAGGAAGGCGATCTTCGACGGCCGGAAGCCGTACCGCAGTACGTGGAAGAGCGTGAAGTCGTGCAGCGCGTACGGCCCGATCTTGGACTCGGTGGACTGCATCTCCTCGCCCGGTACGAGCTCCGGGCTGATCTCGGTGTCGAGGATCGCGGTGAGGATGTCACCGGTCTCCTCCTCGAACTGTCCGCTGCCGACGACCCAGCGGATCAGATGCTGGATGAACGTCTTCGGCACGCCCGAGTTGACGTTGTAGTGGCTCATCTGGTCGCCCACGCCGTACGTGGACCAGCCGAGCGCCAGCTCGGAGAGGTCACCGGTGCCGAGGACGATGCCGCCGCGCTGGTTGGCGAGCCGGAACAGGTAGTCGGTGCGCAGCCCGGCCTGGACGTTCTCGAAGGTGACGTCGTACACGGGCTCGCCGGCGGCGAACGGGTGGTCCATCTCCTTCAGCATCAGTCGTGCGGTCGGTGTGATGTCCAGCTCGGCCGCGGTGACGCCGAGCGCGGCCATCAGCTTGTGGGCGTTGCCCTTGGTGTGGTCGCTGGTGGCGAAGCCGGGCAGCGTCCAGGCCAGGATGTCGCTGCGGGGTCGGCCCGCGCGGTCCATCGCCCGGGCGGCGACGATCAGCGCGTGCGTGGAGTCGAGGCCGCCGGACACCCCGATGACCACCTTCGGGCCCCCGATCGCCGCGAGCCGCTGCTGCAGCCCGGCGACCTGGATGTTGTAGGCCTCGTAGCAGTCCTGGGCGAGCCGCTCGGCGTCGGCCGGCACGAACGGGTAGCGCTCCAGACGGCGCTTGAGGCCCAGGTCGCCCGACGGCGGGTCGAGCTCGAACGACACCGTCCGGAAGTCCCCGGTGCGCGCCTGGTGGGTGCGCCGGTTGTCGTCGAACGTGCCCATCCGCATCCGCTCCTGCCGCAGCAGGTCCAGGTCCACGTCGGCCACCGCGTACTCGTCACCGAGCGGGAACCGTTCCGTCTCGGCCAGCAGCACGCCGTTCTCGTAGACCATGGCCTGCCCGTCCCAGGACAGGTCGGTGGTCGACTCGCCGAGACCGGCCGCCGCGTAGACGTACGCGGCGAGACAGCGCGAGGACGCCGAGCGGCACAGCAGCTTGCGGTCCTCGGCCCGCCCCACGGTGATCGGGCTGCCGGAGAGGTTGACCAGGACGGTGGCACCGGCGAGGGCCGCCTCCGCGCTGGGCGGCACCGGCACCCACATGTCCTCGCAGATCTCCGCGTGCAGCACGAGACCGGGGACGTCGGCGGCTTCGAACAGCAGGTCCACGCCGAAGGGCACGTCCGAGCCGCCCACGCGGATCGACCCGCCGCGCTCGTCGGCGCCGTCGCCGATCTGCCGACGTTCGTAGAACTCGCGGTAGTTGGGCGGGTACGACTTCGGCACGACACCGAGAACCCGCCCGCGGTGCACGATCACCGCGCAGTTGTAGACCCGGTTGCGGTGGCGCAGCGGGGCGCCGACGACCAGCACGGGCAACAGCTCGGCCGATCCCGCCACCACCTCCGCGAGGGCCTGCTCGACCTCGTCGAGCAACGCGTCCTGGAGCAGCAGGTCCTCGATGGAGTAGCCGCACAGTCCCATCTCCGGGAAGACGGCGACCGCGACCCCCTCCTCGCCGCACCGGCGCGCGTGGCGCAGTACCGCTTCGGCGTTGGCGGGCGGGTCCGCGATGACGGTGTGACCCGTACACGCGGCGACGCGTGCGAACCCGTGCTGATAGATCGACCAGAAGTTCAAGGCAGGCACACGATCAGTGTAATCGTCAGAGCGACACGATGTGCACGGGGCCGGACGGTTACCGGGGCCATCAGTGCTTGAAGGTCGGGTAAGGATCCGCCGACACCCATTGCCGTATTGTCATGAACTTGTCTTGAATAAAGGCATGAATCATGATGATGCGGGCCGAACGGCCCGTGGCGCACGGTGGGGCTGGTTCCTGGGCTGGGCCCTCGTGGGGGCGTGCGGCGGCATCGGTCTGGCCGCGATCCTGACCGTGGGGGCGGCCCTCCTCGCACTCGCCGCGGCGGCCGCGGTGTTCCTGCTCCGCAAAGGGCCCCGCCGCGCCGTGGCGGGAGCCGTCTCAGGGGTGGCCCTGCCGCTCTTCTACCTCGCCTACCTGAACCGGGGCGGCCCGGGAGACGTGTGCCGGACGGTGTCCGGCGGGCAGACCTGCACCGAGGAGTACACCCCGGTGCCCTTCCTCGTCGCCGGGGCCCTGCTGCTGGTCGCCGGCCTCGTGATCCACGTCATGGCCGGCCGGGGCGGGGAGGGCGACCGCGTGGCGGAACGGTAAGACACCGGCACACATCAGGGGCCCGTCCCCGGAGGCTGGAACCTCCGGGGACGGGCCCCCGCGCGTGATGCCGGCTCAGTGCTTGCGGTACGACGAGACGTAGTCCGAGGCAGGCGTGCCCACGCCCGTCACGTCGTCGTAGCCCTTGACCGCGGACAGCGAGCTGTCCTTGCCGAGGGAACGGACCGAGGTGGCCAGGCCGTCGGTCGCGTCGTAGCCGTTCACGAAGTCGATGCGAGCCTCGGCGAGACCGGACCCCGTGGGGTTGTCGGTGACGTCGTGGAACGCCTTCGACCCGTACTTGGCGTAGATCGACGGGTTGGCGAAGCCGATTGCCCTGCCGCCGCGCGCCTCCTGGGCCAGCGCCTGCACGGCCGCGATCACCGGCGAGGCCAGCGAGGTGCCGCCGATCCGGTACTGGCTGTACTGCTCCGACCCGTCCGGGAACGCCTGGGTCTGACCGACCAGGAAACCGGTGTTCGGGTCGGCGACCGCGGAGATGTCCGGAACCACGCGGTTGCCGGCGGCGTTGTTGGCCGTGGCGAGCGCGTTCGGGACGACACCCTTCTGGTAGAAGGGCTCGGCGACCGTCTTGCTGGTGCCGCCGCCCGCACCCGAGGTGAAGGCGCCCGGGAAGTTCGTCCAGCTCTTGCCGTCCGTGGACAGCGTGGCCTTCTCGGTGCCCCAGCCGGTCTCCCACTGGTACTTGTCGCCCTTGCCGACGGCGAGCGAGGTACCGCCGACCGCCGTCACCCACGCCGAGTTGGCCGGGGTGTCGACCTGCTTCGTACCGGTGTTGGCGACCTCGTCGCCGTTGTCGCCGGAGGAGAAGTAGAAGCCGATGCCCTCGACCGCGCCCAGCTGGAACACCTGGTCGTAGGCGGCCGCGAGGTCCGGCGTCTGGTTGGCCTCGATGTCGCCCCAGGAGTTGGAGACGATGTCGGCCAGGTGCTTGTCGACGATCTTGCCGAGCGAGTCGAGCAGGTCGTCGTCCATGCAGGACGCGGCGCCCACGTACGTGATGTTCGCGTCCGGCGCGACCGCGTGCACGGCCTCGACGTCGAGGGTCTCCTCGCCGTACCAGCCGGACGCGTCGCACTCGTCGGCGCCGGTGTTCGTGTAGGTGTCGGGCAGGACCTGGCGCAGCTGGCCGGTCTTGTACGCCGCGTCACCGTTCTTCTTCGCGTAGGTGGCCGCGTCGAAGGCGATGGTCGGGGAGGCGAACGCGTCGGTGATGGCGACCCGCACCCCCTTGCCCGTGTACTTGCCGGCACCGTACGCGGCACGCAGCTGCTTGCCCGTGTAGCCCTGGATCGCGTACGGGATCTTCGCGCCGTACGCACTGGGCAGCGTGCTCGCGATGTTCGAGCCGTAGTACGAGGAGAACGGCCCGGAGTTCTTGAACACGGCACCCGGACCGGGCAGCTGGTCCTTGGAGCTCGCCTTGTGCGGCGCGTTGTCCAGGCCGGTCACCGTCAGGACGGCGCCGGCGAGGGCGGCCGGGGCGGAGGCGGTCTTCACCGGGGCGCGGTAGGTCTTGGAGCCCTTGGTGTAGTTGTGCAGCTGGGTCCCGAAGGCCTTCTCGACGGAGGCCACGTCACCGCTGACGGCGACGTAGTGCGCCGTCACGCCGGTGACCTTCAGGCCCGCCGACGTCAGCCAGGACTTCACCGCGGCGACCTGAGCCTTGGTCGCGCCGAAGCGGGCCTGGGTCTGCGCGGCGGTCAGGTACTTGCCGTACGACGCCGAGGCCGGGTCGGCCACGGCCTTCGCGTAGGCGGCGAGGCCGGCGGCGTCCTTGCCTGCGAGGTAGACCCGGGCGGAGACGTGGGCGCTGTCCGAGGTGGCGCCCTTGTCGGCCTTGGCCGTGGCCCATGCGGGCTTCGTCCCGGCCAGCGTGTCGCGGTTCGGGCTGTCCGCGGCGTGGGCCGCGGGTATGCCCAGCGCCAGCGCGCCCGCGAGCATCGGCAGTGTCGCTGCCAGGCTCACTCCGGCGCGCACCGTGGCGCGATTGGATCTCATGGAACCCCCTGTGCGGTTCGTCGCGAGTGATCACTCGAGGGTCGCCACTCTTTCGATGAACCGTTCATGCCAGGGGAATGCCAGTGTCAAGACAAGACCAATTAACCTAATGGCAAAGCCATTTGAGGATTAAAACGCCGCGAATACCGAGGGTTAACCCTCTGCGACCCTCTATGAAGGCGCTTTCGCCCCCCGCTCCTTCAGCATCCCCGCCATCAGGTCGATCTCCGACTGCTGCGCGTCGACCATCCCCTGCGCGAGCCGCTTCTCCACCTTGACCGTGCACTTCTCGACACAGCCCTTCGCCATGTGGATGCCGCCCTTGTGATGCTCCGTCATCAACTGCAGATAGAAGATCTCCGCCTGCTTGCCGCCCAGGGTGCCCAGCTTCTTCATCTCGCTGTTCGTCGCCATGCCCGGCATCAGCGAACCTTCCCCGGCGGAGGGCATGTCACCCATGTCCATCCACGTCATCGGCGGATCCGCCGACACCTTCGGCAGCCCCCACAGATCCAGCCAGCCCAGCAGCATGCCGCGCTGGTTGGCCTGCGTCTGCGCGATGTCGTAGGCGAGACGGCGCACCTCGACGTCCTTGGTGCGGTCGCGCACGATGTACGACATCTCGACGGCCTGCTGGTGGTGCACGGCCATGTCGCGCGCGAAGCCCGCGTCCGCCGACGCGGCGGTCGGACCGTCGGCCGAGCCGCCGTCCTCGGCCACCGCATAGGTGATCGCGCCGGCCGCGACCAGCACGCCCGCCACGGCCACGGCCACCCCCGCGGACCTCACTGCGACAGACCGCTCGTGCACGCCGCGCCCGGCTCGGGCGTCTGCTCGCCCTGCACGAACTTCTCGAAGAACTTGTCGACGTTCGGGTCCTTCGCCCCCGTCACCGTCCGCTGGTGCCCCCAGGCCGACAGCATGATCGGGTCCTTCTGGTTGTCGTCCGGGCTCATCAGCGTGTACGGCGTCTTCTTCACCTTCGCCGCCAGCGCCTCGACGTCGGCCTTCGGGGCCTTGCTCGTGTACGTCACCCAGACGGCCCCGTGCTCCAGGGAGTGCACGGCGTTCATGTTGTTGAGCGCCTTGGCGTAGACGTCGCCGTTGCAGTTCATCCACACCTGGTTGTGGTCACCGCCGACCGGGGGCTCCATCGGGTACTTCACGGTCTTGGCGACGTGGGTGCGGCCCAGCGTGCCCTTCCAGGTCTTCACCCCGTCCGAGCCCGTGACGAAGTGCCCCGCCCCCTTGGAGTCGGCCGCCGTGTCCGCGTCGTCGGACTGCGACTGCACCAGCACGACGGCGCCGGCGACCAGACCGGCCACGACCACCACACTGGCGGCGACGACGAGGATCCGGTTGCGACGCTCCCGGGACTGCTCGGCGCGCCGCATCTCCTCTATGCGCGCCTTGCGTGCCGCGCTGGTGCTCTTCTTGGCGGAACCCATGAGGTGTGTCCTTCTGGGGGAAAGGGGCTGGACGGATGGTGACGATCGGTCCGCTGATCGTAGTGGGGCGGGGGCGGCGGTTCGCAGGGAGCCCACAGGAAACCCGCAACGCGCGGTGAGACGGGGAGGGCCGGGCATTACGTATGTCAGTCCGAGCAGGCAAGATGGGCGGCGGAGCAGTACATCAGCCGGACGTGAGGCGTTCACTCCTGGGTCGCCCGGACGATCAAGGTCGGCAACGCGCATGAAATGGTGTTGTGGTGTGATGCTCAGGTGCCCGACCGCCTCCTGCGGGACACGGAGACAGGCGGCCTGACCAGCAAGGATGGGGAAGCGCAAGATGGACAAGCAGCAGGAGTTCGTGCTCCGGACGTTGGAGGAGCGCGACATCCGGTTCGTACGCCTGTGGTTCACGGACGTGCTGGGCTTCCTCAAGTCCGTCGCCGTGGCCCCGGCCGAGCTTGAGCAGGCCTTCGACGAGGGCATCGGATTCGACGGCTCCGCGATCGAGGGATTCGCTCGCGTATACGAGTCCGACATGATCGCCAAGCCGGACCCCTCGACCTTCCAGGTTCTGCCCTGGCGCGCCGAGGCCCCCGGCACGGCCCGGATGTTCTGCGACATCCTCATGCCGGACGGCTCCCCGTCCTTCGCGGACCCGAGGTACGTCCTCAAGCGGGCCCTGGCCCGCACCTCCGACCTCGGGTTCACCTTCTACACCCACCCGGAGATCGAGTTCTTCCTCCTGAAGGACCGGCCCCTGGACGGCTCGCGCCCCACCCCGGCCGACAACTCCGGCTACTTCGACCACACCCCGCAGAACATCGGCATGGACTTCCGCCGCCAGGCGATCACCATGCTTGAGTCGATGGGCATCTCGGTCGAGTTCTCCCACCACGAGGGCGCCCCGGGCCAGCAGGAGATCGACCTCCGCTACGCGGACGCGCTCTCCACCGCGGACAACATCATGACGTTCCGCCTGGTCATGAAGCAGGTGGCGCTGGAGCAGGGCGTCCAGGCGACGTTCATGCCGAAGCCGTTCTCGGAGCACCCCGGCTCGGGCATGCACACCCACCTCTCCCTCTTCGAGGGCGACCGCAACGCGTTCTACGAGTCCGGCTCGGAGTACCAGCTCTCCAAGGTCGGCCGCTCCTTCATCGCGGGCCTGCTGAAGCACGCCGCGGAGATCTCCGCGGTCACCAACCAGTGGGTCAACTCCTACAAGCGCATCTGGGGCGGCTCCGAGCGCACCGCCGGCGCCGGCGGCGAGGCCCCCTCCTACATCTGCTGGGGCCACAACAACCGCTCCGCCCTGGTCCGCGTCCCGATGTACAAGCCCGGCAAGACCGGCTCGGCCCGCATCGAGGTCCGCTCCATCGACTCCGGTGCCAACCCGTACCTGGCGTACGCCATGCTCCTGGCCGCCGGCCTCAAGGGCGTCGAGGAGGGCTACGAGCTCCCTCCGGGCGCCGAGGACGACGTCTGGGCCCTCTCCGACGCCGAGCGCCGCGCGATGGGCATCGAGCCCCTGCCCCAGAACCTGGGCGAGGCCCTGACCCTCATGGAACGCAGCGACCTGGTCGCCGAGACCCTGGGCGAGCACGTCTTCGACTTCTTCCTGCGCAACAAGCGCCAGGAGTGGGAGGAGTACCGCAGCGAGGTCACGGCCTTCGAGCTGCGGAAGAACCTGCCGGTGCTGTAGGGGTTCCTGCCGAAGGGGGCGCGGAGAGTGAAACCGCGCCCCCTTCGGCGTCTACTCCGCCGCCTGCTGTGCCAGTACCTGGTGCAGCGGCTCGGTCTCCCTGCGCTTGTACTCCTGGATCGCCCAGCCGTTGCCGTCCGGGTCCTTGAAGTACATGAAGGTGGCGCCGTCCTGCGGGGCGAACTGGACCGGTTCGCTCACGTCCAGGCCGCGGGAGGTCAGTTCCTCGTAGGCCGCCTTGGCGTCCGTGACGCAGAGTTGCATGCCGTGGTACGTGCCGGGCTGGGGGGCTCCCGTCGGGACCTGGAGACCGTCCACCAGGGCGATCGAACAGCCCGATCCGGGCGGGGTCAGCTGACAGATCCGGACGCCCTCCATCACCTCGCCGTCCAGGTCCACGTGGAAGCCGACCTTGTCGCGGTAGAACTCCTTGGCCCGGTCCACGTCCGTGACCGGCAGCAGGATCACTTCGAGGCTCATGTCCATGGCGTGACTCCCTTGTCGACGTCAGTACAGAGGGCCGTTCTCAGAAGCGCCACCGCGTCTGGCTGAACGGCTGTCCCTTACCGAAACCGAAAACGGTCCGCGGCGCCACCGCGTAGACGACCGCGTGTCCCGGGCCGTGGTGGAAATACCCCTCCCGCACCTCGAAGCGCCAGAAGTCCCCGTACTTCGCCTCCCACGCGGCGGCCAGCTCCCGCAGACGCGTGTCGTCGGACACCCGCACCGCCTCGCCCTCCACCACCAGGTCGTAGCCCTTGTCCCAGATGTTGGTGCCGGTCGTCAGCGTGACGTGCGGGTTGTGCGCGAGGTTCTTCGCCTTGCGTTCCTCGGGACCGGTGCAGAAGTGCAGCGCGCCATGGGCCCACACCCCGGGCAGCGGCGTGACGTGCGGGCGCCCGTCCGGTCGTACCGTCGAGATCCAGAACAGTTCGGCGGCGGCCAGCAGCGACTCGGCGTCCGCCCAGGAGTGTGCCGTCGCATCGGGGTCGCTGTAGCGCGGGTCGAGGTGGGTCTCGGGTTCCTTCTCGGTCATCACAGAGCCTCCGGCTCGGGGAACACCCGGGCCACCGCGGCGGTCCGGCTCGACACTCCCAGTCTGCCGAAGGCGTTCTCCAGATGCTTGCGAACGGTGCTGGGGGAGACGACGAGCTGTTCCGCGATCTGCGGGGTGCTCATGCCGAGGGCCACGCAGCGCAGGACGTCGAGTTCGCGGTGGGTGAGGCGGACGGGGCGCCTGTGGTGACGGGCGGCGTCCTTGTAGAGGTCGTACAGGTGCGGGGCCATCATGCGCAGGGTGGTCATCTCGTGCTCGGTGAAGGCCCTGCCGTCCTCGCGGAAGAACTGGAAGACCCGGGTGCGGTTGGGCGCGGTGGGCAGGGCGACGGCCGCGATGGTCGGGTGTGGGGTCAGGAACTCCGTGTAGATGGGCAGGTTCCGCAGTTCGCGGACCGAGCGGAAGTCCGCCATCTGCGTCGCCTCGGGGACGTCGTGCGGTCGGCAGACCCGGGCGCACTGGGTGTGCTGGTGGCGCCAGCGCCAGTACCCGGCCATCTCCTCCTCCACGGCCGCGTCGCCCACCGGCGGCGTGACGTCCTCGACCGCTCCGCTCTCGTCGTCGAGCTCCTGCACGTGGAGAATCCGCCTCGTCGGGATGTCCATTTCGCAGAAGCTCGCCGTGTCGCACGGGATGAGTCGCAGCAGCCCCTGCAGCAGACACTCCGGGGGCACACCGCCGCCCGCGAGACCCTGCCGGGCCTGCTCCAGTACGTCCGCCATGCTGCGCAGATGGGCCTCGGCGGTGGTGTGGGGCGGGGTCATCTCGGCCTCCCCGGGCCGGTGTTGGTGCCTGGTCTCGACGCTACGCCCCGCCCGTGCGCGTCGCCGTGGGATTCGCCAAATGACGAATGGGCCACGGCCGTCGGAGCGAGCACGCTCGTCTGCGGGCGACCGGCCCGGTCACCCGCAGACACGGAGACAGCCCATGCGTTCACATCCACGTCCACCACGTCCACCACGTCCACCCCGTCCACCCCGTCCACCCCGCCCGAAGCGTCCGCACCGGCCCGCGGCCCTGCTCGCGTGCACCGTCCCCCTGGCCCTCACCCTGCTGGCCACCGGCTGCGACACGTCGTCCGCTCCGACCGCCGCCGACGCACAGGCCGCCGACGGCACGTTCTCGTCCGTACGGTTCTCGGCGAGCCCCCGCGGTGACATCCAGGTCACCGGCGCCTCCCGTACGGCGGTCACCCCCGCCGGGGACCGCCCGGTGACCGGGGGCCGCGCCCACCCCTTCGACCGGCCCTCGGGAAAGCTGCTGGTGGTGCTGCGCCACTGGCCCAAGCAGGAGCGTGCCGCACGTGACGTGGTGCGGTTGCTGCCGCCGCCGGACGACGTGGCGATCGAGAGCGCGTACCTCGTCGACACCGGCGACTGGGCGCTGGCCGAGCTCGACGGTCACCCCGTGCAGTGGCTGCGCCGCGACACCATCCGCGTCGACGCCACGAAGGCCGGCCCCGCCGCGCGCACCCACCTCACCCTGTCCGGGCCGCGCGGGAGTCGCCCCGGACAGGTCACCCCGCCGCCGGACGACCACGCGTGCGCGGGCCTCGACCCCGCGGTGAACCGGTACGTCGTCCTCCCCGAGGTCGCGACGGGCGCCGCCGTCCCCGACGTACTCGCACGGCTGCGCGAGCGGTGTCTCGACGTCCAGTACGCCTCCGTGCCCGGAGGTGCGCCCCGCGGCACTGTCCGGCGGATCGAGATCCCGGTCGCCGGCCATATGGCGCCGGTGGCCGAACTGCCACCCACCGAGGACCCCGGCCGGGGCGACCCGGCCCAGGGCCGCCGACCGGGCGACAGCGTCCTCACGGACCCGTCCCGGCCGACGACGGTCGTGGTGATCCGCTGAGCCGCACCCACGAGCCCCGCCAGAAGGGAAACCATCCACCCGCGCCCAGGCGCTCATCCCCAGCTCTCCGGTTAGGCTCGATCGACACGACCTTGATCGGACGGGAGGCCCGGGATGACGGCGGCGCCGGGGCGCAGGAGCAGTACCTTCACGCGGCTGCTGCGGCACGGTTTCACCGACCCGTCGGCCTCCGAGCGGCTGTTGGAGAGCGCGGAACTGAGCGCCCTGCGCAACGACCCGGTGCTGCTGGAGGCGCTCGGCGCGACCGCCGATCCCGACCTCGCGCTGCTCGGTCTCGTACGGCTCCTGGAGGCGCAGCCCGACCGGGAACTGCTTGACACGGTGATAGCGGCGAAGCCGTTGCGGGACCGGCTGCTCGGGGTGCTCGGGGCGTCCGCCGCGCTGGCCGAGCATCTCGCCCGGCACCCCAGCGACTGGCACGCGCTCGTCACCTACGAGCCCCGCGACCTCCACCCCGGCGTCGAGGAGTTCGAACGCGGGCTGGCCGAGGCCACCGACCCCGTCGCCCTGCGCGTCGCCTACCGGCGCTGCCTGCTGTCCATCGCCGCCCGGGACGTGTGCGGCACCACCGACCTCGCCGAGACGGCCGCCGAACTCGCCGACCTCGCCACCGCGACCCTGCGCTCCGCGCTCGCCATGGCGCGGGCCGCCGCCCCTGACGACGCGGCCCTGTGCCGGCTCGCGGTGATCGCGATGGGCAAGTGCGGTGGGCACGAGCTGAACTACGTCTCCGACGTCGATGTGATCTTCGTGGGGGAGGCCGTCGACGGGGCCGACGAGGGCAAGGCCCTGCGGGCCGCCACCAAGCTCGCCTCGCACATGATGCGGGTGTGCTCCGAGACCACCGTCGAGGGGTCGATCTGGCCCGTCGACGCCAATCTGCGCCCCGAGGGGCGCAACGGCCCCCTCGTGCGGACCCTCGCCAGCCATCTCGCCTACTACCAGCGCTGGGCCAAGACCTGGGAGTTCCAGGCACTCCTCAAGGCCCGCCCGGTCGCCGGTGACATCGAGCTGGGCGAGCAGTACGTCGCGGCTCTCGAACCCCTCGTCTGGAAGGCCGCCGAGCGCGAGAACTTCGTCACCGACGTGCAGAAGATGCGGCGCCGGGTCGTCGAGACCATCCCCGTGGGCGAAGTGGACCGGCAGCTGAAGCTCGGTCCCGGCGGCCTGCGGGACGTCGAGTTCGCCGTACAGCTCCTCCAGTTGGTGCACGGCCGTGAGGACGGCTCGCTGCGCAGCGGCACCACCCTCGACGCGCTCCAGGCGCTCGCCGCCGGCGGTTACGTTGGCCGCGCCGACGCCGCCCAGCTCGACGACGCCTACCGCTTCCTGCGCTCCATGGAGCACCGCATCCAGCTCTACCGGCTGCGCCGCACCCACCTCGTCCCCGAGGACGAAACGGACCTGCGGCGCCTCGGCCGCTCGCTCGGTCTGCGCGCCGACCCGGTGACCGAGCTGACCCGCGAGTGGAAGCGGCACGCCTCCGTCGTGCGACGGCTGCACGAGAAGCTGTTCTACCGGCCGCTGCTGGACGCCGTGGCCCAACTCGGGCCCGGCGAGGCACGGTTGAGCCCCGTGGCGGCCCGCGAACGGCTGGTCGCGCTCGGGTACGCCGACCCGGCGTCCGCCCTGCGTCACCTGGAGGCACTCGCCTCCGGTGTCACCCGTAAGGCCGCGATCCAGCGAACTCTCCTTCCGGTGCTGCTGGGTTGGTTCGCCGACTCCGCCGACCCGGACGCCGGACTGCTCAACTTCCGCAAGGTCTCGGACGCGTTGGGCAAGACCCCCTGGTACCTGCGGCTGCTCCGGGACGAGGGTGCCGCCGCCGAGAACCTCGCCCGGGTGCTGTCCGCCGGACGCCTCGCGCCCGACCTGCTGATGCGCGCCCCGGAAGCGGTGGCACTCCTCGGGGACGGCGACGGCGGCGGCCTCGACCCGCGCGGACGGGCCGGTCTCGAACAGGAGATCCTCGCCGCGGTCGGCCGCGCCGGCGGAGCCGTCCAGGCGGTCACGGCGGCCCGCGGGGTCCGCCGCCGCGAACTCTTCCGTACGGCCGCCGCGGACATCGTCGGCTCCTACGGCACCGAGACCCAGCCCGCCGAACCGGACCAGGGCGCCCTGGTGGACCGCGTCGGCGCCGCCGTGTCCGACCTGACCGCCGCGACCCTCGCCGGCACCCTGCGCGCGGTCGTCCGGGAAGGCTGGGGCGACACCCTGCCGACCCGGTTCGCCGTGATCGGCATGGGCCGCTTCGGCGGTCACGAACTCGGCTACGGCTCCGACGCGGACGTCCTGTTCGTCCACGAGCCCCGCGACGGCGTCGACGAGCGGGAGGCCTCCCAGGCCGCCAACAAGGTGGTCTCCGAGATGCGCCGCCTGCTTCAGATCCCGAGCGCCGACCCACCGCTGCTCATCGACGCCGACCTGCGCCCGGAGGGCAAGTCCGGGCCGTTGGTACGGACGTTGACCTCGTACGCGGCCTACTACCGCCGCTGGTCGCTGAGCTGGGAGTCGCAGGCGCTGCTGCGGGCCGAACCGGTCGCGGGGGACGAAGAGTTGGGCCGCCGCTTCATCGAGCTGGTCGATCCGCTGCGGTACCCGGAGGCGGGGCTCGGCGACGACGCCGTACGCGAGATCCGGCGGCTCAAGGCACGGATGGAGTCCGAGCGGATGCCGCGCGGCGCCGACCCCAAGCTGCACACCAAGCTCGGGCCGGGCGGCCTGTCCGACGTCGAGTGGACGGTCCAGCTGCTTCAGATGCGGCACGGCTGCGGTGAGGCGGGACTGCGTACCACCCGGACGCGGGCCGCGCTCGCCGCCGCGGAGGGTGCCGGGTTCATCTCGGCGGAGGATGCCGCGATTCTCGACGAGGCCTGGGTGTTGGCCACCCGGGTGCGCAACGCCGTGATGCTGGTGCGGGGGAGGGCCGGGGACACGTTTCCGTCCGGGGTGCGCGAACTGGCCGCGGTGGGGCGGTACCTGGGGTACGGGCCGGGGCATGTGGGGGACATGCTGGACGACTACAGGCGCACGGCCCGTCGGGCCCGGGGCGTCGTGGATGAGTTGTTCTACGGGGCGTAGGGGGCGTAGGGGCGGAAGGGGCGTGGCGGCTCAGGTCCTCGGCTGCGGCGCCGTCGCGGCCGCCCCGGCCCCCGCCCCGCCGCGGAGCCGTACGTCGCTTCGGTTCCGCGCTCCCAGCTGGGTCAGCGCGACCCCCGTCAGCACGACGGCCATGCCTGCCAGCACCCTCAGCCCCACCCGTTCGTCCAGGACCACCGCTCCCAACGCCACCGACACCACCGGGAGCAGATAGCCGACCGTCGCGGCCATGACGGGGCCCTCGTCCGCTATCAGGCGGTAGTTGAGGTAGAAGGTCACACCGGTGCCCAGGATGCCCAGGGCCGTCACCGCCGCCAGCGCGGTGAGGTCGGCGTCCACGGGGCCCGCGGCCGGCAGGGACAGGGTGGTCCACGCCGTCGCCATGAGGAGTTGGGCCGCGGAGTAGGCCAACGGCGCCTGCCCGGAGGTGAGTTTGCGGGCCATGTACGCGAAGGCCACGGCATAGCTCGCGGCGGCCGCCAGCAGCGCGAGCGCGCCCCAGGTCAGCAGACCCGACCGGTGCCAGGGGGCGAAGATCAGCACGGTGCCGGCGAAGCCGAGGAGCAGGCCGGCCAGCCGCGGGGGACGCAGCGCGCGGTCGGTGCCGAGCAGCACGCCGATCAGCAGTGACCACAGCGGGGTCGTCGCGTTCAGGACGCCCGCGAGGCCGGAGTCCACGGTCTGCTCGCCCACCGCGAACAGGGCGAAGGGGATGGCGTTGCAGAACAGCGCGGCCACGGTCAGCCGACCCCAGGTCGCGCGGGAGCGGGGCAGCCGCTGGCCCGCGCCGTGGGCGAGGACGAGCAGGGTCGCCGTGCCCAGGGCGCACCGCGCGATCGTGATCTGGGCGGGGGAGAGGCCGTGGTCGAGGGCGAGCTTGATCCAGAGGAAACCCGAGCCCCAGAGGAGCGCGAGGACGGCCATGCGGACTGTGGAGGCGGGGGACATGACTCCACCGTCCCCGACCGAATGCGTAAGGACAAGTGAAAGATATTGCAGGTACCGTTAAGGTGGAGTAATGCTTGATGTGCGACGGATGCAGATGCTGGCGGCCGTGGTGAGCAGCGGTTCCGTCACCGGGGCGGCGGCCCGCCTCGGCTACACGCCCTCCGCGATCAGTCAGCAGGTGGCCGCGCTGGAGAAGGAGGCCGGTACCGAGCTCCTCGAACGCGTCGGTCGCGGAGTGCGGCCCACGGCCGCGGGACTGGTGCTCACGGAGTACGCGGACGCGATCACCCGCCAGGTCGCGGAGGCGGAGACCGCGCTCGGCGACCTGCTCGCGGGCCGCACGGGCCGGCTCTCGGTGCGTTACTTCGCCACGGCCGGGGCCCGTCTGGTGGCTCCGGCCGTGGCGCGACTCAGGGTCGAACAACCGGGCGTGCAGGTCGAGTTGAGGCTGGCCGGCCTCGACCCGATGCCGGACGTGAGGGAGGGGCGGACGGACCTGGCGCTGGTCGTCGGAGCGGGGGACCACGAGGGCGTGAGCCTGCTGCATCTGCTGGACGACCCGTATCTGGCCGTACTGCCGAAGGGGCACCCGCTCGCGACCCGCCGCACCCTGCGTCTGACCGACCTGGCCGACGAACCCTGGGTCGGCAGCGAGTGGCCCGGCCCCTGTCTCGAGGCCCAGCTCACCGCCTGTGCGGCGGCGGGCTTCCAGCCGCGATTCGTCGTCGACAGCGAGGACTACGCCACGGCCCAGGGCTTCGTGGCGGCGGGACTCGGGGTCACGATGATCCCGCGGCTGGGCCTGGGCGGACGGCATCCCGACGTCGTCGTACGCCCGCTGCGGGGCCCGGAACCGACCCGCGCGATCCACGCGGCCGTACGGGAGACGGCGTTGCCGCAACCGGCTCTGGAGGCGTTCGTCGCGGCGCTGCGGGAGGCGGCCGGGGGCCGGCCGGCGCCGTGACCGGAGTGGTTCACCGGCTCCCCTTCCGGGTCACCGCAAGGGCTCTGGCGGACAGCAGGGTGCCCCTGTCCGGTACCGCCCTCGGCAGCGCGTACGGCAGTGCCCCGTACCAGAGCCTCGCCACCGTGAAGCCGAACATCAGGCACAGGACGCCGCCCACCGCGTCGAGCCAGAAGTGGTTGGCGGTGGAGACGATCACCAGGAGGGTCGTCGCCGGGTAGAGCAGGCCCAGGACACGCACCCACGGAACCGACGCCAGCGCGAAGATCGTCAGCCCGCACCACAGGGACCAGCCGATGTGCATGGACGGCATCGCGGCGTACTGGTTGGACATGTGCTTGAGGTCGCCGGAGGCCATCGAGCCCCAGGTCTGGTGAACCGTGACGGTGTCGACGAAGTGGCCGCCGTTCATCAGCCGCGGGGGCGCCAGCGGATACAGGTAGTAGCCGACGAGGGCCACGCCCGTCGTCGCGAAGAGCACCAGACGGGCCGCCGCGTAACGGCCGGGGTGGCTGCGGAAGAGCCACACCAGGACGCTCAGCGTCACGATGAAGTGCAGCGTCGCGTAGTAGTAGTTCATCCCGACGACGAGCCAAGTCACCGAGTTCACCGTGTGGTTGACGGACTCCTCGACCGCGATGCCCAGATGGTGCTCCATCCGCCAGATCCAGTCGGCGTTGCGCAGGGCCTGCGCCCTCTGCTCCGGAACCGCGTTGCGGATCAGCGAGTACGTCCAGTAACTCACCGCGATCAACAGGATCTCGAACCAGAGGCGCGGCCGGCTCGGAGAGCGCAGCCGGCGCAGCGGACCCGGTCTGTGCGGGGCCGTGACAGAGCCGGGAACAGCCGCCTCCGCACGGTCTTCCAGACTGGTCACGGTCGAATCACCCATAGACGCAAAGTCTGCCAGAAATGCCCTACCCGACAGATCATCCTCCGGTCGGGTTCGGGTCGCATGTCCTACTGCGGGAAGACCGTCCCGTTCTCCTACCGGCGCACGGGGAGCGACCCGGTCTCTCCGTCCTACGGACGACCGCGTTCCCCAGGGGCCGACGCCGTCGAACCGCGCACCACCAGCTCCGGCATGAACACGAACTCGCTGTGCGGCGCGGGCGTTCCGCCGATCTCCTCCAGCAGCGTCCGTACCGCCGCCTGTCCCATCGCCGGGACGGGCTTGCGGATCGTCGTCAGCGGCGGGTCGGTGAAGGCGATCAGGGGGGAGTCGTCGAAGCCCACGACCGAGACGTCCCGCGGCACTTCCAGGCCCCGCTGCCGGGCCGCCCGTATCGCGCCCAGCGCCATCATGTCGCTCGCGCACACCACCGCCGTGCAGTGGCGGTCGATGAGCGCCGACGCGGCCGCCTGGCCGCCCTCCAGGGTGTAGAGGGAGTGCTGGACGAGGTCCTCCTCGACGGCCGCCGCGGCCAGGCCGAGCTGGTCCTGCATGGCCCGGATGAAGCCCTCGATCTTGCGCTGGACCGGCACGAAGCGCTTCGGCCCCAGTGCCAGGCCGATCCTCGTGTGCCCCAGCGACACCAGGTGTGTCACCGCGAGGGACATCGCCGCGCGGTCGTCGGGGGAGATGAACGGCGCCTGCACCTTGGGGGAGAACCCGTCCACCAGCACGTACGGCACGCCCTGCGCCCGCAGCTGCTCGTAGCGCTGCATGTCCGCGGTGGTGTCGGCGTGCAGGCCGGAGACGTAGATGATGCCGGCCACGCCCCGGTCGACGAGCATCTCGGTGAGTTCGTCTTCCGTGGAGCCGCCCGGGGTCTGGGTGGCGAGGACCGGTGTGTAGCCCTGCCTGGTCAGCGCCTGGCCGATCACCTGGGCCAGGGCCGGGAAGATCGGGTTCTCCAGCTCCGGGGTGATCAGGCCCACCAGGCCCTCGCTGCGCTGCCGCAGCCGGACAGGACGCTCGTAGCCCAGCACGTCGAGTGCGGCGAGCACGGACTGGCGGGTGGTGGCGGCGACGCCCGGCTTGCCGTTGAGGACGCGGCTGACGGTCGCTTCGCTCACCCCCGCCTGAGCAGCGATGTCGGCAAGCCGTGTGGTCACGGCACCGGACACTACCGGCCGTTTCGTCATCGCGGTCCCTCTGTTCTGGTCGGCGCCCCTTGTCCCGCAAGGGGATGATTCCCGTACGGAGCTGGGATGGCAAGGGCTTGCAGAGTCTTGCACAACCGCTTCTGCACAGCTCCGGCCTGGTAGAGGAGCGTCTCATGGGAGTCGCCGACAGGTCACGCCCGGATAACTTCAGTGTGCTCTTGCAGTTTTTTGCTGCAAGGTCTTTCGTACCTCTTACATCGCTGTTACGTTCGGCCACGCCCGGCGGAGACGGTGGACGGGACTTCCGCACCACACGGGCTTTCACCCTCAAGGAGAACTCATGCGGCGTGGCATAGCGGCCACCGCGCTGGTGGCGTCTTTCGCCCTCGCGGCGACGGCCTGCGGCGGAAGCGACAGCGGCGACAAGGCCGACGGTCCGGTCACCATCACCTGGTGGGACACCTCCAACGCCACCAACGAGGCGCCGACTTACCAGGCCCTGATCAAGGACTTCGAGGCCGCGAACAAGGACGTCAAGGTCAAGTACGTCAACGTGCCGTTCGACCAGGCGCAGAACAAGTTCGACACCGCGGCCGGTGCCTCCGGCGCCCCCGACGTGCTGCGCTCCGACGTCGGCTGGACCCCGGCCTTCGCCAAGAAGGGCTTCTTCCTGCCCCTCGACGGCACCGAGGCCCTCGCCGACCAGGCCAAGTTCAAGCCGAACCTGATCGAGCAGGCCAAGTACGACGGCAAGATCTACGGCGTGCCCTTCGTCACCGACACCCTCGCCCTGGTCTACAACAAGCAGCTCTTCGCGAAGGCCGGCGTCGAGGCCCCCAGGACCTGGGACGACCTGAAGACCGCCGCCGCCACCATCAAGGCGAAGACCGGCGTCGACGGCTACTGGGGCTCCACCGCGGCCTACTACGCCCAGCCGTTCCTCTTCGGCGAGGGCACCGACACCGTCGACGCCTCCGCCAAGAAGATCACCGTCGCCTCGGCCCCCGCCAAGAAGGGCTACGGCACCTGGCTGAGCCTCTTCTCCGGCAAGGGCCTGCACAAGGCCGACACCACCGCCGACGCCTACGCCCACATCCAGGACGCGTTCGTCAACGGCAAGGTCGCCGCGATCATCCAGGGCCCGTGGGAGATCACCAACTTCTACAAGGGCTCCGCGTTCACGGACAAGGCCAACCTCGGCATCGCCACCGTCCCGGCCGGCGGAGCCGGCAAGGCGGGCGCCCCGACCGGCGGCCACAACCTCTCCGTCTACGCAGGCTCGGACTCCGCCCACCAGAAGGCGGCCGAGAAGTTCGTGGGCTTCATGACCTCCGCGAAGTCCCAGACGCAGATCGCGCTGAAGAACTCCACGCTGCCCACCCGCGACGACGCCTACACCGCCGAGGTCAAGGCCGACCCGGGCATCGCCGGCTACCAGACGGTCCTCGCCTCCGCCCGGCCGCGGCTGGCCCTGCCCGAGTACAGCTCCCTGCTGACCCCGCTCGACACCGAGCTGAACAGCATCGCCGGCGGCAAGGAGTCCCTCGACAAGGGTCTGAGCAACGCCGAGATCGCCATCGCCAAGCTGGTGCCCGACTTCAGCAAGTGAGCCCGCGTGGCCGCCGGATCCCCCGAGCACCCGGGGGAGGGATCCGGCGGCCACCGGCCTGTGCCCGGCCGGCCGTTTCGCCCAGCCACTTCTCAGAGCCGTAGAACTTCCAGAAGGTGTCGAACATGACAGTCGCCATCGACCGCGCCACCGGCAAACGCCACGGTGACCGCGCGCCGCGGCCCGGGCTGGGCCAACGCCTCAGACACGGCTACCAGAAACACTGGTACGCCTACGCCATGATCGCCCCCGTGGCGGTCGTCCTCGGCGCTCTCGTCCTCTACCCCCTGGTGTACGGCGTCTACCTCACCCTCACCGACGCCAACAGCCTCAACACGGCCCGCACGATCGGCGTCAACCACATCGACGCCACCTACAAGTTCATCGGCCTCGACAACTACGCCGACATCCTGTGGGGCCCGACGGCCTACGACCGCTTCTGGTCGCACTTCATCTGGACGATCGCCTGGACGGCCCTGTGCGTCGCCCTGCACTACTGCATCGGGCTCGGCCTCGCGCTGCTGCTCAACCAGAAGCTGCGCGGCCGCACCCTGTACCGGCTGATCCTGGTGCTGCCCTGGGCCGTGCCGACCTTCGTCACCGTCTTCGGCTGGCGTTTCATGCTCGCCGACGGCGGCGTCATCAACCTCGCCCTGGACGCACTCCATCTGCCCTCGCCGTCCTGGCTGGAGGACACCTTCTGGCAGCGGACCGCCGCGATCATGGTCAACACCTGGTGCGGTGTGCCGTTCATGATGGTCTCGCTCCTCGGCGGCCTGCAGTCCATCGACGCCTCCCTGTACGAGGCCGCCGAGATGGACGGCGCGAGCGCCTGGCAGCGCTTCAGGTACGTCACCCTGCCGGGGCTCAGAAGCGTCAGCTCCACCGTCGTACTCCTCGGCATCATCTGGACGTTCAACCAGTTCGCCGTGATCTTCCTGCTGTTCGGCAACACCGCGCCGGACGCGCAGATCCTCGTCACCTGGGCCTACTACCTGGGCTTCGGACAGCAACCGCGTGACTTCGCCCAGTCGGCCGCGTACGGCATCCTGCTGCTGGCCATCCTGATCGTCTTCACCTCCTTCTACCGCCGCTGGCTGAACCGCAATGACCAGCAGCTCGCGATCTGAGGCAGGAGTCCCCATGAGTACGACCGCAGTCGAGACCCCCGCCCAGGCCGCCGAGCCGGGCCCCGAGGCCCCGCGCCGGGTGCGCCGCCGCGGCGAGAACAGCCCGGCCGGCTCCCTCGTCTCGCACGGCATCCTGATCGTCGCGAGCCTGATCGCGCTGTTCCCGATCGTCTGGCTGGTCTTCCTGTCCCTCGGCCCGGACAAGGACGACTACCTTCACCCGGGCGGCATCTGGAAGAAGATGACGTTCGACAACTACTCGTTCGTCCTCCAGCACACGGCCTTCTTCGACTGGCTGAAGAGCTCCCTGATCGTCTCGCTCGGCACCACCGTGATCGGTGTGCTGATCGCCGCGACCACGGGGTACGCCGTCTCCCGTATGCGCTTTCCGGGCTACCGCAAGTTCATGTGGGTGCTCCTGGTCACACAGATGTTCCCGGTAGCCGTACTCATGGTGCCCATGTACCAGATGCTGTCGGACCTCCGGCTCATCGACAGCTACCTTGGACTCGTCCTCGTCTACTGCTCGACCGCGGTGCCGTACTGCGCCTGGCTGTTGAAGGGGTACTTCGACACCATCCCGTTCGAGATCGACGAGGCCGGACGCGTCGACGGGCTGACCCCCTTCGGCACGTTCGCGCGGCTGATCCTGCCGCTCGCCAAGCCGGGGCTCGCCGTCGCCGCGTTCTACAGCTTCCTCACGGCGTTCGGCGAGGTCGCGTTCGCTTCGACGTTCATGCTGTCCGACACCAAGTACACGTTCGCGGTGGGACTGCAGAGCTTCGTGAGCGAGCACGACGCCCAGCGGAACCTGATGGCGGCTACGGCGGTGCTGATCGCGATACCGGTGTCCGTGTTCTTCTACCTGGTGCAGAAGAACCTGGTGACCGGGCTTACCGCGGGCGGCACGAAGGGCTGACGCAGGTTCCCGGCAACGCCCTTTCTTTCAAGGGGCGCGGGGAACTGCGCGACCAGCCACGACGGCGCCGCACGATACTCACGACCCCCACCACCCCAAACCCGAGGTGGCCGCTGTGGCCATCCGACCCCGCTGTCACCGCGGCCGCCTCGTCACCCTCAGACCTTTGACCCGATGACTCCGTTACGTATCAAGGACGCCATGAGCCAGCAGCACTCCGCCACTGACCCGGCATCGACCTCCCCCCTCGCCACCGCCCCGCGCAGGGACTGGTGGCGGGACGCGGTGATCTACCAGGTCTATCCGCGCAGTTTCGCCGACAGCAACGGTGACGGCATGGGTGACCTGGAGGGCATCCGTTCCCGTCTGCCGTATCTGCGCGACCTCGGCGTGGACGCCGTGTGGCTCAGCCCCTTCTACGCCTCCCCGCAGGCCGACGCCGGCTACGACGTCGCCGACTACCGGGCCGTGGACCCCATGTTCGGCACCCTCCTGGACGCCGACGCAATGATCCGCGAAGCCCGCGCGCTGGGTCTCAGGACCATCGTCGACCTGGTGCCCAACCACTCCTCCGACCAGCACGAGTGGTTCAAGCGGGCCATCGCCGAGGGTCCCGGGTCGCCGCTCAGGGACCGCTACCACTTCCGCCCCGGCAAGGGCGAGAACGGTGAACTGCCGCCCAACGACTGGGAGTCGATCTTCGGCGGCCCGGCGTGGACGCGGGTCGCGGACGGGGAGTGGTACCTCCACCTCTTCGCCCCCGAGCAGCCCGACTTCAACTGGGACCACCCGGCCGTCGGCGACGAGTTCCGCTCCATCCTGCGCTTCTGGCTGGACATGGGCGTGGACGGCTTCCGCATCGACGTGGCCCACGGCCTGGTCAAGGCGGAGGGTCTGCCCGATCTCGGCTCCCACGATCAGGTCAAGCTGCTGGGCAACGATGTCATGCCGTTCTTCGACCAGGACGGCGTGCACGAGATCTACCGCCAGTGGCGTCTGATCCTCGACGAGTACTCCGGCGAGCGCATCTTCGTCGCCGAAGCGTGGACCCCGACCATCGAGCGCACGGCGAACTACGTCCGTCCCGACGAACTCCACCAGGCCTTCAACTTCCAGTACCTGAGCACCGAATGGGACGCCGGGCAGCTGCGCGGGGTCATCGACCGCACCCTGGAGGCGATGCGTCCGGTGGGCGCCCCGGCCACCTGGGTCCTGTCGAACCACGACGTCACCCGCCACGCCACCCGCTTCGCCAACCCGCCCGGCCTCGGCACCCAGATCCGCACGGCCGGCGACCGGGAACTGGGACTCAGGAGGGCCCGCGCGGCCACCCTGCTGATGCTCGCCCTGCCCGGCTCGGCCTACGTCTACCAGGGCGAGGAGCTCGGCCTCCCGGACGTCGTCGACCTCCCCGACGAGGTCCGCCAGGACCCGGCGTACTTCCGGGGCGCCGGCCAGGACGGCTTCCGCGACGGCTGCCGGGTGCCGATCCCGTGGACGCGCACGGGATCGTCGTACGGCTTCGGCGCGGGCGGCAGCTGGCTGCCCCAGCCGTCGGCCTGGGGCGAGCTGAGCGTGGAGGCGCAGACCGGCGATCCCGACTCCACCCTGGAGCTGTACCGCTCGGCCCTGGCCGTGCGCCGCGCCCAGCCCGACCTGGGCGCGGGCAACGCGGTGGAGTGGCTCCGGGCGCCCGAGGGCGTTCTCGCCTTCCGGCGCGGCGAGTTCGTCTGCGTCGCGAACACCAGCGGTGAATCGGTGACGACTCCCGCGTACGGCCGCCTGCTCCTCGCGAGCGGGGACGTGGCCGAGGCCGACGGGGACGCGAAGGTGCAGGCCGACACCACCGTGTGGTGGACGACGGCCTGAGCGCGGACGCGGATCACCGGGTTCCTGCGGGGGCCCGGTGATTTCTTCGTCCGGCGTGTCGATCGGCGGGGCCCGCGTTCGACGCTTGGGTGGAAGGGCGAACAGCGCCCGACACCCCGAGGAGAGATCATGCAGATCCGCGCCCGACTGAGCATGAGTGCCGACGGCTATGTGACCACGCCCAGCGGCTGGCCCGCGCTGACCGCCGATCCCGCTTTCGTCTCCGGGCAGAGCCACGGCATCCGGGAGTTCCTGGCCGACTGCGAGGCCGCGCTCATGGGCCGTACGACCTTCGAGCCCGCGCTGACCAACAGCCGCTGGCCGTGGCCCGACCTGGACGTGTTCGTGCTCGGCTCGCACCGCCCGGAGGGCACCCCGGACCACGTCACCACCGACAGCGACCCGGTGCGGCTGCTGGAGAAGCTCCGCGCGGCCAACCGGGGCGGCGACGTCCACCTCATCGGCGGCCCGCGCACGATCGGCACCTTCCATGCCCTCGGCGCACTGGACCGCCTCGAACTGGTCGTCCTGCCCCTGCTGTTCGGCGGCGGGACACAGCTGACCCCCGCGCTGAGCCCCGAGGCCGGACTGGTGTTCCAGAGCCAGCGGGCGCTGCCCGGAGGGGCGGTGGAGATCGTCTACTCCTGTGAGGGCAGCCGCAGCGACCTTCCGGGCAAGCCGGCCAGTCAGCGCTGAGGCCCTCGCGTGTGAAAATTCTTGCTCGGTCTTTCAGAGCCCTTGCTGTAAACATTTCAACAGCGGTACGTTCTCGCCGGCGCCAGGCAAAGACGCCTGGCCGTCAGGCAAGGAGAACCCCCACGTGATATCGAGATGGTCCACCGCCGCGTCCGCCGCCGCCCTCGCCGCCTCGGTCGCCGTCCTGACCCCCACCACGGCCCAGGCCTCCCCGCCCGGCACCAAGGACGTCACCGCCGTCCTCTTCGAGTGGAACTTCGCCTCTGTCGCCAAGGAGTGCACCAACACCCTCGGCCCCGCCGGATACGGGTACGTCCAGGTCTCACCGCCCGCCGAGCACATCCAGGGCTCGCAGTGGTGGACGTCGTACCAGCCGGTCAGCTACCGGATCGCCGGCCGGCTCGGGGACGCCACCGCCTTCCGGAACATGGTGAACACCTGCCACGCGGCGGGCGTCAAGGTCGTCGTCGACACCGTCATCAACCACATGTCCGCGGGCAGCGGCACCGGTACCGGCGGCTCGTCGTACTCGAAGTACAACTACCCCGGCCTCTACTCGTCGTACGACATGGACGACTGCACGTCCGCGATCACCGACTACACCAACCGCGCCAACGTCCAGAACTGCGAACTCGTCAACCTCGCCGACCTGGACACCGGCGAGGAGTACGTCCGCGCCACCATCGCCGGGTACATGAACTCCCTGCTCGGGTACGGCGTCGACGGTTTCCGCATCGACGCGGCCAAGCACATCCCGGCGACCGACCTCGCTGCCATCAAGTCCCGGCTGAGCAACCCGTCGGCGTACTGGAAGCAGGAGGTCATCTACGGCAGCGGAGAGGCCGTCCAGCCCACCGAGTACACGGGCAACGGGGACGTCCAGGAGTTCCGCTACGCCTTCGACCTCAAGCGCGTCTTCAACAACGAGAACCTCGCCTACCTGAAGAACTACGGCGAGGGCTGGGGCTACCTGAACGACTCGGTCGCCGCCGTCTTCGTCGACAACCACGACACCGAGCGCAACGGCTCCACGCTCAGCTACAAGGACAACGCCACCTACACCCTCGCCAACGTCTTCATGCTGGCCTACCCGTACGGTGCCCCGGACATCAACTCCGGCTACGAGTGGTCGGACAAGGACGCGGGCCCGCCCAACAACGGTTCGGTGAGCGCCTGTTGGCAGGACGGCTGGAAGTGCCAGCACGCCTGGCCGGAGATCCTCCGCATGGTCGCCTTCCGCAACGCGACCCGCGGCGAGTCGCTGACCAACTGGTGGGACAACGGCGGTGACGCGATCGCCTTCGGGCGGGGCGCCAAGGGGTACGTCGCCATCAACCACGAGTCGGGCAGCCTGAGTCGGACCTACCAGACGTCCCTCGCGGCGGGCACGTACTGTGACGTGCAGAACAACACGAGCGTGACGGTGGACTTCAGCGGCCGGTTCACGGCCACCCTCGGCTCCAACACGGCGCTCGCGATCTACGCGGGCAAGTCGAGCTGCTGAGCCGGCCGACGCATGGGTGGCCTGCCGAGGACCTCGATGTACACGATCCGGCCGGCCACCACGTCGAGGATCAGATCGCCAGTCGAGGGCAGCAGCGGTACACAGCGGTGGTCCGGGCCGTACGGCTGCCCGTCCGGGTGATCCGCCGTCCGGATGCTCTGGCAGAAGTCGTCACCGCAGCCGCACTCGCCCACCATCCGGACATCCCGCACGGTGATGGACAGATCGCGTTCCCCTTCAGCTTCCAGGAGGGCGACCAGTTCGTCGATCAGCTCCGGGAAGACCTCGCGCACGAGGGGAGGTTCCTGCTCCATGCGGGCACGGTAGCCGCGTGACCGCGGGTGCGGCGACCGATTATGCGCGATACGCGACGATCCGGTACTGCAAGTTCTTTCCTGATGTTTCACGACTCTTGCTGTAAGGCTTACGGCGGCGATACGGTCGCGCGGGGTCGGACCCACAGAGCCGTCATCGCAAGGAGTCCACGCAGTGATACCGAGATGGCCGGTGCCGTCGAGGCGCCGCACCGCGCACGCCGGACGGGTCGCCGCGGTCACCGTGACCGCGCTGGCCGCAGCGCTCGTCCAGCCGCTGTCCGCCCGGGCGGACACCCCGCCCCCGCCGCCCTCCGACGCGAAGCTCGCCGCGGAACCGGCCCGGCACGACGACACCCGTGAGCAGTTCTACTTCGTCCTGCCGGACCGTTTCGCCAACGGCGACAGCTCCAACGACCGGGGCAGGCTCACCGGTTCACGGCTGAGCACCGGCTACGACCCCACCGACAAGGGCTTCTACCAGGGCGGGGATCTGAAGGGCCTGACGAAGAAGCTCGACTACATCAAGGGCCTCGGCACCACCTCCATCTGGATGGCCCCGATCTTCAAGAACCGGCCCGTGCAGGGCACGGGAGCCAACGCCTCGGCCGGATACCACGGCTACTGGATAACGGACTTCACCCAGGTCGACCCGCACTTCGGTACCAACAAGGACCTGGAGACCCTCATCGCCAAGGCACACGCCAAGGGCATGAAGGTCTTCTTCGACGTCATCACCAACCACACGGCCGACGTCGTCGACTACGAGGAGAAGTCCTACGACTACCTCTCCAAGGGCGCCTTCCCGTACCTGACGAAGGACGGTGAGCCGTTCGACGACGCGGACTACGCGGCCAAGGGGGACTTCCCCGCGGTGGACGCCGACTCCTTCCCGCGTACACCGACGGTCACCAGCAGCAGCGCCAAGGTCCCCTCCTGGCTCAACGACCCCACGATGTACCACAACCGCGGCGACTCGACCTACGCCGGTGAGTCCACGACCTACGGCGACTTCTCCGGCCTCGACGACCTGTGGACCGAGCGTCCCGAGGTCGTCAGCGGCATGGAGAGGATCTACCAGCGCTGGGTCAGGGACTTCGACATCGACGGCTTCCGGATCGACACCGTGAAGCACGTGAACATGGAGTTCTGGACCCAGTGGGCCACGGCCCTCGACGCCTACGCGGCAAAGCAGGGCCGCAAGGACTTCTTCATGTTCGGCGAGGTCTACTCCGCCGACACGGCGGTCACGTCGCCGTACGTCACCCAGGGCCGTCTCGACGCCACGCTCGACTTCCCCTTCCAGGAGGCCGCACGGCAGTACGCCTCCCAGAGCGGCAGTGCGCAGTCCCTTGCGAAGGTCTTCGGCGACGACTACAAGTACACGACCGACAAGGCCAACGCCTACGAGCAGGTCACCTTCCTCGGCAACCACGACATGGGCCGCATCGGGTACTTCCTGAACCAGGACAACCCGAGGGCCGACGACGCCGAACTCCTCGCCAAGGACCGGCTCGCCAACGAGCTGATGTTCCTCAGCCGAGGCAACCCCGTCGTCTACTACGGCGACGAACAGGGCTTCACCGGCTCCGGCGGCGACAAGGACGCCCGCCAGACGATGTTCGCGTCGAAGACCGCCGACTACCTCGACGACGACGAGATCGGCACCGACCGCACCCACGCCAGCGACGCCTACGACCGCAACGCGCCGCTGTACCGGCAGATCAGTGCGCTGTCCAAGCTCCGCAAAGCCAATCCGGCGCTGACGGACGGCGTCCAGCAGGAGCGGTACGCGGCGGACGGGTCCGGGATCTACGCCTTCTCCCGCACCGACGCGAAGACGGGCCAGGAGTACGTCGTCGCCTTCAACAACGCGGGCGAGGCCAAGTCGGCCTCCTTCGCGACCGGTTCGGCGAACATGTCCTTCAAGGGGATCTACGGCACCGACGTCACGACGAAGACGGACGCCGACAAGAAGATCACCGTCACCGTCCCGACCGGTTCCGCGATCGTCCTCAAGGCGGCCGGCAGGCTCGCCGAGCCCGCCACCAAGCCCACGATCACCCTCAAGGCCCCGGCCACCGGCGCAACCGGCACGGTCGAGCTCACCGCCGACGTGGACGGGGGACAGCTCAACCGGGTCGTCTTCGCCGCACAGGTGGGCGACGGGAAATGGCGGACCCTCGGCTCGGCCGACCACGCCCCGTACAGGGTCACCCAGACCGTCGGCAAGGACGTACCGGCCGGAACAGCCCTGCGCTACAAGGCGGTTGTCGTCGACTCGACCGGGCGCACGGCCTCGGCCACGGCCGCGTCCGTGACCGGCACCCCGCCCGCCGAGGAGCCACCCACCGCCTCCTCCCGCGACTACGCCGTCGTCCACTACAAGCGCGCCGACGGCGACTACACCGACTGGGGCCTGTACGCCTGGGGCGACCTCGCCGACGGCGAGTCCACCACCTGGCCCGCCAGCCATCCCTTCGCCGGCCGGGACGCCTACGGCGCCTTCGCCTACGTCAAGCTGAAGCCCGGCGCCTCGAACGTCGGGTTCCTCGTCATCGACAAGGACGGCGACAAGGACGTCTCCGCCGACCGCACGATCGACGTGACGCAGACCGGCGAGGTGTGGATCGAGCAGGGCAAGGACGCCGTACGGACCGAACGGCCCGACTATCCGGCACAGGACAAGTCCAAGGCGGTCCTCCACTACCACCGTGCCGACGGGAACTACGACGGCTGGGGCCTGCATGTCTGGACGGGCGCCGCGAACCCCACCGACTGGTCGAAGCCGCTGGAGCCGGTGCGGACCGACACCTATGGCGCGGTCTTCGAAGTACCGCTGAACACCGGGGCCACGAACCTGAGTTACATCCTCCACAAGGGCGACGAGAAGGATCTGCCCACCGACCAGTCCCTGGACCTCACGGCGAACAGCCATGAGGTGTGGCTGTTGAACGGCCAGGAGAAGTACCTGCTCCCGCAGCCCGCCGGGTCCGCCGCCGCGCTCGACCCGACCACCTCCAAGGCGGTCTGGATCGACCGGAACACGGTCGCCTGGAACGGTTCCGAGGCCGCCGCCTCCACCCAGCTGCTGTACTCCCACGACGGTTCCATCGCTGTCGACGGCGGTGCGCTGACCAGTGACGACGAGCGGTGGCTACGGCTCGCCAAGACCACGCTCACCGACGCCCAGAAGGCGAAGTTCCCGCATCTGAAGGACTACACGGCCTGGTCGGTCGACCCGCGTGACCGGGACCGCGTCAAGGGAGCCCTCAGCGGACAGCTCGTCGCATCCCAACGAGCCGCGAACGGTGCCGTGTTGACGGCAACAGGAGTCCAGATCGCGGGCGTTCTCGACGACCTGTACCCGAAGGCGACGAAAGCCGGACTCGGACCGACGTTCAGCAAGGGACGTCCGACGCTCGCCGTCTGGGCGCCGACCGCGCAGTCGGTGAAGCTCGAACTCGACGGTTCCACGGTCGCCATGAAGCGTGACGCCACCACCGGCGTCTGGTCCGTCACCGGCCCCAAGTCCTGGAAGGGCAAGGCCTATCGGTACGTGGTGAAGGTCTGGGCGCCCAGTGTCCGCAAGGTCGTCACCAACACGGTCACCGACCCCTACTCGGTCGCCCTCACCACCGACTCCGAGCGCAGCCTCGTCGTCGACCTGGACGACAGGTCCCTGGCCCCGGGCGGCTGGTCGACGTACCGGAAGCCGGCCGCCGTACCGCTGCGGGACGCCGAGATCCAGGAGCTGCACATCCGGGACTTCTCGGTGGCGGACAAGACCGTGCCCGCCAAGGATCAGGGCACCTACCTCGCCTTCACCGACAAGAACAGCGACGGCTCCAGGCACCTGCGCGAGCTCGCGAAGGCGGGCACGTCGTACGTGCACCTGCTGCCCGCCTTCGACATCGCGACCATCCCCGAACGCCGGAAGGACCAGGCGACCCCCGACTGCGACCTCGCCTCCTACCCGGCCGACTCCGACGCACAGCAGGAGTGCGTCGCGAAGACCGCCGCGAAGGACGCCTACAACTGGGGCTACGACCCGTACCACTACACGGTTCCCGAGGGCTCGTACGCCACCGACCCGGACGGCACCGGCCGCACGGTCGAGTTCCGGAAGATGGTCAAGTCCCTGAACGAGGACGGCCTGCGGGTCGTCATGGACGTCGTCTACAACCACACCGCGGCGAGCGGACAGGCCCCCACGAGCGTGCTCGACCGGATCGTGCCCGGCTACTACCAGCGGCTCCTCGCCGACGGCTCGGTCGCGAACAGCACCTGCTGCGCCAACACCGCGACCGAAAACGCCATGATGGGCAAACTGGTCGTCGACTCGGTCGTCACCTGGGCCAGGGAGTACAAGGTCGACGGTTTCCGCTTCGACCTCATGGGCCATCACCCCAAGGCCAACATCCTGGCCGTCAGGAAGGCCCTGGACGCGCTGACCCTCGCAAAGGACGGCGTCGACGGCAGGAAGATCATCCTCTACGGCGAGGGCTGGAACTTCGGTGAGGTCGCCGACGACGCCCGCTTCGTGCAGGCCACGCAGAAGAACATGGCCGGCACGGGCATCGCGACCTTCTCCGACCGCGCCCGTGACGCCGTCCGCGGCGGCGGCCCCTTCGACGAGGACCCCGGCGTCCAGGGCTTCGCGTCCGGGCTGTACACCGACCCCAACACCTCGACGGCCAACGGAACTTCGCAGGAGCAGAAGGCCCGCCTGCTGCACTACCAGGACCTGATCAAGGTGGGTCTCTCCGGCAGCCTCGCCCGGTACCGGTTCACCGGCACCGACGGCAAGGAGGTCACCGGCGCCCAGGTCGACTACAACGGGCAGCCCGCCGGCTACGCGGACGCGCCCGGCGACGCCCTCGCCTACGCCGACGCCCACGACAACGAGTCACTGTTCGACGCGCTCGCGTACAAGCTGCCCGTCGGCACCGGTGCCGACGACCGGGCCCGGATGCAGGTCCTCGCCATGGCCACGGCCGCCCTCTCGCAGGGCCCGGCGCTCTCCCAGGCGGGCACCGACCTGCTGCGCTCCAAGTCCCTGGACCGCAACTCCTTCGACAGCGGCGACTGGTTCAACGCCGTCCACTGGAACTGCGAGGACGGCAACGGTTTCGGCCGCGGACTGCCCATGGCGGCCGACAACGCCTCCAAGTGGCCGTACGCCAAGCCCCTGTTGGGCTCGGTGACGGTGGGCTGCGCGCAGATCGAGGGGGCCTCGGCCGCCTACCGGGACCTGCTGAGGATCCGTACGACAGAGAAGGCGTTCTCGCTCGGCACGGCGGACCGGGTGCAGTCGCAGCTGTCCTTCCCGCTGTCCGGGAAGGACGAGACGCCCGGGGTGATCACGATGGAACTCGGCGACCTGGTCGTCGTGTTCAACGCGACGCCGAAGGCGCAGACACAGCGCGTCGGCACCCTTGCCGGAAGCACTTACCGGCTGCATCCCGTGCAGATAGCAGGGGCGGACTCTACCGTCAAGGGAGCGTCGTACGAGAGGAAATCGGGCAGCTTCGCCGTTCCGGGGAGAACTGTGGCCGTTTTTCTTCGTCATCCCTAGCTCAACGCATTACCTTGGTGGAGCAGGCCCCGAACCCCGGTCTGCTCCACCGGTGTTGCCCGAGGGGTGACAGATGGAAGCAAAAGGCAAGCTGACAGGCACGACCGTGATGGTCGTGGACGACGTGGAGGCCAGCCGGTACGCCATGGGCACCGTGCTGAGCCGAGCCGGTCACCGGGTCGTCCCGGTGGCGACCGGCGGCGAGGCCCTCGCCGAACTCGACGTACGGCTGCGCAAGGGCACCCTTCCCGACGTGGCGCTCCTCGACGTGGGGCTGCCCGACATGAGCGGCTTCGACCTGTGCCGCATGTTCAAGGAGCGGCCGCACACCGCGGGCATCCCCGTGGTGCACTTCTCGGCCGCCGCCGTACCCCCGGCCGTGCACTGCGCGGGCATGGACACGGGCGTCGAGGCCTATCTGAAGGTGCCCGCCGAGCCGCTGGAGATCGAGGCGGTGGTCCGGGCCGCCGTACGCAACGCCCAACTGCGGGCCGGGGACCAGGCGTTGGTGCGACGGCTCACCCTGCTGTCGGAGACGATCGTCACCATCCAGGCGGCCCGCACCCTCCAGGAACTCTCCGACGCGGCCGCCGAGGGCGTCTCACGGCTCACCGGCACCCCCGCGGCCGTCTTCGTCCTCGACCAGGACGACCAGCTCTACCGCGGCCTGTCCCGGGACCGCATCCGCGTGGCCCTGCCGGACGAGAACGCCGACCGTGCCGTGGCCGGCCTGCTGCGCCGGCTCACCCGGGGGCAGGCCGGAGTGCAGCTCACCACCGTGCCCGCGCCGCTGTGGCCCGCCGGGTTCTTCCGGCCCGGCGTCGAGCACGACGCCCGCCTCGCGCTCGTCGCCACCGAGGACGGCCGGACACCGGTGTGCCTGGCCGCGCCCGCGCGCGGAATGCGCCGGATGGGACTGGAGGGCGAGACCCTGCTCGCCCAGCTGGCCCAGGCCACCGCGCTCGCCGCCCAGCCACTGCTCATGTACAAGGTCGAGCGGCATGTCGCGCTCACCCTCCAGCACAGCTTCCTGCCCCAGCCGCACAAGCTGCCCGAGCTGCCCGGCCTCGACGTCGTGGTCCGTTACGTCCCCGCCTCCCGGCAGACCGAGATCGGCGGCGACTTCTACGCGGCGCTCCGCGTGGACGAGGGCGTGCTCACCGCGGTCGGTGACGTCGTCGGGCACTCGCTGGACGCGGCGACCGTCATGGTCGAGCTCCGGCACGCGCTGCGCGCCTACGCCGTGGACGAGAGCGACCCGGCCGTCCTCGCCGAGCGCCTCGACCGGACGCTCCAGCGCTACCACCCCGACACCACGGCCACCGTCTGTCTGGCCCTGGTCGACCCGGAGACCGGGCGCACCCGGATCGCCAACGCCGGTCACATCCCGCCACTGATCGTCCGCGACACCGGCACCGCCGACTACGCGAAGGCGGCCGGGCCGCTGCTCGGCGTGGGCCTGCACCATCCGCCGGCCACCGAGCTGTTCCTCGAGCCCACCGACCGGCTCCTCATGGTCACCGACGGCCTCATCGAGACCCGCGGAACCGACCTCACGGCCTCCCTGGAACACCTGCGCGCGGCCGCCTCCGGTGCCCTGCCCGGTCTGGACGCCCTGTGCGACACCCTGCTGGGCACCTTCGGTCACGACCGGGAGGACGACATCGCGATGCTGGCACTGCGGCTACGCTGACCAGTGTCGTCGTAGAACAGGAGTGCCCATGCCGCAGATCACCGTCGACCACTCGCGCTTCGTCCCGCTCGACCGGGAGGCCTTCGCGCGGGACCTGCACACCGCCGTCGTCGAGATCGCGGCCGCCAAGCCGGAGGCGTGCAAGACACAGTTCCGGGTGAGCGAGGTCACCGCGTTCGGGTACGAGGACCCGGGGGAGCACGGACACGCCGTCGTGCACGTCACGCTGGGCCTGCTCGCCGGGCGCACCGAGGAGACCAAGGCCAGGCTCACCGAGGCCGTCCTGGAACTGCTGAAGAAGCACGTGGAGGACGACAGCTCAGCGGTGCTGCACGCCTCGGCGGAGGTCCGGGACCTCGACGCCTCGTACCGGAAGTTCGAGCGCTAGGTCCCGTCAGGACGCCAGCGAGATCAGCCGCGCGGCCAGGTCGGTGAACGGGCCGTCGTTCGGCTCGTCCTTCAGCATGTGGCGCAGCAGCGCGGTCATCTCCTCGTCGAAGGCCGCGCTCACCGCGGCCAGCGCCGCGAAGTCGTGCACGAGCTTCAACTCCAGCTCGGCGCGCGGGATGCGGCGGCCGTCCAGCCAGATCAGGGCCGTCGACTCGACGAGCGAGATCCAGGAGCGGACGACCAGTTCCAGTCGCGCGGGCGGGGCGTCCACACGCAGATGCGACAGGATCTGTTCGTACGCGATCTGCCGGACCGAGTCGACGAGGGCGTTGGTCGTCGAGGAGCCCACCGCGGGGCCGCCCCGCATCAACGCCGAGAAGCCGGGCCCGTGTTGGTCGACGAAGTCGAAGAACCGGCGCATCACCCGCAGCAGCCGCCCACCCAGCGAGCCCTCGTGCGGCTCGTCGAAGCGGCTCGCCAGATCCTCCGCCGCCCGCTTCAACGCGGCTTCGTACAGGCTGAGTTTGCCGGGGAAGTAGTGGTAGACCAACGGCCGCGAGATACCGGCCGCCGACGCTATCTCGTCGATGGAGACCTCGTCGGGCGAGCGACGGGCGAACAGTTCGAGGGCGACGCCGATCAACTGCTGACGCCGTTCCTCGACTCCCATTCTTCGACGGACCCCGGTAGTCATACGAACACCTTACCGATCGAATCCGGCCCCGAACGGGCCGGTCCGGCCAGGGGTGTTCACATTTCTACCGGAGCCCACTGACCACCCGCCCGTCCTCCAGGGCCCCCTTCAGCTCCGCCTGCGCCCCCTGCTTCACGCGCGCGGCCAGCAGCGGTCCGTTCGCCGTCGCCCGGACCCCGCCCGTCGCACTGATCGACGACGTCCCCCGGCTGCCCGCCGCCAGCAGGTACCAGGAACCCGCCGCCGACTTCCACAGCACCCCGGCCAGCACCTGCGGGTCCTTCGCCCCGCACGACGGCACGTTCTGGGCCTTCGCCGCGACCGCCCCGTACATCCCGCCCGGCGTGTGGAACTGGGCCAGCACCAGTTCGCCGCCGCCCTGCCAGGTCTCGGCCCGGGTGCACACCCAGTTCGCCGTCCCGGTCGCGTCGGGCAGCCGCTGGGCCGCGTACGCCCAGGCGTTCACACTGTTCACGCCCGCGGAACGCATCGCACCGAGCGAGCAGGCGTACGGCGCCCAGGCGCGCAGCGCCCCCGCTCCGGAGGCGTCCTTCACGGACCCGGGGCGGCCGGTGGTGAGGCGGGCCGGCACCAGCTCACCGAGGTCGGTGAAGAGCCGGGTGCCGGAGGCGTCCGTCAGCTGGAGCACGTTCCAGGAGGTGCAGGCGCCGCTCTGCGCGGGACCGGCCATGGGTGCGGCGGTGCCGCCGGACAGCGTGAGGTCCATGGCACCGGAGCCCGGCTTCAGCAGGTCACGCTCGGCGGCCTTCGTCACCCAAGGAGCCGTCAGATAACGGATGTTGCCGTCGGACCGGCCCAGGACGACCGCGCTCGCCCCGGCCCGGTCCGCGCCGTCGACCCGGGCGAAGTCGAGGGCGGCACCCTTGGTGCTGTCCCTCAACTCGGCGTAGCGGACGATGCGCAGACCGTCGTAGAGGATCACCACGCGCGCGTTGTCGACGGTCCCGGCATACAGGAGCTGCGGCGGACCGGACGGGCCGCCCGACGGGGTGCCGGGGGTCGCGGAGACCTGGACGGTCTCGCCGGGACGGGCCCAGACGGCGAGGGCGCGGCGCAGCAGGGACGAATCGCCGGTGAGGTCGCCGCGCGCGGGCCACACAGAGAAGTCGGTGCGGGCCGAGGACTCCCAGGCGGCGGCCGGGACCCTGAGCAGCAGGGCCGGGTCCAGGGCGGCCTGGGCGGCCGGGTTCTGCGCGTAGGCGGGCGCGGCGGCGCCGTCGGGGCCCCAGCCGTCGCCGGGCATGCCGAGCAGCGCCCCGCACACGGCGACGGCCGCGGCGGCGGCGAGCGCGGCCTTCGTGTGCTGCCGGCGCCGCATCAGGTCGGTGGGCCGGGCCTGGAGCGAGCACGGATCGAACTCGGGGGAGTCCAGCAGGGCGTACTGCGCGGTGACCTCGTCGGCCTCGTCGAGCGCCGCGTCCACGTCCACGACGCTCGCCGCCGTCAGGACCTGCCGTACGTCGCCGTCGGGGAGCTTCTCCAGGCCGCGCAGCACATACGCGGCGCGGGCCGGGCCGGACAGGGCCGACAGGCTCTGGTCCAGGGCGAGTTCGTCGGCGCCGCCGGAGCGCGGGAAGAGCCGCAGACCCCAGACCTGGGGGAGCAGCGGCGGCAGCTGGGAGCGCTTGGGCCACGCCCTGCGCTTCAGCGGCAGGCCCGCCTCCAGCGCCGTACGCACCACCTGGAGGCGGACGAAGGTGTAGCCGGCATCGCCCTCGCGGCCGGCCGGCTGGGCGGGGATGACGGGCGTGGCGGTCCGGCCCCGGGGCAGGGCACGCTGGGTGAGGGCGTGCGCGGTCAGGACCCGCCGGTTGCGGCCCAGGCCCGGCGGCAGCACCAGATAGGCGAGCCGGACCAGCCGGGGATAGTGCTCGACGAGCGCCGCCTCGGCCTGTTCGACGTCGACGACGGGGTCGGAGGCGGAGCCTGAGGCGGGTGCGGGGCGCGGGGCGACATCCTGTGACTGCACGTTCAGCAGAACGAGCGAATCGTCGGATGGTCACCGCCACCCCGGCGGATCAGCCCTCCGGCTCGACCAATGCGCGCGCGTAGTTGGCCATCGAGCGCTGGTAGCGCGGCAGATGGGGTGCGAGGGCGCCCAGGACCAGCGAAAGCCCCTCGCGGTCACGGCCGAGGCTGGACAGGCACAGCGCGAGACAGGCCCGTACGGCATCGTCCAACTCGTCGGAGGGGCCGTCCAGTTCGGGCGTGAGCAGCTTGACGCCCTCCGCCGCCTGGCCGATGTTCCGCAGCGAACTCGACAGTTGGATCCTGGCCCGCCGCCCCTTGTAACCGCTCAGCCCCTTCGCGAGCGCCTCCCGGTACAGCGGGGCCGCCTTGTCCGAGTGCCCCGTCGAGTCCCAGGCACAGGCCCGCTCGAAGGGGCCGTCCGGGCTGCCGTCCGGCAGCTCGGCCACGAGCACCTCGATCACGGCCCGGAAATCGCCCGCCCGCTCCTCCGGAAAGTCGTCGAAGGTGTCCCACGCGGCGGTCACTCGCTTTTCCCAGTCCTCGTTCACCGGCCCACTTTCGCACAGCCGTACCATCGGCGACACCCGGATTTGAGCGTCCCGCGCCTCCCAGCCGTATGGGAGGAGACGGGCCCCCGCCGGGGTCCGTCGGACGTGACCGGACCGGAGGAACAGATGAGGTTGACCCGACCGATGCTCGCGCTGACCGGCGCGGCCGCCGCGCTGGCGCTGGCGGGCTGCGGAACCGGCGGTGACGCGAAGGCCGCCGCGGTACCCTCCGCGGCCACCGGCAGCCTGGAGCACCTGGCCGCAGAGGTGAAGTGCACGCCCAACATCCAGATCGACGCCGACGAGCTGCGCCAGGCCGTGTGCAAGAAGGCGGCGAACTCCCCCGGCAAGTTCATCCTCGCCACCTTCGCCACCGACCGCGGACAGCGCGAGTGGATCAACGGGGCCAAGGACTACGGCGGTCACTACCTCGTCGGCCGCAAGTGGGTCGCGGTGGGCGAGACCACCAAGACGGTGACCACGCTGCGCGCCACGCTCGGCGGGGACATCGAGGAGGGCACGGACCACTCGGCCCACACCGGGTAGCACCGAATCCATCCGGAGACGGACACGGACATCCGGACACGGACACAAGGAAGCCGGCGGTGGGAATCCCACCGCCGGCTTCCTCATGGGCTAGCCCTGGGTCACTGGCACTTCTTGCCGGTGTTGATGCAGTTGACCATCTGGTTCATCGTGTTCTGGGAGAAGAAGTTGATGAAGTCGTTGTGGTCGGTGATCGGCTTGTGCAGGTTCTCCGGGAAGGTGTCCACCGCGTAGGGGTTGACGACCGTGCCGTTCTGCAGCTTCGGGGCCGGGACGTTGTAGACGAGCCGGACCTGGAGCTGCGGGATCGCCTTGAAGCCGTTGGCGCAGCTGCCGTCCGCCGCGGCGAACGCCACGTGGGTGCGGTGGTTGGCGCTGTCGATGTTCTGACCGTCCCAGCAGCTCTGGAAGTCGGTCGTGCGCACCACCTGGCTGCCCTGCGGGCAGATCGGGTACTTGTCGTGCAGCTGCACCTTGTTCTCGAAGCCGGTGCAGGACCAGTTCACGTTGGCGTTGGCGTTGCCGTTGACGAAGGCCTTGGCGTCACCGGTGATGATGCGAAGGGCGGTCGGCATCGCGACGACGTTGCCCTTCTTGTTGCCGACGAACTTGATCTGCGCCTGGGAGGCCTGCAGGATCTTGCCGACGTTGCCTTCCTTGCCACCGCCGTCCGCGTTCTGGTCGAAGTCCTGCGTGCCGTTCTGCAGGCGCAGCACCGGCCAGAAGTACGAGGACTTGTCGCCCTGGTTCTGGCAGGTGGTCTGGGCCGCCGCCAGTTCCTGGTCGCTCGCGAACGCGTCGTTGCTCTGGTTGCCGACGTAGTCGTGCAGGTGGTGGGCACCGTTGGCGACACCGGGAGCCACGATCACGTTGTCCGTGTTGTGGTTCTTGTTCGCGTTGGTGCCGCACTTGGTGGTGAAGCTGCCTCGCGAACCCGAGTTGCCGTTCGCGGGGAGGCCGTTCGCGCCCACACCGAGCTGGGCGCTGCCGCCCTGGACCTTGGTGATGTCCACGAAGTCGGCCGCGACCGGGCCGTTGCCGCCCTGTCCGCCGTTGCCCTGCTGCTGGCCGCCGTTGTTCTGGCCGCCGTTCTGCTGACCACCTTGCTGCTGGCCGCCGTTCTGCTGCTGGCCACCGTTCTGCTGGCCGCCCTGCTGCTGACCGCCGTTCTGCTGCTGGCCGCCGTTGTTCTGCTGACCGCCCGCGTTACCGGCGTTGGTCTGCGCGTTCTGCGTGGTGCAGGCCGCCAACTGGCTCAGCGAGCTGTTGAACTGGCCGCCGACACGCTGGATGTCGATGCGGATCCGGTCGATCGTGGCCGCCCGCTTCTCCTTCAGGGGGCCGACGATGGCGTTCTGGACGAAGCCCGGGTCACCCGCCTGGGCCTGTCGCGTCGACGCGAGCCTGGCGTAGGCCTCGGTGATCTGCTTGTCCAGGTTGGCCACTTCGGTGGCCACCCCCTGACGCGCGTTCTGAGGCACGTTCGTCAGCTTCTGGCCGACATCGGGGCACGAGATGGTCGCCACCTGCGCGGCGGCGGCCTTGGTCTGGTTCTGGGACCAGCCGTTGCTGTTGGACTCGTGCGCCGAAGCGTAGAAGTTCGCCCAGATCAGCCCGCCCCCGCCGAGCGCTAGGGCCGCCGACGCGGCTATGGCCTTGCCGGCCATCGACGAGCGGCGTTTACGTGTATTGCGTCCCATGGAACTCCTCTGACTTCCTTTTTCGGGGCTATCGAGGCGCCCGACAGGAGTGAAGCGGCGCCATCCCATACGCAGGGCGTCCCATGGGTGTTCAGCCGCCCCACAAACAAATCAGAGGTTTGCCGGGCCCTCGGGCGGCAACAGCTCCCTGAGCAGCAGGAGTTACAGAGAATGAAGGTCTGCTCACCGGCCTCGGTCGAGAAACGCGAGCACCGCCAGAACGCGGCGATTGTCGTCGTCCGACACCTCAAGTCCCAGTTTGGCGAAGATGTTGGCGGTGTGCTTGGCGATCGCCCGTTCCGTCACCACGAGCTTGCCCGCGATCGCCGCGTTCGTCCGCCCCTGCGCCATGAGTTCCAGTACCTCCCGCTCCCGGGGCGTGATGCGGGCGAGCGGCTGGTCGTCGGCCGCCCGTCGGCTCAGCAGCTGCTGGATCACCTGCGGGTCCATCGCCGTACCGCCCGCCGCCACCCGCCGTACCGCCTCCACGAACTGCTCCGCGTCGAACACCCGGTCCTTGAGCAGGTAGCCCACCCCGCCGCTGCCGTCGGCGAGCAGCTCGCGCGCGTACAGCTGCTCCACGTGCTGCGAGAGCACCAGGACGGGCAGCCCGGGTCTGTCCCGGCGGGCGTTCAGCGCGCACTGGAGGCCCTCGTCGGTGTGCGTCGGCGGCAGCCGTACGTCGACGACGGCGACGTCCGGCTCCAGCTCGGCCAGCGCCCGGGCCAGTTCGGGCCCGCTCTCGACGGCCGCGGCGATCTCGAAGTCGTGGGCCTCCAGGAGGCGTACGAGACCGTCGCGCAGCAGGAAGAGGTCTTCGGCCAGGACTACGCGCAAGGGATCTCCAGGGTGACCATGGTGGGGCCGCCCGCGGGTGAGCTGACGGCCAGGACGCCGTCGAATGTACCCAGCCGGCGCTCCACCCCGGCCAGCCCCGAACCGGCCTCGATCACCGCGCCGCCCCGGCCGTTGTCGGTGACGGAGATCCGCAGCATCCCCTCCGAGTGATGCAGGTCGATCCAGATCCGGTCGGCGCCGGAGTGCTTGACGGCGTTGGTGAGGACCTCGCTGACGGCGAAGTAGGCGGCCGACTCCACGGGCGCGTCCGGTCGGCCGTCGAGCTCCACCGTCACCTCGGTCGCCACCGGCAGCCGCAGCGCCAACGCCCGTACCGCGTCGCCCAGTCCGCGCTCGGCCAGCACCGGCGGATGGATGCCGCGCACCAGGTCGCGCAGCTCGGTGAGCGCTTCCACGGAGGACTGACGGGCCTGCGCGAGGAGCCGCTTGGCCTGCGCGGGATCCTTGTCGAGGAGCGTCTCGATGGTGCCGAGGTCCATGCCCATGGCGACCAGACGGGCCTGCGCGCCGTCGTGCAGATCCCGTTCGATGCGGCGCAGTTCGGCCGCGGAGGTGTCCACGGCGTCCCGCCGCGTCTCGGTCAACACCTTCACCCGCTCGGCCAGTTCGGTCTGGCTCGGGGCGAGGACGGCCCGGGTGAGCGCGAAGTGGGCGTGCAGCAGGCGGGTGGTGAAGAAGTGCGCGGGGACGAGGAGGACGAGGGCCAGGGCGCCGGCGGCCAGCGCGGAGGTCTGGTCGGCGACGCGCACGAAGCCGTACCAGTAGCCGCCCGTCTCCGCGAGGGGCCGCCACAGCCCGGCCGCGACCGCGAACCCCTCCAACGGGTAGAAGACCAGCACCGCGGGCAGCAGTGCCGTCACGAACCCCGCCGTCATGTCCACCTGGAGCCACCGCAGGTCCCGCCAGGTCGCCGGGTCCCGGAGCATCGCGTAGGTCCGCGTCCAGGGGTTGGCGTCCTCGGGCACCGGCCGGTACGCGGACGGGATCCGCACCCCGCCCCACTCGGCCGCCAGGACTCGCCGCCAGTTCGCGAAGGCCCGCACGCCCGTCAGTACCCAGGGGGTCGTGAACACCCCGATCCCGACCGGCACGAGCACGATGGACACCAGGCTGAGCGTGAAACCGAGCACCGCCCCCGGCAGCGACACCAGCGCCAGCGCGAGCCCCCGCACGGCCGCGAGTCCGATGCCCCGCGCCCTCGTACCCATGCCGCTGTTCCGCGTCTCGATGGTCATGCCGTCAGTCTGGTCGAGGGGGAGGCGGGGGTCACTGGGCCTGGCCGCCCGGTCCGGGAGTGGTGCCAGGTACACCCTTTGCATACGAGGCACCCGTACCGGCCGCGCACCGGCCGCCGATGCCGTGTCTCCGTATCGACTTTCCGGGCCGCCGCCCACCCTCACACCGTGAATCGCACCACAGCACCACCAGGTAACACGGGGTTCACATTCGAGCAATGACCGGGAAATCGCCTGTTGACAGGCTCGCGGGCATACGAGAAGCGGCGTTTCAGTGCCGCAGCGCCGCCGCACCCGCAAGTGCGCCCAGACATACCCCCGAAGGATGTGGCCCGTGAGCTTCAAGGCTGAGTACATCTGGATCGACGGCACCGAGCCGACGGCCAAGCTGCGTTCGAAGACCAAGATCCTGGCCGACGACGCCAAGGGTGCTGAGCTGGGAATCTGGGGCTTCGACGGGTCGTCCACGAACCAGGCCGAGGGGCACTCCTCGGACCGCGTGCTCAAGCCGGTCTTCTCCTGTCCTGACCCGATCCGCGGCGGCGACGACATCCTCGTCCTGTGCGAGGTCCTCAACATCGACATGACGCCGCACGAGTCCAACACCCGTGCCGCGCTGACCGAGGTCGCGGAGAAGTTCGCCTCCCAGGAGCCGATCTTCGGCATCGAGCAGGAGTACACGTTCTTCAAGGACGGCTACCCGCTCGGCTTTCCCAAGGGCGGCTTCCCGGCCCCGCAGGGCGGCTACTACTGCGGTGTCGGCGCCGACGAGATCTTCGGCCGTGACGTCGTCGAGGCGCACCTGGACAACTGCCTGAAGGCGGGCCTCGCGATCTCCGGCATCAACGCCGAGGTCATGCCCGGCCAGTGGGAGTTCCAGGTCGGCCCGGTCTCCCCGCTGGAGGTCTCCGACCACCTGTGGATCGCCCGCTGGCTGCTCTACCGCACCGCCGAGGACTTCGGCGTCTCCGCGACCCTCGACCCCAAGCCGGTCAAGGGCGACTGGAACGGCGCCGGCGCGCACACCAACTTCTCCACCAAGGCGATGCGCGAGGGCTACGAGGCCATCATCACCGCGTGCGAGTCCCTCGGTGAGGGCTCCAAGCCCCTCGACCACGTCAAGCACTACGGCGCCGGCATCGACGACCGCCTGACCGGTCTGCACGAGACCGCCCCGTGGAACGAGTACTCCTACGGCGTCTCCAACCGCGGCGCCTCGGTCCGTATCCCGTGGCAGGTCGAGAAGGACGGCAAGGGCTACATCGAGGACCGCCGTCCCAACGCCAACGTCGACCCGTACCTGGTGACGCGGCTGATCGTCGACACCTGCTGCACCGCGCTGGAGAAGGCCGGCCAGATCTGATCCCCGCTGCTTCAGGAGGGGCGTCCACCGGTCACGGTGGGCGCCCCTCGGCGCGTTGTCAGTGGCGTCTGTCATCGTGAGAGGTATGGAGATCAACGGGGGCCTGGCCGTCAAGGCCTGGACGGAACACGGACAGAAGTACACCGGCCTGTCGGCCGAGGAGCTGCGGGAGGCGGTGACCGGCCTCGGCCGCGCGGGCAACCGCTTCCTCGTCGCCCAGCGCATCCCGGACCTGCCGGACGTGTTCGCGCAGGTGTGGCACGAGGAGGGCGGCGACTACCAGCTGGAACACCGCCTGAGCCGCGACGACTTCTTCGGCACGCGCCTGACCGACCCTGGCCGGGTGGCCGACCTGCTGACCGGCTGGGCCCGGCAGGAGGACGGCTGGGACGCGGGCGTGGCGTGGGACCCGGTGGACCTCGGCCCGGCCGAGGAGATCCCCGCCCTGCCGGACGGAATCCGCGAACAGGTCGAGGAACGCATACGACTGCTGCTGCGGTGCGGGTACGACGACCGGGCCCGGCTCACCGAGGCCGCCGAGGACCTGCTCGTCGACGGTGAGCTGAGGCCGGTGTCGCGGGCGCAGGCCGGGGACCTGGTGGACCGGCTCTGGATGGAGCGGCTGGCCGAGCAGAGGCGCTGGGAGGGCGTCACCGACCCCGAACTGCTGGGCAGGGCCTTCGAGGCGCTCAACGCGAGCGGCATCACCGCCCGGGAGAACTTCGCCTGCTGCCGCAACTGCGGCACGACGGAGATCGGCGCGGAGCGCGCGGAGGGCGACCGGGGCTTCGTCTACTTCCACACGCAGTGCACCGAGAGCGCCGCCGCCGGACAGGGACTGACGTTGCTCTACGGCGGTTTCGACGGCACAGCCGACACCACCACCGCCGTGGGCCGCGAGGTCGTGGCCGCTCTGGCGAGTGCCGGCCTGTCCGCACAGTGGGACGGTATTCCGGACAAGGCGATCGAGGTCACCCCCCTGACCTGGCGCAAACGCCTGGTGGGGTGAGGCACACCAGGTCGGTTTCACGTCAAAGAAGCGTCCAAGCAGTGAGAGGAGGCTCCTGTTGCGGGCCTGTGTCTGCTTCAATGAGCGCATGGCCAGCTTCCAGAAGTACACCGCGACGGGTCGCCACGACCTCGAGCCCTTCTGGCCCTCCCGTCAGCACCACGACTTCGACCGGGTGTGTTGCCGCGCGATGAACGCGCCGGCCCTCTAAAGCCGTACACCCGGCCTTCGGCCAGCGCGCAGTCGACGTACGTCTCCTGACGACCTTCTCGCGCGAAAGAGCTGACTTCTCATGGCGACCACCCGTTCTCTCTCCACCGCCCCCCTCACCGACGCGTCCGGCAGCGGCGCACGACACCGGCTCCGGTCCGTCGGCCCGGACGAAGTGCTGCACGTCGCGGACTTCCTGCCGCCAGGCGCCACCTGGCTGCCCGCTCCCCAGCACACCGTGCCCGCCCTCCCCGGCCAGCCGCCGATGATCGGGTACCTGGTGCTGGTCCCGGCCGACCAGCGTCCCCCATTCCTGCCGGAGCTGCCGCAGTCGCTGCCGGAACCGCGGGTCGACGGCACCGGCGCCCCGCTCGTCCGCATCGACACCGTGCAGCGCACCGCCGAGGTGAACGGCGCGGAACTCGACCTCACCTACCTGGAGTTCGAGCTCCTCGCCCACCTGGTCCAGCACCCGCACCGGGTGCACACCCGGGACCAGTTGGTCACCACGGTCTGGGGCTACGGCCACGTGGGCGACGGCCGCACCGTCGACGTCCACATCGCCCGCCTCCGCCGCAAGCTGGGCGCCGACTTCCGGGGCGCGATCCAGACCGTGCGGCGGGTCGGCTACAAGTACACCCCGCCGACCGGCCACTGATCCTCTGCCGAGAGCAGATGCGGGTTCCCCCGCCGGTCTCCGGCGGGCACAGTCACCGGCATGAGACTTCTCCTGCTGGGTGGCACCGAGTTCGTCGGCCGGGCCGTCGCCGAGACGGCCCTCGGGCACGGCTGGGACGTGACCGTCTTCCACCGGGGTCGGCACGCACCCGTGGCCGGGGTGCGGTCGCTGCACGGTGACCGCACCGCCCCCGACGGACTCACCGCCCTGGCCGAAGGGGGCACGTGGGACCTGGTCGTCGACACCTGGTCGGCGGCGCCCCGCGCGGTCCGGGACGCGGCACGACTGCTGCGGGGCCGCGCCGAGCGGTACACGTATGTGTCGAGCTCCTCGGTGTACGTCTGGCCCCAGCCCGCCGGGTACACCGAGGACGCCCCCGTGGTCGAGGGTGCTGCCGCCGACGCGGAGCAGACCGACTACGCCCGGGACAAGCGGGGCGGTGAACTCGCCGCACTCGACGCCTTCGGCGCGGACCGTTCCCTGTTCGTACGGGCCGGCCTGATCCTCGGCCCGTACGAGAACATCGGCCGGCTGCCCTGGTGGCTGGGCCGCATCGCCCGCGGCGGGCCGGTCCTCGCGCCCGGACCACGGGACCTTCCTCTCCAGTACATCGACGTCCGCGATCTGGCGGAATGGGTGCTGGGGGCGGCCGTGGCCGGTCTGAACGGGCCCTACAACCTGGTCAGCCCGCGCGGTCATACGACGACGGGTGAACTCCTCGACGCCTGCGTGGCCGTGACCGGCTCCACCGCCGAACTCCGTTGGACCGACCCGGACATCGTCCTCGACGCGGGCATCGGCCCATGGACCGAGCTCCCGATCTGGGTTCCGCCCGCCACGGACCTCCACGACACCCTCCACGGGGCGGACACCTCCCGGGCCGCTGCGGCCGGCCTGCGGTGCCGCCCGGTCACCGAGACCGTGACCGACACCTGGCACTGGCTCCTGGGTCTCGGCGGGGTGGCTCCGCAGCGGCCGGACCGTCCGGTGCTGGGTGTCCGTCCGGACAAGGAGGCGAGTGTGCTGGAGCTGAGGGAGCGGCGGGTTCCGTAGGGCGTCGGGCGGTCGCGGGTCGGGCGGCTGCGGGTCGGTGGGGGCTGGTCGCGCAGTTCCCCGCGCCCCTGGGGGGTTGGGGGCGACGCTGGTCACCATGCGCCGCCAGCCGCCAGCCGCCAGCCGCCAGCCGCCAGCCGCCAGCCGGCGGTCCTGCTGTTCGTGGTTGCGAACAGCAGGGCCGTCAGCCGCCGAGCGTGGCCGTTGTCAGCCCACCTTCTCGATCACGGCCCGGCGGATCAGGAACTTGCCGGGCTCCCGTACCTGTTCGAAGGCCGCGTTGTTGAGCAGGGCGCAGCTGCCGGAGACCGAAGTGACCTCCACCGTCGTGGACTTGTTGTTGTCCAGGTTGGTCACCTTCAGCTTGGTGCCGGCCGGGAACTGGTTGCTGGACGCGGCGGGCGCACCGCCTTCCCCGGACAGCGTGACGGTCGAGCCGTTGCACACCTGCTGCCCGGAGGCGGCGTTCCCGGTGGAGGGGGCCGCCTGGGACGCGGGCGCCGAGGCGGAGGCCGCCTGCGAGGGCTGCTGCTGCGTGGCCTGGGAGCCCTGAGCCGACTCCCCGACCACGCAACCTGACGCCTTCTGCTGGACCTCGATCTGGGCGATCACCGCTTCCCGGTTGGTGATCCGGGCCGCCGACTGCGCGTCGGGAGTGGCCCGTTGCCCCTCGATGAACCGCTCGTTGTTGCCGAGCGCGGTGGCGAGCCCCTGGCAGACCGTCGACTCCGCGGCCGTCTGCGGACTCTGCGCGGCGTTCGAGGTACTGGCCATCACGAAGGCCCCACCGCCCGCCACCGCCGCCGCGCTCACCAGCAGCGCGACCTTCTTCTTCGTACCGAGTGTTCTCCTGCGCGACATCCGCGCCTCCTGAGAGATAGGGGAGCGTACGCCGCTATGTACGAGATACCGAACGAGGTGACTCAGTGGTCACAGGAGCCGTGTGACGTAACCTGCGTCACACTCCGCTATTTCCTGGCCAGGGCGTCCCGTACGGCGTCGTCGGTGCGGGCGACCAGTGCCGAGCCGTCGTCCGCGGTGATGATCGGGCGCTGGATGAGCTTGGGGTGTGCGGCGAGCGCCTCGATCCAGCGGTCGCGCGAACCGTCGTCCCGGGCCCACTCCTTGAGGCCGAGCTCCTTGGCGGCGGCCTCCTGGGTGCGGGTGATGTCCCACGGTTCGAGGCCGAGCCGGTCGAGCACCTCACGGATCTCGTCCTGGCTCGGGACGTCCTCCAGGTAACGGCGGACGGTGTACTCGGCACCTTCCGCATCGAGCACACCGATCGCGCTGCGGCACTTCGAACAGGCCGGATTGATCCAGATCTCCATGCCCCTCACGGTACGCGAAAACCCGTCCTCCACCTGCGTCACAGCACCCCCGAAAGCCCTTGTGGCCAGGGGCTTTTGTCAGTGGCGGACGGTAGAATAGAAGCAGTGTTCGAGGGTGTCGCCGGATCCCCGGCGGTCGCCCTTACCGCGACAGGAGGATGCCTGTGCCCGCTGCCGCACTGAAGCAGAAGCCGTTTCCGACCCAGTCCACCGCGAAGCACCCCGTGCTGCTCGACCTTCCGTACACCCCCGTGGAGAAGCGCCCGTTGCCGCCGGGCCGGCCCCGCGAGTGGTACGTCACCCACAACCGCCGCCTCAAGGCGATGCGGCTCGCGATCGCCCTGCTCGACTCCGGTGTCTTCGTGCCGAACCAGGCACGCAACGAGACGATCCGGGACACGGCCGAGACGATCGGCGTCCACCCGCCGTCGGACACCACGTGCCACATGGTGCGGGCGCTGATGCGTTACTCACGGTGAGCCATGGCGCCGGGCGCCCCACTGTCGTGGGGCGCCCGGTGTTCCGGTCAGCCGGCGGATTCGGCCAGTTCCTTGTCCAGGGGGTTCCGGAAGCGCGGTGTCACCCGGGTCGAACCGACCCACCCGCGCAGCCGGTCCGCCTCCACCGCGATGGCCGCCTTCTCCTCACGCCCCATTCCCTCCGGATCCAGCAGACGCCAGACGATCTCCCCGTCGGGCCGCTGGGCCCAACCTCCCACCACCCGCCCGTTCCACCACACCGTCGGTCCCACGTTGCCGCTCCGGTCGAACAGGGCGGGCCGCATGGACGGGGCCAGATACCAGTCGCGCTGCTGCCAGCCCATCGCCGTCGGGTCGAGGCCGGGCAGCAGCGCGACCCAGGGCTCGGCGGGGTCCGCGACCGGACCCGCATCGCCCTCGACGACGTAGGCCGGACCCTCGTCGACGGACACCGGCACCGCGCGGATCGCCGTGAGGGCGCGGCGGACGTCGGTCACCTTCCAGCCCGTCCACCACTTCAGGTCGGCCTCGGTGGCGGGGCCGCACACGCTGAGCCAGCGCCGCAGCAACTCCGCCTGCGCCTCGGCCACGTCCAGTTCGGGATGCGGCGGTGCCACCGCCCAGCGGAACTGTGTGGACGTCCAGGAGCCGAGCGGGCGGCCGCGGACCACCTTGCCCTCCACGCCGAGCACCTTCAGCAGCCGGGTCGAGACACTGTGGACGCCCTCGTAGCTCTTCCCGGCCGCGTACACGAACTGCTCCCGCAGCCGCGGCTCGTCCACGGTGAGCTCCGAGGCCGTCGCCTGCCCGCGCCGGGCGAGCGCGGCCAGCAACGACTCCTCGACCTCCTTCAGCCAGGTCGCGTCCGGGGCACCCGCCTTCGCCATGTCCTTGAGGAGCCCGGCCCGTTCGCGGGCGGCCACCGTGAGACCGGTGGAGGCGTGCACGACCGCGGTCAGCTCGGTGGGGAACGCGAACACCGTGTGCCGCATGCCGTGCATCCGTACCAGCGACCGGTCCTCGTACAGCGCCCGCTCGGTCTCGGCGACGGTCCCGGCGGGTTCCGTGAGCCGCGCGCCGATCGCCAGGTACACGGTCGCGGGGTCCGACCCGTGCAACGCGACGAGGGCCCCGGCCACCTCCTCGGGACTCCCCACGCGAGCCGTCCCGGCCAGCTGCTGTCGCAGCGCCAGACGCCCCCGCCGCTCATCCACCCCGATGTACCGCACTCCCTCACTCACACCCATACGGCCCATCTTGGCCCAGGGCACTGACAACGCACCTCTCCGCCACCGTCACCCGATCGCCGTACCCGGCATGCGTACCTCCCCGGACCGGCCCTTCACTGCGATCAGGAGGTGCAGGCCACACCGGGTCCAGGAGGCGGGCGTGACGCAGAGGCAGGGCGCATGAACACACCCGGCACCCCCGCCGCCCGAGCGGAGCGCGGACGCACGGCCCGCAAACGCGTGAGCCGTTCCGCGCACGCGCTGTGGATCCCGTCCGTCGACCGCCGGGACCCCGTCGCCGTACTCGAACGACAGGGCCGCGACCGCCTGCCGGAACTGCTGCCGATCCGGTACGGCAGGATGTCGGCCTCACCGTTCGCCTTCCTGCGCGGCGCCGCCGCGGTGATGGCCGCCGACCTCGCCGCCCAGCCGCACACCGGCCTCACCGTGCAGCTCTGCGGCGACGCCCACCTGCTCAACTTCGGCCTGTACGCCTCCCCGGAACGCGCCCGCCCCCTCTTGTTCGACCTCAACGACTTCGACGAGACGTTCCCCGGCCCCTTCGAGTGGGACGTCAAGCGGCTCGCCGCGAGCATCGCCGTGGCCGCCCGGGAGAACGGGCACAGCGAGGCCAAGGCCCACCGGGCCGCCCGGGAGGCGACCGCCGCGTACCGCACGGCCATGCGCCGACTGGCCCGTATGGGAGAGCTGGCGGTCTGGTACGAGAGCGTCGACGCCGACAGCCTGCTGCCCCTCGTCCGCTCCGACCGGCACCGCAGGCGCGTCGAGTCCAGCCTCACCCGGGCCCGCCGCCGCACCAGCCTCCAGGCCCTCGGCAAGCTGACCGAGATCGTCGACGGCCGCCACCGCATCATCACCGACCCGCCGCTCCTCGAACCCGCCGGCGCCCCCGACACGGCCGGCCTGCGCAAGATCTTCAGCGACTACCGCTCCACGCTCTCCGAGGAACGCCGGCTGCTCCTGGACCGCTACCGCTTCGTCGACGCGGCCCGCAAGGTCGTCGGTGTCGGCAGCGTCGGCACCCGCTGCTTCATCGTGCTGCTGGCCGGACGGGACGCCGACGACCCGCTGTTCCTCCAGATCAAGGAGGCGCGGGCGTCCGTACTGGAGGAACACCTCCCGCACGGCCCGTACGTCCATCCCGGGCGCCGTGTGGTCGCGGGGCAGCGCCTGCTCCAGGCGGCGAGCGACATCTTCCTGGGCTGGATGAGCGGGCCCCAGGGGCGCGCCTTCTACTGGCGTCAGCTGCGCGACATGAAGGGCTCCGCGGACGTGGCCGGCATGCCCGCGGCCGACCTCACGGCCTACGCCCGCCTGTGCGGCACCACCCTGGCCCGCGCCCACGCCCGTTCCGGTGACCGCATCGCCATCGCCGCGTACCTGGGCAGCGCCGAGACCTTCGACCACGCGATCGCCGACTTCGCCCTCACCTACGCCACCCAGACGACCGTGGACCACACGGCCCTGGCCGCGGCCATCGCGGCGGGAGTCGTCAGGGCGGCACCGGGCGAATAGGCACGCAGGGGGCGGCCCGTCGGGTGCGGCCGCGCACTCCGCAGCCATGATCCCAACCGGTGCTCCGCTTCGGGTAGTTCGAAGCGCGTGAACCGGGACCGGAAGGCCCGCGCCTTCTGCACGGCCCCGGTCACCTCCGCTTGCCGTAGTACCAGCGGCCCGTCCGCCGCGGCATGCGCGTCGATCGCGGCGACCGCCTGTCCGAACCTCCTGCGCGGGCTCAACTCCTCGCCGTACAGGCACTCGTCGGCGTGTTCCTGTGTGAAGGGCTCGGGCATTCCGGGCACTCCAGGGTGCTGGGAAAGAGCTCGCGCAGGGCGGGCATCACGTTGCCGCTCCGGGGCTACTCTTCTACACCACACCCACGTACACGAAAGGCCCGTCATGGGCACCATGGTCATTTCCGGGACCGTCGTCCTGGTCGTCCTGGGCTTCGGGAACCACACCTGGTGGCTCGTCGCCGTAGCCGTGCTCTTCCTTTACACGCAGTACGGCCGTGGCGGCCGCGGCGCCTCCGCGTCCTCGCCTGGCGGTTCGGCCGGGGCCGCCTCGGGCACGACGCCCGGCAGTTACCGCGCCTACCGCGACCGCCGGGACAAGCAGGCCAGGTGGGAACGCCGTTACCGCCGCGAGCACCCCCTGGAGGCCCGCCGACAGGCGCGCGAGAGAAAGGGCTAGGAGCTCAGAGACCGGGGGCGCCCCACACCGGGAACCAGCGGTTCAGGTCCTGCTCGATCCGCAGGTCGTTCGTGAGCGCGGCCTTCACCCGCAGTTCCAGCGGGTTGTCGCGGCGCTGTCCGTCACCGGGCAGCGGGGCGAAGGGGAAGAACGTACCGCGCTTGTAGAGGTAGACGAGCGCTAGCGACCTGCCCTCGGCGTCGTGGAACCCGGCGAGCGAGCACAGCAGTTGCGGCCCGAAGCCGTTGACCTCCATCGAACTGTTCACCGCGTGCAGGTCGTTGACCAACTGCGGCAGCTGGTCCGGGGCGCGCTCGGAGACCAGCCAGGAGTAGCCGAAGTCGTCCCGCCGCAGCTCCACCGGCGGGCCGTCGCGGTCGGCGTCCGCGTCGAGCAGGGCCTGGACCTCCCGGTGCGTCTGCTCGAAGGCGGCCCCCTCGACCGTGGCGAAGCACACCGCTCCGCGCCCGGTCGGCGTGAGGGAGACCGCCGCCTCCAGCGTCACGGCCGCCGACGGCAGCGCGAAGAGCTGGTCGAGATCGGGCGCGACGGGCTTCGTGCGCCCGAGCAGGATGTCCAGCAGCCCCATCCTCAGCCCGCCTTCCCGGGCTCCGCAGCCTCGCCCAACTCCGTGGAGATCCGCCCCAGTTGGTCCAGTCGCTGTTCCAGGGACGGGTGGGTCGAGAAGTACCGCTCGATGCCGGGCTCCTTGCCGGTGGCCGGGGTGAAGTAGAAGGCGTTGAAGGCCTGGGCCGTACGCAGGTCCTTGGTGGGGATCCGGGCCAGCTCCCCGGAGACCTTGGTGAGCGCGGAGGCCAGCGCCGAGGGCCGGCCGGTGAGGTGGGCCGCGGCCCGGTCCGCCGCCAGTTCCCGGTACCGGGACAGCGCCCTGATGAGCAGGAAGCTGAGGGCGTACACGGCCGCCGAGACGCCCATCACGGCAGCGAAGATCACGGCGGTGTTCTGGTCCTTCCGCCCGCCGAACACCTGGCTGTAGAAGGCGAACCGGACGATCAGCCCGGCGATCACCCCGAGGAAGGACGCGATGGTGATCACAGCGACGTCCTTGTGCGCCACATGCGACAGCTCGTGTGCCAGGACGCCCTCCAGCTCGGCCGGGTCCAGCCGCCTGAGCAGCCCGGTGGTCACGCAGACCACGGCGTTGTCGGGATTGCGGCCGGTGGCGAAGGCGTTGGGCATGTCCATCGTGGACACCGCGATCACGGGCTTGGGCATGTCGGCGATGGCACACAACCGGTCGACGACGGCGTGCAGTTCGGGATACTCCTCCCGCTCCACGACCCGCCCGCGCATGGCGAACATCGCGATCCTGTCGGAGAACCAGAACTGCGCCACGAACATCACGGCGATCAGTCCCACGACCAGCAGCCAGGACTTCAGCAACACGATCAACGCGGCGAAGAAGGCCACGTACAGCAGTCCGAGCAGGAACATCGTGACCGTCATCCGCACGGTCAGCCGCCGGTCGCTCCGGAAACGGCTCTGCATCTGCATCACCCCGCAGTCAGGCACTCGTCCCAAGCTCCAGTGTGCACCCGGCCCCGCCCATGAAGCGGTCGCGATCAGCCCTGGGGCGGGCAAAGGCTCAGGCCCTGAGACCGGCTTCCCACATACGCCTCTTGAGCACGTGGTCACTGAACAGATGCCGCGCCCGCTCGAACAGCTCACCCACCTCGACCGTCCCGGGCGTCACATCCGCCGTCGGGTGCCAGCGCTGCACGGACTGCCGGGCCCAGTGCCGCAGCTTGTCGTCCGGATCGTCGACCAGTGCGACGGCGGCCCGCAGCCGTACGATCCCGCCCTGTGCGGTGAGCAGCCGGAACGCGGAGACCCGCGTCTCCCGGGCCCGTTCCACCGCCAGCCGCTCGAGCAGCCACCCGTCGTCCACCATCCGCGCGGACGGCACCAGCGCCAGGGTCGCCTCCCGCACCACAGCGGGCGCCGGATCGTCGAGCAGCGCCCGCAGCCGCCGTACGTCCAGCACGTCCAGCGTCCGCAACCCGCTTACGGCGCGCGCCCTGACCACCGGATCAGGATGCGAGGTCAACGCCCACAGCACCGCCGCGTCAGTCCGGTCCCCGCACTCCGCCAGCCCGCTCACCACCCCCGCCGACACCGCGACGGCGTCGGCACAGCGCCCCCGGTACCACTCCACCGGGTCGCCCCCCAACTGCCGTACGACATACCGCGCACAGGCCCGCACCACCCCGGCCCGGTCCCCGAGGAACCCGACGGCCCGCTCGCCCTGCCCGTCCCGCCGCAGCGCGGTCACCCCGGCCGACCGCACCCGCGGATTGCGGGCGCCGAGCAGGGTTTCCCGTACGGTCTCGTCCGCGGCGCCTTTCGCCAGGGCGGCCAGGGCTGCCTCCGCGCAGAGGCCCTGGACGACCGTGTCGGAGTCCTGGGCGGCGCTGCGGGCCAGCTCGGCGGGGGAGAGGAAGCCCTCCTCGACGGCGAGCCGGTGGGCGAAGCGGCGCACGGTGCGGTCCGCGTGGGTGAGCAGCGGCAGCAGTGCCTCGCGGTCCGCGGAGCGCAGCGCCCGGTCGACCAGGCCGACGGCGAAGTCCCCTCGGTGTCGGACGCCGATCCGCAGGGCGAGCGGCGCCAGCGCGACCGCGGTCTCCACGGTGACCGCCTCCGCCCACCGCAGCCGGGCCCGGTCCCGCACCGGTTCGGCCCAGTCCGCGCAGCGCAGCACGACCAGCGGCAGCAGTTCCGGACGCCCCTCGGTCCTGGCCAGCGCCCGCTTGCGGATCCGCCCGTCCTGGTGGCACAGGGCGAGCGCGAGCTGCGGGTCGGTGAGCGCATCGCCCCGTCGCACGGCGTCGGCCAGGGTCCGCCCGCGCTCGGTCCGCTGCCAGGCCGGCAGCCAGGTACCGTCGGCCGAGGACCGGACACTGCGCCGTATGCCGGTGTCCAGCTCGAGCCAGCAGGCGGGGTCGGCCGCGTCGAACACGGACTCCCGCAGTGCGGCCCCTTCAGCGAGGCGTTCCGCCGCCCGCGGTCCGTTCCAGATGCTGCTGCGCACGCTCACTCACTCCAAGCCTCGGCATGTCCGGCGATCCTAGGCGGCCGGATTCCGTCGAGGCGCGGGATTTACCTGCTCAGCCCGCTAGTACGGCTGGGAGCCCGTGTAACCCAGCACCAGGATGAGCAGCGCCACGCTCCCGAGGACGATCGCCGTCGACCGCCAGGACGAACGGCGCGGTGTCCTCGGCCCGGGGTCGGCGCGGAAGGGCTGGGGCTTCGGCGGGTTCTCCTTCCAGCGGGCGGCGAGCATCCGGGCCCGCGCGGAGGGCTCCTTGAGCTCGGCCCCGTCGGCCCACCTGATGTCGAACTCCCGCTCGCCGTCGTCGTCCTGTGCCGACATCGCCGTATCCCCCGTAGTCCCCTGTCGAACAGCTGTGCAGGAAACGATACGACGGCGCCCCCGTCCCGGGAAACCGGAACGGGGGCGCCGTAGGACTACGTGCCGATCACGCGTCGAAGAAGTGATGATGCGACGGCGCCACCTTGGAGTCTTGCTCACGGAGCCGCTCTGACCAGCAGGAGCATCGTCGTTGTCTGTCGTTGTCGGTGGTTGTCGACCACCCTCGGACGGCCCAGAGACGGCCCGGCCATTGCTCACCCCCGGCAAATTATGCGGGGCCCAACTCCTCGTATGGTCTGTGGTGTTCCATGTATCCGCCTCCCGCTGCCGATGGACGCCCTTGAGAATGGATGTTAGGAAAACCTGCCTGCGCACAATTCTGTAACGCTCGGGCGAGCACCGCTCCGGTAGAAGGCTGGGTTTCACGCCTTTGAACTGGCGTCGCTGTCCGGGATTGGAATGCTCAGTAGAGAAATAGGAGAAACCCCGAGAAACATAGACAGTGCATAAGTTAGTTGCGCCGAGGTGTTGACTAGGCCGGACACGAGTGGCGTTATGTCTGCATCGTCGGCGATGATGCGATTGATTAGTTTGCCTACATGATCGGGTTCCTGCGGATTGATAAAAGCGGAAAGCACTGCGTTAGCGCGCTTATTGGCTTGCAGGGTCTCCGATGTGACGACGGGCGGCTGAACCTTCCTTGAAAAGATCTCGGAAACTGGGTCGTCTGACTGCACAGCTGCTTCGATGGTCGTGAGAGCTTGCAGTGTAGGGAGCGGCTGGAGACTGAAATTTCCCCCGTTGTCGCCAGCTGGCATTATGAATGCTGCCAGATTTTCTCCGTTCTTTATATTCTTGTAATCCTCGCCTTGGATTTCGCCGATTACCGCCGCGCAATCTTCGATTAGCATTCCAAGGATATTTTGCTCCACATCCGCGTATCCAGCCATCGCGTCATCCATGAGGGGGATTATCTCGATCTTCTCGGGCCAGCTTTCAAGTAGCGATTTGGCGTGTCGACTCCATTTGAATCTCGCCGACAGCAATTCTGATCGGTTTAGGTGTAGCTGCGTGACCCTCTCCTTCTCTTGGTTCAAGGATACGGTGACCCCTGACGAAGGGATGCCGCAATGTTGTGTGTAGTCCCGTAGATTGTAAAGGAAGCGATACCCCTCTCGCGTGTCGAATGCGGTGGAAGTTGATTCCTTGAAGCTTTGATATTGCGAACTTTCTTCACCGAATCTGGACATCATGAAATCGCGTTCACTCTCTAGGTAAAGGCGACTGGCGGCAAGCCAGGTGGCGAAGCGTTCCATGAGAAATCCACCAGCCTGCCGCCAGTTGATTGTCCGAAAGCTTCCGCCGATATTCTCGATGTTTACGTAAGCTGAGAAGGTGGATTTCAGCTCGCCAGACGACCGCTCGAGGAATTGGAAAGTCTTCCTCTCTTGAAGGATTACGAATTTACTACTTACGATCTTGTATCGCTCGTACTCTGCCTTCGAAATATCTCGCAAGACGGAGACGGTCATACCCTTTTGTCCTGGTGCTTGCGCCCAGGTGCCTACGGCGTAGTTCTCTTCCATTAACGATCCCTCTCAAGCAATGTCACGTACTGGCTGAGTGGTTGAAGGTGTAGGAGACGGCCGGCGTATGGGATGAGGTCGCTCGGTCTCTGACCTCAAGGCGGATTAGATGCGCTAGGACTGCACGAAGTAGGGCGAACGGCAGAGGTTTCGAAGGGGAGGTGCGGCCGATAAGACCTACGGCTTCCTGGGTAAGGGTTGTAGCTTTCTTCCCTTGGTGCACGAAACCCGAACGAGCGTCGTATGTTTTCCTTAGTGAGGCTCGCAGTGTTTCTCGCGTATCGGGTAGGAAATACCGAATCTTCTTGGCCTCTGCCCACTGTCCGCCGGTCGCTATTCCGTCAGGCATCGATATCGAGGGAACGTAGTCTGTCCATGTTTCGTCGAAGAATTTCTCTTCCACGCGTGTGGAGGCGTAGTCTGTGAACTTTGCCTTCAAGCGAATGTGCGCCCCATCGAGTAGCTTATACTTCAAGGATTTCGCTTGAGATTCATTGAGGCCGTGCACTCTGATGAACTTTTCCCACCGTGGGGCCTGGTCCCAATCGTCCCAAGAGGTCGAGGCATCATAAAAGCACTGCGATAGTGTTTCCACTCCAGCTACCAGCAACGTGTAAGCTGCTGTAAGATCTCGCCCGAAAAGTAGGCAAGCGCCGTAATGCAGATCTACCGCTGAACTGATGGCGGCATACTCGGTTTGTTGTAGACTGCGCGCTTTGCCTAGAAAATCTCGAATTTCATCGTCGACTGCAAGGCTGGGCTCAATAGGGCCTATCAGGCTCCTATCTGGTAGATCGCCCACCGGCAAGTAGGTGATGCGGTTAGGGCGATCCTGCATGCTGATCGGCTGTTCGTTAAATGCCTCGATGCGGCGGCCGGTGATTAGGGTAAGGACTGCTGCCAGTTCTCTGGATATATCACCAAAAGAGGGTGTGGTCACCTGGTGGTCGCCGTCTTCTATCCAACCCACACTCGCGAGAAATCCAGGAGTGGAGCCAAGCTGATTAACCGGACCCACGGGCTCGAATCTGAAGAGGCCTTCGGCTTTCAGGGGTGTGGAACCTGGCAGAAGGATGCGGTGATGAACGTAACTGATGGTGCCGGTGCCGCGTTCTACGAGCTGATCGAGGCGTTGCATCCAGGAATACAAATTCTGCATCTCAACATGATGCCTCGTGCACTGATGGAACGCCATCGGTTTAGAGTTGGAACTTCAACTCGAGGGGTGGCACGGTCGGTGGCCTGTCCATTCTGCTCGTGAAGGCCTGGAGGCTCCAGAGCTGGACAGCGGTCTTACAGGGGTCACTGCCGCTCTGCGGTGTCTGTCACAAGTCGGCTCGTGAATCCGGCGTCGCGCAGGCGCTCGTACGCTGCGGCTACGTCATCGGGAATGTGCTGCTCGATCATGAATCCGTGCTTCGGGTAGATCATGAGCCGCTGTTGCGAGCCAGCCAACATGTCGATCACCAGGCGTGCGTCTCCGATCGAGTCGACGTAGTCAGCCAGGGTCATGGGTGTGGACGCGCTGACCCACTTGGCTTCGGGCCACAGCTTGCGTGCAGTCGCGTAGGCCCGTCGTTCCTCGTATGGCTTGCTGACCAGCAGGACGGACGACACGACGACCCCGTAGTCGTCGAGCAGTGTCCGAGAGAAGCGGATGTTCTCTCCTGTGTTCCGAGCCCGCGGCTCAACGAGGATGGCATCGCCCGGCACACCCAGTTCCATCGCTCGCTCGCGGTAGTGCTCAGCCTCGCCGCGCGGCATACGGTCACGTGTGGTGCGGCTGGTGGCCCCGGTGAAGACGATCAGAGGCATCATGCCCCGGTGGTAGAGATCAGCGGTTGCGTCCGCGACTCCGAGGTCATGACTTCCGAGTCCAATCGCGACAGAGCATGGACGCGGGTGATGGCCCATCTGCTGAAAGTCCCAGAGTCGTTGAGCGTCGGCCCAGGCCTGCGCTGAGATCACTTGTTCTCGCCCTCCGCTTTCGCCGAGTCAGGGACCTTGAAGTCATACGTCCAGGCGAAGCGCGTCGCTGCGTGAACGCCGATCGCGAACTCCACCACGGTGCCGTCGGCCGTGTAGGTCGTCCGGTGCAGCTCTACCACCCATTCCCCAGGGGCGAGCTGGAGGAGCTGAACTTCGTCCGCCGTGGGAATACGCGCGAACAGCGTCTCCTGCATGTGGTCAATCTCGTATCCGGCGTCGTACAGAACACGGAAGCCACCGCCCCGGCCGGCGGGCCCCGGCGTCGGGTCGACGATGCGCGTCCCTTCCACGTGTTCAGGACGGTAGTAGCTCGTCAGTGTGTGCGTCGGCTGTGAGCCCTCCTTGACCACACGCGCACGTGCGTAGACCTCCGCACCTTCGAGCAGGCCGTGCGCCTGCGCGACAGCGGCCGGTGCCGTCACACGGCTGACGGTCTGAGTCTGTTCGTTGCGCTTGTAGGTGCGTCCGGACGCCACACGGTCCGCGATGAACGCCACTTCATCGCCGTCCCGCCACTTGGCTTTGTCGTACCGCGCAATGCCGAGTCGTTTGAGCGGGGCCCGCTCGCGGACGACCGTGCCGTGCCCGCGCGACGACGTGACCAGCCCTTCGGCTTCCAACGCCTTGTAGGCCGCATGGACCGTGGACTTCGAGCCCTCGCCTGCTTCCACCAGGTCCCTGATCTGCGGCAACTGGGCACCAGGCACGTAATCGCCGTTCCTGATCTGTTCGGCCAGTCGGTCCGCTAGCTCCCGCCACTTGGGCGCCATATAGCACTCCTCTCGACACCGACCAGTGAAGCACAGTCCCAGGACTGTTGATAGTCCTGGGACTGTGCGGCATGGTCTTACTTGACGGCGCGCAGTCCTAGGACAGCGGGTCCGGAGCGTCCCTATGTGGCTGCTCCTATGTCGCCCGGAGGGCTCCGTGAAACGGGCTCGAAGGAAGCGCAGGCACCTTGACAACTACACACAGGGAACTGCCGGTAACCCGTGGTCCGCCTGCCCGAAGGGGTTGGAAACAAGGCGGAGAAGACCGGCGTGCCTCGTACGGCAACCTGATCGGTTCGAGACCGGTCCGGGGCACTTCGGCCACTGCTCAGTGGCCGCGCCGCGTGTGATGCGCGGCTTTCTCTAGCAACGGCGCGCACCCCCGGAGGGGCTACTCCGGGGGTGCTTTTCGGGCCGTTCCACCTGCGAGGGAGAACACGACCCAATGGACCACATCGTTACTGTTCAGGAAGCTGTTACCGCCTTCGCCGACGACATCGAGCCGACGGATGCGGAGCTGGACGCGATCGAGCGGGAGATGCCGCTGATTCTGGCGCGCGTCGACCTGCTCGACGCGCAGATCATCACCCTCGACCGGACCCCGACCGAACTGGACACCCGCCGTATCCGCCGCGCGCGGCGCCGGGTGCTGGTCGAGGGTCTGGCCCTGGTCAACCGCACCGCCGGCATCACGCTGTCCGGGGGTGCCGCATGAGCGCCCCGACCCAGAACTTGACGGCCGCGCACGCTGAGGTGAAGGCGGAGATCGCGCGGACCGACAACAAGACGGCGCTGTTGCTGGCGTTCATCGGCGCGGTGCTGGCGGGAGCCTGGACGATCGCTGCCGACCTGCCCCGGACCTGGCCCGCCATCGTCACGGGCGGACTCGGTATGACGCTGCTGATCGCGGCGGTCGGCCTGCTGCTGCGCTCCGTGCGCCCCAACCTATCCGGCCGGCACGGCTTCCCGCTGTGGGCCACCCTCACCCCCGAGCAGATCACCGACGCTGTCGCCGGCGACCTGGCCGCCGACATCGCGGGTCTGTCCCGGCTCGCGGTGGTCAAGTTCACCGGCCTGCGCCGCGCTGTCGACCTGACCCTGACCGGCGGCGCCCTGCTCGTTCTGGCCCTCCTGCTCACCGCCGGAGGTGCCCTGTGAACCGCACCGAGCTGACGAAGGTGCAGATCGGCGTGCTGACCGCCGCGTTCGTGCCGATGCTCGCCACCGGCGTCATCGGCGGTATCGGCACCTACAGCAACATCGGCCACGCCTACGGCCGCGGCACTGCCCTCGGAGCGCTCGGAGCCGGTGAGGGCGCCACCGCCGTGCTCGCCCTGGTCCTGCTCGGCTTGACCATGCTGGGCCAGTCCTCGCCGCGCGTTGTACGAGCCGGACTGTGGGCGCTGCCCGCTGCCGCGTCCGTGATGGGCGCCATGGCCGCACCCGACCCCGCCCGCACCGTCATCTACGCCCTGACCCCGATGGGCATGTCCGTCTCGGCCGAGGGCATGGCGTTCCTCGCCCGGCGGATCGTGGTGCACACCGACGGCCGCGACGCTGAACACGAGCGGCACACCGCCGATCTCGTGCAGGCCCTCGCCTACCACCGCGCCCGCGCCGCTCAACACCCGAGCAACCGGGTGCAGTGGTGGTCGGAGCGAAAGTCGTGGCGCCTGGCCCGCAAGATCGGGGTCGGCGACACGGCGCTCGGGTCGAGGCTGCTCGACGTCCAGCGCGATCGAGTCACTGAAGGTGCCGATGCCGCCCTCGCGTCGATGTTCGCCACCCCGGCCCCGGCCCTCACCGCATCCACGAATGCGGAGGAATCTACCGAGACCATCAGGAAACGGTCTATGGCTGAGCTGGGGAAATCGACCCCTGCCCCGGCCGTGACACTGCCCCGGCTGTCGATGCCGGAACCGGTCGCGGTCGATGCGGGCAAGTCGATTCTTCCGCTCAAGTCGATGCCCGCCATCCCTGCCCCGACCGTGCGGAGCGTGGCAGCGGGATCGACTCCGCCGCGTGGGGTGACCGGTCGGGTTCCCGACGCGGCCCGATCGCCCCGCCCCAAGCGCACCCCGGATCAGTTGCTCGCTGAGGCACGGTCGGCGACGTCCGGTCTCGCCGACGCGAAGGTGACTGCTGAGGGCATCCGTCGCGCGATCCACACCTCACCGGCCAACGCCCGCAAGCTGCGTGATGCCCTGCTCGCCGAACGCGCCGCTACCGCTGTTGGAACGCCGTGATGTCCGGCGTCTACGGCAAGTGCTTCGACCCCACCGGGGCCCGCCACGGGATACCGACCTACCCGTGGCGCCTGGCCCCGGACGGGTTGGCCACCCGCCGGCAGTTACGCGCTCAGGGATTGCGTCCGGGCGGTCAGCCGATCGCCGCGCAGGCCATGCACATCAACCGCCGTGCTGGCACGCCGCGCGTCGCTTACCTCTACCGCGTCGACTGCGCGTTGCCGGTTCGGCCGATGACGTCGCGCAAGTGGGGCGCCCTCGCGCTGGCGATGCTCGCCCGCCAGACCTGCCCGTCCTGCCGGATCACCTACAGCTACTGCATTTCCCGCCGGCACGGCATGTGCGGGATCTGCATCGACGACAACCAGACCTCCCGGAAGGGGAGTTGACATGAGTAGGCCCAACACCCGTCACCTGGACCGTGAGATCGCCCTGACGGAGCGCAAGTTGGAGGCGGTCCGCAACGAGGAGCTGTGGCCGCTGACCGGCTCCGAGCGCCGCCAGGTCCTGGGGGCGCTGGCTTCCGGCTCCTACCGCACGCTGCGCAGCAAGAGCACCGGACGGGCGGAGCGGACCCTGGACAGGGTGCGGGAGTCGGTGCTGAACCGGCTGAACGCCGAACTGGCCGCGTTCCAGAAGGAGCGGGGCCGGCTCGTCGCCGAGGCCGCCACCGCCAAGGCCGTCAAGAAGTCGTCGAGCTGGTGGTGACCATGGCTGCGACGCAGACGCCTCCGGGTGAGTGCCCGCAGTGCTGGGAGCACGCCTACAACAAGCGCATCCACCGCCCGCTCCGGCCGCGCCAGGACTGCCCGCAGTGCGTGGACCACATGGCCCACGGCTGCCCCTACCTCACACCCAAGAAGGAATCCCGCTGGTGGTGACCACGCCCACCACGCCCCTGCATCCTCCTGTCTTTTCCAACTCCCGCCCTGCTCGGGGCAGTTCGGAGTCATCCCGTCATGTCTGAACCCGCCACCAACGACACCCCCGTGGGCACCGTCCACAACCTCGACGACCATCGCACCGCCCGCACGACCCCGGTCGTCGACCTCGCCAAGGCACCCACCGCCCCCGCTCCTGCCCCCGCGGCGGACGTGGACGAGACGCCGGCCGGTGAGGCGGTCGACCGGCCCGACAACCCCCTGGTCGACTGGCTCGCCCTCCCGGACGCCGACGTTCTGCCGGCGTGGGCACGCTCGCGTGCCTCGGTCGTCGCCAACGTGCAGGCGTTCGCCCGGCTCACCTGGTGGCACACCCGCTATCACGGCCTGCGCACCCCCAAGTACCTGGTCAAAACCGTCCTGCTGGCCGCCCGCGGCTTCTTCCGTGCCGCGGCCGGTCTGTGGCCGACGCTCTCGGCACAGGACCACACGGCGGCGGTCAAGGCGCTGCGGGCGCAGGTCAAGGCCCGGCCCGAGGACGTCGAGCTGGCGGTCCGGTTGCAGATGGCCCACTACACCCGCACGCAGTCCCGGCGTTGGCGTTTCGGGGCCGCCGCCGCGGCGGTCACCGCCGCCGCCATCGGCATCATCCTCGCCCCGCCGCTCCTGCAACTCGGCATAGCGGGCGCCGTCACCACCCCCCTCGCCTACCTCGGTCGGGGCAAGGAGACCCGGCTGTTGGACCAGGCGGCGCCGCCGCTGCGGGTGGACATGTCCGCCCAGCAGCTCAACGAGGCACTGCGGGCCGCCGGCCTCCTCAAAAGCGGCAGCGTCAAGGACGAAAGCGACCTTCCGAAGGTGTCATGCACCATGGGCCCGGTCCGCGACGGTCGCGGCTGGGCCGTGATCTTCGACATGCCGCGCGGTGGCGGCAAGACCGCCTCCGACGTCCTGGCCAAGCGGGAGGTGATCGCGCAGGAACTCGGGGTCGATGAGATCCAGGTCATCATGTCCCGGGTCCGCGCGGCCAAGGGCGGCAACGCCGGCCGCGTCTCGATGTGGGTCGCCGACGACGACCCCTACCTGGGCCCGCTCAACCCCTCCCCGCTGGAGAAGGTGGAGAAGTTCTCCATCTGGGACGCGGTCCCCTTCGGGCAGGACGCGCGCGGCAACCGCGTGGCGATCCCGGTCATGTGGCAGTCGATGTTCTTCGGCGGCCTGCCGCGGCGGGGCAAGACGTTCTCCCAGCGGCTGCTCACCGCGGCCGGTCTGCTCGATGCCTACGTGCGCCACTACGTCGCCGACGGCAAGGGCGGCGCCGACTGGAAGGGCATGAAAGCCGTCGCCCACCGCCTCATCATGGGCGCCGAGGACGACGCCATCGAAGCCCTGAAAGCGATGTTGCAGGAGCTGCTGGCGGAGATGGAGCGCCGTTTCGCGCTGCTGCGGGACCTTCCCACCTCCGTGTGCCCGGAAGGCAAGCTGACCCCGGAGATCATGGTCAAGTACAACCTGCCGGTCATCTTCGTCACCATCGACGAGCTGCAGGAGTACTTCACCGCGATGGAGCGCGAGGACCGCGAGCAGGTCATCAACGACCTGTGCCGCGTCGCCCGCCGAGGACCTGCCGCGGGGTTCGTGTCCAACTTCGCCTCGCAGCGGCCGGATGCGGAGTCGGTGCCGCCGAAGCTGCGGGAGATCATCACCATCCGCTACTCGACGCAGGTCGTCGACCGCACCAGCTCCGACATGGTCCTGGGTAAGGGCAAGGCCGCCCAGGGCGCCGACGCTTCCGTGCTGTCCGAGGACCACCGGGGTGTGGGGGTGCTGGTGACCGGTCCGGCGTCGTTCGTGACCGTGCGGGCCGACTACCTTGACGGCACCGGCTTCGCCGCCCTGTGCGCCAAGGGCCGCGCCCTGCGCGAGGCTGCCGGACAGCTCACCGGGGATGCCGCGGGCGACGTCACCGCCGCCGCGGATGCGGCCGGCCTGACCGTGACCGCGATCGTCTCCGACGCCCTGGAGGTCATGCGGCACTCCCCGCGCATGTTCACCACCGACCTCCTCGCCGGCCTCGCCAACCTCGACGAGGACGAGTACGGCGACCTCAACGCCGAACGCCTCGCCGCCGACCTGGAAGCAGCCGGCGTCAAGCGCACCAGCAAGCAGGTCAAGATCTCGGGCGCCAACGGGGCCGGCTACCAGCGCCGCGACATCGAGGCCGCCGTGCCTGCCGAGATCCTCCTCAGCACCGGCAGGTAAAGCCCCCCGGCTCTACCCGGGCCCCTACCGAGACCCCCTCTGCGCCGCCGTTCGCGGTCATCGGTGAGCGGCCCGGAGTAGAGGGGGCTCTTTACCCCGGTAGCGGGGCCGGTAGAGGCCCCTGACCTGCAAGGTAAGGCCGGTAAAGGGGGCTGAAGGGCCCCCGCCGCAACCCCTCCACAGCCCTCTTTCGAGGGTGTGCCCTGCCCGCTCCGCCGAGTCCCGGAAGGGAACCCGCATGCACTCCGAGACCACCCCGTCCGACGTCGTGATGACCGACGAGCAGGCATCCGCCGAGGCCGCCCGGATCATCGCTGACGCCTATCGGCCCACCGCCTACCGCGACGACACCCCGCCGCCCGCCTACGGCTCCACCCCGCCTGTCGCCCAGCCCGGACGGCCGCCGATGAGTCAGGGCGCCACCGACGCGAGCGCGCTCATGCTCGCCGGGGGCCTCACCACCGCCATGGTCGGTGGCACGGCCGCGGTGCTCATGTACGTGTCCCAGTTCGCCGACCCGCTCGTGTGCGGCCTCGTCTTCAGCGCCCCCACCGCCCTCGTGCTCGCTCTCGCCCGCCTCGTCGCCAGGGCCAAGCCCGCCCCGGACGTCCACCACCACTACGAGGGCCCCGTCTACCAGGACCGGCGCAACATCCACACCCGCACCACCGGCGTATGGGCCAAAACCAACAACAACCAGTAGCGACGCCAAGGGCGACCCCCGCATCTCGCCAAAGAACCGGGGCCGCCCTTGTCACCCAGCACCCTCAACAGGACTGGAGACATCCAGCATGACCGAACCGACCGACATCCGGCGAGCACCGGTCGTGTCCCGGCCCCTCAGGGTCGTGGACGCGTCCTCGACCCTGAGGGTGACCGGAGCAGGTAGCCGCGTGATCCCCGACGACATCGTCGAACTGTTCCGTGGACCTGGTGGCTGGGCCGAGGGCCTGCGCATGCTCGGCCTGACCGACATCGGCTTGGAGTGGGACACGGCGGCGTGCAAGACCGCGCACGCCGCCGGCCACGCCACCATCCAGTCCGACGTGGCCGCCTACCCGACCGACCCCTTCGAGCGCGTCACCGGGCTCATCGCGTCGCCGCCGTGCCAGGCCTGGTCCCGCGCCGGCAAGCGCGGCGGGCTCGCCGATCAGGCGCTCGTGCACCAGGCCGTCGACGACCTCGCCCACGGCCGCGACACCCGCGCCCACCTCCTCGCCCGATGCAAGGACGCGCGGTCCCTGCTCGCCGCGGAGCCGATGCGCTGGCTGTACGACCTGCGCCCCGAGTGGGCGTGCCTGGAGGAAGTCCCCGACGTCCTGCCGCTGTTCCAGCAGTACGCCGGCATCCTGCGCGGCTGGGGCTACAGCGTGTGGGTCGGCGTCCTCAACGCTGCCGACTACGGCGTGCCGCAGACCCGGAAGCGGGCGATTCTCCTGGCCTCCCGCATCCGTCGTGTGAGCGCGCCCGATCCGACGCACGCCAAGAGCCCGGCGATCGATCTGTTCGGCGGGCGCCTGGCGCCCTGGGTGTCCATGGCCGACGCGTTGGGTCTGCCGTGCGGTGTCACCGTCAACACGCGCGGCGACCGTCCCACGAACAGGCGAGGGCGGGCGGCCGGTGGCAACGAGTTCTCGGCCGACGGCCCGAGCAACGCGCTGACCGGCCGGGCGCGCTCCTGGAAGCTGCGCAGCGGGCAGGGCTGGAAGTTGCCCTCCGGCGACGTCGAACGCTACGAGCGCGCGCTGAGCGAACCCTCCTTCACCATCACCAGCACCGCGAACCGCTGCAAGTGGGTGGGAGACGGCGTCGAGGAACGCAACCTGACGCTCGCGGAAGCGGCGATCCTCCAATCGTTCCCCGCCGATCACCCCTTCCACGGGACCCGAACCAAGCAGTTCGAGCAGGTCGGCAACGCCGTGCCCCCACTGCTCGCCGCCCACATCGCCTCCGTGGCCACCGGCATCCCGGTCCGATCCACCGTGGAGGCGGCCGCATGAGCGAGCATCTGCGTACAGCCCTCGCCCTCGCAGCGGCCGGCGTGCCGCCGCTGCCGCTGCGGGCTGGGAAGGTGCCGTTCGGCAACTGCCGCACCTGCGCCCGGAACACGTGCGGCGGCCGGCCGAACATGAAGACCCCGGGCCCCTGCACCTGCCCGCGTCCGTGCCACGCCTGGGCCGCCGCCACCACCGACCCCGCCATCCTGCGCTCCCGAGAATGGGCGAGGGCGTGGCGCGAAGCGGCAGCGGTTGCTTACCACCCTGGCGGCGCCGGGCTGACCGTCCTCGACCTCGACAACACAGAAGCCCTCATCTGGGCCCGCGCGACCCTGCCCGCGACCCGCACTGTGAAGACGACGCGCGGTGAGCACTGGATCTACCAGGACGTCATGCAGTCTGCCAACGCGGTCCGGCCCGGCGTCGACGTCAAGTCCCTTATGGGATACGCCCGTTGGCTCGGTCCCGGCACCGGGGTCATGGCCGCTCTCCCGGACGCTGTACGCGCACTGGCGGTAAGGGAGCCGTCCCCTGCCCGCAGGGCGCCACAGACGCCCACAGTGCCTCTCAGGAGCGGACAGGGGGCGTGCCGCCACCGCACGCCCACATATCTGGATCGTGGGATCGCCATGGCGGAGCAGCGCATCACCGAGGTTCGCAGCGGCGTGCACGCCACCGTCTATCGCACGTTCCTCGCCGTGCTGTCCGCCCACGGCGGGTGCGGCTGCCTCACCGACACCCACGTCGCGCGGCTGTTCACCGCCGCGCAGGCCAAGGGCGAGTCAGCGAGGCACTGCACCGATGCGTGGACCAACGCCCTGACCAGGTTGGGACTGTGAGCATGTCCGACGACGAGAAGAACCCGGCACGCCAGGTCATCACCGACTACGCGCAATCCCATTTCCGGTACTTCCGCACCGCTGACGGCACCGTGTACGCGCAGAAGAACGGCCACCCCGTGGCACGTCCGATCCGCTCCCAGGGCACCACCGGCAGCCACCGCCAGGAACTCATGGTCGGCCTGTTCCGGGACGGGGTTGGGGTGTTCAACGGGACCGCGCTCAAGGAGGCGTTGGACTTGATCGAAGCCCTCGCGCTGGTCGAGGACGTACAGCCCGTGCACATCCGCGTCGCCCCCGGATACGACGGAGCGACGTGGCTGGACCTCGGGCGTAACGACGGACAGTCCGTCCGTATCCACCCCACCGGCTGGGACATCACCGTCCCCGACCCGCGGGAAGTCTGCTGGCGGCGCACCCAGCTCACCGGCGAACTGCCCCTGCCCGCCAAGGACACCGACGGCAAGGGCATCGATCTCCTGATGCGGCTGTGCAACTTCGCCAACGCGGAAACCGAATGCCTGGCCATCGCCTGGCTGATCGGCTGCCTCGGACCGTCCGTGCCCGTCCCCGCACCGTTCCTCACCGGTCCCCAGGGCGCGGGGAAATCCACCGGAGGGCGGATGCTCGTACGCATCATCGAGGGCATGAGCGGCGACCTGCGCCGCGCCCCGAAGGATGAGGAGAACCTGATCGCGGCGGTTGCGGCCGGCTGGGTCACCGCCCTGGACAACCTCTCCCACATGACACCGGACCTGTCCGACGCCATGTGCTGCATCGTCACCGGCGCCGAAAGCGTCAAACGGGCCCTGTTCACCGACGGGGACGTGTTCCGCGTCGGCTACCGCCGCCCCCTGCTGTTGACCGGTATCGACGTGGGCGTCATCCGGCCCGACCTCGCCGAACGGCTCCTGCCGTTGCGTTTGGAGCGGCCTCGGGTGCGACGCACCGAGGCGGAACTGTGGGCGGACTACGCGGAAGTCTTGCCCGTGGTGCTGGGATCGCTCCTGGACCTCACGGTCAAGGTCCGCGCGGTCGACACGGAGACCCCCACGGACCTGCGGATGGCGGACTTCGCGCACCTGTGCGCGCAGCTCGACGCGGCGACCGGCCTCGGGGCGCTCACCGCCTACCGGGCCAGTCTCGACGACCTCAACGACGACGTCATTGAGGGCGATCTCCTCGCGCAGACCGTTCTCAGGCACGCCGCGGACGTCGAGCCGGGCATTGAGCAGCGGATGACGTCCACGGAGTGGCTGCACTGCCTCACCCGCCTCTACGCCGGCGAGGACTTCCGTCCCCTGCCCAAGGGGTGGCCGACCACAGGCAAAGTCCTCTCCGACCGGCTCAAGCGACTTCAACCCACCCTTGCCGCCCGGGGCGTGCTCATCGACTCGGGCCGCACCAGGGAGGGCCGCTACATCGAGTTGACCCGCTCGCCCGTCCAGCCTCCGCACGAGCAGCAGGCGTTCTGACCGGCATCGCTTCCGACCGTACGAGCAAGAGGAGCACCACCGGCCAGGCGTGCTCCTCTTGCTGTTCGGCGGCGCCGCCGCCCTGCTCAGGACGTGCCGCGTAGCGGGCTCCTTCTTCACGTCCTGAGGCGCACCGCACCACCACAGACACCCCCTCTTTTTTCCTAAGTAGGAAGCGCTGCGTCACCTGCGTCACGGCCACCCTGAAAACAGCTGGTGACCTGCGCATACAGGCGTGACGCAGACGGCCGCTCGCTGCGTCACGCCGCGTCACCCGCGTCACGCGCGACGGAGAGCCTGCGTCACAGGTGACGCACCCCCACCCCGCTGCGTCACCCCAAACCCGCAGGTCAGAAGCCTGAATGACGCACGTGACGCTGTGACGCAGAAATCCGCACCTCGGACAGACGCGCCAAGTCCCCCTGGAGTCCATATGGCAAAGCCGACGGCCCCCGGCCCCCTCGCCTCTCTCCGAGGCGGCCTCCCCGACCGGTACCTCACCCCCGACGACGTCGCCGAGATGTTCGGTGTACCGCTCGAAACCGTCTACCAGTGGCGCAGGAAGCGCACCGGCCCCCTCGGCTTCCGTATCGGTAAGCACCTCCGCTACGACCCCGCCGACGTGCGCGCCTACGTCGTTCAGCGCAAGAGCGCCTGCCAGGGCGCTGCGTAGCCAACCACCCCCAGACAGCAGGGAGAGCCGCCGCGAGCGGCTCTCCCTGCTGCATGTCGAGAGGACCGCCGCCGTATGGCCGGCCACATCCAAGACCGTTGGTACAAGACCGAGACGGCACTCAATGGCAAGACGGTCAGGTCAAAGACCGACCGATACGGGACGGGCATGCGCTACCGGGCCCGCTACGTTGCCCCAGATGGGAGCGAACGCAGCAAGTCCTTCCCGGACAAGCAGAAGCGACTCGCAGAGGCGTGGCTGACGCAGATCGCGGCTGACATGACCCGCGGCCAGTACGTCGACCCGTCGGCCGGCAAGGAGACGTTCAGGGAGTTCGCCACTCGGTGGTTGGCATCCCAGACCACGGACCCTTCCACCATCGTGAACATGGAGCTGAGGTTCCGGCTGCACGCCTTCCCCTACATCGGCTCTCGCTCCCTGAGCGCATTCCAGCCCGCCCATATCCGTACGTGGGCACGCGCCCTTGCGGATTCCGGGATGGCAGCGTCGTATCAGCGGACCGTCTTCGCCAACGTCTCCGCCGTGTTCGGTGCCGCCGTGGACGACGGAATTCTGACCCGGAACCCCTGCCGTGCAGGTTCCGTGCGGGCCCCCAAGCTGGATCGGCGGACACTCAAGCCGTGGACACGGGATCGGGTGGTCGCGGTCCGAGGCGGACTTCCGAGTCAGTACGCGACGGTCGTCGACCTCGGTGCCGGATGCGGCTTGCGGCAAGGGGAGATCTTCGGGCTCGCGGTCGACGAGGTCGACTTCGTCGGGGGAGCGGTGCACGTCATGCGGCAGGTCAAGCTGATCGGGCCGCAGATGGTGTTTGCCCCGCCCAAGGGCGGCAAGCTGCGGGACGTGCCGCTGCCCGACGTGGTGTCGGATGCGCTGGCCGCGCATGTCACCCACCGGCCGCCTATCGACGTCACTCTGCCGTGGAAGACCCCGGACGGCCCGCCGGTCACAGCGAAGCTGCTGTTCTACTCGCGGGAGCGTAAGGCGCTGAACAGGAACTACTTCAACATGTACCTGTGGAAGCCCGCGCTGATTGCTGCCGGCGTCATCCCGGAACGGGTGCCGGGGGAGCGGTTCAAACCGTCACGTGAGCACGGCATGCACGCATTGCGGCACTACTACGCGTCGGTGCTGCTGGATTCGGGGGAGAACATCAAGGCCCTGGCCGAGTACCTCGGTCACTCCGACCCGGGATTCACGCTCCGGACGTACACACACCTCATGCCGAACAGTCGTGACCGTGCCCGTAGGGCCATCGACGTCGCGTTCGGCGTACCGGATGCGGTCACCGGCCCCGGCGAAGCCGATGCGCTGACCTGAGCGGTAGCGGGCCGTAGCGCTCGACCTTCGGTCGCGCTGCTGAGTCCCAAAACGACCCGTCGGCCGTGCCCTTCCGGCGAGGAAGAACACGGCCGACGGCCCACACACGGCCCAGGGGAGCGGAAACCCGCTCTGACCTGGGGCGATATCACACGTCGAAGTACAGCTCGAACTCGTGCGGGTGCGGACGCAGCTGGAGCGGGGCGATCTCGTTGGTGCGCTTGAAGTCGATCCACGTCTCGATCAGGTCCGGCGTGAAGACGTCGCCCTGGAGGAGGAACTCGTGGTCGGCCTCGAGGGAGTTGAGGACGGCCGGGAGGGAGGTCGGGACCTGCGCCACGTTCGCGTGCTCCTCGGGAGCCAGCTCGTAGAGGTCCTTGTCGATCGGCTCGGCCGGCTCGATCTTGTTCTTGATGCCGTCGAGGCCCGCGAGGAGGAGGGCCGAGAAGGCGAGGTACGGGTTGCCGGAGGAGTCGGGCGCGCGGAACTCGACGCGCTTGGCCTTCGGGTTGGAGCCCGTGATCGGGATACGCATGGCCGCGGAGCGGTTGCGCTGCGAGTACACCAGGTTGATCGGCGCCTCGAAGCCCGGCACCAGTCGGTGGTACGAGTTCACCGTCGGGTTGGTGAAGGCCAGCAGCGACGGGGCGTGCTTGAGGATGCCGCCGATGTAGTAGCGGGCGATGTCCGACAGGCCCGCGTAACCGGCCTCGTCGTAGAAGAGCGGGGAGCCGCCGGTCCACAGGGACTGGTGGACGTGCATGCCCGAGCCGTTGTCACCGAAGATCGGCTTCGGCATGAAGGTCGCGGTCTTGCCGTTGCGCCAGGCCACGTTCTTCACGATGTACTTGAAGAGCTGGAGGTCGTCGGCCGCGGCGAGCAGCGTGTTGAACTTGTAGTTGATCTCGGCCTGGCCGGCGGTGCCCACCTCGTGGTGCTGGCGCTCGACCTGGAGGCCCGACTTGGCCAGCTCCAGGGAGATCTCGGCACGCAGGTCGGCGAAGTGGTCGACCGGCGGGGTCGGGAAGTAACCGCCCTTGTAGCGGACCTTGTAGCCGCGGTTGTTGTCGACCGCACCGGTGTTCCAGGCGCCCGCCTCGGAGTCGATGTGGTAGAAGGACTCGTTCGCGCTGGTGGCGAAGCGCACGCTGTCGAACACGTAGAACTCGGCCTCGGGGCCGAAGTACGCGGTGTCGGCGATGCCGGTGGAGGCGAGGTAGGCCTCGGCCTTCTTCGCCACGTTCCGCGGGTCACGGCTGTACTGCTCGCCGGTGATCGGGTCGTGGATGAAGAAGTTGATGTTCAGCGTCTTGTCACGGCGGAAGGAGTCGACCCGGGCGGTCGACAGGTCCGCGCGCAGCGCCATGTCGGACTCGTGGATGGCCTGGAAGCCGCGGATCGACGAACCGTCGAACGCGAGCTCCTCGTCCGGGTCGAACGCCTCGACGGGCAGCGTGAAGTGCTGCATCACGCCCGGCAGGTCGCAGAAACGGACGTCGACGAACTTGACGTCCTCGTCCGCGATGAACTTCTTGGCCTCGTCGGCGTTCTGGAACATCCAGCTCCTCCTACTCCCGACCGTTCCTGGACCGGGGTGGTAGTTCGTTCGTGCGGCCAGTGCGGTGGCACACGCTGTCCACGACCCTAGGGACGGGTGGTTTCTCGGGCGTGACCCATTTGTTTCGCACAAGTTAACCGGACATCGTCGGCCCCGCCCCACCTGTCCGTATCCCGAAACGCGCGCAGTACCGTGGACGCGTGGACAACAGGGATGCAATCGGATCGTGGCTCTCCGGGCCTCGCGCGGCCGCGGAGGAAGCCGGTGTCGACTTCGGATACCGCGGACAGCAGCTCGGCCTGCCGGAGCAGGGGCCGGGTTCGATCGCCCGACCCGGCCGGCGCCTGGGCGCACTCGCCGTGGACTGGGCGATGGGCGTCCTGATTGCATCCCGCCTGATCACGCAGAGCTACAGCGGCCAGGCGACCTCCAACTGGGCGCTGCTGGTCTTCTTCGTGATGGGCGTCCTCACGGTCGGCACCATCGGTTTCACCCCGGGCAAGCGCCTCTTCGGCCTGCGTGTGGTCGCCCTCGACACCGGCCGGGTCAACCCCCTGCGCGCCCTGCTGCGCACGCTCCTGCTCTGCCTCGCCCTCCCGGCCCTGATCTGGGACCGCGACGGCAGGGGCCTGCACGACCGGCTGGCGAAGACCGTCGAAGTGCGGATCTGACGACATCCGGCGCGTTACGACGATGGGGGCGCCCGGAGTGATCCGGGCGCCCCCATCGTCGTACGGGAAGACTCAGCGGGCCTTGCCGCCGCCCTTCGGAAGCTTCATGCCCTTGGGCATCGGGCCCTTCGGCAACGGCATGTTGCTCATCAGGTCGCCCATCGCCCGCAGCCGGTCGTTGGTGGCGGTCACCTGGGGGCCGGTCAGCACGCGCGGCAGCTTGAGCATCGTGGTGCGGACCTTCTTGAGCTCGACCCTGCCCTCGCCCGTGCCGACGAGGATGTCGTGCACCGGCACGTCCGCCACGATGCGGTTCATCTTCTTCTTCTCGGCGGCCAGCAGGCTCTTGACGCGGTTCGGGTTGCCCTCGGCGACCAGCACGATGCCGGCCTTGCCGACGGCCCGGTGCACCACGTCCTGGCTGCGGTTCATCGCCACCGCGGGGGTTGTCGTCCAGCCCCGGCCGATGTTGTCCAGCACGGCGGCCGCCGCTCCCGGCTGGCCCTCCATCTGCCCGAACGCCGCTCGCTCGGCCCGGCGCCCGAAGATGACCGCCGTCCCGAGGAAGGCGAGCAGGACGCCCAGGATGCCGAGATAGACCGGGTGGCCGATCAGGAAACCGATCGCGAGAAAGACACCGAGGATGAGGATGAAGACGCCCGCGAGAACCAGGCCGATCTTCTTGTCGGCCTTCCGGGTCATCTTGTACGTCAGGGCGATCTGCTTCAGTCGCCCGGGGTTCGCGGCATCCGCCGCACTGTCACTTCTCGCCATGCCCCGAAGTCTACGTGGCCCCGGAGGCGCCGACGACGGCAGTGCCCGCCCTCCTGGGGGGAGGGATCAGGAGCGGGCGCTGTACGTGTCGGTGAGCGTCTTGGTGAGCGTCTGCTCCAGGATGTGCTGCGCCTCGACCCTGTCCTTGGCGCGGCGGCGGTCCTCCAGGACGGACGTCCAGGCGTTGCGGCGGGCGGTGCGCTGACCGCTGCTCAGGAGCAGCGACTCGACGGCACGGAGTGCATCGGTGAACGACGGGATGGCGGTGGCGCGAACCGGCGCGGCCTGCATGATGGAGGTCCCCCCTCGGGATGGCGGCTCTGGTGAGTGGTGCACGGGGTGTACAGACAGGGTCACTGAATGGTGTTACCAGGGCGTGACCGACCGGTCAAACGCCGATGAAGCCTGGATGCGCTGCCCGAAAACACCGACGCGGCCCTGTAGGCCCCCTATCTGCGGGGACGTCCAGAACCGCGCCAATCAACCGCTACCGTGCGGTAGTTGCTTGTGCTGGGATTCACACGTGCAGGGTGGCACTCCGTGCCATCAGACGGCCTGCGAGGCGACGTACGACCCCCGCTTTTCGACGGCCATCTGGTAGAGCCGACCCGCCCGATAGGAGGACCGGACCAGCGGCCCGGACATCACGCCGGAGAAGCCGATCTGGTCGGCCTCGTCCTTCAGCTCCACGAACTCGTGCGGCTTCACCCAGCGCTCCACCGGGTGGTGGCGCACGCTCGGCCGCAGGTACTGCGTGATGGTGACGAGCTCGCAGCCGGCGTCGTGCAGCTGCTTGAGCGCCTCGCTGACCTCCTCGCGGGTCTCGCCCATGCCGAGGATCAGGTTGGACTTGGTCACCAGGCCGAAGTCGCGGGCCTCGGTGATGACCTGCAGGGAGCGCTCGTAGCGGAAACCGGGGCGGATGCGCTTGAAGATCCGGGGCACCGTCTCGACGTTGTGCGCGAAGACCTCGGGGCGGGACTCGAAGACCTGCTGGAGCAGCTCCGGCACCGCGTTGAAGTCGGGGGCGAGCAGCTCGACCTTGGTGCGGCCGGCCTCGCGGCCCGCGGTCTGCTCGTGGATCTGGCGGACCGTCTCGGCGTACAGCCAGGCGCCGCCGTCCTCCAGATCGTCGCGTGCGACGCCGGTGATGGTGGCGTAGTTCAGGTCCATGGTGACCACGGACTCGCCGACGCGCCGGGGCTCGTCGCGGTCCAGTGCCTCGGGCTTGCCGGTGTCGATCTGGCAGAAGTCGCAGCGCCGGGTGCACTGGTCGCCGCCGATGAGGAAGGTCGCCTCGCGGTCCTCCCAGCACTCGTAGATGTTGGGACAGCCGGCTTCCTGGCAGACCGTGTGCAGACCCTCGCTCTTCACGAGCTTCTGCATCGCGGTGTACTCGGGACCCATTTTCGCCCGGGTCTTGATCCACTCGGGCTTGCGCTCGATGGGGGTCTGGCTGTTGCGGACCTCCAGGCGCAGCATCTTGCGTCCGTCGGGGGCGACTGCGGACACGACCGGCTCCCTAGCGTTTGATTCTTCGGCGTTGTTCAGGGTACGCCCGTAGATTTGAAAGTCTGCGGCGGTGTTCAGGCTGCCGGTGTCTTCTCGATCACCCTCGGCTTGAGCTCCGCGTTCTCCAGTACGTCCCTCAGGTGCCGTTCGGCGACGGGCAGCACCTCGTCGATCGTCACGTCCCGGCCGAGCTCGCCGGCCAGGGAGGCGACGCCCGCGTCACGGATGCCGCAGGGGATGATCCGGTCGAACCACTTGTTGTCCGGGTTCACGTTCAGTGAGAAGCCGTGCATCGTCACGCCCTTGGCGACGCGGATGCCGATCGCCGCGATCTTGCGGTCCTCGCGGCGCTGCCCGGCGTTGGAGGGGGCGTACTCCGGACCGTTCATCCGCGGGTCGAACTCGTCGTCCGTGAGCCGGGGATCGAGGTCCAGGGAGAGCCCGCCGATCGCCGGACGCGTCCCGACCGGATCGCCGAGCACCCACACGCCGCTGCGGCCCTCGACCCGGGTGGTCTCCAGGCCGAACTCCGCGCAGGTGCGGATCATGGCCTCCTCCAGGCGTCGTACGTGCGCCACCACGTCCACCGGGCGCGGCAGCTTCTGGATCGGGTAGCCCACCAGCTGGCCCGGGCCGTGCCAGGTGATCTTGCCGCCGCGGTCCACGTCGATCACCGGGGTGCCGTCGAGGGGGCGCTCGCTGTCCGCGGTGCGCCGGCCCGCCGTGTACACGGGAGGGTGTTCGAGCAGCAGGACCGTGTCGGCGACCTCGTCCTCGAACCGCGCCGCGTGCACCCGGCGCTGCTCGTCCCACGCCACCTGGTACTCGACCGCGTCCGCACCGAACCCCATGCGGACGAACCGCAACCCACTCACGGCAAGCGCCTCCCTAGAAGGTCGTAAGGCACGAAAGGTGCCTACGCCACTGTACGTCCGGCCTGCGGGCGTCAGCCCCGGGGGCAATCCTCACACGATCGGATGAACGAACGTCGAAGTGTGCGATCGTCTGCTCACTCTCCGCTACATTCGCGCCGTTCACAGAGGGCAATAAGGGCTGCTCACAGGCAATCCGGGCACCACGTGACCACGTGACGGCCCGAAAGGCAGGAGACCGCACCGCAGATGACGGAACGACCCGCGCAGCGCACACCCAACCGACAGCTCGCCGCGCTCATCGCAGAAGCGGGGTTCTCCAACGCGGGTCTCGCCCGGCGCGTGGACCAGCTCGGACTCGAACACGGGCTGGATCTCAGATACGACAAGACATCGGTGACCCGGTGGCTGCGCGGTCAGCAGCCCCGGGGCACCACGCCCGCCCTCATCGCCGAGGTCTTCACCCGCAGACTCGGGCGCCGGCTCTCCGCGCAGGACATGGGCCTCGACGCCTGCGCCCCCGTCTACGCGGGGCTGGAGTTCGCCGCGGGCCCCGAGGAGGCCGTCGACATCGTCAGCGGGCTGTGGCGCAAGGACTCCGGCAGCCACGTCGAACTGCGCAAGATCGCCTTCACCCCGGCCGGCCTGGTCGTCCCGAGCCGCGACTGGCTGATCGGCCGCCCCGACGACAGGGTCGCCCGCGGGGAGCCCGCGATCCGGGTCCCGGCCCAGGGGCGTCCGGTGGTCCCCCGGCAGCGCGGCCAGGCCGAGCGCGGGCCCGGCCAGAAGGTCACCGGGGGCGACATCGCCGCGCTCGGCTCGGTCGGCGACCTCTTCCGCACCCTCGACGACCAGTACGGCGGCGGGCACGCCCGGCAGGCCCTGGTGCGCTACCTGGAGCACGAGTGCGAGCCGATGCTGCGCGGCACCTACGGCGAGACGACCGGCCGCAGACTCTTCGCCGCGGCGGCGGACCTGACCCGGCTCGCGGGCTGGACGTCGTACGACATCGCCGCGCACGGTCTCGCGCAGCGGTACTTCGTGCAGGCGCTGCGGCTCGCGCAGGCGGCCGGGGACCGGGCGTACGGGGCGTATGTGCTGGTCACGATGAGCAGGCAGGCCGTGTATCTGGGGCACGGCCGGGAGGCGATTCAGCTGGCGCGGGTGGCCCAGCAGGGAGTCGGCACGAACGCGCCGCCGGTCGTGCAGGCGCTGCTGCACTCGGCCGAGGCGCGGGGCCACGGGGTGCTGGGGGAGGTGCGGGCCTGCACGGGGTCGCTGGTCCGCGCCGAACGGGCCCTGGAGGCGGCGCGTCCGGCCGACGAGGTCCCGCACTGGGCGCGGTTCTTCGACGAGGCGCAGCTGGCGGACGAGTTCGGCCACTGCCACCGGGATCTGCAGCAGTTCCGGGCGGCGGCGCAACACGCTGAGCGCTCGCTGCAGTTGAGGGCGCCGGCGTATGCGCGGAGCCGGCTGTTCTGCCGGGTGGTGCTGGCCTCTGCGAGGCTGGGGCTGGGGGAGTTGGACCAGGCCTGTGCGTTGGCGGCGGAGGCGGCGGGGCAGGCGGCGGAGATGCGGTCCGTTCGGGCTGTGGAGTATGTGCGGGACTTCGAACGGCGGTTGGAGCCCTATAAGGATGCGGCGCCGGTTCGGAGTTATCGGGACAAGGTGGCTGCGCTGGGGTGAGGGCCGCCTCGTCGTGACTCCGCACCGTTGTATGCCGACCGCGACTGCGTCGTGGCTTGTCGCGCAGTTCCCCGCGCCCCTGAGGGGCGCGGGTGAACCGTCAGGCTGCCTGAGCTGTTGGGGTCGGGTCTGCTCGGTGCATCGAGCCCGCCGCGCCGAGGTCCGTCAGGATCGCCTGCGAAGCCCTGTGTGCCGAATGCAGCGCCCCCTGGACCGTGCTGGTGTCGCGGTGGTCGCCGCAGACGTACAGGCCGGCCAGCAGGCGTACCGGGCGGCGCAGGTCGTGCGGGGGGCGCATCGCCGGGACCGCCTCGGCGGTGTGATGGACCGCCAACGTCTCCCAGCGGTGCGTCGCGGTGCCGTAGAGGCGGGCCAGGTGGGTGCGCACGGCCGTCTCCAGGTCCGGGGGAGGGGTGCCCAGGACCGTCGAGGAGATCAGGGCCCGGCCCGCGGGGGCCCGGCTCGGGTCGACCTCGCTGATCACCGACGTGTGCGCGACGGGTCCGCCCCGGTCGGCGTCGAGCAGCAGCGCGGAGCCCGTGCGGGGCGGTTCGTCCGTCGTGTGGTGGAGGACCGTCACCGGGTGGAACTCCGGCACCCGCAACCCCGGCAGCAACCCCGCCGCGGCCCGTGCGTCCGTCGCCAACAGCACCGCCCGGCACCGGATCTCTCCGTGTCCGGCCGTGGTCACCGCGGTCGTCGCGACGGACGTGACCCGCACGCCCGTGTGCACGGTCCCCGCGGGCAAGGTCTGCGCGAGCAGCTCCGGAAGCGTCTCGGCGCCCCCCTCCGGCACGCACAACCGGCCGGCCGCGAAGGCCCGCAGCGCGAGGTCCGCGCACCGGCTGGACGTCGTCAGGGCGGGGTCGCAGAGCAGCGCGGCGAGCAGCGGACGCAGGAAGCCGTCGATCGTACGGGCGGGCAGCCCGCGCGCCGCGAGCGCCTGTCCTGCGCGCTGTTCGGGACGGGCCAGGAGCCGTTCCACGGGCGTGTTCGCGAGCCGGCTCAGCGCGGCCCCGAGCCGTGCCTGATCGACCGCGCCACCGAGCGGCGCGACCCCACGGGTGCCCCTGACCACGAGCCCGGCCGCCGAGGCCGGTCCCGGCACCCCGACCGCCCCCCGAGGGGCGCTCGCCAGGGCGCGCACCGCGTGCAGTGCGCCCCTCGCGCTCCCGGCGCCCGCCGGAGCGTCCACGCGGTGGTGACGCCCGTCGCAGTGCAGCAGGACCCCGGGTGCGAAGGGGCGCAGCACGAGCCCATCGAGCCCGGGTGTCAGCCGTAGTTCGGGATACGCGGTGGACAGCAGCTGCCCGATCCGGTCGAGCCGGAAGCCGTCGACCTTCTCGGTCGACATGCGGCCGCCCGCCCACGGGGCGGCCTCCAACACCGCGACGGTCACTCCTGCGCTGGTCAGCCGATGCGCCGCGGAGAGTCCGGCGACCCCGGCTCCCACGATCACGACGTCTGCCTGGTACGCGGGCTCAAGCACGTGCCCCTCCTCGAGGTTGCGCGGCCGGTGGGGGCGTGATGCCCACAACAGGCTCCGGGGATACCCGAGTTCGGGTTGAGGGTAGGGCCGGGAACGGTCAGGAACAGTCGCGCATCAGCAGAGCACGGTCGCACACCGGTCGCATGTCGTCACAGACGGTCGCCGACGTCGTACGGCACCACGCGCGGCCTTCGCCGGCCTGAAGCCGCGCTCGCATGCCGGGCTCTCATGCCGCGCACTTAAGTCGCGCACTCAAGTCGCGCTTTCGTACAGTGCTCTCAAGCCGCCGCCCGGATCGCCGCGTCGATCTCCGGGAACGCGAACGTGAACCCCGACTCCAGCAGCCGCGTCGGCCGTACCCGCGCGCTGCCCAGCACGTCCCCGGCCATCTCGCCGAGCACGGTCCGCAGTACCGGCGCGGGTACGGTGAAGAGCGTCGGCCGGTGCAGGACACGGCCCATCGCCTCGGTGATCTCACGGTTCGTCAGGGGCTGCGGCGCGGTGAGGTTGAACGGCCCGGACAGCCCGTCGGTCTCCAGGAGATGGCGGATCGCGGCCACCTCGTCGTGCAGCGCGATGAACGACCAGTACTGCCGGCCGTCGCCCATCCGTCCGCCGAGCCCCGCTTGGAACAGCGGGAACAGCCTGCCCCAGGCCCCGCCCCCGCGGCCCACCACCAGGCCGGTGCGGGTGAACACGGTCCGTACACCGGCCTGTTGGGCGGGCGCCGCCGCCGCCTCCCACTCCACGCACAGTTCGGGCAGGAAGCCCTCCCCGGCGGGCGAGTCCTCGTCCACGATCCGGTCGCCCGTCTCGCCGTAGTACCCCATCGCGCTGCCGTTCACGAAGACCCGCGGCGGCTCGTCCAGCGAGGCGACGGCCTTCGCGAGGGCGCTCGTGCCGTTCACCCGGCTGTCGTGGATCCGGGTCTTGTACGCCTCGGTCCAGCGTCGTGAACCGACACCCGCGCCGGCGAGGTTGACCACGGCGTCGCACCCGGCGAGCCCCGCCGTGTCCACCCGCCCCGCCTCGGCGTCCCACCGCACCTCGTCCTCGCCCCGGGGCTCCCGGCGCACCAGCCGCACCACCTCGTGCCCGTCCGCGGTCAGGGACCGCACCAGGGCCGAGCCGATCAGACCGGACGCCCCGGCCACCGCGATTCTTGAAAGTTGCATGATTTCATCCTGCCTGGTGGGTGCGTAAAAGCGATGTCTGGCTCCGGTACCTCCGTCATAGGGTGGCGCTCATGTCCCAGCTGTCCATACGCCTCGCCCTGCCCGACGACGACGAGGAACTGGCCCGCCTCGACCAGGCCGAATGGTCGCCCCTGCACTCGGTCCAGCCCCGACCGAAGCCGCCCTACCGGCCGTTCTTCGACGAACGCCACCTCCCCGGCGACTGCATGGTCGCCGAGGCCGACCGCCGCATCCTGGGATACGTCCGCCTCGGCCTGCCGACCGGGCTCGACGCCAACGCCCATGTGCGCCAGATCCAGGGCTTCGCCGTCAGCTCCGCCGCCCGCGGCCGTGGCGTCGGCCGGGCCCTGATCCGCGCGATCACGGAGGAGGCCCGCCGTCGCGGCGCCCGACGCCTCACCCTGCGGGTCCTCGGCCACAACGCGCCCGCCCGCGCGCTCTACGAGTCCGAGGGCTTCGCGGTCGAGGGAATCCTGCCCGAGGAGTTCCTGCTGGCGGGGGAGTACGTCGACGACGTGTTCATGGGGCGCCGTCTCTGACCACCTGGTCGGCCGCGGCGGTCGTACGGCGTCTGCGCACCACCAGGCAGAGCGCGAGCCCCGCCACGAGCAGCGAGATCAGGAAGAACACGGGCACAGGAGCCTCCGGGGTGCCATGCGGGACCGTGGCCCCATCATCCGGGAGGCGACCGCGCTAGGACGTGACCAGTTCGCCCGTGTCCACCGCTGACGTGGCGTCCGCCGCGCGCTCGGCGTCGGTGGCGACCTCGTCGGCCGTCAGGACGTAGCCCGTCTCGTCGTCGGAGGTCGAGCGGGCGAACACCACGCCGAACACCTTGCCGGACGTGGTCAGCAGCGGGCCGCCCGAGTTGCCGGGGCGGACGGTCGAGCGGATCGCGTAGATCTCCCGGGTGACCAGGGAATTGCTGTAGATGTTCTGCCCGTTCGCCTTCACCCGGTTGGCCACCGTGGCCGCCTGGAGGTTCAGGTCGCCGTCCTGCGGATAGCCCGCGACCACCGCGGAGTCGCCCCGCGAGGCGGTGTTGTCGAAGCGCAGGACCGGCGCCCGCAGATCCGGGACGTACAGCACGGCCACGTCCTTGTCCGGGTCGAACATCACCACCCGTGCCTCGTACGGCTGCCCGACCCCGCCGATCCGCACGCTCGGCCGGTCGATGCCGGCCACCACGTGGGCGTTGGTCATCACGTGCCGCGGCGCGTACACGAACCCGCTGCCCTCGCGGCCCTGGGTGCCCGAGGAGCCCTCGATCTTGACGGTGCTGAGCTTGGCGGCGTTCGTGGCGGCGGCCGTGACGCTGTCGCCGGTCGGCTTGGCGACCTCGGCCGTCGACTCGTTCTCGAACGGGTTGAAGACCTGCGGGAAGCCCGCCTCGGTGAGCGCGGAGGTGGCCCGGGAGAACCAGGAGGGAGTGGTGTCCGGCATGGAATCCTGGACGGCACCGAGCAGGGCGGAGTCCCGGATGGCCGTGGTGACCAGCGGGGACGAGGACGCGCCCAGGACACTCGCGGCGACCCACGCCACGAGCAGCACCGCCACCGAGTTGGCGGCGGCCCCGCCCACTCCGTCGGCCACCCGCAGCGGCCCCTGGTCCAGCTCCCGGCGCAGCCTGAGCGCCAGCCGGCCCGCCAGCTCGTGACCCACCGCGGCCGGGACCAGCACGGTCAGCACCGCGGTCACCGTCGCCGCCGTGCTCCCCGGCGTCACCAGGTCCATCATCCACGGCAGCACCCACACGCCCACGACCGCGCCGCCCACGAAGCCGGCGAGCGAGACGCAGCCGGCCACGAGGCCGCGCCGGTAGCCGGAGGCCGCGTAGGCGGTGATCACCAGCAACAGCAGGATGTCGAGCAGGTCCACGTGGCCGCCTTTCTCTCAGATCCTTTAGTACGCGGGCGAAGGGCTCAGTGATCAGTCACGGGCGCGCGTGACGCGCGGAACCGGCCAAGTGTGCGTGCACCTGGGGAAACGTCCCGGACCAGGACGATGGTTCCACCGGGTGGCACAGCACACATCGCGGACGGAGGGGATCCGGCCGAGAGTGGGACCATGCGTGTCCGAAGACCGCGGGGGATGCGAAGACGCCGGGCGACCCGAATACGCCACGCGGCGCGAATACGTCACGCGGTCCGCATAAGGCTCACGCGACGACACCGCTCCGCGCCCCCTGCAGAACCCACGCCCCCTCCCGGCCCGCCGGCCTCCGCCGAGCGCCCGGCTTCGGTTCGCACCGAGCTCCCGACGTGTGCCGAGCAGGCGGCTTGCGCCGAGCTGCCGGTTTCGGCTTGCGCCGGGTCTTCGGCGTGTGATGAGCACGCGGCTTGTGCCGGGCGGCCGGTTTCGGCCTGCGCCGAGCTCCCGGCTTCCGCGAGCCCCGCCCACCCCGCGAGCCCCGCCCGACCCGCGGTCTCCCACCGGCCCGCCGTCTTCCGCAGACTCGCTGCTCGGTGGCCGTGGCCGTGGCCGTGGCCGTGGCCGGGGCCGGGACCGGGGTTCCGGGTGTCTCGTCGGGTTCTCCTGTTGTTCGCCTGCGTGCCCGCGCTCACCGCCGCTCTCGTTCTGCTGTGCGCCGACGGCGTCGAGCGGGCGGCCCCCGCACGGCCCGCGGGGACGGTCGCGGGGGCCCGGCACGGGCTCGTCGCGCACACCGCGGCCAGGCCGCACATCGTGCCGAGGTCGGTGTGGGCGGACGGCACGGGCGAGGCGAACACCGTCGCCCGCACTCCGCCGGTCCCGCACTACGACGACAAGGTGCTCGCGGTCTTCGTGCACCACACGGACTCGCCCAACGACTACGACTGTTCCGACGCGCCCCGCATCATTCGCTACCTCGCCGCAGGCCAGACCGGCGCCCGGGACTGGGACGACATCGGCTACAACTTCCTCGTCGACCGCTGCGGCACCATCTACGAGGGCCGTGCCGGCGGCGTGGACCGTCCTGTCACCGGCGCCCACACCCTGGGCTTCAACCACCGCACGGCGGGCATCGCCGCCCTCGGCACCTTCACGGCCGGTGCCCCTGTCCCGCGGGCGATGACCGACGCGATCGCCGCCCTGATCGCCTGGAAACTCGGCCTGACCGGAACGGACCCCCGCGCCACCGTCCGACTGACCTCCAGCAACAGCCTCAGCCGGTACGCCGCCGGTACCACCGCCGAGCTGCCCGCCCTCGCAGGCCACAACGACGGTTACATGACGAGCTGCCCGGGCGCCGCCCTCAGGGCCCGGTTGCCGGAGATCAGGGAACGGGCCGCCCGGCTCCAGGGCAGGACATGACGCACCGAGCAGACCCGAGCCGCGCACCGGTCCGCCGGGCCCCCTCACCTGCGCCCGAGATAGACCCGCAGCGCCCGCTGCAGCACCCGGCCCTGGATGCCCACCGGACGTTCCCACTCCCCGAAGTACTCCACGACCCGGCCGCCCGCCCCCGTCTTGAAGCTGAGCCGGCCCAGCAGGCGGTCCCCGGTGAGGGAGGGGGTGACGGACCGCAGGTCGTAGGTCTCGGCGCCCGCCGCCCGCGCGTCGCACAGCATGCGCCACAACAGCGCGCTGCTGGGCCGTACTTCCCGTCCCCGACGGCCGGACGCGGCGTAGGAGTGCCAGACCCGGGAGCCGACGTTGATCATCAGCGCGGCGGACAGCACCTCGCCGTCGTACTCGGCGAGATAGAGCCGCAGCCGGTCGGAGTCCTCGGCGTTCAGCGCCTCCCACATGCGCCGGAAGTACTCCGGAGGCCGGGCCCGGAAGCCGTCGCGGGCAGCGGTCGCGGCGTACAGGCGGTAGAAGTCGGGCAGGTCGGCGGCGGTGCCCCAGGAGACGCGGACGCCCGCCGACTCGGCCGTGCGCAGGGACTGCTCGAAGTGGGGTGCGAGAGCCTCCCGCAAGTCGTCCACAGAGCGGCCCGTGAGCGGTATGTGACAGCCGTAACGGGGCTGGCCGGGACCGAGGCCGCTGTCCTCGTTCTCCGCGCACCGCCGCCAGCCGAGCCGCCGCAGCCGTTCCCCGGCGTCCAGCGCGAAGCCGTCGACACCGGCCGTCGGCAGTTCGCGCAGGTGACGGACGCCGGGGTCGGCGATGCCCGCCGTCACGGTGTCGGCGTCCCAGTGGCGGACGACGACCGGCGGCCCGATCCGGACCGAGAACGCCCCGCGCTTCTCCAGATGGGCGATCAGAGGGTCCAGCAGGCGTTCCGGACGCGGGTCGCGCCAGTCGATCGCGGGTCCGTCGGGGAGGTAGGCGAGACAGCGCCGGGTGCCCGGCAGCGGCCGGTACAGCACGAGTGCCGTCGCGACCAGTGCCTCGGCGTCGAACCAGCCGACGCTCTCCGCCAGCCAGTCGGGCTTCACGTCGGCCCACTCGGGGATCTGGAGATGGCTCGCTTCGGGATGCAGCCGCAGGTGGGCGAGATGGTCCTCGCGCGTGATCTCGCGCACGTACGGGCTGGTCATGGGCGGGGTGCTCCTGTTCGGGGCGGCCACGGTAAGCCGGGAGTCACGGCGGTGGTCAAGAGCCCGAGGTCTCACAGGTTCCTCGCAGGCGACTCAGGGTTCACGCCGAAACAGCCGCCCTATCGTCATGCACACGCACTGACTGGAGGTGGGGAAGAAATGAACAGCAGTCACGAGACCACGGAGAAGACCGGCAGTTGGACCGGGAGCGCCCGCGGCCCCTGGGCGGTCGTCTGCGCCGTGGCGGCCGTGCTCCTGGGCCCGGCGGCCGTCACCGCGAACGCGCTCGACCAGGCCAACGCGGCCCCGATGCACCACGCGGTGAAGGTCGAGCAGGCGCAGGCGTACATCCCCGCGGACACGACCCGGCGCCGGGCGACGGCGGGAGCCTGAGCACCGGAATCCGGGGCGGCCCGGCCGGGGTTCAGGCCCTGAACCGCTCCCACAGCTTGGGATACCGCTCCGCCAGCACCTGGTCGTTCTCCAGGTCCACGGGCGTGCCGAGCGGCTCGGGGGCCGCGGGCGGGATACCGAGGTCGGGAGCGACGGTCCCGGTGAGCTGTTCGTACGCCTCGTCGGCCGCGTAGCCCAGTTCCTCGCCGTCGCCGTCGATCTCCTCGTCGAAGTCGTCCAGGAACCCGGCGAGCGAGTCGGGGTCGTGCACGGCACCCTCGTACACCTCGCGCCCCTGGCCGATCAGCCAGCAGCGGAAGAAGTCGAAGGCGTCGTCGCTCGCCCCGTCCAGCAGGATCCAGGCGGCGCCCCAGAGATCCCAGGTGTACGCGCGGTTGTAGCGGGCCTCGAAGTGACGGGCGAAGTCGAGGACCATCTCGGGGTCCAGGGTCAGAAGCCGGTCCACGAGCAGGTCGGCCTGCTCCTCGGGGTCGCCCTCGGCGGCCTCGCGGGTGCCGTCCACCAGCTCCCAGAACTCCGTCTCGTCCATCACGGGTCCAGCATCGGTCCTGAAGGGGTGGGGCGCACGTGGAGTGCGGCGGATTGTTATGTCCCGAACAGAGACCTTCACGTCCCGTACAGCCCCGCCAGGCGTACGGCGTCACTCGCGAACCGTGCCCGCAGGCTCTCAGGCGCCAGCACCTCGGCCTCCGGCCCCAGCGAGGCGAGCTGCGAGTGGGCCACCTCCTCGGACTCCACCGGGAGGGTCACCGTCACCCACCCGTCGTCGTCCGGCGCCCCGGCGGCGGCCGCCAGTGCCTCCCGGGCCGTGCCGGGACCGACGGCGTGGGGCAGCCGGCGCGCCCCGTCCGCGGACAGCCGTACGACGACCTCGGCGCGCAGGATCGACCGCGCGAACTGCTGCGCCCGCTCCTCCCAGAAGCCGGGCAGGTCGAACTCCTCGTCCCGCCCGAACCGCTCCCCGCCCGCGGTCACCGCGGTGAACCGGTCGATCCGGTACACCCGGAAGTCGCCGTCCCCCGGGATCCGCGCGCACAGGTACCAGACCCCGGCCTTGAGCACGAGCCCGTACGGCTCCAGCTCCCGCTCCACCTCGGCCGCCCGGCTCCGGTAGCGCGCGGTGACCCGCCGGTCGTCCCACACCGCGTCCGCGACGGCGGGCAGCAGCTCAGGCGACTTGGGCTCGGCGAACCAGTTGGGCGCGTCGAGATGGAACCGCTGGGCGGCCGTACGGGAGGCGTCGCCGAGGGAGGGCAGGAGGGCGGCGGACACCTTCAGCCGGGCGGCGGAGGCGGCGTCCTCCAGGCCCATCTCGCGCAGTGCCCCCGGCACACCGGAGAGGAACAGCGCCTCGGCCTCGCCGCGGGCCAGCCCGGTCAGCCGGGTCCGGTACCCGCCGATCAGCCGGTACCCGCCGGCCCGCCCCCGGTCGGCGTACACCGGGACACCCGCCTCCGACAACGCCTGCGCGTCCCGTGTCACGGTCCGCTCCGACACCTCCAGCTCCCGCGCGAGCTCTGCGGCGGTCATGGAGGACCGGGACTGGAGAAGGAGCACCATCTTGATGAGCCGGGCAGCACGCATGCCGCCATGATGCCGGTGGTGCGTCGTCGGGTGCGGGTCCGATGTGGCTGGTCGCGCAGTTCCCCGCGCCCCCAAAAAGACAGGTCCGCCGTAGCCGGCCTGCTTTCATGACGTTCCCCGCGCCCCTGAAAGCAACAGGCCCGCCGTAGCCGGCCTGCTTTTAAGGGGCGCGGGGAACTGCGCGACCAGCCCCCACGCACCCGCGGCCGAATTACAACCCGTACCGCTCCCGCGCTTCCTTCACAGCCGTCGCCTTGACCTCGCCGCGCCGCGCCAGCTGGGCCAGCGCCGCCACGACCACGGACTCGGCGTCGACGCCGAAGTGCCGCCGCGCGCCCTCACGGGTGTCCGACAGACCGAAGCCGTCCGCACCGAGCGAGGACCAGTCCTGCTCGACCCACTGCGCGATCTGGTCGGGAACCTGGCGCATGTAGTCGGAGACCGCGAGGACGGGTCCCTCCGCGCCGTTCAGCGCCTGCCGGACATACGGCACCCGCTCCTCGCCGCGCAGCAGGGCCGCGTCGGCGTCCAGGGCGTCGCGGCGGAGTTCCGTCCAGGAGGTGGCGGACCAGACGTCGGCCGCGACACCCCACTCCTCGGCGAGCAGCCGCTGCGCCTCGAGGACCCAGTGGATCGCCGTACCGGAGCCGAGGAGCTGGATGCGCGGGGCGTTGGCCGCGGCCACGCTGATGCCCGCCGACTCGGCCGTGTTGAAGCGGTACAGGCCCTTGACGATGCCCTCGTCGATGCCGGGCGCGGACGGCTTGGCCGGCTGCGGGATCGGCTCGTTGTAGACCGTCAGGTAGTAGAAGACGTTCTGGTCCTCGCCCGGGGCGGCCTCGCCGTACATGCGGCGCAGACCGTCCTTGACGATCGTGGCGACCTCGTACGCGAACGCCGGGTCGTACGACAGCGCCGCCGGGTTCGTCGCCGCGATCACCGGCGAGTGACCGTCCGCGTGCTGCAGGCCCTCGCCCGTCAGCGTCGTACGGCCCGCCGTGGCGCCGACCAGGAAGCCGCGGCCCAGCTGGTCGCCGAGCTGCCACATCTGGTCGGCCGTGCGCTGCCAGCCGAACATCGAGTAGAAGATGTAGAACGGGATCATCGTCTCGCCGTGCGTGGAGTACGCGGTGGACGCGGCGATGAAGTCGGCCATCGAACCGGCCTCGGTGATCCCCTCGTTGAGGATCTGGCCGTTCTTGGCCTCCTTGTAGTACATCAGCTGGTCGCGGTCGACCGGCTCGTACGTCTGGCCCTTGGGGGAGTAGATGCCCAGGGACGGGAAGAGGCTCTCCATACCGAAGGTGCGCGCCTCGTCGGGGACGATCGGCACCCAGCGCTTGCCGGTCTCCTTGTCGCGGACCAGGTCCTTGACGAGGCGGACGAAGGCCATGGTGGTGGCGACGTTCTGCGTGCCCGAGCCCTTGTCGAAGGAGGTGAAGGCCTTCTCCGCCGGGGCGGGCAGCGGGGCGAGCGGGTGCGTACGGCGGGCCGGGGCCGGGCCGCCGAGGGCCGCGCGGCGCTCCTGGAGGTAGCGGACCTCGGGGGAGTCGGCGCCCGGGTGGCCGTAGGGCACCACACCGTCGACGAAGTCGCTGTCCTTGATGGGGAGTTCGAGCAGGTCACGCATCGTCTTGAACTCGTCCACCGAGAGCTTCTTCATCTGGTGGTTGGCGTTCTTCGACGCGAAGCCCTCGCCGAGGGTGTGACCCTTGACGGTCTGGGCCAGGATCACGGTCGGCGCGCCCTTGAACTCGACGGCTGCCTTGTAGGCGGCGTACACCTTGCGGGCCTCGTGGCCACCGCGGGAGAGGTGGAAACACTCCAGGATCTTGTCGTCGGTCAGCAGCTTCGCCATCTCGACGAGCGCCGGGTCCTTGCCGAAGAAGTCCTGGCGGATGTAGGCGGCGTCGCGCGTCTGGTACGTCTGCACCTGCGCGTCGGGTACCTCGCGCAGCCGCCGTACGAGCGCGCCCGTGGTGTCGAGCTGGAACAGCTCGTCCCAGGCGTTGCCCCACAGCGACTTGACGACGTTCCAGCCGGCGCCGCGGAACTGGGCCTCCAGCTCCTGCACGATCTTGAAGTTCGCGCGGACCGGGCCGTCGAGGCGCTGCAGGTTGCAGTTGATGACGAAGGTCAGGTTGTCGAGACCCTCGCGGGAGGCGAGCGCGAGAGCCGCCGTCGACTCGGGCTCGTCCATCTCGCCGTCACCGAGGAACGCCCACACGTGGGACGCAGAGACGTCCTTGATGTCGCGGTTGGTGAGGTAGCGGTTGAAGCGCGCCTGGTAGATCGCGGAGAGCGGGCCGAGGCCCATCGACACCGTCGGGAACTCCCACAGCCAGGGCAGGCGGCGGGGGTGCGGGTACGACGGGAGGCCGTCGCCGCCCGACTCGCGGCGGAAGTGGTCGAGCTGCTGCTCGTTCAGCCGGCCGTCGAGGAAGGCGCGGGCGTAGATGCCGGGGGAGGCGTGGCCCTGGATGTAGAGCTGGTCGCCGGACCCGTCGGCCTCCTTGCCCTTGAAGAAGTGGTTGAACCCGGTCTCGTAGAGCCAGGCCGCGGAGGCGAAGGTGGCGATGTGGCCGCCGACGCCGTACTTGGAGCCGCGGGTGACCATCGCGGCCGCGTTCCAGCGGTTCCACGCGGTGATGCGGGCCTCCATCTGCGGGTCACCGGGCAGGCCCGGCTCCGCGGAGGTGGGGATGGTGTTGACGTAGTCCGTCTCGAGGAGCTTCGGCAGCGCGATGCCGTTGCCCTCCGCCCTCTCCAGCGTGCGGCGCATCAGGTACGCGGCACGGTGCGGGCCGGCCGCCTTGGCGACCGCGTCCAGGGAGGCCTGCCATTCGGCGGTCTCCTCGGGGTCCCGGTCGGGGAGCTGGTCGAGCTCGCTCGGCTGGATGGCGTTGGGGTCGGTCATGTCGCCGCCTTCCTCAGTCGAAGGGGGGTTGCCCTTGGTCTTTGGCAGGACAGGGCAGTGGGGCTCCGGTAGAAGCCCGTCGGCGACTCTAACTCCCTGATCGATGATCGATCAAAGGGTTGAGGGTAAAACTTCTCGATAACGAGAAAGTCGGCACGGGGTGCCTTCGGCGATGGCACCGGGTGACTGTCGGAACCCGGGTTTTTGCAGGTCGGGGGCCGTTTGAGCGAGGGGATGCTCGGGTGTTCGGCTTGTTCGGCGACCTCTCAAAGGCGCCGGTCCCGTCTTCTCCGCCGCGACGGTGCTCAGTCGCGACGGCGCTGTCCGGCGGTGCCGGACCTCCTTCGCCCGCGGCCGTCAAGGCCTCGGCGCGCACCCCAGCACATGGGCCTTCACGATGTCGGCGATCCGCGGGTCCCGGCGCTTGAACGCGGCCACCAGCTCCTCGTGTTCCTCCGCGTACGACTGCTGGACCGTGCCCAGCCAGCGGATCGACAGGGCGGTGAACACCTCGATGCCCAGGCCCTCCCAGGTGTGCAGCAGCACCGAGTTGCCGGCCGCGCGCACCAGTTCCCGGTGGAAACCCACCGTGTGCCGCACCTGCCCGGTGCCGTCCGCCTCCCGGTCGGCCTCGTACAGGGCGGCGACATGCGGTTCCAGCGCCGAGCAGTCCTCCGCCAGCCCGGCGGCCGCCAGTTCCGCGGCGATCGCCTCCAGACCGGCCCGGACCGGGTAACTCTCCTCCAGGTCCGCCGCCGTCAGGTTCCGCACCCGTACGCCCTTGTTCGGCGCGGACTCGATCAGCCGCAGCGACTCCAGCTCGCGCAGCGCCTCGCGCACCGGCGTCTGGCTGACCTCCAGCTCGGTCGCGATACGGCGCTCCACGATCCGCTCGCCCGGCTGCCAGCGCCCGCTGACGATCCCCTCCACGATGTGCTCGCGGATCTGTTCGCGCAGCGAGTGGACGACGGGCGCGGTCATGAGAGCTCCTTAAGGGCGTTTGACGTTTAGACAATAAGGCCGGGCAGCCGTTCCTGAGGGGCGCGCGGGGGCGCTCCCCCGCAGGTGAGACGAGGCTTACACGCTCCCAGCCGCACGGCTTCTGTCAAGTCACGGAACCTTCCGTCCTCCAGGAGTGTCGGGTTCGGCAGGGGTTCCCACACGGGGCACCCCTTCGCACCACAGGGGGACGGTATGGGCATCGGGGGACGGCGGGGGATGGCGGTCGTGGCCGTGATCGGAGCGCTCGTCGGCGTGGCGGGCTGCGGACAGTCGGCCGCACAGGCGACCGCGGAGACCACGCCGAGCAGCACGGAAGCGATCACGGGGATGGCGGGCGCGGCCCCGAGCAGGGGCGCCGCCTGCGTGTTCATCAAGCCCGACGGGGCACAGAAGTTCGGCCACGTCGGCTGGGGCTTCAAGGTCCCGGGCACCGGCCGCTGGGTCTACGGCGCCGTCGAGAACCCCAGCGCGAAGCTGTACACCCCGCCGGGCGGCGACATCGGAGCCTGGCACGCGGAGGGGTCGTACGACCGCATGCTCAGCGAGATGTCCACGGACGCGCACTATCCCGGGAGGTCGGAACACCCGTACAGCCGCTACCGCTGCACGAAGTCGTCCGCCCACGCCGTGAACCGTGCCCGGGCCATGATCCGTACGGTCGAGGCGCGCGGCTTCCTCGTCGGCGTCGACCCGAGGACCGGCAGGCTCACCTCCCGGGACTGCCTCGACGCCACCTACGACGTGCTGAAGGCGTACCGCACGCAGCACCTCACGCGCGCGCCGAAGCTCTCGATCCCGAACGTGTGGGTGGAGGAGCTGTGGGGCTGGTCGGACAAGCCGCTGACACCCCGGTGAGACGACGGTGCCCCCGTCCGGGAATCCGGACGGGGGCACCGCGACGCACAGCGGGCGGCCTACAGACCGAGCTCGACCTCGAACTCGCCGGCCTCCAGGATCGCCTTGACCGCGGTCAGGTAACGGGCCGCGTCGGCGCCGTCCACCAGACGGTGGTCGTAGGAGAGGGTCAGGTAGGTCATGTCGCGGATGCCGATGACCGTGCCCTCCTCGGTCTCGATGACCGCCGGGCGCTTGACCGTGGCACCGATACCGAGGATCGCGACCTGGCCCGGCGGCACGATGATCGTGTCGAAGAGCGCACCGCGCGAACCGGTGTTGGAGATGGTGAAGGTCGCGCCGGACAGCTCGTCCGGGGTGATCTTGTTCGCCCGGACCTTGCCCGCGAGCTCGGCGGTGGCCTTGGCGATACCGGCGATGTTGAGGTCGCCCGCGTGCTTGATGACCGGGGTCATCAGGCCCTTCTCGGAGTCCACCGCGATACCGATGCTCTCGGTGTCGAAGTAGGTGATCGTGCCCTCGTCCACGTTGATCCGGGCGTTGACGGGCGCGTGCGCCTTCAGTGCCTGGGCCGCGGCCTTCACGAAGAACGGCATCGGGGAGAGCTTGACGCCCTCACGGGCCGCGAAGGAGTCCTTCGCCCGGGCACGCAGCTTCATCAGACGCGTGACGTCGACCTCGACGACCGACGACAGCTGCGCCTGCTCGTGCAGCGCCTTGACCATGTTGTCGCCGATGACCTTGCGGATGCGCGGCATCTTGACGGTCTGGCCACGGAGCGGGGAGGCCTCCAGGCTCGGCGCCTTCTTGGCGGCGGCGGCCGGGGCGGCGGCCGGAGCCGGAGCCGGAGCGGCGGCCTTCGCGGCCTCGGCGGCGGCCATGACGTCCTGCTTGCGGATACGACCGCCGACGCCGGAGCCCTTGACGGAGCCGAGGTCGACGCCGTGCTCGGCGGCGAGCTTGCGCACCAGCGGGGTCACGTAGGCGCCGTCGTCACCGGAGGTCGCGGCGGGCGCCGCGGCCGGGGTGACCGGGGCGGGAGCGACCGGCGCGGGCGCCGGTGCGGCCGGAGCCGGGGCAGCGGCCTGGACCGGAGCCGGGGCGGGCGCGGGGGCCGGAGCGGGTGCCGGAGCCGGGGCCGCGGGGGCGGGTGCCGGTGCGGCAGCCGGGGCCGGTGCGGCGGGGGCCGGGGCAGCGGCCGGAGCCGCACCCGGGGCGCCGATGACGGCGAGCTTCGCGCCGACCTCGGCGGTCTCGTCCTCGCCGACCACGATCTCCAGCAGGACACCGGCGACCGGCGCCGGGATCTCGGTGTCGACCTTGTCCGTGGAGACCTCGAGCAGGGGCTCGTCCTCCGCGACCTCCTCGCCGACCTCCTTCAGCCAGCGGGTGACGGTGCCCTCGGTGACGGACTCGCCCAGCGCGGGCAGGACGACGTCCGTGCCCTCGGCGGAGCCGCCGCCGGACGCGGCCTCGGCGGTGGGAGCGGGCGCCGGAGCGGCCTGCTCGGTGGACGGCGCGGCCGCGGCCGGCTCGGGAGCGGGCTCGGCGACCGGCTCAGCGGCCGGCGCCGGGGCAGCGGCGGGAGCACCGGTGCCGTCGTCGATGACGGCCAGCTCGGCGCCGACCTCGACCGTCTCGTCCTCGGCGACCTTGATGGACGCCAGGACACCGGCTGCGGGGGAGGGGATCTCGGTGTCGACCTTGTCGGTCGACACCTCGAGCAGCGGCTCGTCGGCCTCTACGCGCTCACCCTCGGCCTTCAGCCAGCGGGTGACAGTGCCCTCGGTGACGCTCTCGCCGAGCGCCGGAAGGGTTACGGAAACCGCCATGGTTTCGGTTGCTCCTTACGAATTGCGGAAGTCTGGGTTCGAAGCGCAGTCGCTTCGTCGACCGAGGGATCAGTCGTGCGAGTGCAGGGGCTTGCCCGCGAGGGCCAGGTGGGCCTCGCCGAGCGCCTCGCTCTGCGTCGGGTGGGCGTGGATGAGCTGCGCGACCTCGGCGGGCAGCGCCTCCCAGTTGTAGATCAGCTGGGCTTCGCCGACCTGCTCGCCCATACGGTCGCCGACCATGTGGACGCCGACCACGGCACCGTCCTTGACCTGGACGAGCTTGATCTCGCCCGAGGTGTTCAGGATCTTGCTCTTGCCGTTGCCCGCGAGGTTGTACTTCAGAGCGACGACCTTGTCCGCGCCGTAGATCTCCTTGGCCTTGGCCTCGGTGATACCCACGGAGGCGACTTCCGGGTGGCAGTACGTCACCCGCGGAACGCCGTCGTAGTCGATCGGAACGGTCTTCAGACCGGCCAGACGCTCCGCCACCAGGATGCCCTCGGCGAAGCCGACGTGCGCGAGCTGGAGCGTGGGGACCAGGTCACCGACCGCGGAGATGGTCGGGACGTTGGTGCGCATGTACTCGTCGACCAGGACGTAACCGCGGTCCATCGCGACGCCCTGCTCCTCGTAACCGAGACCGGCGGAGACCGGGCCGCGGCCCACGGCGACCAGCAGGAGCTCGGCCTCGAACTCCTTGCCGTCGGCGAGGGTGACCTTGACACCGTCCTGGGTGTACTCGGCCTTCGAGAAGAAGGTGCCCAGGTTGAACTTGATGCCGCGCTTGCGGAACGCGCGCTCAAGAAGCTTGGAGGAGTTCTCGTCCTCGAGAGGGGCGAGGTGCTTCAGCCCCTCGATGATCGTGATGTCCGTACCGAAGGACTTCCACGCGGAGGCGAACTCGACGCCGATGACACCGCCGCCGAGGACGATCGCCGACTTCGGCACGCGGTCCAGGACGAGGGCGTGGTCCGAGGAGATGATCCGGTTGCCGTCGATCTCCAGGCCCGGCAGCGACTTCGGCACGGAGCCGGTCGCCAGCAGGACGTGACGGCCCTCGACGCGGCGGCCGTTCACATCGACGGAGGTCGGGGAGGAGAGCCGCCCCTCGCCCTCGATGTACGTCACCTTCCGGGAGGCGACGAGTCCCTGGAGGCCCTTGTACAGACCGGCGATCACGCCGTCCTTGTACTTGTGGACCCCGGCGATGTCGATGCCCTCGAAGGTGGTCTTCACACCGAACTGCTCGCTCTCGCGGGCCTGGTCGGCGATCTCACCCGCGTGCAGCAGGGCCTTGGTGGGGATGCACCCTCGGTGCAGGCAGGTACCGCCGACCTTGTCCTTCTCGATCAGGGCGACGTCAAGCCCCAGCTGCGCCCCGCGCAGGGCCGCGGCGTAACCGCCACTACCACCGCCGAGGATCACTAGGTCGAAAACGGTGCTGGCGTCGTTCGCCACGTCACGTCCTCCATGCATGTGCGCCGTACGCCGGTCTCCAGTGACCGCGCGGCGGCTGGTGTCCGGCCGCTCTTTCTCGGCCCTGTGGTGGGGGCCCTGTCCTGCCGAGCCCCATCTTCGCACTTGTCGGCACTGAACGAGACGCCGGGCCGGGGTGTGAGACACCACACGCTCACATGTGAAAGCAAGACTTTCGATCAGCGCAGCGGCGACCCACCCGGGCGCACGGCCGCCCGCCGCGTCCACAGGCGGGCACGCCAGCTAGGGCCGCGACGACCCACCCAGGGGCGCGGGGCTGTATCGATACGCGGGCTCCGCCGCGCGGGCGCGACCGCCCACCTCGTTCACCGGCGAACAAGGGCCGCCGTAACCCACTCAGGGGCGCGGGGAACTGCGCGACAAGCCACAACCGGCCCGCAGCCGCCCACGCCCCTCGGGGACCGAGCTAATAGGCGAACGTCACCCCAGGTCACCCGCGCCGACGAGCTCCGCCAGCCGCACCAGCGTGCGCACGGCGGACCCCGTCCCACCCTTCGGCGTGTACCCGAACGGCCCGCCGTCGTTGAACGCGGGCCCCGCGATGTCGAGGTGCGCCCAGGTGATCCCCTCGCCGACGAACTCCCGCAGGAAGAGCCCGGCGACAAGGCCGCCACCCATCCGCTCACCCATGTTCGCGATGTCGGCGGTGGGAGAGTCCATCCCCTTGCGCAGGTGCTCCGGCAGCGGCATCGGCCACGCCGGCTCCCCGACCTCCTCCGCGGCTTCGTGCACCGCCGTACGGAACGCGTCGTCGTTGGACATGATCCCGAACGTCCGGCTGCCCAGCGCCAGCATCATCGCGCCGGTCAGCGTCGCCACGTCCACGATCGCGTCCGGCTTCTCCGCCGACGCGGCCCACAGGGCGTCCGCCAGCACGAGACGGCCCTCGGCGTCGGTGTTGAGCACCTCGACCGTCTTGCCGCTGTACATCCGCAGCACGTCACCGGGCCGCGTGGCGGATCCCGACGGCATGTTCTCGGCCAGCGCCAGCCACCCGGTCACGTTGACCTCGAGGCCCAGACGCGCGGCGGAGACGACGGCCGCGAACACCGCCGCCGCCCCGCTCATGTCGCACTTCATCGTCTCGTTGTGGCCCGCCGGCTTCAGCGAGATGCCGCCCGAGTCGTACGTGATCCCCTTGCCGACCAGCGCGAGGTGCTTCTGCGCCTTGGACGAGGTGTACGACAGCTTCACCAGCCGCGGCCCCGACGCCGAACCCGCGCCGACGCCGAGGATGCCGCCGTAGCCGCCCTTCTCCAGGGCCTTCACGTCGAGCACCTGCACCTTGAGGCCGTGCTCCTTGCCCGCGGCCTGCACGATCGAGGCGAAGACCTCGGGGTTCAGGTCGTTGGGCGGCATGTTGATCAGGTCGCGCGCGCGGTTGAGCTCCTCCGCGACGGCGGTGGCCCGGGCGAGCGCCGCCTTGTACGCGGCGTCCCGCGGCTTGCCGCCCAGCAGCGCGGCCTCGGCGAGCGGGCCCTTGCCGTTCCTGGCCTTGGCACCGCTCGCGTTGTTCTCCTTGTAGGTGTCGAAGGAGTACGCCCCGAGCAGCACGCCCTCGGCGACCGCGCCGACATCGCCGGCATCGCCCAGCGGCAGCACGAACGCGGCCTTCTTCGCGCCGGTCAGGGCGCGGGCGGCGACGCCGGCGGCCTTGCGCAGCGTCTCCGGGGCGAAGGAGGAGTCCTTCTCGGGCTCCGCGCCCAGGCCCACCGCCACCACGAGCGGGGCCTTGAGGCCGGCGGGCGCCGGCAGCTTCGTCACCTCGCCCTCGGCGCCCGAGGCACCGAGGGTTTCCAGGACGCCGGCGAGGCGGCCGTCGTAGGCCTTGTCCACGGCCTCGGCGCCCGGGGCGGGGACCGGGCCCTTCGCGCCCTTGGCGACACCGATCACGATCGCGTCGGCCCGCAGGCCGGCCGCCGCGGCGGTGCTGAGAGTGAGAGCAGTCACGGTGGTGAATTCTCGCTTCCGATGTGAAGTTGCTGTGGTCGAACGGGTGGGTCGACCGGGCCCGACAGCCGACCCTAGTTCTCGTCCGAAAATCGTCGGAGCGCGGGTCCCGATCGGGGCCTTCACCCCTGTCGGCGACCACCCGGGACGAGCCTACGCTCGGGACGGCGGCCGATCGTTCCTGCGGTCCGGCTCCCCGCCCCAGGTGAGGTGGGTCACACTCGCCTGATTCCGGCGAGCGTACCGCTCACCGCCCGCATCATTTCCACGGTCCTGGAGCACCCCCTTTGAAACGCCCTCTCCTGTTCGTCGCCCTGCTCCTCCTGGTGGCGGGATGCTCGGCCGCCCCCGACTCCGAGCCCGGTGCGTCCCACTGGCGGCCCCGCCCCGGCACCGCCTGGCAGTGGCAGCTGACCGGCCGGGTCGACACCTCCGTCGACGTGCCGGTCTACGACATCGACGGCTTCGACCAGTCCGCGGCCGTGGTGTCCGCCCTGCACCGCAAGGACCGCAAGGTCATCTGCTACCTCTCCACCGGCGCGTGGGAGGACTGGCGGCCCGACGCGAAGAGGTTCCCCGAGGCGGTGATCGGCCGCGGCAACGGCTGGGAGGGCGAGCGCTGGCTCGACATCCGCCGCACGGACGTGCTGGAGCCCTTGATGGCCGCCCGCTTCGACATGTGCCGGAAGAAGGGCTTCGACGCGATCGAGCCCGACAACATGGACGGCTACAAGAACCGCACGGGCTTCGGGCTGAAGGCGGCGGATCAGCTCCGCTACAACCGGCTGATCTCGAAACTGGCCCACGACCGTGGCATGTCGGTCGGCCTGAAGAACGACCTCGACCAGATCCCGGACCTGGTCGACGACTTCGACTTCGCCGTCAACGAACAGTGCGCGCAGTACGGCGAGTGCGGGGACATGAAGCCGTTCATCGCGTCGGACAAGGCGGTCTTCCACGTCGAGTACGAACTCCCGACGACCCGCTTCTGCGCGGACTCCCGCCGTCTGAAGCTCAGCTCGATGCTGAAGAAGTACGAGCTGGGGGCGTGGCGCAAACCCTGCTAGAGGCCTGCTGGAGGGCTGTCAGAGGCTCATCGACAGGATCACCAGCGCCGTCGTCGCCGCCGTCTCCGCCAGCCCCCCGAACACGTCCCCGGTCACCCCGCCGAAACGGCGCGTGCAGTGACGCAGGAGGAGCTCGGCCACCCCCAGCGCGGCGGCGACCGCCACAACCGTACGGACGAGGTCGTACGGTCCGAAGAGCGCCCCCGCTCCGGCCGCCCCCAGCGTCACCGCGGCGGCCACCGGCACCGCGGCCCGGAGCGGGACGACCCCCGCCACCGCCGCCCCGAGCCCCTCCGGACGCGCCGCCGGCACCCCGGCACGCGCCGCCAGGGTCAGCGCCAGGCGCGCGGTCGTCGCCGAGACCACCGCCGCCACCGCACCCCGGACCCACGAGTCGCCGTACGACTGCGACAGCGCGGCCACCTGGGCGAACAGTACGAAGACGAGGGTGATCACACCGAACGGGCCGATGTCCGACTGCTTCATGATCCGCAGCGCGTCCTCGGCGGGCTTGCCGCTGCCCAGACCGTCCGCCGTGTCCGCGAGGCCGTCGAGGTGCAGGCCCCGGGTGAGGACCGCGGGTACGGCCACCGTGGCGACCGCGGCGAGCAGCGCCGAGGCGCCCAGGAACAGGAGCACGAGACCCACCGCGGCCGACAGAGCGCCCAGCACCACCCCGACCAGCGGAGCGCACAGCATGCCGCCGCGTGCCGCCTCCCGGTCCCAGCGGGTCACCTTCACGGGGAGCACGCTGAGCGTGCCGAAGGCGAAGCGGAGACCGTCGAGCGGAAGAGGGGGCATGGACACGTCCGCAGGGTAGCCCGGACGCCGGATCCGCCGGGCGGCCCACCCCCGGCCCCGGGAGACTGGGGGCCATGGGCCACTGGCTGCACCGCAACATCGTCGAACCCGGCAAGCTGCCGCTCCTGCTCGCCCTGACCGCGTTCGTGCTCACCTTCCTGATCACCCGGGTCATCACCCGCCTCATCCGCGCAGGCAAGGGGCCCTTCGGCAACGTCAGCAGCGGCGGAGTACACATCCACCACGTGGTGCCCGGTGTCGTGCTCACTGTCGTCGGCGGCTTCGGCGCGGTCGCCAGCGGACGGCACGGCTTCGGGGCCGCGGTGTGCGCGGTCGTGTTCGGGATGGGCGCGGGCCTGGTACTGGACGAGTTCGCGCTGATCCTGCACCTCGACGACGTCTACTGGAGCGAGGAGGGCCGCAAGAGCGTCGAGGTCGTCGTCCTCACCGCGGCCCTGGTCGGCCTGGTGCTCGCGGGCTTCTCGCCGTTCGGCGTCAACGACGTGACGCAGGCGGAGGCGCAGGACCGCGGCGGCGTCATCACCAGCGTGGTGGTCAACTTCCTCTTCGCGATGCTCGTCCTGCTCAAGGGCAAGACCCGGATGGCGATCTTCAGCGTGATCGTCCCGCTGGTCGGACTCATCGGCCTGGTCCGGCTGGCCCGCCCCGGCTCGCCCTGGGCCCGCCGCTTCTACGGCCGCCGGCCGCGCGCCCGTGCCCGGGCCACCCTGCGCGCCTACCACCGAGACAGGCGCTGGTCCGGCCCCCGCAGAAGATTCCAGGACCTGATCGGCGGCAAACCGAACCCGGTGCCGGCCCCGCCTCTGGAACACCGCTGACTGTCCCCGCCCTGGTCGCCGTCGGCGCGCTCGGGAGAGGCTGTCGGTCTCCGATGGTGCCGGGGCCCGTCCCGGCCGCTGTCGTTGCCGTCGACGGAGTACGAGGCGCGGGCGCCGGGTCTTGATCGGTGACGGCTGCTGTGATCAGGCCCCTCTCCGGGGCGGGGCGCCACTCACGCGGTGCCGGTGTCCGGCCGCCGTCCTCAGCGCCGTCGGCCGGGTCCGGGCCGTAGGCGTCGGTCCCTGACCGGCGACGGACCGGACCCGGCGCCCTTACGGTCCCCCGACCTGCCCTCGGACCCGTCCTCGGACCCGTCCCTGAAGCCGCCGTTGGACTCGTCCTGCGAACCGCTTCCGGACCTGTCCCTGGAACCGGCCCCGGACGCGCCCCCGCACCCGTCTCTGGAACCGGCCCCGGGCCTGTCCTCGGAACCGTCGCGGAAGCCGCCGCTGGACTCGTCCCGGGAACCGCCCCTGGACCCGTCCCTGGAACCGGCCCCGGGCCTGTCCTCGGACTCGTCCCGGGAATCGTCCTCGGACCTGTCCCCGGACCCGGCCCGGAAGCCGCCGCTGGACTCGTCCCCGGACCCGTCCCCGGACCCGTCCCCAGACCGCCTCCGGCGTCCCGCCGAGATCCCGCACAGTACGAACATCGCCGCGATCGCCGCCAGGTGTTCCTTGCCGGCGAGGTTTCCCTTGACCAGGACCTCGACCACCATGGCGCCGACCACGACACCCGTGGTGACCCGGGCGCCGTAGCGCCGGCCCAGGAAGACGGCGAGGCCCACCACGGCCGCCGACGGGCCGGTGTCGACGACGTGCGCGTCCGAGGCGTGCAGGCCGAACGGGCTGTCGGGGCCCAGCCAGATGCCCACGCGCGCGTACAGCGTTCCGGCGAGCGTGGCCGCGTAGGCCAGCGTGAGCGTCCGCCACCGGCCCAGACAGATCTCGGCGATCCCGAACACGAACAGGATCTGCGCCAGCGCACCCCACACCGGCAGGTCCAGGGCGGGCACGAACAGGGAGAGGGGAGTGCGGAGCAGGGCCAGCCACAGCGGGTCCGCGGCGCGCACGGCACCCACGTCCTGGACGAAGCCGTAGCCCCACGACTGGTTGTGCACGACGTGCAGGCCCGCCGTCAGACACACCGCGGCCAGAGCCAGGGGGACCGCCCGCCACCTCCGCCGGAGCAGGGCCTCGCGCACGGTGACGTACAGCGACCCCCACTCCGCGCGTGCCCAGCGGGCGAGCCTCTTCATCCCATGGTCCTCATCTGTGCGTACTCAGGTGCTCCCGACGCCGTAGCCACCGCGGCAGCCCCGGCACCTCCAGGAACCCCTCCGCGCGGGCCGAGGCGAGGCCGATGCGGGGCAGGTCCGCGCTCTTCTCGAAGAGCAGGAAGCGCGGCTCCCAGATGGGCCGGTACTTGGCGTTGGCCCGGTACAGCGACTCGATCTGCCACCAGCGGGAGAAGAAGCTGAGCAGCGACCGCCACAGCCGCAGCACCGGTCCGGCGCCAAGACGTGCGCCACGTTCGAAGACCGAACGGAACATGGCGAAGTTGAGTGAGACCTGGGTGATCTCAATCTCCCGGGCCCGGTTCAGGAGCTCGATGACCATGAACTCCATGAGCCCGTTGTCCGAGTCCCGGTCCCGGCGCATCAGGTCGAGGGACAGCCCGTGCGGCCCCCACGGCACGAAGGAGAGCACCGCCTTCAGCTCACCCTCCGCGTCGCTGCACTCCAGCGCCACGCACCGCCCGTCCTCCGGGTCCCCGAGCCGCCCCAGCGCCATGCTGAACCCGCGTTCGGTGGCCCCGTCCCGCCAGTCGTCGGCCCGTCGTACGAGAGCCTCCATCTCGTCGGCGGGGATGTCCTCGTGGCGCCGGATCCGTACCGTGTACCCGGCCCGCCTGACCCGGTTGTAGGCCTGTCGGACGGTCCGCATCGCCCGTCCCTCCAGGGTGAACTCGGCGACCTCGACGATCGCCTCGTCGCCCAGCTCCAGGGCGTCCAGGCCGTGCCGCGCGTACACCGTCCCGGCGTCCTCGCCCGCGCCCATCACCGCCGGCAGCCACCCGTGCGCCCGCGCCTCGGCCAGCCACGGTTCGATCGCGCCCGGCCAGGCCTCCGGGTCGCCGATCGGATCGCCGGAGGCCAGCGAGACCCCGCCGACGACCCGGTAGGTGACGGCCGCCTTGCCCGTCGGCGACCACACCACGCTCTTCTCCCTGCGCAGCGCGAAGTACCCGAGCGAGTCCCGCTCGCCGTGCCTCTCCAGCAGCCCCCGCAGGCGCCGCTCGTCGTCCTCGGTGAGCGGGTCGACGGCACGCCGGGAGCGGAAGGCGGCGTAGAAGACGGCCAGCACGAGGACCGTGCTGAGCACGTTGATGACGACGTTGACCCAGTTCGGCGTGAGGATCCCGTCGAAGCGGGAGTCGTCGGCGGCGACGGAGACCAGCCGCAGCGTGCCGTACCACCAGCGTTCGGTGAAGCTCGACGACCTGGACGCCTGGTTGGTGACGGTCACCAGCAGCGCGGCGAGCAGCGAGGACACCAGCAGTCCGCCGACGGCGACCGCGGCGGCGAGCCGCGGGTTGGACCGGTCACCCTTGGCGTAGAACTCCCGCCGCCCCACCAGCAGCGCGACGACGAACGCGGCGGTGAGGCCCAGCGAGATCCAGTTCTGCGCGTACCGCCGGATCTCCGGGAACGCCATCGCGAGCACGAACAGCGCGAGGAACGCCCCGGACAGCACCAGGTTCAGGATCCACGCCGCACGCTTGCGCCGCCGCATGGTGATGGCGAGGAAGGCCGTGAAGACCCCGGAGGCGAAGCCCGCCGTCAGCAGATACGGCGTGAAGTAGTCCTCCTGGTTGTGCCGCCGCACGTCCTGTCCCAGCGAAACCCACACCGCGCTGAGGAAGTTGACGAACGCGACGACCCGCAGGTACCAGACGGCGAACCCGGCCGCCCGCCGAGAGGCCGTGGTGGAGGGCCGTCGGACACCGGGAGGCCGTGACGGTTCGGCCGGCGGTTCGGCGGGCTGGTCCTGGTTCGCGGCATTTCGGGCGTCTCCCATAATGGGCGATCATGCCCGGTGTGCCCGCTCTGGCGTAGCCGCGGCACTCGCCTGCCGCGCTTTTCCGCCGCGAGGGCGCCCGGCCGGGACGCCTGCCCCCTACTCGTCCTTCTTCTCCTCCACGGCCTCTACGGCCTCTACGGCCTCTACGGCCTCTACGGCCTCTACGGCATCCACGTCGTCCCCGGCTTCCAGCCCGGCTTCCAGGGATTCCGCCGCATCGTCCGTCTCCGGCTGGTCCTCGGCGGGCGAGGGCTTCTCGGGCAGCTCGGCGGCCAGCGCCGCGGCGGCCTGCACCAGGGGCAGCGCCAACAGCGCGCCCGCGCCCTCGCCGACCGTCACGCCGTGGTCGAGCAGCGGCTCCAGGGCCATCCGGTCCAGTGCCTTCGACTGTCCCGGTTCCCCGCTGTTCTGCCCGGCCAGCCACCAGTCCGGTGCCCGGAACGCGATCCGCTGCGCCACCAGCGCACAGGCGGCCACGACCACCCCGTCCAGCACCACGGGCAGTTTCCGCACCGCGCTCTGGAGCAGGAAGCCCGTGATGGCGGCGAGGTCGGCCCCGCCCACCGTCGCCAGCAGCTGCAGCTGCTCCCCGAGCACCGGCCGCGCCCGCCGCAGCGCGTCCCGGATCGCCGCGCACTTGCGCATCCAGGCCAGGTCGTCGATCCCGGTCCCGCCCCGCCCGGTCACGACGGACGCGTCGGTCCCGCACAGCGCGGCGACCAGTACCCCGGCCGCCGTGGTGCCGCCCACGCTCACATCGCCGAGCACCACGAGATCGGTCCCGGAGTCGGCCTCCTCGTCGGCCACCGCGACCCCGGCCCGGAAGGCGGCCTCCGCCTCCTCGGGGGTCAGCGCGTCCTCGACGTCGATACGGCCGCTCCCGCGCCGCACCCGATGCCGTACGACATCCTCGGGCAGCTCGGCCGGATCGCAGTCCAGCGCCATGTCGACGACCCGCACCGGCACGCCCAGCCGGCGCGCGAGGACCGACACCGGGCGGCCGCCCTCCAGGACCTCCCGTACCAGCTCCGAGGCGCTGCCCGCGGGCCGCCCGGAGACGCCCTGGCCGGCGATCCCGTGGTCACCGGCGAACAGGACGACCCGCGGCCGTTCGATCGGCCGTACCGGAACGGCCGACTGTGCCGCGGCCAGCCACTCACCCAGTTCGTCGAGGCGGCCCAGCGCCCCGGGCGGCACGATCTGACGCTCCCGGCGCGCCTCGGCGTCGCGACGCACCCCGCCGTCGGGGCGCTCGATCAGATCGGAGAAGTCGTCGAGATTAAGCGAGCTCATTCGCCGAACAGTACCGGCCCTGATCGAACACGGGGGCGCCACGTGGACATGGCGTCGTTGCACCCGGGATCGTGATCCCATACGTTCCGTTTTGTAGGGAATTGCCGTACGTCTCCGGGAGGCCTCATGCCGGCATCAACCGCCCCTTCCGTACGGCGTCTTCGCTCCACCGCCCGCGCGATGCTGCCGTTCCCCGAACCGGAGAGCTGGCTGGACGTGGGGACGGGGGACGCGGACTTCCCCGAGGCGGCGAGAACGTTCTTCCCCTACACGGCCTTCGACGGCCTGGACCCCGCACCCCGCGTGGTGCACGCCCAGGTCGTCGAGCGCCTCGAGGAGGCCCACCTGGGCGGGCTGACGGACGCGCACATCACCACCCGGCTCCGGGCCCGTTATGACGTGGTCAGCCTGCTGGACCAGAGCCCGGGGCCCGATGAACTGCGAGCCGCCCTCTTCGTCCTGCGCCCCGGCGGTCACCTCCTCGTGGAGTCCCCGGACGACCCCCGCGCCGAACTGGAGTCCCAGGGCTGCACGATCGTCACCACCGCCCGCAGATCCGCGCACGTCCCGGACCGCGTGACGACCCGTCTGGCCCGGATCCTGCCCCCGTGGGCGACCGGACCGCTGATCCCGGCCGCGAGGGTGCTGGACCACACCCTGGCCCTCCTCCTCGCCGGCACCCGTTACGCGAGGACGTACCGGGTGATCGCCCGCAAGAACGCGGACGCCGCGACAAGGGAGGCCCGCAGCCCGGACGCAGGACCCGCCGAGGCGCACAGCGCGGACGCCTCAGCCCCGTAGCACCAGCGCCTGTCCCGCCACCACCAGCACCACCTGCTCGCACTCGCCCGCGAACGCCGCGTTCAGCCGCCCCAGCTCGTCCCGGTACCGGCGCCCGGACGCGGTGGCCGGCACGATCCCCGAGCCCACTTCGTTCGACACGGCGACCACGGTCCGTTGGGTGCCCCGCACGGCCTCCGTCAACTCCCGTACCCGCGCTCGCAGTTCCCGCTCCCCGCCGTCGGCCCACTCGGCGTCGTCCCACGCCCCCACGGCGTCCATGGCGTCCGTCAGCCACAGCGACAGACAGTCGATCAGCAGCGCCGCCCCGTCGTCCTTCAGCAGCGGCACCAGGTCGCAGGTCTCGGTCGTACGCCACGACCCCGGCCGCCGCTCCCGGTGGGCGGAGACCCGGGACGCCCACTCGGTGTCCCCGTTCCGGGACCCGCCGGTCGCGACATACAGCACATCGGGAAAGGCCTCGAGCCGCCGCTCGGCCTCCACCGACTTCCCGGACCGCGCCCCGCCCAGCACCAGCGTCCGCCGCGGCACATCCGGTACGTCCTCGTAGACCCCGACCGCCAGCGTCGTCCCGTCGGGCACGGCCCGCGCCCCGGCGGCGGCCAGCCTCCGCCGCGCCTCGGCACCGGGAGGCACGTCGTGATCGAGGTGGACGGCGACGACGTCGGTCGTGGGCCCGACCGCCCCCACGGCCCGCAGCCGGGCCAGCGCGTCCGGCCGCCGTACGACGTCGGCGAGCACCGTGTCGTACGCCTCGACGGCCCTCTCCTGCAGCCCGGCGGGCGCACCCCCGGGCGGCAGATACAGCACCCGCTGCCCGTCGGGCCCGGTGACGGCGTACCCGGTCCCCGGCGCGTCCATGGCGACGGCCCGCACCCGGTGCCCCGTCAGCAACGCCAACTCCCGTCCGTCCGGCACCCGCCCCGGCTGCGGAAGTCCGGCGGGCACCTCGACGGCGGGCCCGTCGTGGGGGTGCGACAGCAGCACCTGCCGTACTCCCGCGAGTGAATGCCCCGCGCGGGCTGCGGCGAAGACGGCACCGGGGGTCAGATCGAGCAGCAGGGCTCCGTCGACGAGCACGGAGGTGGCGGCCCGCGCGTCGTCACCGAGAGCGCCGGCGCAGGCGGCGCAGGGGCAGAAGGGCCGGGGGAGACCGGCGGGGGCACCGGTCCCGAGCAGAGTCAGTTCCACGGAACCGATTCTCGCCGGTCCCTGTTGATCTTGCGCGCCCAGTGGTGCCCCTCACGAACTGTGGCGATCTTGTTCCGCCCACCCCAGCGGAACGCATAGGCTCGACCACGGAACGTGCCCATACGAGGGAGGCCTGCATGGCGACATGGATCTGGCGATTCGAGAAGGCCGACGGCGCGGAGACCCAGCCCGCGGTGGAGCCCGAGGAGTTCACCACCCAGGGAGACGCGGAGTCCTGGCTCGGTGAGTACTGGAAGGACCTGCTCGCGGGCGGCGCCGAACAGGTGCGGCTGTTCGAGGACGCCACGGAGATCTACGGCCCGATGAGCCTGCGCGCGGCCGAGGAGGCGTGACACGGACGGGCGAGGGCTGCCGCACGCCCTCGCCCGCCTCCGCCGCCTCCGCTCGCCCGGCGTCACGTCCACGGTCCTGGCGCCGCCGTCGCGCGTGAAGGCCACGGCTGTTCGATCCCGGTGACGCCGCCGACCGCCCCGCCGGTGACCCGAAGCGCTGCCCTTGCCGTTCCCGGCGATGTGACCGGCGACCGTCACACCGGACGACCACCCGAGCGGCGATCCCACGGTGAGGCCGATCCGCCTGACCCGGCCTCGACCTCGGTGAAGTCCCCGAAGGCCGCCCTCGGCTCGGTCGGCAACCCGTCCAGCCGGCCATCGTGGGCGAACCTCCGGGCCCGCGCGGTTCGCCCGAACCGGTTCAGCCCCGCACGCCGCACAGGTGCAGCAACGCGGCGACCCCCCGATACGGATCCGTCCGCCCCGCCCGCTCCTCGCAGGCCAGCAGTGTCTCCACCTCGGCCGGCACCTCCGCGTCGTCCGTGGCGGTGTCCGTGAACACCCGCACGCCGTACCAGGCCTGGAGCGGCGCCCCGATGCCCGCGAGCGTCGCCGTCAGCGTGCTCAGCCGGTCGGCGCGTACGTCGAGACCCAGCCGGTTCCGGTACGCCACCGAGTCGAAGGCGCCCCACGTGCCGGCCCAGTCCCCGGCCAGTCCCGGCCGCATCGCCAGCGCGTCCGCGTTCCGCACGAGCAGCGACAGCAGGCCGCCCGGCGCCAGCATCCGCGCCAGCCCCGCCAGCAGCGGATCCGGCTCCTCGACGTACATGAGCACACCGTGGCAGAGCACGACGTCGAAGCTGCCCGGCAGGAAGTGCACACCGGTGTCCCGGCCGTCGCCCTCGATGATCCGCATCCGGTCCTGGATGCCCTCGGGCTCGGCGGACAGGCACTGCCGGGCCGCGGCGACCATCGTGGCGTCCTTCTCGAGCCCGGTCACCTGATGCCCGGCCCGGGCCAGCCGCAGCGCCTGCGTGCCCTGGCCCATCCCGACGTCGAGCACCCGCAGCCGCTGTCCGACCGGGTACCGCCCGACTATCTGCTCGTCGAGCTGCCGGGCCATCAGCTCCTGTCGTACGACATTCCGCAGCCCGCCCAGCTTGTCCAGCCAGGCATCCGCCGCGCCCCCGGAGAAAGACGTCGTACTCAGGGCCGCTCTCCGCGCTTGACCTGAGGCTTCGGCAGCCGGAGGCGACGCATCTGGAGGGAGCGCATGAGGGCGTAGGCGACTGCGCCCTTCCGGTTCTGGTCCGGGAAGCGCTCGGCGAGCCGCTTCTTCAGACGGAAACCGTTGAGGATGGCGTCGAGCACGATGAGCACGATCACGACGAGCCACAGCAGCAGCGCGATGCTCTGCAGCGAGCCCACCTGCACCAGGCTCAGCACGAGGATGACCACGGCCATGGGGAGGAAGAACTCCGCCACGTTGAACCGGGAGTCGATGAAGTCGCGGGCGTACTTGCGCACCGGGCCCTTGTCCCGCGCGGGCAGGTACCGCTCGTCGCCGCCGGCCAGCGCCTGGCGCTGCCTCTCCAGCGCGGCACGCCGGTCGTCACGCTGGCGCTTGGAGGCCTCCTTGCGCGTCGACGGCGTGTTGGCGACGCTGCGGCGCTGGGACTGGGCCTCACTCCGCTTGGGCGTGGGCCTGCCCTTGGGGGCCTGCGGGTCACGGATCTGCTTGGAGTCGGTCAGCTGCGCCTTGTCGGCGACGGCGGCCTTCTCTTCCTTGGTGGCACGGCTACGGAACACAAAACCCAAGGGTAAGGGGTGTCCGGGGTTGGACCCCAGTCCGGTGGGGAACGATCCGGCAACGCCAGTCGTCATCCAGGGGGACGGAGGGGACGCCCGGTGACCGGAACGCAGAGCCGTGCGGGCCCGTGCGGATCCGTGCGGACCCTGAAGGTCACCTACTCCTCACGCCGGAGCAGGGGGTCGGTCAGTCGTCCTTGGGGATGACCGCATCCGTCCCGGAACAGTGCGTCAATGGATGCAGGGCCCGTACTGTGGGTTCTGTCGCAGAGCTGGTGCTGGAAGTCCGTCAGAAGGGGGCGCGCGAAGCCCATGAGCGGTGTCATGAAGCGTATGGGGATGATCTTCCGCGCGAAGGCGAACAAGGCCCTTGACCGGGCCGAGGATCCGCGCGAGACCCTCGACTACTCGTACCAGAAGCAGCTGGAGCTGCTTCAGAAGGTGCGCCGGGGCGTGGCCGACGTGGCCACCTCCCGCAAGCGTCTGGAGCTCCAGCTCAACCAGCTGCAGTCGCAGTCCTCGAAGCTGGAGGACCAGGGCCGCAAGGCCCTCGCGCTCGGCCGGGAGGACCTCGCCCGCGAGGCACTGTCCCGTCGTGCCGCGCTCCAGCAGCAGGTGACGGACCTCGAGACGCAGCACTCCACGCTCCAGGGCGAGGAGGAGAAGCTCACTCTTGCGGCCCAGCGCCTCCAGGCCAAGGTGGACGCCTTCCGTACGAAGAAGGAGACCATCAAGGCCACGTACACGGCGGCCCAGGCGCAGACCCGGATCGGCGAGGCCTTCTCGGGCATCTCCGAGGAGATGGGCGACGTGGGCCTGGCCATCCAGCGGGCCGAGGACAAGACGGCCCAGCTGCAGGCCCGGGCCGGCGCGATCGACGAACTGCTGGCCTCCGGTGTCCTGGACGACCAGTCCGGCATGCACAAGGACGACATCCAGGCCGAGCTGGACCGGCTCTCCGGTGGTACGGATGTAGAGCTGGAACTCCAGCGCATGAAGGCGGAGCTGGCGGGAGGTTCCTCCTCGTCGCAGCAGGCGATCGAGGGCGGCACCGGACAGGCGCAGTCCCAGCAGCAGCCGCAGGACACCCCCCGCTTCGACAAGCAGTAGGGGCCACGCCGAGGAGGGCGACATGATCGTACGGATCATGGGGGAGGGTCAGGTGAGGCTGGCCGACAGCCACCTCGCCGACCTGAACAAGCTGGACGACGACCTGTTGGCCGAGATGGAGAACGGCGACGGTCCGGGCTTCCGCCGCACCCTGAAAGCCCTCCTCGCCAAGGTCCGCGAACTGGGCGAGCCCCTCCCGGACGACTCCCTGGAGCCCTCGGAGCTGATCCTCCCCTCCGAGGACGCGACCCTGGAAGAGGTCCGGGACCTCCTGAGCGACGACGGCCTGATCCCGGGGTGACCGCAGCCGCCCCGGGCCACGGCCACCACCGGTTCCGGGGTGGACAGGCGCCCTCCACCGTTCAGACGTGAGCAGCACACTCGACCGCGTCCACAAGCAGCTCAAGGCCCACCCCTTGGCACTGGACGCGATACTCGCGGCGGGCGTCCTCGCCTGCATGGTGGCCGGCTCCTTCGTCGCGCCCCATCAGAACGACGCCGTCAGCTGGAGCATCCGCACCCCGGCCCCGCTCAGCCTCGTCCTCATGGCCCTCGGCGCCGCCGCCCTGGTCTTCCGCCGCCGCGCCCCCCTCACGGTCCTCGCCCTCACCGGCACCGTCTCCCTGGTCGAGTCCGTCACCGGTGACCCCCGCGCTCCCGTCGCCATGTCCGCGGTCATCGCCCTGTTCACCGTCGCCTCCCGCACCGACCGCCCCACCACCTGGCGGGTCGGCCTGCTCACCATGACCGTGCTCACCGGCGCCGCGATGCTCGCGGGCCCGCTGCCCTGGTACGCCCAGGAGAACCTCGGCATCTTCGCCTGGACCGGCATCGGCGCCACCGCGGGCGACGCCGTCCGCAGCCGCCGTGCCTTCGTCCAGGCCATCAGGGAGCGCGCCGAGAAGGCCGAACGCACCCGCGAGGAAGAGGCACGGCGAAGGGTCGCCGAGGAACGCCTGCGCATCGCCCGCGACCTGCACGACGTCGTCGCCCACCACATCGCCCTGGTCAACGTCCAGGCCGGAGTCGCCGCCCATGTGATGGACAAGCGCCCCGACCAGGCCAAGGAAGCCCTCGCCCACGTACGCGAGGCCAGCCGCTCCGCCCTCAACGAACTGCGCGCCACCGTCGGCCTGTTGAGACAGTCCGGTGACCCCGAGGCGCCCACCGAACCCGCCCCCGGGCTCGCCCGCCTCGACGAACTCGTCGGCACCTTCCGCAACGCGGGGCTGCGTGTCGAGGTCGCCCGCACCGACCACGGCACCGCGCTCCCCGCCGCCGTCGACCTGGCCGCCTACCGGGTCATCCAGGAAGCCCTCACCAACGTCCAGAAGCACGCCGGTACGGAGGCGAAGGCCGAGGTCAGCGTCGTACGCGTCGGCCCGAACGTGGAGATCACGGTCCTCGACAACGGCCCCGGCGAGGAGGACCACCCCGAGGACGGCGGCGGCCACGGCCTCCTCGGCATGCGCGAGCGGGTGACCGCCCTGCGCGGCACCCTCACCACCGGCCCCCGCTACGGGGGCGGTTTCCGCGTCCACGCGATCCTGCCGGTCAAGACCCGAACCGCAGCCAGGCACCAACCGGGAGAACCCGTATGACGATCCGCGTCCTGCTCGCCGACGACCAGGCGCTGCTGCGCAGTGCCTTCCGGGTGCTCGTCGACTCGGAGCCGGACATGGAGGTGGTCGGCGAGGCGTCCGACGGCGCCGAGGCCGTACGGCTGGCCGGGCAGGAGCGCGCCGACGTCGTCCTCATGGACATCCGGATGCCCGGCACGGACGGTCTCGCGGCCACCCGCATGATCAGTGCCGACCCGTCCCTCGCGCATGTCCGGGTGGTCATCCTGACGACCTTCGAGGTCGACGACTACGTCGTGCAGTCCCTGCGCGCCGGCGCCTCCGGCTTCCTCGGCAAGGGCAGTGAACCCGAGGAACTCCTGGCCGCCATCCGTGTCGCGGCCGGCGGGGAGGCCCTGCTGTCGCCGGCCGCGACCAAGGGCCTGATCGCCCGCTTCCTCGCCCAGCGCGACGTGGACGACGAGCACGACCCCGTCCGCTCCGAACGCCTCGCCGCCCTCACCCACCGAGAGCGCGAGGTCCTCGTCCAGGTCGCCGGCGGCCATCCCAACGACGAGATCGCCGAGCGCCTGGAGGTCAGCCCGCTCACCGTGAAGACCCACGTCAACCGGACTATGGCCAAGCTCGGCGCCCGGGACCGGGCCCAGCTCGTGGTGATCGCGTACGAATCAGGGCTGGTACGTCCGAGGGCGGAGTGAGCCCAGGGCCGCACCGACCGACCCGAGGGGCCGAAAAAAAGAATTCTCGTGACGATGTCGAGAACCCGTGACCCGCTCCGTCCCCGTGGTGAAGGCGACCACAACGGGTCGCACCGGTACCAAGGAGAGACACCATGGCCAAGTACCTGCTGCTGAAGCACTACCGTGGCGCCCCGGCCCCGGCCAACGACGTGCCCATGGAGAAGTGGACGCCGGAGGAGATCTCGGCGCACGTGCAGTACATGCGTGACTTCGCGACCCGGCTGGAGGGTACCGGGGAGTACGTCGACGGGCAGGCGCTCGCCCCCGAGGGGGAGTGGGTCCGGTACGACGGTGAGGGGCGCCCTCCGGTCACCGACGGGCCGTTCGCCGAGACCAAGGACCTCATCGCCGGCTGGATGATCATCGACGTCGACAGCCACGAGCGGGCCGTGGAACTGGCCGGGGAACTGTCGGCCGCCCCCGGAGCGGGCGGGAAGCCGATCCACGAGTGGCTGGAGCTGCGTCCGTTCCTCGCCGCGGAGCCCAACGTCGCGGACTGCCACGCCGGTGGATGAGGCCCTTCTCAGGAGCCTCACACCGAGTGTCCTCACCGTCCTCGTCCGCCGTGGAGCCGACTTCGCGGCGGCCGAGGACGCCGTGCAGGACGCGCTCGTCGAGGCGGTCCGCGTCTGGCCCGCCGACCCGCCGCGGGACGCCAAGGGCTGGCTGGTCACCGTGGCCTGGCGGAAGTTCCTCGACGCGACCCGGTCGGACTCCGCCCGCCGCCGCCGTGAGGACCGTATCGACGAGGAACCGGCACCCGGGCCCGCCCCCGACGTGGACGACACGCTCCAGCTCTACTTCCTGTGCGCCCACCCGTCGCTGACCCCGTCCTCCGCCGTCGCCCTCACCCTGCGCGCCGTCGGTGGGCTCACCACCCGCCAGATCGCCCAGGCCTACCTGGTGCCCGAGGCCACCATGGCGCAGCGGATCAGCCGGGCCAAGCGCACCGTCTCCGAGGTGCGCTTCGACCGGCCCGGTGACGTGGCCACCGTGCTGCGCGTCCTCTACCTGGTCTTCAACGAGGGGTACTCCGGCGACGTCGACCTCGCCGCCGAGGCCATCCGCCTCACCCGGCAGCTCGCCGTCGCCATCGACCATCCCGAGGTCGCGGGACTGCTCGCCCTCATGCTGCTCCACCACGCCCGGCGCGCCTCCCGCACCGCCGCCGACGGCAGCCTGGTGGCGCTCGCCGAGCAGGACCGCACCCGGTGGGACACCTCGGCGATCGCCGAGGGCGTCGCGATCCTCCAGGGGGCCCTGGCCCGCGACCGGCTGGGCGAGTTCCAGGCCCAGGCCGCCGTCGCCGCCCTCCACGCCGACGCGCCCACCGCCGAGGAGACCGACTGGGTGCAGATCGTCGAGTGGTACGACGAGCTCGCCCGACTGACCGACAACCCCGTCGTCCGCCTCAACCGCGCGGTCGCCGTCGGCGAGGCCGACGGACCCCGGGCGGGCCTCGCCGCCCTCGCCGCGCTGGACGACACCCTGCCCCGCCACACGGCGGTCGCCGCCTACCTCCACGAACGCGACGGCGACCTGACGACGGCGGCACGGCTGTACGCCGAGGCGGCCCACAAGGCGCCGAACCTGGCCGAACGCGACTATCTGACCCGCCGGGCCGCCCGGCTCAACACCCGCGGCAGCCACTGAGGGCACCCTCCGCTCCCGTTACATATGCTGTGCCCTCGAACGACCGTACGCGGAAGGGGATTCGGGCGTGCCGCTGCACAAGGACGACCCGAGATCGGTCGGCGGATACAAACTGGTCGACCGGCTCGGCGCCGGCGGCATGGGCATCGTCTACCGCGGCCGGGCGCGATCCGGGCGCGAGGTCGCCGTGAAGGTCGTGCACGCCCAGCACGCCGCGGACAGGGTCTTCCGCGCCCGTTTCCGCCAGGAGATCGAGGCCGTCCGCAAGGTGAGCGGCGCCTTCACCGCCCCGGTCGTGGACGCCGACCCCGAGGCGGCACGGCCCTGGATGGCCACCCAGTACGTACCCGGCCGCTCCCTCGCCGACCGGATACGCGAGCGGGGCGCGCTGAGGGACGGCGAACTGCGGCAGCTGGCCCTCGGGTTGGTGGAGGCGCTGCGGGACATCCACCGGGCCGGGGTCGTGCACCGGGACCTCAAGCCCGCCAACGTGATGCTGGCCGAGGACGGTCCCCGGGTCATCGACTTCGGCATCTCCCGCGCCGCCGAGGGCCACAACACCCTCACCGAGACCGGGCAGATGATCGGCACCCCGCCCTTCATGTCCCCGGAACAGTTCACCGACGCCCGCACGGTCGGCCCCGCCTCCGACGTCTTCTCGCTCGGCGCCCTGCTGGTGTTCTCCGCCACCGGGCGCGGGCCGTTCGACGCCGACAGCCCCTATCTGACCGCCTTCCGGGTCGTCCACGAGTCACCCGTCCTCGACGGCGTGGCAGAGCCACTGCGCGCGATCCTGGAACGCTGTCTGACCAAGGAGCCCGCCGGGCGGCCCGAACTCGACGAACTCGCCAAGGAGTTCGTGGCCGTCCTGCCCGAAGCCGACTCCGGTGAACCGGACACCACGGCGCCGGGCGGGGATGTCCTGCGGGCCGCGGGGGAGACGGAAGCCGGGGCCGATCCCCAGGCGCCCACCCGGAGCACACAGCGGCGACGACCGGGCCGGCCCGTGCGGGTGCGTGACGGGCGCCGTCGTCTCCGTCGCCCGCTGCTGGTCGCCGCGGCCACCGCCGGCGCGCTGGCCCTGGGTCTGCTGGGGTACATCCGCTTCGGACCGGGGTTCGAGCCCAGCCCTCAGGCGCCGGCCCCCGCCCCGTCCGCGAGCTCCCGCTGGGCGGCCGTGCCCTCCGGCTGGCAGCCCTGGCAGACGACGGTGTACAAGTCGGCGCCGCGCGGCGAGGTCGGACCGCTGGACAACGAGAGCTCAGAGTCGCCCGACGTCGCCTGCGCGAGGTACGAGGGGGCGGTCTATTGCGGGGGCAGCAGCGTCCTCCCGGTGCGTCTGGACGGCCGTACCGGGGACACCGTCTGGCGCGCCTCCTTCGCGTCCGCCGGCTTGACGCTGAACGACTTCACGATCCTCGGCGTGCGGGACGACGCGGTGCTCGTCCGGCACTCGACCTACGCGGACGGCGCCACGAGCGGCTCGGTCAGCGTCGTCGCCCTCGACACCAGGAGCGGGAAGCAGCTCTGGGCCCGCACCGTGAACGACACAAGCGTCGACCTGGCCCTGTCCGGTGACCTCGTCCTGACCACCGACACCAGCGGCACGGAGGTGACCGCCCGCGCCCCGCGCACCGGCGCCGACCGCTGGACCATACGGCTGCCCACCGGCGCGTACTGCCAGTTCCCGACGGTCGGCTCCGTCCTGTACGCACACTGCTTCCCGTCGGACGAGTCCGGGCCCGCCACGCTCCTGGAACTGAACCGGACCGACGGATCGGTGGTCCGGCGTCTGGAGACCCCGTACAAGACCGGCATGCTCGGCGAGGTCGACGGCCGTCTGGCCCTCGTCGTCGGGAACGGCACCGGCCCGGCGCGCCCCGAGGACCTGTTGTTCGGCGAGATCTGGCTGGCCGACCCCAAGACCGGCGCCGGCACCACGACGAAGCTGACGAGGACCTACAAGGGCTCGGTGACGCTGGCCGCGGGCACCCTGTGGATCACCCAGGCCAACGGCCAGGTGACCGCCGTGTCCCCGCTGACCGGCAGAGAGCTGTGGCAGACCCGCACCAGCGTCGAGGGCTCGGGCAGACCGACGTACGACGCCCGCACCCGCACCCTGTACCTGGCCAGCCCGAGCGGCCGGGTCGCGGCCCTCGACGCGCGCGCGGGCACGCTGTTGTGGGAGACGGGCACGCACGCCGAGCGCCTGGCGAACAGCTACACGATCAAGTCCGAGGTGCTGCCGTACGAAGGCGCGCTGATCGTGAGCACCCCGGACGGCACCGCTTTCGGCCTCGACCCCGCTCACCCCGGGACGTCGGGGTGAGCGCGGGCCGCGGCGGCCGGGCTACGGCAGGGCCAGCATCCGCTCCAGCGCCAGCTTCGCGAACGCCTCCGTCTCCTTGTCGACCTCGATCCGGTTGACGAGCTTGCCCTCGGCCAGCGACTCCAGGGTCCAGACCAGGTGGGGCAGGTCGATGCGGTTCATGGTCGAGCAGAAGCAGACGGTCTTGTCGAGGAAGACGATCTCCTTGCCCTCCGGCGCGAAACGGTTCGCGAGCCGTCGTACGAGATTCAGTTCCGTGCCGATGGCCCACTTCGAGCCGGCCGGGGCCGCCTCCAGGGCCTTGATGATGTACTCGGTCGAGCCGACGTAGTCCGCGGCGGCGACGACCTCGTGCGTGCACTCGGGGTGCACGAGGACGTTCACCCCGGGGATCCGGGCGCGTACGTCCTCCACGGACTCCAGCGAGAAACGGCCGTGCACCGAGCAGTGCCCGCGCCACAGGATCACCTTCGCGTCCCGCAGCTGCTCGGCGGTCAGACCGCCGTTGGGCCGGTGCGGGTTGTAGACGACACAGTCCTCCAGGGACAGGCCCAGGTCCCGCACCGCGGTGTTGCGGCCGAGGTGCTGGTCGGGCAGGAAGAGGACCTTCTCACCCTGCTCGAAGGCCCAGTTCAGGGCGCGCTCGGCGTTCGACGAGGTGCAGATGAGCCCCCCGTGCTTGCCCGTGAACGCCTTGATGTCCGCCGAGGAGTTCATGTACGACACCGGCACGACCTGCTCGGCTATGCCGGCCTCGGTGAGGACGTCCCAGCACTCGGCGACCTGCTCGGCCGTCGCCATGTCGGCCATGGAGCAGCCGGCGGCGAGGTCCGGGAGGACGACCTTCTGGTCGTCGCCGGTCAGGATGTCCGCGGACTCGGCCATGAAGTGCACACCGCAGAACACGATGTACTCGGCCTCGGGGCGCGCGGCCGCGTCCCTGGCCAGCTTGAAGGAGTCGCCCGTGACGTCGGCGAACTGGATGACCTCGTCACGCTGGTAGTGGTGGCCGAGGACGAACACCTTGTCGCCGAGCTTCTCCTTGGCCGCGCGGGCGCGCTCGACCAGGTCGGGGTCGGACGGCGAGGGCAGGTCGCCGGGACATTCGACGCCCCGCTCGCTCCTCGGGTCGGCCTCACGGCCGAGCAGCAACAGGGCGAGCGGAGTCGGCTGTACGTCGAGCTCCGTGGTCTGGGCGGTGGTCACGACACGCACCCTTTCTACTTTTCGTCGAACTGACGTTATCTATCATAACCCGGTTCACGTCACTTTGACGATCGTCATAACGTCGATGTGACGTGAATCCCCATCGGGAGTCGATCGCCAGCCGTTCGCGAGCCGTTCGGGAGCTGATCGGAAGCCGATCGGACATTTTCCGACCGCCAACGCATGTGCGAGCATGAAGAGGGCGCCGGAAAAACCGGCGTCCGGCCCGGAATGAATCCGCGGCCTTGCCGGTTGCACCAGTCGGCAAGCAGTCTCCGTACAACCCGGGAGAGATGTAGATGTCCGTATCGGACGAGACCGGCACCGTCACCGACGGCATCATCCTGTCCGACGCCGCCGCGGCGAAGGTCAAGGCCCTGCTCGACCAGGAAGGCCGTGACGACCTGGCCCTGCGCGTCGCCGTTCAGCCCGGCGGCTGCTCCGGCCTGCGTTACCAGCTCTTCTTCGACGAGCGTTCGCTCGACGGCGACGTCGTCAAGGACTTCGACGGCGTCAAGGTCGTCACCGACCGCATGAGCGCCCCGTACCTGGGCGGCGCGTCCGTCGACTTCGTGGACACCATCGAGAAGCAGGGCTTCACGATCGACAACCCGAACGCGACCGGCTCCTGCGCCTGCGGCGACTCGTTCAGCTAAGCCGGCACAGACCGGCAAAGAAGGCGGCGGCCCCCTCTCACAGGGGGCCGCCGCCTTCGTGCGTCTTCCATGACTACCGGGCCCCGGAGGTCTCCGGCAGCCGTGCGCCTGCCTTCTGCAGCGGGATCGCCTTGCCGTCCGAGCCCACGACCTCACGGTCGCCCAGCGGCTCGTCCAGGATCACGGTCTTCTGGATCTCCTTGGCGATCATGATGCAGACCTTGCCCTGCCACGGCGTCTCGGTCACGGTGACCGTCACCTTGCCCGAGCTCTCGCTCGCCGACGCCGCGTAGTCCCCGCACACCCCGCCCGTGAAGTTCACGGTCAGCTGGTCGCCGTCGGCCGTGTAGCCGTCCACCTTGACGTCCCGCGTCTTCGGTGCGGAGGTCGGCTCGCCGGAGGGCGCCGTGGGAGTGGCGGGCGCGGACGGCGTCACGGTGGCCGGGGAGGCGATGTACGTCGGGTCGACCGCCGGATACGTCACCGTGAACGCGTCCTGCGCGCCCGCTGCCCGCACCTCGAACAGCCAGGAGGGCACGAGCGCCTGCCGGCCGTCCACGAGCTGCGAGGCCAGTCCGAACACCGCCTTCTCGACGGTGAGCGAGCTGCCCGCGGCGGGGCTCGCCGTCGACTCCCCGCAGGGCGCCTCCAGCCGGTCCTTCAGCGGTACGGGACTGGCGCAGCCGCCGATGCCCATGCGGGGGTCGGCGGAGGGCACCTTGTTCAGCAGGCCGAGCGTCTTCTCCGCACTCAGCACGGGATACGTGTCGCTCTTCGCGGGCGCCGCCAACTGACCGGTGCCGCCGACCACTTCACCCTGCGCGTTCACGGTGACGCCGGTCGACCAGCCGTACGTGGGCAGGCCGCCCACCACCGGATCGGCGTTCACGACCCGCTGGGCACCCATGACCTGGCTCGCGTCGAGCTTCGCGTCGGCCTGACCCACCGCCTTCAGCACCGGCGCGGCGGCCTTCTCCGCGGCCGCCTCGCTCACCGGATCGCCGGCGGCGGTGTCGGGCTGCGCCCCGCACACGGTGGTGCTCTTGCAGTTGTCGATGACGGGGGAGTAGCGCTGGAAGGTCCACGCGCCCGGCGCCTGCCGGTTCACCGTGAGAACCGGCCCCGAACCGTCCGTGACCCCGACCCGCCAGACCTGCCCCCGCACCGCCGGCGTCCCGTCGACCCCGAGCGCCTCGGCGAGCCGGGACACGTCGTCCTTGCCGATCTGCCCCCCGGCCCGGTAGACGGGCGCCGAAGCGGGTCCCTTCGGGAGGCTGCCGTCGACGCGGTACGTCACGCCGTACGGGTTCGGCTCCCCGGGCGCGATGCCGTTGCCGGTCCCGCCGCCCGCGCTGTAGCCGTCGAGTGCGAGAGGCGGGGGAGTGTCGTCGCCGGACGCACCGGACGTGGTGTCCTTGCCGGAACCTCCGGAGGTGTCGGCGGCGAGATACGCCCCACCGCCTCCGACCAGCAGTACGGCAGCGGCGACAGCGGCGACGGCGAGGGGTGACCGCCGTCGGGCGGACCGGAGATCGTCGGCCCCCTCGTCCCGGCGGACCTCGGAGTCGGGGACCAGGAGCTCGTCGGAGTCGGCGGCGGCAGCGGCGGCCGTGGTCCCGGAGGCGCCGGAGGGCGGGGAGTCGTCCGTGTCGGCGTCGGCGATTCCCTCGTCGTCCGTCGCCGAGTCCCCGGAACCACCGGAGGCTTCCGCGGCACCGTCCCCATCCTGGTCGGCCTCGGCAGGGCTCTCCGTCTCCGCGGCGCCGACTTCCTCCGCGGGAGGAGTCTCGGCGCGGCCGGGCTCCTCGTCGCCGGGGCCCTCCGCGCTCGTCCCTTCCGCACCGGAAACCTCGGCGCCCCGCTCTTCCTCGGCGCCCGCGCCAAGAGCTTCCGCAGCGCTCCCGTCCCCGCCGCCGGAGGCCTCGGCGGAGGCGCCGGTGTCGTCGTTGTCGGGTCGCTCGGTGTTCACCGCATCGCTCCTTCTGCTGCGCAACTGTCCCTCGACCCTGACCCGACCCTGTCAAAAAGGGCGGCAAAAGGGTCGTATCCCGCATCCCCTTTCCGGGGGACGCCGATGGGACGCAGCGGGGGAGCGCGCGGTTCCCTTCTACGCGCCGATCTACGCGCCGACTCGCGCGTCGTGCTTCAGTCGCCGTACTCCGACATGGACTCCAGCAGCCGGGCGGAGCCCTCGGGAACCGTCACGCCGTGAATGAGTGACGGAGAAACCGGAAGAGAAACGACTCGGTCGGGAACCGCCCAGTGGGGAGCCATCCGGGCACAGTCGCCACGCAGCGAGGCGAGGTCCCCGTCCAGGTCGGCCGGGGCGGAGGCGTACAGCTCGAGGTTCGTCATAGCGGCACCGTATGCACGCCGGAGCCCGCGAAGAAAGATCTACTATCGGGTAGTTTTTCCCGCTTGACCGGCCGTCGACCGCCTCGCAGTCCCCTATACGGACCCGGTAGCGTTAAACGTCAATTCACCCTCCCTCAGGAGAGTCCACGCCGTGCGCATCGCAGTCACCGGCTCCATCGCCACCGACCACCTCATGACCTTCCCCGGCCGTTTCGCCGACCAGTTCGTCGCGGACCAGCTGCACACGGTCTCGCTCTCCTTCCTGGTCGACAACCTCGACGTACGCAGGGGCGGCGTCGGGGCGAACATCGCCTTCGGTATGGGACAGCTCGGCACGAACCCGATCCTCGTCGGAGCCGCGGGCTTCGACTTCGACGAGTACCGCGCCTGGCTCGACCGGCACGGCGTCGACACCGCGTCCGTCCGGATCTCCGAGACGCTGCACACCGCCCGCTTCGTGTGCACCACCGACGCCGACCACAACCAGATCGGCTCCTTCTACACGGGCGCGATGAGCGAGGCCCGCCAGATCGAGCTCAAGACCGTCGCCGACCGGGTGGAGGGCCTCGACCTCGTCCTCATCGGCGCCGACGACCCCGAGGCGATGCTCCGGCACACCGAGGAGTGCCGTTCGCGCGGCATCCCGTTCGCCGCGGACTTCTCCCAGCAGATCGCCCGTATGAACGGCGACGAGATCCGGATCCTGCTGGACGGCGCCACGTACCTCTTCTCGAACGAGTACGAGAAGGGACTCATCGAGTCCAAGACCGGCTGGTCCGACGCGGAGATCCTGGCGAAGGTCGGGCACCGGGTCACCACGCTGGGCGCGCAGGGCGTGCGGATCGAGAAGACCGGCGAGGAGCCGATCGTCGTCGGCTGCGCGGAGGAGGAGCGCAAGGCGGACCCCACGGGCGTCGGCGACGCGTTCCGCGCGGGGTTCCTGTCGGGACTCTCCTGGGGCGTCTCGCTGGAGCGCGCGGCGCAGGTCGGGTGCATGCTCGCGACCCTCGTCATCGAGACGGTGGGGACGCAGGAGTACCGGCTGCGGCGGGAGAACTTCATGGAGCGGTTCACCAAGGCGTACGGGGATTCGGCGGCCGAGGAGGTTCAGGGGCACCTGGGCTGAGTTTGCCGTCTGCGGGCGCGTGGGGGCTGGTCGCGCAGTTCCCCGCGCCCCCAAAAAAAGGAGCGTTCAGCTGGTCCGGCGTACTACATACGCCGTTCCTCCGTCGGCCTGCTCCTCTCCTACGTACTCCTGCTCCCGCATCTCGCACCACGCCGGGATGTCCAGGCGGGCCGCCTCGTCGTCCGAGAGGACGCGGACGGTCCCGCCCACCGGCACGTCTCCGATGACCTTCGCCAGTTCGATGACCGGGATCGGGCAGCGCTTGCCCAGGGCGTCCACGACCAGTGAGCCCTCGTGCGTGGCGGTCGAGGGTGTCGGCGCGCCCAGCTTGGCCCGCACCCTCGCCACCGCCCCCGGCAGCACCTCCAGGAAACGGTCGACATCCTCGGAAGTCGCTCCCGTCGGCAGCGAAACCCGCACATTTCCCTCACTCAGCACCCCCATCGCCTTCAGCACATGGCTCGGCGTCAGCGTGCTGCTGGTGCAGGACGATCCGGAGGAAACGGAGAATCCCTCCCGGTCCAGCTCGTGCAGCAGTGTCTCCCCGTCGACATAGAGACAGGAGAAGGTGACGATCCCGGGCAGCCGGTGTTCCGGATCCCCGACCACGTCCACATCGGCGACCAGCTGCGGCACCCGTGCCCGGATCCGTGCCGTCAGCTCCCGCAGCCGTACGGCCTCTTGCGCCGCCTCGGCCCGCACCGCCCGCAGGGAGGCCGCCGCCGCGACGATCGCGGGCAGGTTCTCGAACCCGGGCGCACGCCCCGACTCCCGCTCGTCCAAGGGCCCTTGCGCCGAGAACCGGACGCCCTTCCGCACGGCGAGCAGACCGACCCCCGACGGCCCACCCCACTTGTGCGCACTGGCCGCCAACAGGGACCACGCGCCCTCGACCGGCCCCCACCCGAGCGACTGCGCCGCGTCCACCAGCAACGGCACCCCGGCCTCCCGGCACACGGCGGCCACCTCGGCCACCGGCTGCACGGTTCCCACTTCGTGGTTGGCCGACTGGAGACACGCCAGCGCGGTGTCAGGGCGCAGAGCGTCGACGTACGCCTGCGGACTCACGGCTCCCGTACGGCCCACCGGAACCTCGGTCACCTCGAACGGCTCCGCCGAATGGAGCACCGAGGAGTGTTCGACAGCTGACACGATCAGGTGACGTCCGATGCGACGACGACCGGCGAGTGCCCCCGCGACACCGGTGTGAACGGCGCGAGTGCCAGAAGAGGTGAACGTCAGCTCGTCAGGTCGGCATCCCACGGCGTCGGCAGCGGCTTCCCGAGCAGCATCCAGCAGCAACCGGGCCCGCCGCCCTTCCCGATAGAGCCGGGACGGATCGGCCCACCCTTCATCCAGAGAGGCCAACAGCGCCTGACGGGCAATGGGGTGAAGGGGAGCACCGGAAGCGGCGTCGAAATATGACACACGGCAAAGCTAACCTCCCCAGGGGCGCGGGGCTGTGTCGATTGGCGGCTCCGCCGCGGGGCGCGACCAGCCACAACGCACCCGCACCCGCCAATCCAGCGAACCCCCCACCCAGTAGGCACCCCTCCTCGCGACCCCCCGGAGGGCGTCGGCTAGGGTTTGGTCCGCATAAACATCCAAACCCCTGCCCGACGCAGGGCGGCGACCGACCACCGAAGCAGGCAGGCCGCAGCCAACACGCGCGGGCGAGACTCTCGGGAAGGCGCTACGTGAGTCCCAACGGCTCCGACCTCCCCCGCTGCCTGAAGGGCGCGGGTGGTTCCCCCACGTCGCGGCGCCCGATGCGGCGGAAGCTGCTGCAGGCAATGACCGCGGGCCTGGTCCTGGCGACCGCCACCGGTTGCACATACAAGGACTTCCCCCGCCTTGGTATGCCCACCCCCACCACCGAAGAGGCTCCGCGGATCCTCTCCCTCTGGCAGGGTTCCTGGGCAGCCGCGCTGGCCACCGGCGTGCTGGTGTGGGGCCTGATCCTGTGGAGCACGATCTACCACCGGCGCAGCCGCACCAAGGTCGAAGTTCCTCCGCAGACCCGGTACAACATGCCCATCGAGGCGCTGTACACGGTGGTTCCGCTCGTCATCGTCTCGGTCCTGTTCTACTTCACGGCCCGTGACGAGTCGAAGATCCTCAGCCTCAAGAAGAACCCCGACGTCACCGTCAACGTCGTCGGGTACCAATGGAGCTGGGCCTTCAACTACATCGAGCCCGTCGCGGGCTCCACGGGCGACGCGAAGACCGACAAGAACCTGGACGCGATTCCGACCCGGTTCAAGGACGCCTTCCCGGCGAACGCCGGCGGCGTCTACGACTTCGGGACGCCCGCGACGAAGAACCCGCAGACCGGCAACCCCGGCCCGACCCTCTGGCTCCCCAAGGGCAAGACGGTCCGCTTCGTCCTCACCTCGCGTGACGTCATCCACTCCTTCTGGGTGGTGCCGTTCCTGATGAAGATGGACGTCATCCCGGGCCACACCAACTCCTTCGAGGTGACTCCCAACAAGGAGGGCACCTTCATGGGCAAGTGCGCCGAGCTCTGCGGCGTCGACCACTCCCGGATGCTGTTCAACGTGAAGGTCGTCTCCCCCGAGCGCTACGAGCAGCACCTCAAGGACCTCGCGAAGAAGGGGCAGACCGGTTACGTTCCCGCGGGCATCGAGCAGACCGCCCACGAGAAGGACCGGGAGACGACGAACCTGTGAGCATCCTCAACGAACCTCAGGGTGCCGCCGAAGCAGGGTCCCACTACGCGGACGAACTGCCGGTCCGGCGCCAGAACCGCGGCAGCGTGGTCATCAAGTGGCTCACCACCACTGACCACAAGACGATCGGCACGATGTACCTGGCCACGTCGTTCGCGTTCTTCCTCATCGGCGGCGTGATGGCGCTCTTCATGCGCGCCGAGCTGGCCCGGCCGGGTCTGCAGATCATGTCGAACGAGCAGTTCAACCAGGCGTTCACGATGCACGGCACGATCATGCTGCTGATGTTCGCGACGCCGCTGTTCGCCGGTTTCACCAACTGGATCATGCCGCTGCAGATCGGCGCGCCCGACGTGGCGTTCCCGCGGCTGAACATGTTCGCCTACTGGCTCTACCTGTTCGGCTCGACGATCGCGGTCGGCGGCTTCCTCACCCCCTCGGGTGCGGCCGACTTCGGCTGGTTCGCCTACTCCCCGCTCTCCGACGCCGTCCGCTCCCCGGGCATCGGCGCCGACCTGTGGATCATGGGGCTGGCCTTCTCCGGGTTCGGCACGATCCTCGGTGCGGTCAACTTCATCACCACGATCATCTGCATGCGCGCGCCCGGCATGACCATGTTCCGCATGCCGATCTTCGTGTGGAACGTGCTGCTGACCGCGGTGCTGGTCCTGCTCGCCTTCCCCGTGCTCGCCGCCGCGCTCTTCGCGCTGGAGGCGGATCGGAAATTCGGGGCACACGTCTTCGATGCCGCGAACGGCGGAGCGTTGCTGTGGCAACACCTCTTCTGGTTCTTCGGCCATCCAGAGGTGTACATCATCGCCCTGCCGTTCTTCGGCATCATCTCCGAGGTCATCCCGGTCTTCTCCCGCAAGCCGATGTTCGGCTACATGGGTCTGATCGCGGCGACCATCGCGATCGCGGGTCTGTCCGTGACGGTGTGGGCGCACCACATGTACGTCACCGGCGGTGTGCTGCTGCCGTTCTTCTCCTTCATGACGTTCCTCATCGCCGTACCGACGGGCGTGAAGTTCTTCAACTGGATCGGAACGATGTGGAAGGGGTCACTGAGTTTCGAGACCCCGATGCTCTGGGCCACCGGCTTCCTGATCACCTTCACCTTCGGTGGTCTGACCGGTGTCATCCTGGCCTCGCCCCCGCTGGACTTCCACGTCTCGGACTCGTACTTCGTGGTGGCGCACTTCCACTACGTCGTCTTCGGCACCGTCGTCTTCGCGATGTTCTCCGGCTTCCACTTCTGGTGGCCGAAGTTCACCGGCAAGATGCTCGACGAGCGCCTCGGCAAGATCACGTTCTGGACGCTGTTCATCGGCTTCCACGGCACCTTCCTGGTCCAGCACTGGCTGGGCGCCGAGGGCATGCCGCGTCGTTACGCCGACTACCTGGCGGCCGACGGCTTCACCGCCCTGAACACGATCTCGACGATCAGCTCGTTCGTGCTCGGCCTGTCGATCCTGCCGTTCCTCTACAACGTGTGGAAGACGGCGAAGTACGGCAAGCCGGTCGGCGTCGACGACCCGTGGGGCTACGGCCGCTCGCTCGAGTGGGCGACCTCCTGCCCGCCGCCGCGCCACAACTTCCTCACCCTGCCGCGGATCCGCAGCGAGTCCCCGGCGTTCGACCTTCACCACCCGGAGATCGCCGCTCTCGACCAGCTCGAGAACGCGGGTCACGGTGAGAAGGCCCTCTCCGGTGGCAAGGAGGCCGGCAAGTGAAGATCCAAGGACGGATGTTCGTCTGGCTGAGCTTCTTCATCCTCGTCATGGCGATCGTCTATGGCGTGTGGTCGAAGGAGCCGGCCGGTACCACGGCGCTCTTCCTGGCCTTCGGGCTGTCCATCATGATCGGCTTCTACCTGGGCTTCACGGCCAAGCGGGTGGACGCCGGCGCGCAGGACAACAAGGAGGCCGACGTCGCGGACGACGCCGGCGAGGTCGGGTTCTTCAGCCCGCACAGCTGGCAGCCGCTCGCGCTCGGCTTCGGCGGTGCCCTCGCCTTCCTGTCGGTCGCGATCGGCTGGTGGCTGCTGTACTTCTCGGTGCCGGTGATCCTGGTCGGCCTGTACGGCTGGGTCTTCGAGTACTACCGCGGTGAGAACCGCACGCAGTAGCACGAGCGGAGCTCATCAGGAGCCCGGACACTCCGTCAGGAGCGTCCGGGCTCCTGCGTTTGCCGCAATCCGCGTCCCTCGTACGAGTCACCCGGCGTGCCGTTCTTGACGGGGCTTCCTAGCGTGAAGTCATGAACCACGCACCGCGTACCCGCACCGTCGTCGGCTGCACCCTGCTGGTGATCGCCCTCGGCGCGAGCGCCTCCGCCTGCGGGTCCGACGGGAACCCGCTGGCGGCCACGCCGTACGACGCGGCGGACCAGATCGCCTTCAACGCGCCCACGGGCCACGGGAAGAAGGCCGACCCGGACAAGCCCCTGGAGGTCACCGCCGAGGACGACGACGGGCGCATCACCGACGTCACCGCCACGGACGCCACTGGCCGCCACGTGGCGGGCGAACTCTCCGCCGACGGCACCCGATGGCACAGCACCTCCCCGCTGGCCGCGAACGCCCACTACACGGTCCGGGTGAGCACCGAGGACGACGACGGGGCGCCCGGCCGCAAGGTCCTCGACGTCGACACCAGCAAGCCCGTCGGCAAGAAGCGCCTGAAGGTCACCTTCGGTCCCAAGTCGGGCACGTACGGAGTGGGCCAGCCCATCACCGCCGAACTGGACCAGGCCGTCAAGGACAAGGCGCAGCGGGCTGTCATCGAGCGCGCCCTCAGGGTCGACTCCACACCCGCCGTGCCGGGCGCCTGGTACTGGGTGAACGACAAGGAACTGCACTACCGGCCCAAGGAGTACTGGCCCAGCCACGCCACGATCCAGGTCCGCAGCGACCTGGAGGGCGTCAAGATCGGCGACCGGCTCTGGGGCGGAACGGCCAAGCCCCTCAAGCTGACCACCGGCGACCGCATCATCGCCGTGACGGACGCCTCGTCACACTCGATGAAGGTCTACAAGAACGGCGAGGTCATCAACGAACTCCCGGTCACCACCGGCAAGCCCGGCTTCGAGACCCGCAACGGCGTCAAGGTCGTACTGGGCAAGGAGTACTTCGTACGTATGCGCGGAACCAGTATCGGCATCGCCGAGGGTTCCTCGGACTCGTACGACCTGCCGGTCTACTACGCCACCCGCGTCACCTGGAGCGGCGAGTACGTGCACGCCGCCCCCTGGTCCACCGGCTCCCAGGGCTACGAGAACGTCAGCCACGGCTGCACCGGCATGAGCACCTCGAACGCCGAGTGGTTCTTCGACACCGTCCACGAGGGCGACGTGGTGAAGGTCGTCAACTCGAACGGCGACACCATGGAGACCTTCGGCAACGGCTTCGGCGACTGGAACCTCGCCTGGAAGAAGTGGCGCGACGGCAGCGCCCTGGCCGCCGGCACCCCGGACGCCCCCAGCCCGGACCAGACGGCACGATTGAGGCCGGAGAGCGTCTAGACAGGGGCTCGGTGGACTCCTCAGGGGCGCGGGGAACTGCGCGACCAGCCACAACGGACCCGCAGCCGCCCGCACACCGCGGAACCCGTGCTCCTAGGCGCTCAACGCCTTGCGATCCCGCAACAATGAGGCGAGCGCGGAGGCGAACTCCACCGGATCCACCGGATGCGTCACCGCGGCCTCCGCCCGACTCCACGTCGCCAGCCACGCATCCTGCGGCCGCCCGATCAGCAACAGCACCGGCGGGCAGTCGAACACCTCGTCCTTGATCTGCCGACAGACCCCCATGCCACCCATCGGCACGGCCTCGCCGTCAAGGACGCAGACGTCGATCCCGCCCCTGTCCAGCTCCTTCAGCACCGCCGCAGGCGTGGCGCACTCCAGGAACTCGACCAACGGGACGTCGGGAGCCGGTCGTCGGCCGGCGGCGAGCCGTACCTGCTCGCGGGTGTTGGAATCGTCGCTGTAGACCAGCACCGTGGCGGTCGGCTGCATTGTTCCTCCGTGACGTCAGCGTCGTAAGGACAGGCCCGTTGGGCCGGATGCTACTCCCTTGAACACCACGTCAACACCGGTCCGGAGCAGGGAGACACTCCGAACGGCACCCCCCGGGGTGAGGGCGGGATAAGCGACCGACATAATGTCGGTCGTGGCGACAGCAACGACAGTAGAAACCGGGCACGCGCACCCGTCGGTCAACCGGCCGAACCTCACCAGCGTCGGAACCATCATCTGGCTGAGTTCCGAGCTGATGTTCTTCGCGGCCCTCTTCGCGATGTACTTCACCCTGCGATCGGTGACGGGTCCCGACCACTGGAAGGAAATGGCGTCCAGCCTGAACTTCCCGTTCTCGGCGACGAACACCACGATCCTGGTGCTCTCCTCCCTCACCTGCCAGCTCGGCGTCTTCGCCGCTGAGCGCGGTGACGTGAAGAAGCTCCGGGGCTGGTTCATCATCACCTTCATCATGGGCGCGATCTTCATCGGCGGTCAGATCTTCGAGTACACGGAGCTGGTGAAGAAGGACGGGCTCTCGCTCTCCTCCGATCCGTACGGCTCGGTGTTCTACCTGACCACCGGCTTCCATGGCATGCACGTGACGGGAGGCCTCATCGCGTTCCTGTTCGTCCTCGGGCGTACCTACGCGGCCAAGAGGTTCACCCACGAACAGGCGACCGCGGCCATCGTCGTGTCCTACTACTGGCACTTCGTCGACGTCGTCTGGATCGGCCTCTTCGCCACGATCTACATGATCAAGTAGCCCGGGCCCGCTCCCGACATCGCAAGCATCGACGCAGAAGATCCTGACACCGGGGTAATCCGTGAAAAAGCTCTCCGCACGACGACGCCACCCGCTGGCCGCGCTCGTCGTCCTACTCCTCGCGCTGGCATGCACCGGGGGGCTGTACGCCGTGTTCGCACCCGCGAGCAAGGCGCAGGCAGATGAAACCGCCCAGTCCCTCGCCATTGACGAGGGCAAGAAGCTCTTCGCCGTAGGCTGCGCCAGCTGCCACGGCGCCGGCGGTCAGGGCAGTTCCGACGGTCCCAGCCTCGTGGGCGTGGGCGCCGCGGCCGTCGACTTCCAGGTCGGCACCGGCCGTATGCCGGCCCAGCAGCCGGGCGCGCAGGTTCCGCGCAAGAAGGTCATCTACTCGCAGGCCGAGATCGACCAGCTGGCCGCGTACATCTCCTCGCTGGGCGCGGGTCCGACGATCCCGACCGCGGCGCAGTACGGCCCCGACGGCGCCGACATCGCCAAGGGTGGCGAGCTGTTCCGTGACAACTGCACGCAGTGCCACAACTTCACCGGCAAGGGTGGAGCGCTGACGCACGGCAAGTTCGCGCCGAGCCTTGACGGCGTCGACCCGAAGCACATCTACGAGGCCATGCAGACCGGCCCGCAGAACATGCCGTCGTTCCCCGACACCACGCTGTCGGAGCAGAACAAGAAGGACATCATCGCGTACCTGAACGCGGTCAACGGCGACGACACCGTGAGCCCCGGCGGTCTTGAGCTGGGCGGTCTCGGCCCGGTCTCCGAAGGCCTGTTCGGCTGGATCTTCGGCCTCGGCGCGCTGATCGCGGTCGCCATCTGGGTCGCCGCTCGGACCGCAAAGGCCAAGAAGTCATGAGTAGCCAAGACATTCCAGAAGAGAACCTGCCCGCTGAGCAGGACGCGCACGGCGCGGTAGGCGTCGCGGACGACAAGAACCCGTTCGCGGACCCAGGGCTGCCGCCCCACGAGCACCGGGTGCAGGACATCGACGAGCTGGCCGCCAAGCGGTCCGAGCGCACGGTGGCCATGCTCTTCACGGTCTCGATGCTCGCCACGGTCGGGTTCATCGCCTCCTACGTGGGCATCCCCCACGACAAGGCGATCTTCGTCTTCCCGATCGGGCACATCAACGCGCTGAACTTCGCGCTGGGCCTGACCCTCGGTCTCGCCCTGTTCTCGATCGGCGCGGGGGCGGTCCACTGGGCCCGCACCCTGATGTCCGACGAGGAGATCGCCGACGAGCGTCACCCGATCGAGGCGTCGCCCGAGGTCCGCGCGAAGGTCCACGCGGACTTCAAGCAGGGCGCCAAGGAGTCGGCGCTCGGCCGTCGCAAGCTGATCCGCAACACGATGTTCGGCGCGCTGGCCCTGTTCCCGCTCTCCGGCGTCATGCTGCTGCGCGACCTCGGCCCGCTGCCCGGCACCAAGCTCCGCCACACCCTGTGGTCCAAGGGCAAGCTGCTGGTCAACGTGAACACCGACCAGCCGCTGCGTGCCTCCGACATCGCGGTCGGCTCGCTGACCTTCGCCAGGCCCGAGGGCCTGGAGGAGCACGACGAGGACTTCCAGACCGAGATCGCCAAGGCCGCCCTGATGATCGTCCGCATCCAGCCGGACAACATCAAGGACAAGCGCGAGCTCGAGTGGTCGCACGAGGGAATCGTCGCGTACTCGAAGATCTGCACCCACGTCGGTTGCCCGATCTCCCTGTACGAGCAGCAGACGCACCACGTGCTCTGCCCCTGCCACCAGTCCACCTTCGACCTCTCCGACGGCGCCCGGGTGATCTTCGGCCCCGCCGGTCACGCCCTGCCGCAGCTGCGGATCGGCGTGAACGAGGAGGGCTACCTTCAAGCGCTCGGCGACTTCGAAGAGCCCGTCGGCCCTGCATTCTGGGAGCGCGGATGAGCACTACGACCTCCACCGACTCGCGCTCGCGCGAGAAGGCCCCGGCCGGCGAGCGCGTCGCCGACTGGGCCGACGGACGGCTCGGGATCTACTCCCTCGCCAAGTCCAACATGCGCAAGATCTTCCCCGACCACTGGTCGTTCATGCTGGGCGAGATCTGCATGTACAGCTTCATCATCATCATCCTCACGGGTGTGTACCTGACGCTGTTCTTCCACCCGTCGATGAACGAGGTGGAGTACCACGGCAGCTACGTCCCGCTGCAGGGACAGCTGATGTCCGAGGCGTTCAACTCGACCATGCACATCTCCTTCGATGTGCGCGGTGGTCTGCTGATCCGGCAGATCCACCACTGGGCGGCGCTGATCTTCCTCGCCGGCATGTTCGTGCACATGATGCGGGTGTTCTTCACGGGCGCGTTCCGCAAGCCGCGTGAGGTCAACTGGCTGTTCGGCTTCCTGCTGTTCGTCCTCGGCATGTTCACCGGCTTCACCGGTTACTCGCTCCCGGACGACCTGCTCTCCGGCACCGGTGTCCGCTTCATGGAGGGCGCGGTCCTGTCCGTGCCGATCGTCGGCACGTACCTGTCGTTCTTCCTGTTCGGCGGCGAGTTCCCGGGCGGCGACTTCGTGGCCCGCTTCTACTCGATCCACGTCCTGCTGCTGCCGGGCATCATGCTCGGCCTGATGGTGGCGCACCTGATCCTGGTCTTCTACCACAAGCACACGCAGTTCGCGGGCCCCGGCAAGACCAACAACAACGTGGTCGGCATGCCGCTGCTGCCGGTCTACATGGCCAAGGCCGGAGGCTTCTTCTTCCTGGTCTTCGGTGTCATCGCGGCCATCGCGGCGATCGCCTCCATCAACCCGATCTGGGCGATGGGCCCCTACCGTCCCGACCAGGTGTCCACGGGCGCCCAGCCGGACTGGTACATGGGCTTCTCCGAGGGCCTGATCCGTGTCATGCCGGGCTGGGAGATCAACTTCTGGGGTCACACGCTGGTCCTGGGCGTGTTCATCCCGCTGGTCATCTTCCCGCTGGTCCTGGTCGCGATCGCGGTCTACCCGTTCATCGAGTCCTGGGTCACCGGCGACAAGCGCGAGCACCACATCCTGGACCGCCCGCGCAACGCCCCGACGCGTACGGCCTTCGGTGTCGCGTGGATCACCTGGTACCTGGTGCTGCTGATCGGTGGTGGAAACGACCTCTGGGCCACCCACTTCCACCTGTCGATCAACGCCATCACCTGGTTCGTCCGGGTCGCGTTCTTCGTCGCCCCGGTCCTCGCGTTCATCGCCACCAAGCGGATCTGCCTCGGCCTCCAGCGCCGCGACAAGGACAAGGTGCTGCACGGCCGCGAGTCCGGCATCATCAAGCGCCTGCCGCACGGTGAGTTCGTCGAGGTCCACGAGCCGCTCAGCCAGGAGCAGCTGCACACGCTCACGGCGCACGAGCAGTACGAGCCGGCCGCGATCGGCGCCACGGTCGACGAGAACGGCGTCGAGCGCAAGGTGAAGGGTTCCGAGAAGCTGCGCGCCAAGCTGAGCGAGGCGTACTACGGCGAGGAAGCCCAGATCGCCAAGCCGACCGTCGAGGAGTACAAGGAGATCACGAGCGGCCACGGCCACCACTGATCGCTGCCCTCGCCACACGAGGCAGAAGGGCCCCGTCCGAACACCGGACGGGGCCCTTCGCCGTGCACCGGGCTGGATAGGGTGGGGGCAGACTTCCCCACGACATCTGGAGCGGCCCCATGAGCGCTGTGACCCCCGCTGGAGGCGACACCGCGGCGGGCCGTTCCTGGCCCGCCCTCCTCAACGGCCTGCTGGACGGCCGTGATCTGTCCGCCGACGACACCGCCTGGGCGATGGACCTGATCATGCGTGGCGAGGCGACGGACGCGCAGATCGCCGGGTTCGCCGTGGCGCTGCGCGCCAAGGGCGAGACCGTCGAGGAGATCACCGGGCTGGTCCGGACGATGTACGAGCACGCGAACGTCATCGAGGTGCCGGGCCGGACGGTCGACATCGTCGGCACCGGCGGCGACGGCGCGAAGACGGTGAACATCTCCACGATGTCGTCGATCGTCATCGCCGGCACCGGCGCGAAGGTCGTCAAGCACGGCAACCGGGCCGCCTCCTCGGCGTCCGGCGCCTCGGACGTCCTGGAGAAGCTCGGCGTCAATCTGGAGCTGACGCCGAAGCGGGTGGCCGAGGTGGCGGAAGAGGCCGGGATCACTTTCTGCTTCGCGATCAAGTTCCATCCGGCGTTGCGTCATGTGGCCGCCGCACGCGGGCAGTTGGGGATCCGGACCACCTTCAACGCGCTGGGTCCGCTGACCAACCCGGCCAGGGTGAAGGCTCAGGCCGTGGGAGTCGCCGACCCCCGTCTGGCACCGCTCATCGCCGGTGTCCTGGCCGAGCGTGGCAACTCCTCCCTCGTCTTCCGCGGCGACGACGGCTTCGACGAGCTGACCACCACGTCCACGTCCCGGGTGTGGATCGTGCGCGACGGCAAGGTCACCGAGGAGAGCTTCGACCCGCGGGACGTCGGCCTCGAACTGGTCCCGGTGGAGGCGCTGCGGGGCGCGGACCCCTCCTACAACGCCGACGTGGCGCTGCGGCTGCTGGACGGCGAGACGGGGCCCGTGCGGGACGCCGTACTCCTGAACTCGGCGGCCGCGCTGGTGGCTCTGGATCCCGGTACCGGGACGCTGGCCGAGCAGTTGCGGGCCGGGATGGACAGGGCCGCGGAGTCGATCGACTCGGGTGCGGCCAAGCGGACGCTGGAGCGTTGGGTGGCCGCGAGCAACGCGTAGCAGGGCGTCGCGGTCCCGTAGTCCGGACACGGGTTGCGGGACCGCGATCAGTTCCCGTACGTTTCTGTACCAGGTCATGAGTGACAGTCATGAGGCCCCGGCCGACTGTCCGGCAACCCTCCGTCCGTGGCGGGGTGCCCCGGGTGAAGACCAGGCCGTAGGCAGTGAGGTCTACGGCAAGCGCGGGCCCCTCTCGACACCAGGGGTCCTGGTCGTTCGAGGGAGTCTTCCGTGAGCAATCGAATGCGATAGGGCCGCGAGCCCCGCTTCCGCGCACCCATCTCACCTTTCTCTTGTCACGGGAGTTCCCCATGTCCGTCTCCACCGCTGCCTCCGTCCAGACCATTTGTGCCCAGCTGCCCGTTCTGGGTCGGGATGTCACCGTCCCGCTCGTCACGGGCGGCGTGGTCACCTACGCGGCGCTCGACTACGCGGCCAGCGCCCCGGCCCTCCAGCGCGTCTGGGACGACGTGGCGGCCTACGCGCCCTACTACGGCAGCGTCCACCGCGGTGCCGGCTACCTCTCCCAGCTGTCGACCGACCTCTTCGAGAACGCCCGTAAGACCGTCGCCGAGTTCCTCGACTGCCGCGACGACGACCAGCTGGTCTTCACCCGGTCGACCACCGACTCGCTCAACCTCCTCGCCGCCGCCCTGCCCGCTGACTGCCAGGTCTTCGTCTTCGAGACCGAGCACCACGCGAGCCTGCTGCCCTGGCAGGACGCCCGCGTCAGCTACCTCGACGCCCCGCGCACCCCGCGACAGGCCGTCGAGACCCTGCAGAAGGCCCTCGCCGCCCGTGACCCCCAAGGCCCGGCCCTGGTCTGCGTCACCGGCGCCTCCAACGTCACCGGCGAGCTGTGGCCGGTCCGCGAACTGGCCGCCGCCGCCCACGCGCACGGCGCCCGGATCGTCCTCGACGCCGCCCAGCTCGCCCCGCACCACCCCGTGAGCGTCCGTGACCTCGACGTCGACTGGATCGCCTTCTCCGGCCACAAGCTCTACGCCCCCTTCGGCTCCGGAGTCCTCGCCGGCCGCGCCGACTGGTTGAAGGCCGCCGACCCCTACCTCGCGGGCGGCGGCGCCAGCCGCAAGGTCACCCGGCGCGAGGACGGGGGAGTGGACGTGGAGTGGCACGAGAGCGCCGCCCGCCACGAGGCCGGGTCCCCGAACGTCATCGGCGCCTACTCCATCGCGTCGGCCTGCAAGGCGCTCACCGAGGCCGGCTTCGACAGCCTGGTGGCCCGCGAGCAGTACCTGATCTCCAAGGTTCGTGAAGGACTGGAAGAGGTCCCCGAGGTCCGCGTGCTGTCCCTCTTCGGCGACGACGCCCCCCGCGTCGGCGTGATCTCCTTCGTCGTCGAGGGCTGGAACAGCTCCCACTTCGCCGCCGCCCTGTCCGCCGAGTACGGCATCGGCGTCCGCGACGGCCTCTTCTGCGCCCACCCCCTCCTGCGCACCCTCCTCGGCAGCGACCCGCAGGCCCAGGGTGAGTGCGGGGCCCCCGAGGCGGCGCCCGGCGAGAAGTCCCTCAACGCGATCCGGGTGAGCTTCGGCGCGGGCACGCCCGACGAGCACGTGGAGCGGTTCGTGCAGGCCGTGAAGGAACTGGTCGCGGACGGTGCGAAGTGGACGTACCGCACCGAGGACGGCCGCTGCGTCCCGGCCGTCTGACGTACTGACGTCCGGCGCGCGTATACGCTCCCCCTCGGCAGCCGTACGGAATGCAGGGGGAGCCTGGGGTGCAGGAGCTGCGCGAGACGGACCCGCGGACCATCGGGCCCTACGAGGTCCTGGGCAGACTCGGGTCCGGCGGCATGGGCGAGGTGTATCTCGCCGAGGCGCGGGGCGGGCTGCGGCTGGCCGTGAAGGTCGTACGGGCCGAGCACGCCGAGGACCGCACCTTCCGCGCCCGGTTCCGGCACGAGGTGCGGGCCGCGCAGACCGTCGGCGGGGCGGGCACGTACACCGCGCGGGTCGTGGACGCGGACACCGAGGCCGCGCGGCCGTGGATGGCCACCGAGTTCGTGCAGGGCCCCAACCTGCGGGACGCGGTGCTCGACCGGGGACCGCTGCCCGCGGACGCGGTACGGCTGCTGGCGGCCGCGCTCGCCGAGGCGCTCGCCGCGATCCACGCCAAGGGGCTGGTCCACCGGGACCTCAAGCCCTCCAACATCCTGCTCTCGCCGGACGGGCCGCGGGTCATCGACTTCGGGATCGTGCGGGCCCTGGAGGGCACCGCGCTGACCCGGACCGGCGTGGTCGTCGGCTCGGTCGGCTATCTCTCGCCCGAGCAGATCCGCAACGGCGCCCAGGTGGTGCCGGCCAGTGACGTCTTCTCCCTGGGCGCGGTCCTCGCGTACGCGTCCGGCGGGAAGGAACCGTTCGGCGAGGGGCAGGACTCGGTCGTTCTGCTGCGGATCCTGACCGGCGACGTCGACCTGTCCGCCGTACCGGAGGAACAGCTGCAGTTGGTGGAGTCCTGCCTGCGGGACGATCCCGGCGCGCGGCCGACGACCACGGAACTGGTCGCGGCCGCGGGGCACACCGCGGGATCCCTGCGCGAGGAACTGCGGGCGGGGTGGTGGTACGCCCCCGGTGCCGTGAAGGAGCCCGAGGCCGCTCAGGGCGGTGCGCGCTGGGTTCCCGGGCACGACTCGGGGGAGCGGGAGAGCCGGGTCGAGTACGTGGCGCCCGTGACCGTCACGGACGTTCCCGCGGTCACCCACGTCTCGCCGACGCCCGTCCCGCCGTCCCGGCGCCGGCTGCTGCGGGCCGTGGCGGGCGGTGCCGGGGTCGTGGCGGCCGGTGGCGTGGGCGGGTGGCTGTGGCTGCGGGACTCGTCGGACTCCGTCGAGGGCGGGGCGGGCGCGGCCGGTGCGGGGATCTCGAAGGGCACGCCCGCGACGGGCTGGCAGTACAAGGTCCAGGGGCTCGGCGGGCGGCGCGGCCCCTGCGCCGCGCTCTCGCCGGACGGCACGCGGGTGTACGTCGGCGGCGCGGACCGCTCACTGCACGCGCTGGACCTGGACGGGCGGACCGTGTGGCACACCGCGCTGGGCACCGAGACCATGTCCCCGCTCGCCACCACCCAGGGCGTGTACTGCCTGCTGGAGGACGACCAGGAGGGCGCCTCCAAGTTGTGCGCGCTCGGCAGGGGCGGCAAGGTCCGCTGGACCAGGGCGTTCGCTGCGAACAGCCAGTACCTGGTCACCGCCGGGCAACTCATCCTGGTGTCCTACGGCAACGGTTCGGACGCGGGCGGGGTGCGGGCCTACGCCCCCGACGGCAGCGTGCGCTGGTCCACGCCGACCGGCCCGGCGCCCACCAGCGAGCCCATGGTGGCGGACGGGGTGGTGTACGTCGGCACGTTCGGGGACCAGGTGCAGGCGCTGGACGCGAAGACCGGTGAGCGACTGTGGGCCACGAAGGCCGGACTCGACACGGGGCGGCCCGCACTGGTCGGCGGCACCCTGATGGTCGGATCCGGCGGCGAGCAGATGCTGCACGGCCTCAGCCGCACGGGCAAGCTGCTGTGGGACTCGAACAACAACAAGGTGTACGGCAGCCGCTACTTCACCTGCGTGCCCTTCGGCAGCCTGGGCGTCACCGCGTCCGACTACGAACTGGTCGCCCTGGACCCCGCCGACGGATCGACGGCGTGGTCCTTCCAGTTCACCGACGAGGGCAGCCAGTACTGCAACCCGACGGTCGCCGGCGACACCGTCTACGTACGCCGCGGCTCGACGCTCTACGGGATCGACCGCAAGGGCAGGCAGACCTGGCACAGGCGCGTCGAGGGCGGGGCGTCCGTCGGGACCCAGAGCCCGGTCGTCCGGGGCGGCCGCGTGTACGTCGCGACCGCCGACGGCATCACCGTGCTCGCGCTCGACTCCTAGTCAGCCGTCGAGGCCGATCGCGAACGCGGCCTCCAGGTCGTGCTGGGAGTACGTGCGGAACGCCACGTGGGTGTCCGTGCCCTCCACGCCCGGGATCTTGCTGATGCTGCCGGGGATGACCTCCGCGAGGTCCTCGTGCTGCTTCACCCGGACCATCGCGATCAGGTCATAGGTGCCCGTGACGGAGAAGACCTCGCTCACGGAGTCCAGTGCGGCGATCCGCTCCGCGATCTCGGGGATCCGGTCCACGCTGGTCTTGATGAGGACGATCGCGGTGATCACGGCTGGTTCTCTCCCTCGGGGGGCTGGTGGCAGGGCCCTCACCCTACTCGCGGTCCAGCCGGCCCTGTTTTTCTGCCGGGGGTCCGGCCCGCCGCGAAGCGGCCGACGCGTGCCGCGTCCCCCGGGAAGACACAGCAGTGGTACGGCCGAATCGCACCCAGGCGAAGACCAGGCCCAGGCCGAAGCCCACCAGGTGGGCCAGATAGGCCACCCCGGGGCCGTCGGAGGCCCGGCCCGCCGCCAGCCATTGCAGGGTCACCCAGAAGGGCAGGACGACCCAGGCGGGGAAGCGCAGCGGGAGGAAGAAGAGGAACGGCAGGAGACTGGTCACCCGGGCCCCGGGGAACAGGTACAGGAACGCTCCGAGGATCGCGGAGATCGCCCCGGAGGCGCCGACCAGGGACTGCTCGGAGCCGGCGTTGGCGGCCGCGTAGCCGACGAGCGCGAGATAGCCGCAGCCGAGGTAGAAGAGGAGGAACTGCGCCCGGCCCATCCGTTCCTCGGTCATCACCCCGAAGACGTACAGGAAGAGCATGTTGCCCAGCAGGTGCACCCAGCTGCCGTGGATGAACAGGGCGGTGGCCGGGGTGAGGGCGGCGCCGGGGGAGCCCTGGAAGAGCTCGGCGGGGACCACGCCCCAGCGGTGGAAGTAGGCCTGCTGGGCGGCCAGGAGCGCGTCGCCGGAGCCGTACGACGGATTGAGGCCCGAGGCGGGGCCGGCCAGGAAGATCAGGCAGCACAGGGCGATCAGGCCGTAGGTGACCGGTGCCGGCCCCCACAGCGACCCGCTTGCTCCACCGACTGTCACCCTCCGGTTGCTGATCATGAACACAGAGCATGACGTAACGGGACGCAACCGAACAGACCGCCTCGCCGCCGTGGACGCCCGAGCGGCGAGTACCCGCCAGGCCTTAGGGTTACGAGCCACACACCGGGGACCCCGGTGTGGCGCGGACAATAGAAGGCCTAGAAGGAAAGAGCACAGCCACGATGACGGTTCCTCTCCCGACCGCCTCGACGCGGTGGCGCTGCACCCTCTGCGGCAACCTCACGCGCTTCGACGTGACCCGCTCGTCGAAGATGGTCGAGTACGTCCACCTCGACCTGGCCGGAGAACCGAAGGTCGAGGAGCGCGAGGTGGTCAGTGAGACCATCGAGTCGGTGCGGTGCCGCTGGTGCAACGCCGTGGATCAGGTCGAACTCGTGGACAGGCCGGGCGCCGACTCCTGAGCGGAGCGGCCCCGCGGGCATTGGGGTGTGAAGGATGGTGGAGACCACAGGCGGGGAGCCGGGCGACGGCGCCGCCGCCGAGGTGCTCGACCGTCCGCTGCCCGACGGTGTGCGGCGCAGGGTCGTGCACATCGTCTCGGAGGGTTTCGGCGGGCTGACCGTCGGTGAACTGCCCGCGCAGCTGCGGCAGTACGCCCGCTTCACGCCGAACCGGCGGGCCAAGTTCGCGGGCAACGCGATGGCGGCCGCGCTGGAGACCGATCCGCTGTTCCGTCAGCGCATCGGGGAGAAGCTCAGAGAGGTCCAGCCGGAACTGGCCGGAGCTCTCGACTCCGGTGCGCCGCCCCCGGCCGCGGATCCGCTCGACGTGGCGGCCGCGGCCTATGTTCTCCGGCCGGCCGGCTGGGTCAAGCTGGTAGCCGCGGCCGGCGAGGAGGCCCAGCGGGCGGATGCCGAGCGGGCCGACGAGGAGAGCCGCGCCGAGCTGGAGCGGCTGCGCGAGGAGCTCACGGCCGCCCGCGGCCAGACGCGGGCCGAGACCGAGCGGCTGCGCACCGAGCTGGAGTCCGCCAAGAAGGAAGCCGAATCGCTTCACCGCAAGCTCCGCGCGGCACTCAGTGACGTCAAGCGGGGCGAGGCGGCCCTGCGCAAGCTGCAGGCCGAGACGGAGGCCGCCCGCACCGAGGCGCAGGTCCAGGTGTCCGCCGCCGAGAGCGAGAGCCGGCGTCTCAAGAGCCGCCTCGGGGAGGCGGAGACCGCGCTGGAGGCCACGCGCCGGGCGGCACGGGAGGGGCGCAGCGTCGAGGACATGCGTGTGCGGCTGCTGCTCGACACCGTCCTGGACGCGGCCCAGGGGCTGCGGCGGGAACTGGCGTTGCCGCCCGTCTCCGTACGGCCCGCCGAGACCGTCGACGCGGTCGAACCGGGCCGTATGACCCCGAAGGACATCGCCGCGCGGGCGCTGTCCGAGAACGACCCCGCGATCCTGGACCAGCTGCTCGCCCTGCCTCAGGCGCACTTGGTGGTCGACGGCTACAACGTCACCAAGACCGGCTATCCGCAGATGCCGCTGGAGAAGCAGCGCCTCAGGCTCCTCGGTCAGCTCTCGCAGCTCGCGGCGCAGACCGGGGCGGAGGTGACCTGTGTCTTCGACGGGGCCGAGCTGGTCGCGCCGGTGCTGCTCGCGCCGCCGCGCGGGGTGCGGGTGCTGTTCTCCAAGCCGGGTGTCACCGCCGACGAGTTGATCCGTCAGCTGGTGCGCGCCGAGCCGCCGGGGCGGCCGGTGATCGTCGCCTCGACCGACCGCGAGGTCGCCGACGGCATCGCCAAGGTGGGCGCGCGGCCGGTCGCTTCCGCGGTGCTGTTGAAGCGCCTTTCCTGACACGGGAGTTCCGGGGGGTTTCGCCCTGGTCTGCCGCTCCGCGTCCGTGCCGGTCGCGTGGACTGACCTGTCTTTCTGCTGGGGGTCCGGGGGTTATCCCCCGGGAAAACGCAGCTTGCCCGAATTGACCCTATCGTCACGCAACGTAGTGTCAATCGGGCATCACTGCATGTGAGTTATGTGCAAAGAATGCATGGCGTGACGAGATTTTGCTCCTGAGGATTTGAACTGATCACGGGAAGGTCACTAGGGTTGCGGCTCGAACCTCCGAGCGGGTGATCACTCAAAAGAAGGAGTTCACCTCCGTGGCGTCCCACCGTCGACCCAAGCAGCCGAGCCGTACGCGCGTGACCGTGCTCACGACCGCAGCGGCTGCCGCCGTGGCCCTCAGTGCCAATGCCGCCAATGCCGCGCCGAGCGAGAAGCCGAGCAAGGACGAGGTCAAGGCGAAGGTCGACGCGCTCTACGAGCAGGCCGAGCAGGCCACCGAGAAGCTCAACGGCGCCAAGGAGAAGCAGGAGAGCCTCCAGAAGGAGATCTCCACCATCCAGGACAACGTGGCCCGCGGCCAGGACGACCTGAACGAACTCCGGGACTCCATGGGCCTCGCGGCCGCGGCGCAGTACCGCACCGGCTCCATAGACCCCTCGCTCCAGCTGTTCCTGTCGTCGAACCCGAACGACTACCTGGACAAGGCCTCCACCGCGGACCAGCTCAGCTCCCAGCAGGTCGAGGCGCTGAAGAAGATCCAGGAGAAGCAGCGCGAGCTGGCCCAGGACCGCGCCGAGGCCTCCGAGAAGCTCCAGGACCTCGCGAGCACCCGCACCGAACTGGCCAAGCAGAAGAAGGCCGTTCAGGGCAAGCTCGCCGAGGCGCAGAAGCTCCTCAACACGCTGACCGCCGCCGAGAAGGCCGCCCTGGCCGCCGCCGACTCGCGCGCCAGCCGCTCCGCCACCGAGCGCGTGGACCTCGGTGACGCCCCCGCGTCCTCCGCCCGGGCCCAGGCCGCCTTCAACGCCGCCCAGACCCAGCTCGGCAAGCCGTACGTGTACGGCGCCACCGGCACCGCCTCCTACGACTGCTCGGGTCTGACCTCCTGGGCCTACGCCCAGGCCGGCATCACCATCCCGCGCACCTCGCAGGCCCAGGCCAACGCCGGCACCCGCATCTACAGCATGAGCGACCTCAAGGTCGGCGACCTGGTCATCTTCTACGGCGACCAGCACCACGTCGCCCTGTACGCGGGCAACGGCCAGGTCATCCACGCCCCGCGCACCGGCACCGTCGTGCGCTACGAGTCGATCAACAACATGCCGTTCCAGTTCGGCGTGCGGATCTGACACTCGGCGACCCCCCGTTCGGGCGAATCGCGACAACTTCATCTGACTCCACGCCCCGCCCATGACCTGCGTCTGAGGCGGGGCGTCCCGTTGTGCACCCTTTGAGGTCTTTGGCCGAGCCCCGTTCCCGGGGCTACTGTCTGCCGCGTTCTCGTCCGCCAGTGGAAGGAGCGCGGCCTCCGTGGGGTCCCATCGCCGCCTTGTCCAGACGTCCGGGTTCAACCGGGGCGCCGGTGTCGCCCTGTGCGCGCTGTCCGCGGCGGCCGCCGCGCTCGGCGCCGTACCGGCGCACGCCGCCCCGTCCGAAGGCACCCGGGCCGAGGTGGACCGCCTCTACGAGCAGGCCGAGCAGGCCACCGACGCGTACAACAAGGCCGACGAGCGCGCCGACTCGCTGCGCGAGGAGGTCGGCACCGCACAGGACACGATCGCCCGGCAGCAGGAGCGCATCAACTCCATGCGGGAGTCGCTCGGTTCGCTGGCCGGCGCGCAGTACCGCTCCGGCGGACTCGACCCGTCCCTCGCGCTGCTGTTCTCCGACGACCCGGACGACTACCTCGACAAGGCCGCCGTCCTGGACCGGATCAACGCCCGCCAGGCGGGTGAGCTCAAGGACCTCCAGGAGGCCATGCGCGAACTCACCCAGGAGCGCGCCGACGCGGCCCGCAAGCTCGTCGAACTGGAGCAGAGCCGCAAGGCCGTCGCCTCCCACAAACGGACCGTGGAGCGGAAGCTCGCCAGGGCGCGCGAACTGCTCAACTCCCTGCCGACCGACGAGCGCGCCGCCTACGACCGTGCCTCCCGCTCCGGCCGCGCCGAACTGCCGGACCTCACCGGTGCCGTCGCGCCCTCGGGCCGGGCGGCCGCCGCCGTGGCCGCAGCCCAGTCCGCGATCGGAAAGCCGTACGTGTGGGGCGCCAACGGGCCCAACGGCTTCGACTGTTCGGGCCTGATGCAGTGGTCGTACGCCCAGGCCGGTGTCTCCCTGCCCCGCACCTCGCAGGCCCAGCGCTACGCGGGCCGCCAGGTCCCGCTCGCCCAGGCCCAGCCCGGCGACCTGGTCACCTACCGGGGCGACGCCAGCCACGTCGGCATGTACGTCGGCAACGGCCAGGTCGTCCACGCCCCCTACCCCGGCGCCCCGGTCCGCTACGACCCGGTCGGCATGATGCCGGGCGCGACGGTCACGCGCCCCTGACCGGGAACCCCTGAGCCCGTACGATCGGGAAACATGGCTGGTCGAAGGCGGGCGTCGGGACACGGTGCCGTGGTGGTGTGCCTGCTGCTCGTCTCCCTCGTGGCGTGCGGGGGCAGGCCGACGGCCGCCGACACCGCGAGGGCCGACGTGCAGCACGTGCTCGACCGGCGGGCGGCCGCGGTCCTCGACCGGGACAGGGCGGAGATAGCCGAGACCGGTGCGGCGGGCTGGTTCCAGGACGTCAGCGCGGTGCCGCTCGCCACCTGGTCCTACAAGGTCACGGCAGTGCACCGCGACGGCTCCACCGCCACCGCCGACGCCGAACTGCGCTACCAGGTCCAGGGTTACGACCAGGCCCCCGTCACCGTCGCCCGCATCCTTGACCTCTCCCTGGACGCGTCAGGGCAGTGGTACGTCGTCAGTGAGAAGCCCGCCGAGAAGGCTCCGCAGCAGTTGTGGGACCAGGGCGAGGTGACCGTCGTCCGAGGGAAGCACAGCATGGTCCTCGGCGTCGGGCAGTCCGGCGAGAAGCTGCACTCCTTCGCGGATCTGGCCGACCGGGCGGTGCCGGCCGTGTCGGACGCCTGGGGGACCAAGTGGTCCCGGCACGTCGTCGTGCTCGTACCGAAGTCCCTGGAGGGCATGGCGGGCCTGCTGGGCTCGCCCGCCTCCTCCTATCGCGGGATCGCCGCCGTGACCACCGGCGAGACGGGCGCCCCGGCCCGGGCGCCGGCGGACCGGATCATCGTCAACCCCGACGCGTACGCGCTCCTCGGCATCCTGGGCAGGCAGGTCGTGCTCACCCACGAGACCACCCATGTCGCCACCCGCGCCGACACCACCGCCGCGACCCCGCTGTGGCTGTCCGAGGGCTACGCGGACTGGGTCGGCTACCGCGGCACCGGGCGCACCCCGGCCGAGGCCGCGCCGGAGCTGTCGGAGGCCGTCACCGGGCACCGGGAGCCGAGGGCCCTGCCGTCCGACGCGGACTTCGGCTTCGGCGGCACCGCGACCGGGCTCGCGCTCTCCTACGAGGGCGGCTGGATGGCCTGCCGGATGATCGCGGACCGGTGGGGCGAGGCGAAGCTGGGCGCGTTCTACCGGGCCGTGGGGGCCCACAGGAAGCGGCCGGGCGCGGTCGAGGAGGCCATGGCGAAGGTGCTCGACACCGATCCGGCGGACTTCACCGCCGAGTGGCGGCAGTACCTGCGCGCTCAGCTCGGCTGACCCGCGCCCCCTGGGGTCGGGCGGCTCGTTTCAGGACGAGGCGGAGGCCTCCTGGGCCGGGGCCTCGGCCTCATCCGACACCGGAGCCTCCGGGGCCGGATCGGGGACCGTCGACTTCCACAGCTCACGCATGCCGATGACGGTGGCGAGGACGAGCAGGCCGTTGCGGACGACCAGGAGGCCGATACCGCGCGGGGTGCTGCCCACGACGTCCGCGAACCAGATCGGGAACTCCAGGACCGTCACGAAGCACGCCGTCAGCACCAGCGCGGCCGGCAGGCCCATCCGGCTGCCACGGAAGCACAGGCACACCGCGGCGAGACCGACCAGCCACACCATGTACTGCGGGCTGATCACCCGGCTGGTCGTGGTGAACATCAGCACCGCCACCAGCGCCGCGTCGGCCGCCGTGTGCGCCTCGAACCGGGTGGCTGTCAGCCGCCACAGCAGGAGCAGCCCGAAGGCCATGCCGGTCAGCGCGAGCGCGGCCGTGCTGACGAGGGTCACCCAGGGTCCGAGGAACTCGACCGAGCCGTAGTTCAGCAGCACCTCGCCGCCCCAGCCGTAGTGGCGGGCGATGTGGAAGACCAGGGAGCCCAGCGACTCCACCTCGGTGCCCCGCTCCCGCTGGAAGGTGAGGAAGGCGAAGGCCCCGGGCATCGCGAGGGAGAACAGTCCGGCCACCACCACGACCGTCACCGCGGCCGAGGCCCAGACGCTGCGCCTGCGGATCCCGACGAGGACCAGCGCGGGCCACACCTTCAGCAGGGCCCCGAAGCCCACCAGCGCCCCCGCCACCCGTGGATGCCGGGCGGCCGCGAGCACCGCGGCGACCGCCACCGCGGTCACCATCACGTCGTAGCGGGAGTAGACGGTCGGGCCGAGCAGAGGTACGCCCGCCACCCACACCCAGGCCCCCCGCAACCGCCGCCCGGGACGCCGGCCCGCGTACAGCAGCAGGAGCAGGACGACCAGGTCGGCGGCGAAGGCGAGGACGAAGAAGGCCTGCGTGTACTCCAGGAAGGGCAGCAGCGCGGGGGAGAGGATCGCGAGGGCCGCCGCGGGCGGATACTGCCAGGTCACATCGGACTGCGGGAACGTTCCGGTGCGCAGGACGTCGTACCAGCCCTGGTAGATGACCGACACGTCACTGGTGACGTCGGGGCCCGGGAAGACGTACACCTTGTAGACCCACAGCAGGAGCAGCAGCCTGGTCACGCCCCAGGTCAGCAGCAGTCCGGTCAGGGACCGCCGCCCGGCCTTCGTCTCCACGTGATCCCCTGCCGTTCTCATCCGCGCATTGAGGGGAACATGATGTCCCGCTCTCCTGTGAGGGTGCCATAAACGCGGACGTGCCCGGCTGTGAGCAGCCGGTTCGGTAGGGTCTGCGGCGATGCACAAGACCCTGATCGTGACGAACGACTTCCCGCCGCGCCCCGGTGGCATCCAGGCCTTCCTGCACAACATGGCGCTGCGGCTCGACCCCGAGCGACTCGTCGTCCTCGCCTCCACCTGGAAGCGCGGCCGGGAGGGTGCCGAGGCCACCGCCGCCTTCGACGCCGAGCAGCCCTTCACCGTCGTACGGGACTCGACGACGATGCTGCTGCCGACGCCCGGGGCCACCCGCAAGGCCGTCGGGCTGCTGAGGGAACACGGCTGTACGTCGGTGTGGTTCGGGGCGGCCGCGCCGCTCGGGCTGATGGCGCCCGCGCTGCGGAGGGCCGGTGCCGAGCGGCTGGTGGCGACGACCCACGGGCACGAGGCGGGGTGGGCCCAACTGCCCGCCGCGCGGCAGTTGTTGGGGCGGATCGGGGAGTCCACCGACACCATCACCTACCTCGGCGAGTACACGCGGTCGCGGATCGCCTCGGCTCTGACTCCGCAGGCCGCCCGGCGGATGGTGCAGCTGCCGCCCGGGGTCGACGAGAAGACCTTCCACCCCGGGTCCGGCGGCGACGCCGTGCGGGCCCGGCTGGGGCTGAGCGACCGGCCGGTGGTCGTGTGTGTCTCGCGACTGGTGCCGCGCAAGGGGCAGGACACGCTGATCCTCGCCATGCCGCGGATCCTCATGAAGGAGCCCGACGCCGTTCTGCTGATCGTCGGCGGCGGGCCGTACGAGAAGGAACTGCGCAGGCTCGCCCGCGAGACGGGGGTCGCCGGTTCCGTGCGCTTCACCGGAGCCGTGCCCTGGGCCGAACTGCCCGCGCACTACGGCGCCGGGGACGTGTTCGCCATGCCGTGCCGGACCCGGCGGGGCGGACTCGACGTCGAGGGGCTCGGGATCGTCTACCTGGAGGCCTCCGCGACCGGACTGCCCGTCGTCGCCGGGGACTCCGGAGGCGCCCCGGACGCCGTGCTCGACGGTGAGACCGGGTGGGTCGCGCGGGGCGGTTCGGTCGAGGAGGCCGCCGAGCGGATCGTCGTCCTCCTCGGCGACGCGGAACTGCGGAGGCGGATGGGGGAGCGGGGACGGGAGTGGGTCGAAGAGAAGTGGCGCTGGGATTTGTTGGCGGAAAAGTTGAAGACGTTGCTATAGCCGGAGGCGGATAATCCGCCGATGCTGCGCGCATGACAGGAAAACTGATACAGCGTCAGCTGAGTAGACGTCAGATCCTTGGTATGGCCGCCCTCCAGACGGCGGCCACTCTCGGTTTCACCCGCGTCGGGCTCCAGTCGGCCCAGGCGGCCGAGCCCGCCGCGGTCGAGTCCGCACCCGCCATCGTCGTCGGCTCCGGCTACGGCGCCTCGGTCGCCGCCCTCCGCCTCGGCCAGGCCGGCATCCGCACCCTCGTCCTGGAGATGGGCCGGCTCTGGAACACCGCAGGACCCGACGGCAAGGTCTTCTGCAACACCGCCAACCCCGACCAGCGTTCCATGTGGTTCCGCACCCGCACCGAGGCGCCACTGGCCAGCTTTCTGTGGCTGGACGTCGTCAACAAGGACATCAACCCCTACCCCGGCGTCCTGGACCGGGTGCACTTCGCCAACATGTCCGTCTTCGTGGGCCGCGGAGTCGGGGGCGGCTCCCTCGTCAACGGCTCGATGGCGGTCACCCCGCTCCAGTCCTACTTCGCCGAGCAGTTCCCGACCGTCGACACCGCGGAGATGTACAGCACGTACTTCCCGCGCGCCCGCGCCATGCTCGGCGTCAACACCATCGACCCGGCCTGGTTCGAGTCGACCGAGTGGTACCAGTTCACCCGGGTCTCCCGGAAGCACGCCACCAACACGGGCCTGAAGACCACCTTCGTGCCCAGCGTCTACGACTTCGGCTACATGCAGCGCGAGGCCGCCGGCACCGCCACCAAGTCCGCCCTCGGCCAGGAGGTCATCTACGGCAACAACTACGGCAAGAAGAGCCTCGACAAGACCTATCTGGCGTCCGCGCTCGGCACCGGCAAGGTCACCATCCACACCATGGAGAAGGTCACCGGCATCAGCCGGGCGAGCGACGGCAGTTGGCTGCTGAGCGCCGACCGCATCGACGACACCGGTGCGGTCGTCGAGACCAAGCAGTACGCCTGCACCTACCTGTTCCTCGGCGGCGGCAGCCTCGGGACGAGTGAACTCCTGCTCCGGTCACGGCAGTCGGGGACGCTCCCGGCACTGGACACGAGCGTCGGGGCCGGCTGGGGACCCAACGGCAACACGATGCTCGGGCGCGCCAACCACCTGTGGGACACCGTCGGCGCCAACCAGTCGACCATGCCGGTCATGGGCATCGACGACTGGGCCAACACCGACAACCCCGTCTTCGCCGAGATCGCCCCGCTGCCCACGGGACTGGAGACCTGGGTCAGCCTCTATCTGGCGATCACCAAGAACCCGCAGCGCGCCAAGTTCTCCTACGGCAGCGGCGGGTTGGGCCTCGACTGGAGCGCGGCGCAGAGCGCTGTCTCCTCCGGCATGGCCAAGAAGCTCTTCGACCGGATCAACTCCGCCAACTCGACCATCTACCGGTACGACCTCTTCGGCTCCGGCAACAAGGTCTTCGCCGACGACTTCACCTACCACCCGCTGGGCGGCTGCGTGTTGGGCAAGGCCACCGACAACTACGGCCGGGTGAAGGGATATTCGAAGCTGTACGTCACCGACGGCTCGCTGATCCCCGGCAACATCGGGGTCAACCCGTTCGTCACCATCACCGCGCTCGCCGAACGCACGATGGCGCGGGTCCTCGCCGAGGACACCGCGCCATGACGTACCGCGAGAGGGCGTACTACTTCGCGTAGATCGCCTCGATCTCGTCCGCGTAGTCCTTCGCCACCACGTTCCGCTTGAGCTTCAGAGACGGAGTGAGGTGGCCCGTCTCCTCCGTGAACTGGGAGGACAGAATGCGGAACTTCCGCACCGATTCCGCCTTCGACACCGCGGCGTTGCCGTCGTCGATCGCGGCCTGGATCGCCGCGTTCAGGTCCGCGTCCCCGGCCAGCGACGCCGCGGTGGAACCCGCCGGCTTGCCGTGCTCGTCGGCCCAACGGCCCAGGAACTCGTCGTCGATGGTGATCAGCGCGCCGACGAACGGCCGCCCGTCGCCCACCACCATGCACTCCGCGACCAGCGCGTGCGCCCGGATACGGTCCTCGATCACGGCCGGGGCGACGTTCTTGCCGCCCGCGGTGACGATGATCTCCTTCTTGCGCCCGGTGATGCGCAGGTAGCCGTCCTCGTCGAGGGTGCCGATGTCACCGGTGTGGAACCAGCCGTCCATCAGCGCCTCGGCCGTGGCGGCCTCGTTGTTCCAGTAGCCCTTGAACAGGTGCTCGCCGTGCAGCAGCACCTCGCCGTCGTCTGCGATCCGGATCACCGAACCCGGCAGCGGCTGCCCGACCGTGCCGATCTTCGTGCGGTCCCAGGGGTTGAACGCGGTCGCGGCACAGGACTCGGTCAGGCCGTAGCCCTCCAGGACCGTGAAGCCGATACCGCGGAAGAAGTGCCCGAGCCGCTCGCCCAGCGGGGCGCCGCCGGAGATGGCGTACTCGCCGCGACCGCCCAGGACGGCCCGCAGCTTGCTGTAGACCAGCTTGTCGAAGGTCTTGTACTTGATCTTCAGCCCGAGGGACGGACCCGACGGGGTGTCCAGGGCCTTGCTGTACGCGATCGCCGTGTCGGCGGCCTTGTCGAAGATCTTGCCCTTGCCGTCCGCCTGCGCCTTGGCACGCGCCGAGTTGTAGACCTTCTCGAAGACGCGCGGGACGCCCAGGATCAGCGTCGGCCGGAAGGACGCCAGCTCGTCGGTGAGGTTCTTGATGTCCGGGACCATGCCCAGCTTGATCGGCGCCATCATCGGCGCGATCTGCACCAGCCTGCCGAAGACGTGCGCGAGCGGCAGGAAGAGCAGCACCGAGCACTCGCCCGTGCGGAACAGCGGGCGCAGCCGCTCCACGATGTTGCCGCACTCGGCGAAGAAGCTGCGGTGGGTGAGCACACAGCCCTTGGGGCGGCCGGTGGTGCCACTCGTGTACACGATGGTCGCCGGGTCGTCGGCCTTCGCCAGCGAGCTGCGCTCCTCGACGGCCGCGTCGCTGATGTCCTTGCCCGCGCGGTCCAGCTCCTCGACCCCGCCGCCCTCGATCTGCCAGACGTGCTTGAGCGCGGGCAGACCCTCGCGCACCGACTCGACGGCCGCGGCGTGGGAGTCCAGCTCCACGACACAGGCGGTCGCGCCTGAGTCGGAGAGGATCCACTGGATCTGCTCGGGCGAGCTGGTCTCGTACACCGGCACGGTGACCGCGCCCGCGCTCCAGATCGCGAAGTCGAGCAGCGTCCACTCGTAGCGGGTACGGGACATCAGAGCGACCCGGTCGCCCGGCTGGACGCCGGAGGCGATCAGCCCCTTGGCGGCGGCGTGCACCTCGGCCAGGAAGACCGTGGCGGTCACGTCCTGCCACTGGCCGCCGACCTTGCGGGCGATGACGGCGACGTCGGGATGCTGCGCGGCGTTTCTCCGGACGATGTCGGTGAGATTGCCGTCCGCAGGGACCTCGTACAAAGCCGGAAGGCTGAACTCGCGCAAGACTGCTGCTCCTCATAGGGCGCCGGCGCCACGACGTTGTGCGATGCGACGGTGCGGTCCACGGCTCGGGCAGGTGCTCGGGTCTCCCAGCGGTTTCAGCCACTGGTTGAAATCCTGAGCACGACTGGACTGCCCGGACGTTACCCGCCGGTATGGCTTCTTCGACAGGGGGGTCCGGTGAGATGTTCGCCGCGTCACACGGATGGGGCTTCTCTGGCGCAGAGTAGTCCACCTACTTACTGACTGGCCAGTAACCGCAGGTCCCGCCGCCACTGTTCACGTTTGCCGCACACGCTTACCCTTGATCGTCATGGCACCCACACCCGCCGCAAACAGCCGAACTCGTGTCCATGTGGTCAGCGACGTCCACGGCAACGCCCGTGACCTGGCCAGAGCCGGCGAGGGCGCCGACGCCCTGATCTGCCTGGGTGACCTCGTCCTTTTCCTCGACTACGCCGACCACTCGCGCGGGATCTTCCCCGACCTGTTCGGCGTGGAGAACGCCGACCTGATCGTGGAACTGCGCACCGCCCGCCGCTTCGAGGAGGCGCGGGAACTCGGGGCCCGGCTCTGGGGCGGCATCGGCGCCGACCGCGCCTCCGTGATCGAGAAGGCGGTACGTAAGCAGTACGCCGAGATGTTCGCGGCCTTCCCGACGCCGACGTACGCGACGTACGGCAATGTCGATATGCCGCAGCTCTGGCCGGAGTACGCCGGACCCGGCACGACCGTGCTCGACGGCGAGCGGGTGGAGATCGGGGGCCGGGTCTTCGGCTTCGTCGGCGGCGGGCTGCGGACGCCGATGCGCACGCCCTACGAGATCAGCGACGAGGAGTACGCGGCGAAGATCGAGGCGGTCGGCGAGGTGGACGTGCTGTGCACGCACATCCCGCCGGAGGTGCCGGAGCTGGTCTACGACACGGTGGCCCGCCGGTTCGAACGGGGAAGCCGGGCGCTGCTGGCCGCGATCCACCGCACCCGCCCCCGGTACGCACTGTTCGGCCATGTCCACCAGCCGCTCGCCCGCCGGATGCGGATCGGGGCGACCGAGTGCGTGAACGTGGGGCACTTCGCGGGGAGCGGGAAGCCATGGGCGCTGGAATGGTGAGGCCGCGCTCGCGGTAGCCTTCACGCTGCACAGACGTGCGTACCACCCCTTCCTCACCGGATTATCTGGAGGAGCCACGGCGATGGCGGAACACACCAGTTCGAGCATCACGATCGAAGCTGTGCCGGCCGACGTCATGGACGTGATCGCCGACTTCGCCCGCTATCCGGACTGGACGGGCGAGGTGAAGCAGGCGGAGGTCCTCTCGACGGACGCGTCCGGCCGGGCCGAGCAGGTCCGGCTCGTCATGGACGCGGGCGCCATCAAGGACGACCAGGTTCTCGGCTACACGTGGACCGGTGAGAACGAGGTCTCCTGGACGCTGGTGAAGTCGCAGATGCTGCGGCAGCTGGACGGTTCGTACGTGCTGAAGCCGACGGGTGCGGGGGCGACGGAGGTCACGTACCTGTTGACGGTCGACGTCAAGATCCCGATGCTCGGCATGATCAAGCGCAAGGCGGAGAAGGTCATCATCGACCGGGCGCTCGCGGGTCTGAAGAAGCGGGTCGAAGCGGGGCGGTAGGGGTCGCGTCTCGGGTGCGGCTGCGTCGTGGCCGGTCGCGCAGTTCCCCGCGCCCCTAGGTGGGTACAGCCGGGCATGCTCTGACTGCGCGACCAGCCCCCACCGGCCGTCCGTTACGGTTCACCCCTATGCGCACCATCCTGATCACCGGGCCCGGCGGCAGTGGCCGTACGACTGTCGCCGCCGCCACCGGGCTCGCCGCCGCCCGTGAGGGAACCCGCACGCTGGTGCTCAGTGCCGACCGCACCGACACCCTGGGCACCGTCCTCGGCGTACCCACCGGCTCGACCCCCGTCAAGGTCACCCCGAACCTCACCGCCTGGCGTCCCGACGCCACCGCCGGTTTCCGGGACGATCTCGCCGGGTTCCAGGACCGTGCCTCCAACGTGCTCAACCTGCTCGGCGCTTCCCGCCTGGACCCCGAAGAGGTCACCCCGCTCCCCGGCGCCGAGGAACTCACCCTCCTGCGCGCGCTGCGGGACGCGGCCCTCGCCGAGGCGCACGAACTGCTCGTCGTCGATCTTCCGCCCACCTCGCAGGCCCTGGCCCTTCTCTCCCTGCCCGGGGAGCTCCGCCGGTACCTGCGCCGCCTGCTCCCGGCCGAGCGCCAGGCGGCCGCGGGCCTGCGCCCCGTGCTCGGGCGGCTCGCCGGTATCCCCATGCCCTCGGAGTGGCTGTACGAGACCGCCGCCCGCTGGGACACCGAACTCGGCGCGGTCGAGGCCGTCCTCGCCGACGGACAGGCCGTGGTGCGGCTCGTCGCAGAACCCGGCCCCGCCGGCTCCGACGCCGTACGGTCCGCGGGCCTCGCCCTCGCCCTGCGCGGCCTGCGCCCCGACGCCCTGGTCGCCAACCGTGTCGTACCGCAGGAGTGGCCCGCCGGACTCGTGGCCCAGCAGCGCAAAGCGCTGGAGGAGTGGCAGGAGTCGTACGACGTCCGGGCCGTCCCGCACCTCGGCCACGACCCGCGAGGCGCCGACGACCTCACCGCCCTGGCCGTGCCCGAGGTCAACGGCACGACCTCCACCGTCGAGTGGCCGATCACCGACCGGCTCGCCGAGGACGGTGTGCTGGTGTGGCACATCCCGCTGCCCGGCGCCGTACGCGAGGAACTGGACCTGGTCCGGCGCGGCGACGAACTCGTCGTCAGCGCCGGGCAGTTCCGCCGGATCGTCCCGCTGCCGTCCGCCCTGCGCCGCTGTACCGTCGCCGGCGCCGCCCTGCGCGAGGACGAGCTGCGGATCAGGTTCGCGCCGGACCCGGAACTGTGGCCCCGGACGCCGTGAACCGCATACGCCCGTTCGGGTAACGTCGTAGGGACGAACCGTAGTCAGGAGTCCGTCATGAGCGAAGAGCTCCCCACGTCCGACGCCGACGATCACGAGACCGTGGACGCCGTGGACGAGGTACGGGCGACCGACGCCGACGCGTGGTCGACGGCGTGCGCCGAGGACCTCGCGGCGGAGAAGGCCCGCCGCCGCACCCAGTACGGCCCGCCCCCGGGCTCGGCCGCCGAAGAACTGCGCAAGCTCGTGGACAACGTCGCCGAGAAGCTGTCCGGCCTCCAGTCCCCGCTCCTCGGTGGCATCGCCGGACCCGCCGCCCAGCAGGTGGTCAAGCAGGTCGTCCAGCAGGCCAGGGCCGCCGTCGAGCCGGTCATCGAGCGCAACCCGGACGTCTTCGACCACCTCGCCGCCGCGGGAGGCGAACTCCTCGCCGCGTACCGCTCCGCGGTCCAGGCGCAGGAGCAGCGCTGGAGCCGGCCTGACGACACCCTGCGCGACAAGGGCGAGGACCCCGGTCCCGAGCGCATCGACTTGGACTGAAACCCCCTGACGGCAGGGCCTCGGGTACGGTTGGCCGTAGCGGGGCTCGACCGAAACTGAGGGATTCATGGGACTCACCATCGGCGTCGATATCGGCGGTACGAAGATCGCGGCCGGTGTGGTCGACGAGGAAGGCAACATCCTCTCGACCCACAAGGTGCCGACCCCGGGCACGCCGGAGGGCATCGTGGACGCCATCGCCTCGGCGGTGGAGGGCGCGCGCGCCGGGCACGAGATCGTCGGCGTGGGCATCGGTGCCGCCGGTTACGTCAACCGTCAGCGCTCGGAGGTCTATTTCGCGCCCAACATCCACTGGCGCAACGAGCCGCTGAAGGAGAAGGTCGAGACCCGCGTCGGCCTCCCGGTCGTCGTGGAGAACGACGCCAACGCGGCCGCGTGGGGCGAGTACAAGTTCGGCGCCGGCAAGGGCCACCGCAACGTCATCTGCATCACCCTCGGCACCGGCCTCGGCGGCGGCATCATCATCGGCAACAAGCTGCGCCGCGGTCACTTCGGTGTGGCGGCGGAGTTCGGCCACATCCGCATGGTCCCGGACGGCCTCCTGTGCGGCTGCGGCTCACAGGGCTGCTGGGAGCAGTACGCGTCGGGGCGGGCGCTGGTGAGGTACGCCAAGCAGCGCGCCAACGCCACCCCCGAGAACGCCGAGATCCTGCTCGGTCTGGGCGACGGCAGTCCCGACGGCATCGAGGGCAAGCACATCTCCATGGCCGCCCGTCAGGGCGACCCGGTCGCCGTCGACTCCTACCGCGAGCTCGCCCGCTGGGCCGGCGCCGGTCTCGCTGACCTCGCCTCCCTGTTCGACCCGTCCGCGTTCATCGTCGGCGGTGGCCTCTCGGACGAGGGCGAACTGGTCCTCGACCCGATCCGCAAGTCCTACAAGCGCTGGCTGGTGGGCGGCAACTGGCGTCCGGTCGCCGACGTCATCGCGGCCCAACTGGGCAACGAGGCGGGCCTGGTGGGTGCTGCGGACCTGGCGAGAGAGCCGGACCCGGTCATGTAGGGCCGCTTCTCGGAACGCGGCAACCATGCGTGCTCAGGGGCGCGGGGAACTGCGCGACAAGCCACCACGAACCGGCAGTCGCAGACGATCCTCGCGCCCCGACCCTTTGGGCGTACATTGATCCACATGGTTGTCGTCAGAGTCCTGAGCTACAACATCCGCTCGATGCGAGACGACACGGACGCCCTGGCCCGAGTCATCCGTGCCTGCGAGCCGGACCTCGTCCTGATCCAGGAAGCCCCCCGTTTCTTCCGCTGGCGCAAGAAGCTGGCAAGGCTGGCGTCCGCATCGGGGCTGGTCATCCTCACCGGCGGCGGCAGCGCGGCCGGACCGGCCATCCTGTGCAACCTGCGGGCCACGGTCGAACGCACGGAAGACGTCCTCCTTCCCCTCACCCCGGGCCGGCACCGCCGCGGTTTCGCCACAGCCGTCATCGGCATCGCCGGCGCCCGGCTGGGCGTGCTCAGCTGTCACCTCTCGCTCGACGAGGGTGAGCGCCACGACCAGGCAGGCATGCTCCTCGACCGTCTCGCCGGCCTGGGCGTGGACCACGCCATCGCGGGCGGCGACCTCAACGACCGTCCCGGCAGCCGCACTTTCACCCGCCTGGCGACGAACCTCCAGGACTGCTGGGCGACCAGCCCCAGCGGCGGCGAACACACCTGGACCCGCAGCGGACCGCCCCGGCGCATCGACGCGATCTTCGCCACGAAGGGCATCGAGGTGGTCGGCTGCGGAGTCCCCACGAACCTCCCCGGAGTCACCGGGAAAGACCTGAGGGCGGCCACCGACCATCTGCCGGTCCTGGCCACCCTCGAAATCCCCGCGAACTGAGCGGAACTACCCCCGCGACCTGAGCAGAACTAGACGACGGCTCCTCGCCCGGGGCCGTCCTCGTCCTCGTCGTCGACCCGCATCCGCGTCACCAGCGTGACGAAACCGCCGAGGAAGCCACCGATCCCCACCGTGGCCAGCCACCACGTCATCTCCCAGCCGAGCAGCACCGCGACCAGCAGGATGAGCGGCCCGCCCAGCACCCCCAGCCACGCGAACTTCGCGGTGGTGTCGGCGGCCGGCAGCGGGGGCGGCTCCGGCGGGACGAAGTGCCCTTCGTCGTCCTCCTCGAAGTCGTCCTCGGACGCGTCCGGGGCGCTGTAGTCGCGGGGCCCGACGCCGGGCGCGAAGGAGACGGAACCGCCCAGCGGCTTCGCCGGCTTCTCGTCGTTCTTCGGCCCGTCCTTCTTGGGGCTGTCCTTCTTCGGCGTCGCCGCCGTCTCCGCCGCCGTCTGCTCGTCGTTCGTCTCGGTCTCCAGCAGCGCGAGATCCTCGACCGACTTGAAGGGCTTGGTGCCCGGCGGGTCCGGCGGCTCGTCGCCGTACCCGGCGACGATGGCCGCCCACGCGGCCTGCTCGTCGAACGGAACGCCCTGCTCGTCCGGCTCGTGGCCCTCGCGGTCCTCGCGCTCGGAGTCGTGCTCAGCCACGGGCGGCCGTCCCTTCACTGCCGATGCCGGTGGTGTGCCGGCCGATGAACGCGAGGCTCTCGTCGAAAATCCGCTCCGCATCATGGTCCAACGTCGCCACGTGGTAGCTCTGTTCCAGCACGACCTCAGTTACGTCCGTCGATGACACCCGGCTCAGCACGCGCGCGGAATCGGCCGCCGGTACCACATGGTCCTGGGCGCTGCGCAGCACCAGCAGCGGCTGGGTGACCTGCGGCAGCTCGCCGTCGACCTGCCGGAAGAAGGTCCGCAGGGAGTGCGCCGCGTGCAGCGGCACCTTGTCGTACCCCAGTTCGACACTGCCCTCCTTGGCGATGTCGCTGGCGATCCCGGGCGCCGTACGGACGAAGTGCCGGGCCACCGGAAGGGCGTACGGTGCGAGGCCGTGCATGCGGTTGGCCGGGTTGACGACCACGACACCGCTCACCGCGTCGCCGTGCTTGGCGGCCAGGCGCAGGGCCAGGGTGCCGCCCATCGAAAGGCCCGCCACGAACACAGAGGTGCAGCGCTCGCTGAGGGCGCGCAGCTCACGGTCCACCTCGGCGTACCAGTCCTGCCAGCCGGTGAGTGCCATGTCCTGCCAGCGGGTGCCGTGTCCGGGCAGCAGCGGCAGCGAGACCGTCAGGCCGTGCTCGGCGAGGTGCTGGGCCCAGGGCCGCAGCGACTGGGGGGAACCGGTGAAGCCGTGACAGAGAAGGACACCGGCCTCCCCGCCCTCATGGCGGAACGGCTCGGCTCCGGGGAGGACCGGCACCTAGGTCTCCTGTTCATGAAAGAAGCGTGAGCAAGTCCAGGTGTGGTTCACCGTACGCGACCGCACTGACACCGACCAGGGCCGTCGGGCTGTTTGCCAGGTCCCCGGGTTAAGGTCTGATCCACGAAAACAGGAGGCACTCGGTTGTTGTACGGCACGATGAAGGTCGCCATCGGCGGGCCGCTGAAGGTCGCCTTCAGGCCCTGGGTGGAAGGCCTCGAGAACATTCCCGCCGAGGGCCCCGCCATCCTGGCGAGCAACCACCTCTCGTTCTCCGACTCCTTCTTCCTGCCCGCGGTCCTCGACCGCAAGGTCACCTTCATCGCGAAGGCCGAGTACTTCACCACACCCGGAGTGAAGGGCCGTCTCACGGCCGCCTTCTTCAAGGGCGTCGGCCAGCTCCCGGTGGACCGCTCCGGCGCGCGCGGCGCGGGCGAGGCGGCCGTCAAGAGCGGTGTCGACGTCCTGGAGCGCGGCGAGCTCTTCGGCATCTACCCCGAGGGCACGCGCTCGCCCGACGGCCGCCTCTACCGCGGCAAGCCCGGCGGCCTCGCGCGCGTGGCACTCGCCAGCCGTGCCCCGGTGATCCCGGTAGCCATGATCGACACCGAGAAGATCCAGCCGCCCGGCAAGGTGATGCCCAAGCTGATGCGCCCGGGCATCCGCATCGGTGAGCCGCTGGACTTCAGCCGCTACCAGGGCATGGAGCACGACCGTTTCGTCCTGCGCGCGCTGACCGACGAGGTCATGTACGAGATCATGAAGCTCTCCGGCCAGGAGTACGTCGACATCTACGCGACCGCCGCCAAGCGGCGGATCTCGGAAGCGGCCAAGGCCGAGAAGGCAGCCAAGGCGGCTGTCGTGAAGGCCGAGAAGGACAAGCCCGGTACTTCCGCGTCCTAGGATCCTGGGACACGGCGGTCCGGGCCGGGGGTGGGGGAGATGGCCAGAGAAGTACGCGTCATGCGCATGTCGGTCGAGCAGCCCCTATGGCGTGCGCTGACCGGGTACCGGGTGCTCACCATGCTGTACGCGGTCGGCCTCTTCGCCACCGCCTACGACGAGTTCGACCGGCCCGGCATCGCCATCGCCTACTACGTCGTCCTGTTCGTCTGGACGCTCGCCACGCTGCCCCGCGTCCAGAACGCGGCCGCGTGCACCAAGCGCTTCCTCGCCGTGGACCTCGCCATCGCGGTCACCGGGATCGTGCTGACCCCGATGGTCGTCAACGACCACCACATCGACAGCGGCGGTCCCACCCTGCCGTCGATATGGACCGCCGGTTCCGTCCTCGCGTTCGCCATCAAGGGCGGCTGGCGCTGGGCCGCGCTCGCCTCCACGCCGGTCGCCGCCGCCAACCTGATCGAGCGCGGCCACCCGGCCCGCGACACCGTCCACAACGTGATCCTGGTCTGGGTCGCCTCCATCGCCATCGGCTACGTCGTCGAGGTCGCCCGCGCCTCCGAGCGCACCCTCGCCCGCGCCCTGGAGATCGAGGCGGCGACCCGGGAACGGGAGCGGCTGGCCCGGGACATCCACGACAGCGTCCTCCAGGTGCTGGCCATGGTGCAGCGCCGGGGAGCGGTCATGGGCGGCGAGGCCGCCGAGCTGGGCCGGATGGCCGGTGAGCAGGAGGTGGCGCTGCGCACCCTGGTCTCCGGCGGCCTGACGTCGGTCTCCCGGGTCTCGCGGGACGCTGCGCAGGGCGCGGTCGTCCATGTCGTCGACGAGGAGCCGGACGATGACGGCCCGCTCGACCTGCGCGCGCTGCTCGCCCCGTACGCCTCGGCCAAGGTCTCCCTCGTCGAGCCCGGCGCCGCGGTTCCGCTGCCCCCGCCCGCCGCGCGCGAGCTGGCCGCGGCCGTCGGGGCCGCCCTGGACAACGTGCACCGGCACGCCGGTGAGCACGCGCGCGCGTGGATCCTCGTCGAGGACGAGCCCGACGAGGTGATCGTGACCGTGCGGGACGACGGCCCCGGCATCCCCGAGGGGCGGCTCGACCAGGCCGAGGGCGAGGGACGGCTCGGGGTGGCCCAGTCGATCCGGGGCCGGCTGCGTGACCTCGGCGGCAGCGCCGAGCTGATCTCGCCTCCGGGGCAGGGCACGGAGGTCGAACTGAAGATACCGAAGGTCTCACGGGGGAAGGCAGGGCAGCGATGAGCGACCAGGGTCCGATCAAGGTGATGGTGGTCGACGACCACCCCATGTGGCGCGACGCGGTCGCCCGGGACCTGGCGGAGTCCGGCTTCGAGGTGGTCGCCACGGCGAGCGACGGCGAACAGGCCGTGCGCCGGGCCAGGGCCGCGGGCCCGGACGTGCTGGTGCTCGACCTGAACCTGCCCGTGAAGCCGGGCGTCCAGGTCTGCAAGGAACTCGTCGGCCACAACCCGGCGTTGCGCGTCCTCGTGCTGTCGGCGAGCGGCGAGCACGCCGACGTGCTGGAGGCCGTGAAGTCGGGCGCGACCGGCTATCTGCTGAAGTCGGCGTCGACCGAGGAACTCCTGGACGCGGTCCGCCGCACGGCGGTCGGCGACGCGGTCTTCACGCCCGGCCTCGCCGGTCTGGTCCTCGGTGAGTACCGCCGCCTCGCCTCCGACCCGGCGCCCGCCTCCGACCCCGACCGGCCGAAGGCCCCGCAGCTCACCGAGCGTGAGACCGAGGTGCTGCGCCTGGTCGCCAAGGGCCTGAGCTACAAGCAGATCGCCGAGCGCCTGGTCATCTCCCACCGCACGGTCCAGAACCACGTCCAGAACACCCTCGGCAAGCTGCAACTCCACAACAGGGTCGAGCTCGTCCGGTACGCCATCGAACGAGGCCTCGACGACGAGTGAGACGCACGTCACACTGATCCTTCGTCAGGCATCTGCGGCGAAGGGAACTGTCCATGCGCGTCGGAGTACTGACCGGAGGCGGCGACTGCCCCGGCCTCAACGCCGTCATCCGGGCCATAGTCCGCAAGGGCGTTCAGGAGTACGGCTATGACTTCACCGGCTTCCGGGACGGCTGGCGGGGTCCACTGGAAGACCGCACCGTGCGTCTCGACATCCCGGCCGTCCGCGGCATCCTGCCCCGCGGCGGCACCATCCTCGGCTCCTCCCGCACCAATCCGCTGAAGCAGGAGGACGGCATCCGCCGGATCCAGGACAACCTGGCCGCGCGGGAGGTCGAGGCGCTCATAGTGATCGGCGGCGAGGACACGCTCGGTGTCGCCGCGGAGCTTTCCGAACGGCACGGCGTGCCCTGTGTCGGCGTACCGAAGACCATCGACAACGACCTCTCCGCCACCGACTACACCTTCGGCTTCGACACCGCGGTCGGCATCGCGACGGAGGCCATCGACCGCCTGCACACCACCGCCGAGTCCCATATGCGGGTCCTGGTCTGTGAGGTGATGGGCCGCCACGCCGGCTGGATCGCCCTGCACTCCGGCCTCGCGGGCGGCGCCAACGTCATCCTCATCCCCGAGCAGCGCTTCGACGTCGACCAGGTGTGCTCCTGGATCACCTCCCGCTTCAAGTCGTCGTACGCCCCGATCGTGGTTGTCGCCGAGGGCGCCATGCCGAAGGACGGGGACGTCGTCCTCAAGGACGAGTCGCTCGACTCCTTCGGACATGTGCGCCTGTCGGGGGTCGGCGAGTGGCTGGCCAAGCAGATCGAGAAGCGCACCGGCAAGGAGGCCCGCACGACCGTGCTCGGGCACATCCAGCGCGGCGGCACCCCCAGTGCCTTCGACCGCTGGCTCGCCACCCGCTTCGGCCTGCACGCCATCGACGCCGTCCGCGACGGGGACTTCGGAACGATGGTCGCCCTGCGCGGCACGGACATCGTCCGCGTCCCCATCGCGGAGGCGACGGCGCGGCTGAAGACGGTGGACCCCGAACTGTACGAGGAGGTGGGGGTGTTCTTCGGCTGACGCGAACGGGCGCCTACACGGTCGTGTTCCGCAGCTGACCGATCAGCTCCCGTACGACCGTGGCGCCGTCCAGCGTCAGGACCGACTCGGGGTGGAACTGCACGCCGGCGAACCCGGGCCCGCGTACGGCATGCACCTCGCCGTTGCCGGCCCGGCTCAACTCGACACCGTGTGCGGCGAGTTCGGTGAGCGCCTCGTCGTCGCAGCGCGCCACGAAGCTGTTGTAGAAGCCGACCGTCTCCGGCCGCCCGAACAGGTCGACCGTCACCTGCGCGCCCTGGTAGGGCACTTCCTTCCGTACGATCTCCAGGCCCAGCTCGGCCGCGATCAGCTCGTGGCCCAGGCAGACGCCCAGCACCCCGTGCCGGTGCCCCCGGAGCACCTCGGCGGTCAGCTCCCGCAGGAACCGCATCTTCGGGTCGTCCAGGTCGGACGGATCGCCGGGACCGGGGCCCAGCACCAGCGGCCCCTCGTGGGCGAGGACGGTCTCCCTGAGGCCCGGCTCGTCATAGCGCCGTACGGTCACCTCAAGGCCGCTGGACCGCAGCACATGCGCGAGCATCGCCGTGAAGGTGTCCTCGCCGTCGACCACGAGGGCATGCCCTTCGAGCTCGTCGGACCGCTCCTGCATCCGCAGCCAGAACGGCGCGAGGGAAGTGCGGCGCCCGTCCAGGGCAGCACGCACGCGAGGGTCGTCGGCGAGAGCCACGCGCGCGTGTTCCCCACGCGGCCGGGACGGTCGTACACCGAGAGCCGCCAGCACCCCCGCCGCCTTCGCGTGGGTCTCCGCGACCTCGCTCGCCGGGTCCGAGCCGCGCACCAGGGTCGCGCCGACCGGGACCTTCAGGTGTCCCTCGGCGGAGATGTCCGCCGTGCGGATGAGGATGGGGGAGTCCAGGGTCTGCGCCCCACCGGAGTCCCGGCCGAGCAGGGCCAGCGCGCCCGCGTAGTAGCCGCGGCCGCCGACCTCGTGCCGCTCGATGACCCGGCAGGCGTTCTGCACGGGCGAACCGGTGACGGTGGCCGCGAACATGGTCTCCTTCAAAACCTCCCGCACGTCCAGTGAGGACTTCCCGCGCAGCTCGTACTCGGTGTGCGCGAGGTGCGCCATTTCCTTCAGCCGGGGTCCGATCACGACCCCGCCCATGTCGCCGACGGTGCACATCATCTTGAGCTCCTCGTCGACGACCATCGACAGCTCCTCGATCTCCTTGCCGTCGGTGAGGAAGTCGAGCAGATGCTCGGGGGTCGGGCCCCCGTCGGGATAGCGGTACGTCCCGCTGATCGGGTTCATGACGACGGTCCCGCCGGTCATCCGCACATGCACCTCGGGGCTCGCGCCGACGAGCGTGCGGTCACCGGTGTGGACGACGAAGGTCCAGTACGCGCCCCGCTCGCCTTCGAGGAGCCGCCGGAACAGGGCGAGGGCGTCGGCGCGGGAGAACCCCGGGATCTCGCCCTCGTACGTCCGCCTGATCACGAAGTTGGCGCCCTCGCCGCGCCCGATCTCCTCGTGCAGGACACGCCCGACGATCCCGGCGTACTCCTCGTCGGCCACGTCGAAGCCGCCGTTCACGACACGGACGTCATGCGTGGGGAGCTGGTCGAGGGCTTCCCGGAGGGACAGCGTGTGTGTCTCCTCGGGCGTCAGCACCGCGAGCGGCGTCCCGTCGTCCCGCACGTCGAAGCCGCGCTCGCGGATCTGGCGGAAGGGGACGAGCGCCAGGCCCTCGTCGGGGAGGTCGGCGAGACGGTCGTAGGTGGTGACGGGGCCGAGCAGCAGCTCCACGGTGCTGTCGTCGTGGCCGGGCGTGCGGCGGCGGAGCAGGGCGAACGGGCGATGGTCGTGCAGAAGCTGTGTCAGGTCCATGGTTCCTCAACCTCGATGTCGGTATCGGTGAGGAACGGCCCCGGAAACGCCGAAGGCCGCCCCTCGGGCGGCCTTCGCGAAGTCTTGCGTACGCGCAGTCAGTGGGCCGCCGGATGAGCGGTCCACCACCAGGTCTGGGTCGAATGCGCGAACATGCGACGCACCCTATCCCATGCGCACTTGAGCGGGGTCGTGTCTCACCTGTCGAGCCGTGCGAAAACGACTCGACACGACCCCGTAATGTGGAGTGCGTGACCGTGAACGCTAAGACCAGCGCGAGCGCTGGCAACACCTGGCGAGACCTGCCCGCGGCGCAGCAGCCCGAGTACCCCGACACCGAGGCTCTGCGCGCAGTGATCGCGGACCTCGAGTCGTATCCGCCGCTCGTCTTCGCAGGCGAGTGCGACCAGCTGCGCGCCCGGTTGGCGGCCGTCGCCAAGGGAGAGGCGTTCCTCCTCCAGGGCGGCGACTGCGCCGAGGCCTTCGACGCCGTGTCCGCGGACCACATCCGCAACAAGCTCAAGACCCTGCTCCAGATGGGCGCCGTGCTGACGTACGCGGCGTCGGTGCCGGTCGTGAAGGTCGGCCGGATCGCCGGCCAGTACTCCAAGCCGCGCTCCAAGGGCACCGAGACCCGCGACGGCGTGACCCTGCCGACCTACCGCGGCGACTCGGTCAACGGCTTCGCTTTCGACGAGAAGTCCCGTATCCCGGACCCCGAGCGCCTGAAGCGGATGTACAACGCGTCCGCCTCCACGCTCAACCTGGTCCGCGCCTTCACCACCGGCGGCTACGCCGACCTGCGCCAGGTGCACGCCTGGAACCAGGACTTCGTGAAGTCGTCCCCCTCCGGCCAGCGCTACGAGCAGCTGGCCAGGGAGATCGACCAGGCGCTGAACTTCATGCGGGCCTGCGGGACCGACCCGGAGGAGTTCAAGACCGTCGAGTTCTACTCCTCGCACGAGGCGCTGCTGCTCGACTACGAGTCGGCGCTCACCCGCGTGGACTCGCGCTCGGGACAGCTGTACGACGTCTCGGCGCACATGGTGTGGATCGGTGAGCGGACCCGGCAGCTGGACCACGCGCACATCGAGTTCGCCTCGCAGATCCGCAACCCGATCGGCATCAAGCTCGGCCCGACGACCACGGCCGAGGAGGCGCTCCAGTACATCGAGCGCCTGGACCCCGACCGCGAGCCCGGCCGGCTGACCTTCATCGTCCGCATGGGCGCCGACAAGGTCCGCGACAAGCTGCCCGAGCTGGTCGAGAAGGTCTCTGCCTCCGGCGCGACCGTGGCCTGGATCACCGACCCGATGCACGGCAACACCTACGAGGCGGCCTCCGGTCACAAGACCCGCCGCTTCGACGACGTGCTCGACGAGGTCAAGGGCTTCTTCGAGGTCCACAAGGGCCTCGGCACCCACCCGGGCGGCATCCACGTCGAGCTCACCGGTGACGACGTCACCGAGTGCGTGGGCGGCGGCGACGAGATCTTCGTCGACGATCTGCACCAGCGCTACGAGACGGCCTGCGACCCGCGTCTCAACCGCAGCCAGTCCCTCGACCTGGCCTTCCTCGTCGCGGAGATGTACAGGGACCAGTGACCGGGGCACCTGTTACAGGAGCGTGAAGTGGGGCGTGGATCACATGCGATCCACGCCCCACAGCACTTTTGCGGCTCCTGAGTGCCGGGTAAGGTTAGGTTAGCCTCACCGATTATTCGGGACGGGCGCGACTTATCGGATCCGGCGGGAGGTGGACCGCGTGTACATCTGCAGTTGCTTCGGCGTCACCGAGCAGCAGGTCAAGAAGCACGCGGCGGACGGTGCCTGCACCCCTCGCCAGATAGCGTCCGCCTGCAAGGCGGGCACCGACTGCGGATCGTGCGTACGCCGGATCCAGGCCATCCTGGGCAGGGGCGCGTGCCCCCGGCCCGAACTGGCCGACCAGGGCCGGCCGGTCCTCGCCGACCTCGCCGGCGTCACCGGACTCGAAGAAGCCGCCTAGCTCTCCGGCTGCTCGATCAGCTGCGCGATGTACAGCGCCTCGCCGAGCTTCTCCAAGAGCTCCAGCTGCGTGTCGAGGTAGTCGATGTGGTGCTCCTCGTCCGCGAGGATCGACTCGAAGATGTTCGCCGACGTGATGTCGCCCTTGGCGCGCATGACCTCGATACCGCGCTTGAGGCGGTCGATGGCCTCGACCTCGACCTGCCGGTCCGCCTCGAACATCTCCTTGACGGTCTGGCCCACGCGCACATGGAACAGCCGCTGGTAGTTCGGCAGTCCCTCCAGGAAGAGGATGCGGTCGGTGAGCACCTCGGCGTGCTTCATCTCGTCGAACGACTCGTGCCGCGTGTACTTCGCGAGCTTCGTCCAGCCGAAGTTCTCCTGCATCTTCGCGTGCAGGAAGTACTGGTTGATCGCGGTGAGCTCGCCCGTGAGCTGCTCGTTGAGGAATTCGATGACCTCGGGGTCGCCCTGCATCGCAGAGGCTCCTTCCGACCGTGGGGAAGTGGCAGATTGCGCCGCATCCTTGCACCGGCGAAGAAGATCGTCCAGTAAGTCTTCACTTAGTAAGTAAGGGCATGCTTAGTCCATTTTGAGGTGGAATGGTGGGCGGCTGGTCGGGTGCATCGCCTCGGGTCTGTCAGGATGGAAGGCATGGGGCAGCCGGTGGAGGGTGAGAGTGGAGCAGCGGCGCACTCCGAGCTTCCGCCGGGTCAGCGGATCCAGCGCGGCTGGCCGGTCACGCACTACGGCCCGGTTCCCAGGTTCCGCCCCGAGCGCTGGGACTTCCGGGTCTTCGGTGCCACCGCGGACGGCGAGAAGCACTGCTGGAACCACGAGGAGTTCGCGGCCCTGCCGTACACCACCGTCGTCGGTGATCTGCACTGCGTGACGAAGTTCAGCATGCTCGGCTCCGAGTGGGGCGGCGTCCCGGCGCGGACGATCCTGGACATCGCCCCGCCCGCGCCGGCGGTCACCCATGTGATGGTCTGGGCGGAGTACGGCTTCAGCTCCAACCTCCGCCTCGCGGACTTCTCGTCCGGGCGCGCGATCTTCGCCACCCACAAGGACGGGGAGCTGCTGACCGCGGAACACGGCTTTCCGCTCCGTTTCGTCGTCCCCCATCTGTACGCCTGGAAGGGCCCCAAATGGGTCCGTGGCGTGGAGTACATGACCGCCGACCGCCGGGGCTTCTGGGAGGAGCGCGGCTATCACAACGTCGGCGACCCCTGGAAGGAACAGCGGTACTCGTACCAGGAGGAGCCCGGGGACGGGCCCGAGCTCTGACTCCCGGTTCCTGACTGTCGGTTCCTGACGGTCGTCAGTGGTGGTACTGGTGCACCACCGCGTGGCCCTTGCCCCGGCCGATCGTCCACTTGTTCACCGGTGTGGTGATCGCGAAGGCCACGGCCAGGGAGATCGCCAGCGCGGCCCAGAACAGCAGGTCGCCCAGTTCGGCGTCCATCGCGCCCGGCCACAGCACGATCACTCCGTTGTCGACCAGCTCCATCACGGCGATGGACAGCGTGTCCGCCGCCAGCGCCACCCGGACCGCCGTCCGCAGGCCGACGCCCGCCTTCAGGACGCCGCGCAGGGTGAGCGAGTACCCGAAGAGGAACGCGAGCACGATCGCCAGGACGGTGGTGGGCAGGTTGCCCCAGCCCAGAGCGGTGCCGATGACCATGCCGAGCACCTCGCCGATGGCGCAGCCGGTGAGGCAGTGCAGGGTGGCCTGGACGGCGATGGCCCAGGTGGCGCCCGTGTGGCCGGCGTGATCGGTGTGACCGGCGCGGGTGTGTGCGGTGTGTGCGGTGTGCTCATGGTCCATGACTGACCCCCGGAGGCGGGTGCGGAGCGTTCGGCAGGGCTCAACCATATACCCCCTGGGGGTATTCCCGTGAAGGTTCGGACCTCGTTCCGGTAACGGACGGCACATTCCGTGCCCAGAGCGCTACGCTGAGATCCTTGCCTGGCGGGAAACGCCCAGGCGAAGACGGATTCATGGGGCGCCTGAGGTTCCGCTTGCGGTTCGGTTCGGGGGAGAGCGGCACGGGGGGCGACGGTGGGGCTGTTCGGGGAGCGGCATACCTTTTTGGGTGGCCTGGGTCCGGCCGACCGGGAGACGTTGTCGAACCTCGGTACCCGGCACGAGTACCCGCCGAACGACACGCTCCTCAGTGAGGGCGACCGCACCACGTTCGTGATCGTCCTGCTCAGCGGCTGGTGCACGGTGTGGACGCCAACCGACCGCGGCGGCCGGCTGATGCTGGCCCTGCGGCGGGCCGGCGAGGCCGTGGGCGACATGGCCGCACTCGACGGCCGCCCCCGCAGCGCCTCGGTGAGCGCCCTCGGCCCGGTGACCGGTCTGGTGGTGCCCGGTGAGCGCTTCCGGTGGTTTCTCGCCTCCCGGCCGCACGCCAACGCGCTGATGACGATCCAGCTCACCGAGCGGCTGCGCAGCGCGGACCACGAGCGCCGGGCCCTCGCCTCCATGACGGTGCTGCGGCGGCTCGCGGAACGCCTGGTCGAACTCGCCGACCGCACCGGCCGGCTGGAGGACGAGGCCGTGACCATACGGCTGCCCCTCGCGCAGCACGAACTGGCCGCGTCCGTGGGCTCCACTCGCGAGGCCGTAGCCAAGGCCCTGCGCCTGTTACGCGAACAGGGCCTGGTCCGCACCGGCCCCGGCACCCTCGCCGTGGCCGACCTGGACCCGCTCCGCCTGCTGGCAGCCGGGCACCCCCATGGCACGGAGACCTAGAAACACCGAGCACCGCGCTGTGTAAACGGCTACAGCGGTGACGGTCCGGCTCCGCGACCATGCAAGGAGCCGTTGGTTCGACGGGACGGCAGGGAGGAGAAAGCGATGGAGGGGGAAGCCGCGTACGGCTTCATCGTCAACGTGGACGCACAGGGCTCGGGTCTGTTGTCCGACACCGAGAAACCGGACATGCGGCGCAGACTCTACGACGTCACGGGCGCCGCCTTCCAGCAGGCCGGCATCCGGGCGCCCCGGCTCTACCAGGAGGACCGCGGCGACGGCATTCTCAGCGTCCTGACCCCCGATGTGCCGCCCGGGCGGGTGGTGGGGGAGTGGCTGGAGTACCTCCACCAGAACCTGCGGCAGACCAACCGCGACCTCAGGACACCCCTGCGGCTGCGCGCGGGCCTGCACATCGGTCCGGTGACGGCCGACGAGCACGGCCGGTCCGGGCGGGCCGTCGACCTGGCCTGCCGGCTGGGCGACTGCGACACCGCGAAGGCGATCCTCAAGGCCGCGGACGGTTCGCCCCTGGTGGTGGTCGCCTCCGACCGGCTGTACGAGGAGGTCGTCCTCGCCGGCGGACGCTGGGTGGAACCGGAGCGCTACCGCCGGCACGAGGTGGAGCTGAAAGAGGGCCGGAGGGCCGCCTGGTTCATGGTTCCGGGGCTGCCTCAGCCGCCCGCCCCGGCGACCCCGGCCAAGGAAACCCCGCCCGAGCCACCGACTCCCACGGGAACCGGGGACAGCTTCGTCCAGAACAACCACAACCACGGCAGCGGCCAGTTCATCGCCAACGGCAACGTCGACACGTTGCACATCAACCAGTACGGCGGTGACCGGTGAACGCGCAGAACCCCCAACCTCCCCAGGGCAACCCGAAACCCCAGCAGCAACAGCCGCAGCAGAAGGCCGAGCCGGACAAGGCCGCGGGCCCGGACCAGGGGACCGGCCCCGAGCCGCCCCAGTCCGACGTCATCGGCGGTGCCGCCGCCGACCCGCTCGGCGAGGAGGGCCTGCCCGGCGCGGCGGCCGCCGCCTCCCGGATCTACCGGTCGACCGTGACCTCGCACGGATCCGGCGCCCTCATCAGCTCCGGGTCCGTCCAGACCATGAACTTCTACGGCGGCCAGGCGGCGGCCGAGCGACTGCTCGCCGGCCCGCTCCCCGAGGACGAACTGCGCAAGCTGCGCCGGGTCTTCCAGGAGCCGAAGGACTACGACGAGTACCGCGAGCAACTGCGCGGCGGACAGCTCCTGGTGCTGCTCGGCCGGCCCGGCACCGGCCGCGCCTACACCGCCCTGTCCCTGCTCGACGACCTGACCCGCGGTCAGGTCTCCCGGCTCGGCCCGCGCACCGACCTTGACCAGCTCGACGACGGACAGATCAGCGAGGGCCACGGCTACGCGCTGGAACCCAGCGCCACCGGACTGCCCGACGAGACCGGCCTCGACCGGCTCTGCGAACTGCTCCGCAAGAAGCAGGCGTACGCGGTCCTGCTGGCCACCCCCGAGCCCGGTGACGTGCTCGCCCGCAGCGGCCGCTACTACCGGGCCCACACCCCGGCCGCCCAGACCGCCGTACTAGAAGGCCACCTCGCGACCGAACTCGACGAGGCGGAGCCCGAGGCGTACGAGCGGGCTCGGGCCATGGCCCTGGACCCCGAGGTGGTGGAGGCGAGGGGCCTCGACGAGCTGCGGCCCGCGGAGGCGGCCCACTTCGCGACCCTGCTGGCCCGCAACACCCTGGGCTCGCTCACGCACGACGAACTCCTCGCCGAATGCCGGAGGTTCGCGGAGAGCCAGGCCGCCGAGTGGTTCGCCGGGGGCGTCCGCTCCGAGACACCCGAGCGGTTACGGGACGCCGCCTACCGGATCGCCGTCGCCGTACTGGACGGGGCCTCGCTCAGCGCCGTCGCCGAGGCCGCCGAGGTGCTCGCCTGGGAACTGGCCGTCACCGTCGACCCCGAGGCGGTCCCCGGCCGGCCGCTGTTCAGCGACGGTGTCGAGGCCCGGCTGGTCTCCGCCCGCGCGGTCGCCGAACTGGGCACGGAGGAGGTCGGCGCCGAGGAGGTGCCGGTCCGTACCGTGCGCTTCGCCGGGGAGGCGCTCGCCCCGGCCGTCCTCGGTCATCTGTGGCAGCACCGGCACAACGCGCGCGGCCCGGTGCTGCGGTGGCTGGCCGGGCTGTGCGAGGACGGCCGGCCCCAGGTCTGGGTACGGGCCGCCGTCGCGGCCGGGCGGCTGTGCCGCCTGGACCTGTCGCACACCGTGCACGAACTGGTGCAGCCCATGGCCCAGTCCGAACGGGCCCGCCGCCGGCTGTTCGCCGCGACCGTCCTCGACGTGGCCGTGCGCTCCCCGGAGGTCGGCAGCGCGATCCGCGCCCTGGTCGGCTCCTGGGCCCGGCACAGCGACGCCCAACTGCGCTGGACCGCGGGCGCCGTGCTCGGCAGGGGCCGGGCCACGCCCACCGTGCGCGAATCACTGGACCTGCTCGGTGGGATCGGCGTCCGGGACGAGGGCCGACTGCGGGCCGACGCGGCCGTCCAGGTCGCCCACTTCGCCGGCGCCCACCCCGACGGCCAGACCCCGCGCCGGATACGCGCCTGGCTGTCCGACGAACGCCGGCCCCAGCAGGACCTCGGCCTGCAGAGCACGGTGTTCCTCGCCTCGGTCTCCGTGGTCGACCTCTGGAACCAGCACGACGACCTGGAGGGCTACGGCGACTGGCCGCTGATGCTCGCCCTCGCCGCCGTCCGGCCCGACCAGGCCGCGGAACTCGCCGGGCTCCTGTGGACGGCCCTGCAGACCCCACGGTCCTACGAGGCCGCGATCGACACCCTGTCCGACTGGCTGCGCGGCTCGGCCGACCAGCCCTGGGCCGGGTGGCTGGAGCGGTTCCTGCCGCTGCTGGTGCACAGCCACGACGACCGGGACCGACTGCTGGCCCTGCTCAAGGAACTGACCGAAGACCCCGACCAACCACTGAACGAACAGCAGGTCCGCCGCCTGTGGGGGGCGGTCCAGGGAGCGAGTGCATCATGACGCACAACCAGTGGGGCCAGCCGTGGCCCCCTCAGGACCAGGAGTTCGTCCTCCCGCACGACCTCAGAGGTCCCTTCGTGCGCGAGTTCGCCCCGCAGGCCGCCTACCGGCACCGCAACAGCCAGGTGGCCTCGGTCCTCTACTACCGCAACGGCGGGCACAGCGTCATCACCGTCCGCGGCGCCGAGCACGTCAACAAGCCGCTGATGGGCAAGCCCACCTCGGTGTGCTGGATCGCCCGCGGCCGGCACCAGGTCTCCTTCCAGCTGGAACTGCCCACCTACGGCGACCGGTCGACGTTCAAGGCGGGCGCCGACGTCAACTGGGAGGTGCAGGACTTCTATCTGGCCGCCGAGAAGCGGGTGGTCGACGTGGAGCGCATGCTGCGCCCGCCGCTGGAGGCCAGGCTGCGTGGTCTCAGCCGTCGGCACAGCCTGGACTCGGCCCAGCAGGTCGACGAGGCGATCCAGGACGAGCTGGCCAGCGGCCGGTGGAACGACTTCGGTGTCGATCTCGGCCTGGTCACCCAGGTCTTCATCCGCATCGACCTCGGCCAGGCCGCCGCCGAACACCAGGCGCAGATGGTGGCGGTGGAGAAGGGCGGCAAGGTCCAGGAGGCGATGGACACCGTCCACAAGGCACGTATCGCCGCCAACCTCGACGACGCGCAGAAGCTGATCACCGCCGGCGAGACCGTCCAGTACGCCACGATGCTGGCCCAGGACCCGAGCCGCGCGCACGAGATCCTCGGCGTGCTCCAGCAGCAGGCCCGTGAACAGCGCCAGGGCGCCCTGGACTACCTGACCAACCTGATCAGCCAGGGCGTGGTCCAGCGGCACCAGATCGACGACCAGGTCCAGGCCCTCATCGACTACAGCCGCACGGTCGCCGGCGGCGCCTTCCCGAACGGGCTGCAGCAGGCCCCGACCTCGCTGCCGATACCGCCGATGCCGCCCATGGCGCCGCTGCCCCCGGCCGACGCACCGCCGGCCCCGCCCGCACCGCCGACGGACTCCGTCCCCGGGCAGGGCACGGGATTCGAGTACGACTCCGGGGCACGCGAGTGACTCCGGACGAACCGGACGCCGCGCACTACGTCGCCGAACGGCTGCTGCTGACCGTGCGTGAGGACCTGGGCAGGGCCGACGTGAAGGCGTCGATCCTGCTCTCCGGTGCCGTGGCGGTACCGGCGCTGGTGCTCGGCAGGGGGGCGCCGACCGGCGTCACCGGTGTTGCTTTGGCGCTCCTCGCGGCCGCCGGGGCGTGCTGGGGGGTCGGCACGCTGCTGCTCCTCGCGGTGGTCCTGCCCCGCACCGGCACGCTCCGCACGGTCCCGGGTCCGACGTACTACGCCGACGCCCTCGCCGAACCGGACCTGGAGGCGTTGCGCCGCGCCACCACCGAGGTCGGTGCGGACCGGGTGACCTGGCTGCTGATCCAGTTCCAGGACGTCAGCGACATCCTCTCGGCCAAGTACCGCTGGCTGCGCCGGTCGATGGCACTTCTCGGGGCGGGACTGCTGCTGGCGTTCGTGTCGGTGGTCCTGAGCTGACCCGGCCGTTCAGGGCGGTCCTCGCCGTCCTCGCCGTCTTCAGCCGTCGCGGAGTTTCTTCAGCCGCTCCACGTCCGCCGCGTGGCCCTCCCTGCCTCCAGGCGTCTCGATGACCAGGGGTACGCCCTCGGTGGCGGGGTGGGTCATCAGCGCGCGGAACGGGTCCTCGCCGATGTGGCCGGAACCGATGTTCTCGTGCCGGTCCTTGTGTGCGCCGACCACATCCTTGGAGTCGTTGGCGTGGATCAGCTTCAGCCGGCCCTCGCCCACCGTGTCCACCAGCAGGTCGAGCGTCTGGTGCATGCCACTCGGGCCGGTCAGGTCGTGCCCGGCGGCGAAGATGTGACAGGTGTCCAGGCAGACGCCCAGCTTCGGGTGGGCGTCCAGCGCCTCGAAGTACGGGCCGAAGTCCCAGGTCCGTGAGCAGAGCGAGGAGCCCTGGCCCGCGGTGGACTCCAGGAGCAGGTACGGGTCGTCGTCGTGGGTGAGTTCGTCGAGCAGCGGCAGCAGGTGTTCGCGGACCTGCTTCAGGGCCACCGAACGGTCCCGGCCGCCGGTGGCGCTGCCGGTGTGGACGACGACGCCGAGGGCCCCGATCGCCCGCCCGCGCCTGAGGGAGTGCCGCAGCGACTCCACCGACCTCTCCACCGTCGCCTCGGTGTGCGAGCCGAAGTTGATCAGGTAGGGGGCGTGGACGTACGCCGGGATCGACTCCTCGGCGCAGGCCTCACGGAACGCCTCGTCCTGGCGTGGGTTCCCGGGGGGTGTGGCCCACCCGCGCGGGTTGGCGACGAAGACCTGCACGGTCTCGGCGTCGAGGTCACGGGCGTAGGACAGACCTACGGAGTTCAGACCGCCGGCCACGGGGACGTGGCCGCCGACGGGGTTGCGCTGAGTTGTCACCGGTCAAGGGTGCCATTGCCTGCGGCGCGGGTGCGGGGCGCCTCTGGGGTTGCTCGGTTTGCCGTGTGGCGGGTGCGGCTGTCGTTGTGGCTGGTCGCGCAGTTCCCCGCGCCCCTGAAGGCCGCTGGCTCGCAGTCGTCTCTCAGCGAATCGTGATCGTGATCGTCGACCCCTTCGGCGCCGTGTCCCCGCCCTCCACGGACTGCTTCTTCACCGTGTCGCCGAACAGGCCGAGCAGACCCCGGTCCTCGTCGACCTGGAATCCCTTGGCCTCCAGCTCCGCCTTCGCGTCGTCGACGCTGTCGCCGGTGACGTCCGGGACCTCGACCATCTCGGGGCCCTTGGAGATCGTCAGGGTGACGGTGTCGCCCTCGGCCGCCTGACTGTCCGCGCGGGGGCTCTGCCCGGCGACCTGGCCCGCGTCGTCCTCGGAGTTGACCCGGGCGGGGGCGATCCTCACCTTCAGACCGGCATCCGCCAGGTCGGCCTTCGCGTCGGCCAGGTCCTCGCCGGTGACGTCCGGGACGTCGACCGGGGCGCCCTTGCTCACGGTGAACGCGATCGCGGAGCCGGCGCGCAGCGTGGTGCCGGCGTCGGGGTCCGTGGCGATCACGGAGCCCTTCGGGACGTCGTCGCTGAACTCCCGGGTGACCATGCCGGGTTGGAGCCCCTCCGTCTTCAACCGGGCTTTCGCCGCGCTCAGCGCGTCCCCCTGCACGTCGGGCACCTTCACCGTCTGCGGGCCCCTGGACACGGTGATCGACACGGAGTCGTTGTTCCGTATCCGGGCGCCCACCCCGGGGTCGGTGCTGATCACGGTGCCGCGCTTCACGGTGTCGCTGTACGCGTACGTGACCTTCCCGGTCTCGAGTCCGGCCCCGTCCAGCCGGTCCCTGGCCTGTGCCTCGGTCTTCGACAGCAGGGCCGGGACCCGGGTGAACTGGCCGGAGTTGATGTACCAGACGCCCGCCCCGAGGCCCAGGGCCAGCAGGACCGCGGCGACGATGAGGAGCGGGCCGCGCCGGGAGCCGCCGGAGGAGCGGCCGCGCCGGGACGGCGGGGGCGCGGGGCTCTCCAGGCGGGTGGTGCGGTGGTACACCGGCTCGGGCTGGTCCTCGTTGACCGGCAGCGGTCGCGGCACGGTCAGGGAGCGCGGGATCACGCTCGTACGGTTGTCGGCGCCCGAGTGCTCCGCGGAGAGTGCCTGCGGCGGCACCGCGTCCAGCTGGTCGGGGCTCAGCCTGGCGCGCGCCTCACGGGTCTGCGCGAGCAGCGCCACGGCGTCGTACGGACGCAGGTCGGGGGTGCGGGCGGTGGCCGACGCGACCAGCTCGTCCAGTTCGTACGGCAGTCCCGGGATCACGGCCGACGGGGGCGGGACGTCCTCGTGGAGATGCTTGTAGAGGACTATCGCGGGCGATTCGCCTTCGTGCGGCTGGCTGCCGGTCAGCATCTCGTACAGGACGACACCGCACGCGTACACGTCGACGCGGGCGTCGGCGGCGCCCGGCTGCTCGATCTGTTCGGGCGAGAGGTAGGAGACCGTGCCGAGGACGGCTCCGGTGGTGCTGGTCACGGTGTTCACCGACCGCACCAGCCCGAAGTCGGCGACCTTGACCCGGCCGTCGTCCCCTATCAGGACGTTCTCCGGCTTCATGTCCCGGTGCACGAACCCGGCGCGGTGGGCGGCGCCCAGGGCGGCGAGGACCGGCTCCAGGATGTCCAGGGCGGCGCGCGGCTGCAGCGCCCCGCGCTCGCGCAGCACGTCGCGCAGGGTGCAGCCGGCGATGTACTCCATGGCGAGATAGACGTACGACCCGTCGGTGCCCTGGTCGAAGACCTGCACGACGTTGGGGTGGGCGAGCCGGGCGACGGACTTGGCCTCGCGGATGAAGCGATCGACGAAGACCCCGTCCGCCGCGAGCGCGGGGTGCATCACCTTGAGGGCGAGCACGCGGTCCAGACGGGTGTCCACGGCCCGGTAGACCGTGGCCATCCCGCCGACCGCGATGCGTGCGTCCACGCGATAGCGGCCGTCGAGCACCTGCCCGACCAGCGGGTCCTGAAGGGTCGTATCCACGCAGGCGAGTGTACGAGCCGCGGCTGACAGTCCATCCGGTTCGGCCGGGATAGGGGTGGTACTGCAGCCGTCCTGTGACGCAGATCGCACACGGATCGCCTCCGGCGCTGCGGTGATCGTTCGGGTGCGGCTGGGTGGGGGCTGGTCGCGCAGTTCCCCGCGCCCCTTGGTGGGTGTTGTGGCGGCGGGTGGGGCGGTTGGGGTGGGGTTTGGCGGGCGGGTGCGGCTGGGTGGGGGCTGGTCGCGCAGTTCCCCGCGCCCCTTGGTGGGTGCTGTGGCGGCGGGTGGGGCGGTTGGGGTGGCGTTTGGCAGGCGGCTGCGGTCGGGTGGGGGCTGAGGTGGTATTCGGTCGGCGGTGGCGGGCGGGACCTGGACCCGCGGCCGGTTACCGGAACGCAGGCCGTTCGGGGTCCAGTGCGGCCAGGCCCTCGGCCGGGGACGACGCCTCCGCGAAGTGCCGCCGGGGGATCCGACCCGCCCGGTACGCGAGCCGCCCCGCCTCCACCGCGTGCCGCATCGCGTGCGCCATCAGCTCCGGCTCCTGCGCCCGCGTCACGGCTGAGGCGAGCATCACACCCGCGCACCCCAGCTCCATCGCCAGCGCCGCGTCGGACGCGGTGCCCGCCCCCGCGTCCAGGATCACCGGCACGCGCGCGTGATCGACGATCAGCTGGAAGTTGTGCGGGTTGCGGATGCCGAGCCCGGAACCGATGGGCGACCCCAGCGGCATGATCGCGGCACAGCCGACGTCCTCCAGCTTCCGGGCCAGCACCGGGTCGTCGTTCGTGTACGGCAGCACCGTGAAGCCGTCGTCGACCAGGACCTCGGCCGCGTCCAGCAGCTCGATGGGATCCGGGAGCAGCGTCCGCTCGTCGGCGATGACCTCCAGCTTGATCAGATCGGTGCCGAGCGCCTCGCGCGCGAGGCGGGCCGTCAGGACGGCCTCTCCGGCGGTGAAACAGCCGGCCGTGTTCGGGAGCACCCGGATGCCGAGCCTCTCCAGTACGGACAGCACCGAGCCGTGCACCGAGGGGTTCACGCGCCGCATCGCGACCGTCGTCAGCTCGGTGCCCGAGGCGACCAGCGCCCGTTCCAGCACGTCCGGGCTGGGTGCCCCGCCCGTGCCCATGATCAGCCGGGACGAGAAGGGCGTACCGCCGATGGCAAAGGGATCGTCGGCCATGGGTCAGCCTCCTTGGACGGCGGTGAGGACTTCCACGCGGTCTCCCTCGGAGAGGGGCGTCGAGGGCCACTGCGTGCGTGGGACGACGGTTTCGTTGAGCGCGGCGGCGACCCCGGAGGGCGCCGGGGCAAGCGCCCGTACGACGGTGTCGAGAGCCGTGCCGGGGGTGAACTCCCGCGGCTCCCCGTTGACGGAGATGTTCATGCCGGCTGCTCCACGAGCTCCAGGAACCGCCTCGGGGTGAAGGGGCGGGCCACCTCCGGCAGTTCACCGGTCGTCAGGACGTGCGCCATGGCGTCCCCGGTGATCGGCGTGAGCAGCACGCCATTGCGGTAGTGGCCGGTCGCGAGCGTCAGCCCGGGCAGTTCGGTCGGCCCGAGCAGCGGGGCGTTGTCCGGGGAGCCAGGGCGCAGCCCCGCGCGGGTCTCCGTCAGCGGCAGCTCGGTGATGCCGGGAACCAGTTCGTGAGCGTCCCGCAGCAACTCGTACACCCCGCCCGCGGTGACCGTCGTGTCCCAGCCCAGTTCCTCGCTGGTCGCGCCGACCACCAGCTCGCCGTTCTCCCGCGGCACCAGATACACCTGGCTGCCGCGCACGACGGCCCGCACGGTACGGCTCAGGAAGGGCGCGTGGCGCGGTGGCACGGTCAGGCGCAGCACCTGGCCCTTCACGGGCCGTACGGGAGGCAGGACGTCCGCGGGCACCCCTGAGAGACGGCTGCTGAGGCTTCCGGCGGCGAGCACCACCTGGCCCGCGCCCAGCTCGTCGCCGTCGGCCGTGGTGACCCCCGCGGCCCGGTTCCGCACGACACGGAGGCCCTCGGCCCACCCACGGTGGAAGAGGACACCCGCCCGCTCGCACGCGGCCAGCAACGCGCGCGTGAGGCGCCGCGGATCGATCTGGTGGTCGCCGTCCACCCGCAGCCCGCCCCGCACCCCCGGCGCGAGCATCGGTTCCAGGCGTCGGCACTCCCGCCCCGACAGCCACTCCGACTCCAGCCCCGACTGCCGCTGGAGCGTGTGCAGTTCGCGCAGATGGGCGCGGTCGTCGGCGTCCATGGCCACCGCGAGCGTGCCGCAGCGGCGGTAACCGAGGTCGTGCCCGGTCAGGTCGGTGAGTTCGGCCGCGAAGTCGGGATAGCGGCGGGCCGAGGCGAGGTTCAGGCCGAGCAGGGTCTGCTCGCCGTAGTGCAGTTCCGTGACGGCGGCCAGCATCCCGGCGGCCACCTGAGCGGCCCCGCCGCCCGGTTCCGGGTCCACCACGGTCGTGGCGAAACCGCGCTGTGCGGCCCGCCAGGCAGTGACCAGGCCGATGATGCCGCCCCCGACGACGAGGACGTCCGAGGTACGTGAGGACATGGGCGTCCAGCCCCTCCCTTCGCCGGCATGACCCGGATCAGGTTCGTACGGTCGGAGGCCGCCAGCCTCCCTCTCAGCCCGGTACGTCCGGGCTCCCGCGAGTGCTCTACGTTGGCCACCCTAGCCCTTCGCTCCACGCCTCTGTAAGGGAGCCTTCCGTCATGCTCCGCTCGCTCGACGGCCTCGTCCTGGCCCCGGTCGCCGATCAGGCTCCGGGGCAGGTGGGTACGCGGACCCGGTTCACGTATCACGAGCAGGACGGGGAGATCTGGGCCGAGTACGCGGGTGGGGACGTCGTACGCGGGCATCTGGTCGGCACGCGCGCGGGGGACCGTCTCGACTTCCGGTACGTCCAGCTGAAGAGCGACGGAACGACATCCTCAGGGCACTGCCTCTCGACGGTCGTCGAACTTCCCGACGGCCGGGTCCGGTTGGAGGAGACGTGGGAATGGGAGTCGCAGCCGGGCAGCGGGACGAGTGTGGTGGAACAGGTCGTCGAGGGTGTGCAGCAGTTCACGGCGCACGACCCCTGACTGACTGATTGTCAGTTGACTATGGTGATCAAATGAGCGAGCGGACGCAGACACAGGCGCAGCAGCGGGTGGTCGTGGTCGGCGCGGGCATGGCAGGCGTCCAGTCCGCGGTCGCTCTGCGTGAACAGGGTTTCCGGGGCACCGTGACGGTGATCGGCGCGGAGCCCCATCAGCCGTACGACCGTCCGCCGCTGTCCAAGGCGGTTCTGCTCGGCAAGGCCGAGGGCTCCGCCTTCGACGTGGACTTCGAGGCCCTCGGCATCGAACTGCTGCTCGGCCGCGAGGTCCTGGGCGTGCGCCCCGACGCGCACGAGCTGGACACCGAGGCCGGGACCGTGCCGTACGACGTCCTTGTCCTCGCCACCGGTGCCGAACCGGTCCGGCTGCCCGGCACGGACGGCGTGCCGGGCGTACATCTGCTGCGCACCCTGGACGACGCCGAGCGGCTGCGCCCCGTGCTCACCCGGCAGCACGACATCGTGGTCGTCGGCGCGGGCTGGATCGGCGCCGAGTTCGCCACCGCCGCGCGCGAGGCGGGCTGTGCGGTGACGGTCGTGGAAGCCGCCGAGCGGCCGCTGGCGGGCGCGCTGCCCGCCGAGGTCGCCGCGCCGATGGCCTCCTGGTACGCCGACGCGGGCGCCTCTCTTCGCACCCACACGCGTGTGGCACGCGTCGAGCCCGGCGCGGTCGTCCTCGACGACGGCTCCCGGGTGGCCGCGGGCGCGGTCGTGGTCGGCATCGGCGCGCGGCCCGCCACGGCCTGGCTCGCCGGTTCCGGCATCGAGCTCGGCGCACATCGTGAGGTCGTCGCCGACGAGCGGCTGCGCACCTCCGCGCCGGACGTCTACGCGGTCGGCGACTGCGCCTCCTTCCCCTCGACGAGGTACGGCGAGCGCCTGCTGGTCCACCACTGGGACAACGCCCTCCAGGGCCCGCGCACGGTTGCCGCCGACATCCTGGGCGAGACCCCCACGGTCTACGACCCGGTCCCGTACTTCTGGTCCGAGCAGTTCGGCCGCTTCGTCCAGTACGCCGGTCACCACGCGTCCGCCGACACGACCCTGTGGCGCGGTGAGCCGTCCGGCCCCGCCTGGACGGTGTGCTGGCTCCGGGAGAACCGCCTGGTCGCCCTCCTCGCGGTGGGCCGCCCCCGTGACCTGGCCCAGGGCCGCCGCCTGATCGAGGCGGGTGCGCACATGCGCCCAGAGCTGCTGACGGACCCGGCAAGGCCGCTGAAGGCGGCAACGGCGTAACCGCGGCGCCATCGCGTGGAGCCCGGCGTCGCCCGGCCCCTGTGAACCCCCGCCGGCCGGGACGCCGACCCAGCTCCCCCGCCAGAGACGGGTTTTGGTGGCACGCGCCTGCTCACGCCTCGTTCTGCCGGGGCGACCCACCTGTCGGGGAGCCGCCCGACGGCGGTGCCTGCTCGTGCCTCCCGGCCGCTGGGGGCGACCCGCGCGGCGGGGAGTCGCCCGATGGCGATACCGGGACCCGCGAGGAGCTGTCGGCTGAGGTGGCTGTGTTTGCCGGAGGTGGTCCGGAAGGGGCTGGCGGTGCCTGGCACACCCGTTCCTCTTCTGTTCTCTGCCGCGCGACGCGCGCGTCGAGGGGTCACCCAGAGGCGCTGTCGGCCGAGGCGCGGTCCTGGTCCCGGCCCGGGGCGGTCCGAAAGGTTCCGGTGGCGCCTGCTCGCACCTCCCGCCCGTCGGGGAGTCGCCCGGCGGCACGGCTCGGTGGGCCCGGTGCTGTCCGGCCGTCGCGAACCGCTGGCGGACAAGGCGGCGGTCCTCGCGGGAGGCGGCCCGGGACGGCTCGTCGGCGCCTGGCCGCGCACCCCTCGTTCGCCCGCCGGAGGCGCCCCGGCTTCCGACTGTCAGTGCGGGATGGCACGCTTAATCCCGTGACCGAGATTGACGCAAAGACCGATGCACTCGTCCCCGCCTGGCTCACCCTCCCCGACATCGCGGAGCTGCTCGACGTCGAGGTGACGCGTGTGCGGCAGCTGGTCAAGGACGGCCAGCTCATCGCCGTACGCCGTGGCGAGAACCGCGCGCTGCACGTCCCCGCCGCCTTCATCGACGGGGTCGAGCAGAAGGTCGTCAAGGGCCTGGCCGGGACCTTGACGCTCCTGAGGGACGACGGCTTCTCCGACGAAGAGATGCTGGAGTGGCTCTTCACTCCCGACGAGAGCCTGCCCGGCACCCCCGCGCAGGCCCTGAGCGAGAATCGCGGCACGGAGGTGAAGCGCCGGGCCCAGGCGCTCGCCGTCTGATCCGTACCACACCGGCGTACGGGCCGGGCCCACCGAGGCCACGGCCACGGTCCCGCACGGCCCGTACGCCACCGAACCCGGGGGAGACACACGCATGCCCGACACCGACACCGCCCGCGACCGGCTCGCCGACGCCCGCGTCTACCTGTGCACGGACGCCCGCAAGCGCCAGGGCGACCTCGCCGAGTTCCTGGACGCGGTCCTGGCCGGCGGCGTCGACATCGTGCAACTGCGGGACAAGGGCATGGAGGCGGCCGAGGAACTGGAGCACCTGAAGGTCTTCGCCGACGCCTGCGCCCGGCACGGCAAACTCCTCGCGGTCAACGACCGGGCCGACGTCGCCCACGCCGCCGGTGCCGGCGTACTCCACCTCGGCCAGGGCGATCTTCCGGTCCCCGCCGCCCGCGCGATCCTCGGCGACGACATCCTCATAGGCCGCTCCACGCACGCCGAGGAGGAGGCCGCCGCGGCCGCGGTCCAGGACGGCGTGGACTACTTCTGCACCGGCCCGTGCTGGCCGACCCCCACCAAGCCCGGCCGCCACGCCCCCGGCCTCGACCTGGTCCGGTACACCGCCGCCCTCGGCACCGACCGCCCCTGGTTCGCCATCGGCGGCATCGACCTCGGCAACCTCGACGAGGTCCTCGAGGCCGGCGCCCGCCGGATCGTGGTCGTCCGGGCGATCACCGAGGCGGACGACCCCGGCGCGGCGGCGGCCGAGTTCGCGAAGAGACTCCGGCACGCGGTGTGACCGGGCCGGTTGTCCGAGGGGTGGACAACAAGTCGACAAAACCGGCAAATTTCCCCGATTCGGTTGGGTGACCGCTGCCCGCTGACTAACCTGCCGGTATGGCCTTCGGAACCGCATCCACCAGGACTGACCGCGCACGCACCGTGCGTGACATGCTCGCCGCAGGCAAGACGACATACTCCTTCGAGTTCTCGGCGCCGAAGACCCCCAAGGGTGAGCGGAACCTGTGGAGCGCGCTCAGGAGGGTCGAGGCGGTCGCTCCGGACTTCGTCTCCGTCACCTACGGTGCCGGTGGCTCCACCCGCGCGGGCACCGTCAAGGAGACCGAGCAGATCGTCGCGGACACCACCCTGACCCCGGTCGCCCACCTCACCGCGGTCAACCACTCCATCGCGGAACTGCGCAACATCATCGGCCAGTACGCCGACGCCGGGATCCGCAACATCCTGGCCGTGCGCGGCGACCCGCCCGGCGACCCCATGGGCGACTGGGTCGCACACCCGCAGGGGCTCACCTACGCCGCCGAACTCGTCCGGCTCATCAAGGAGTCGGGCGACTTCTGCGTCGGTGTCGCGGCCTTCCCGGAGATGCACCCGCGCTCCGCCGACTGGGACGCCGACGTCACGCGATTCGTCGACAAGTGCCGCGCAGGCGCCGACTACGCCATCACCCAGATGTTCTTCCAGCCGGAGTCCTATCTGCGGCTGCGTGACCGAGTCGACGCGGCGGGCTGCGCGACCCCCGTCATCCCCGAGATCATGCCCGTGACCAGCGTGCGGATGCTGGAGCGGCTTCCGCAGCTCAGCAACGCGATCATCCCTTCCGCCCTGAAAGAGCGGATCCTCACAGCCAAGGACGATCCGGCCGCTGTACGCTCGATCGGAATCGAGTTCGCCACGGAGTTCTGCGCACGGCTGCTGTCCGAGGGAGTACCCGGACTGCACTTCATCACGCTGAACAACTCGACGGCGACCCTGGAAATCTACGAAAACCTGGGCCTGCACCATCCACCGCAGGCCTAGACCGGCCGCACGGCCATACGACACACTGCGTAGCGGTCACTGGGAGAGGGGCGTACATGGGCTGGACGGTCCTCTACATCGCGTTCGGATTCGTCGCGCTGTGGCTGCTGGGCGAGGTGCTGCTGCAGTACAAGGCACGACTGCGCTGGCGGGTGCTCGCCTTCGCCGGCTTCCTCGGCGTGGTCCTCGGCGTGCTGATCTCCCAGGTGATTGTCATCGGCCTCGGCGCGATCGCCTTCGCGGTCGGCCAGACCTACGTCACTCTCTCCTTCCGCCGCGGCTTCGAGCAGGGCTGGGCGGTCAACCCGCCGGCCGCGCTGGGCGGTCTGACGGGCGGCAAGAAGAGCCGCCGGGAGCGCGGCCGTGACGAGCCCGGCCTGGAGGTCTCCGACCTCGAGTCGGGTGACGCGGCCTACGGCGACGAGGCCGGGTACGACCAGGGCCGGCCGGACGCCGTCGGCTACGGCCAGGACGACGACTACGACCGCGACGACGTCTTCACCCCGGCGCGCTCCGCCGGCCCCACGGCCGCCGAGAGCACCGCGGTCTACGAGCCCCAGCCCCTGCCCGACGACACCGGCTCCTACGGCATATACGGCGATCAGACCTACGCGGGCGACCAGTCCTACGCGTCCGCGGACCAGGGCCAGTACGCGACGGCCGCCGCCGACCAGACGTACGGCTACGACGGTTACTCCGGCTACGACCAGCAGCAGTACGGCTACGACCAGTCCGGGCAGCAGCAGTACGCCGCCTACTCCGACCCGTACATCGGCACCCAGACCTACGGAGCGGGGTCGTACGACACCTCCTACGGCGGTCAGCAGCAGTTCGTCCAGCAGGACTACGGCCAGGACCAGTACGCCGGGTACGGCGGCGAGACCCCGGCCGGCGGGGTGTGGGTGCCGCAGCAGCGCACCGACGAGTACGGCGGCGAACTCCCGCAGGAGCAGCAGTACTACCAGGACAACGGACAGGGACAGAACCAGGGGCAGGGCCAGGGGAACGGGTACGACGAGCAGTACCGTTTCTGATCCCGCGGCTCCTCACTGAGAACCGCGGAACTCCGGCCCCTCCACGATCAGTCCGGCCACCAGCGCGCCCGACATGCCCGCGTGGGCGAGGCCGCCTCCCGGATGCGACCAGCCGCCGGCCGTGAACAGGCCAGGCATCGCCGTGCTGTTGGACGGGTGCAGGGTGCCTTCACCGCCCGCCAGCGAGGGCGGCGGAACGGCACCGCCCTCGGCCCCTGTCTCCCGCTCGGTGTGCAAGGGCGTCCGCACCTCGCGCCACAGCACCCGCTCACGCAGCCCCGGCAGCGCCCGCTCGGCGGCAGTGATCATCTTCTCCGCGAAGGCGTCGACGACTGACGGCGTGGCCCAGTCGTGCCCACGCCCGCACGGCACCGTCGCCGTCAGCACCACCGACTCGTGCTCCGCCTCGGGACGCAGAGCCGGGTCGTCCGGCCGGTCCACCCGCACGGTGGGCTCCGGCGTCCCCCCGTTCCGGAACAGGGCAAGCTCCTCTGCGGGGGCGGGGCCGTACACCACCGTGCGGTGCACGGCGTCAGGGTCCCGCGCGCCCCGCAGCGCGAGACACACCACCACGCGGCCCGGGTGCAGGTCCTCGGCGTCGGGAGGGACGTCCTTCGCGCCGTAGAGCTCGCGGCCCGGCACGAGTCCGCGCAGCCGCCAGGGCCCGGTGCCGACGACGGTGTCCGCCTCCGCGACCGTCCCGTCGGCGAACTCCACCCCCGCCGGGCGGCCGTCCTTCTCCAGGACGGCGGTCACCTCGGCGCCGAAGTGGAACTCGACCCTGCGCTGAACACACCGCTCGTACACCGCGCGTGCCAACTCCCGCATGCCGCCGCGCACATACCAGGTACCGAACGCGTGCTCCATGTACGGCAGGATCGCCGCGCTCGCCGGAGCGGTACCGGGGTCCACGCCGTACGCGAGCGCGTGGCCGTCCAGCAGGGCCGCGAGGCGCGGGTCGCGCAGCTCCCACGCACCGATCTCCCACAGGGTGCAGGCGCGTCGGGTGCGCAGCAGCCGCTTGTGGGGCACCGCCGGGTAGGGCTCGTCCATCAGCACCGGCCAGTTGGGCCACAGCGGCTCCTCCAGGAGCGGTCTGCGGGTGCGGTCCCAGGCCTCACGGGCCCGGATCAGGAAGTCGCCCCAGCGCCCGCCCGCGCCCGCGCCGAGGGCCTCGTCCAGAGCGGCGACCACGCCCGCGCGGGAGGCGTTCGGCAGGGACACCTCGGTGCCGTCCGTGAACACGTGCCGTGACGAGGGGTCGACCTGGACCAGCTCGACGGCCGACTCCAGCGCCTCCTTGCCGGTCTTGACGAACAGATCGCGGTAGACCGCGGGCAGCGTGAGCAGCCCGGGTCCGGTGTCGAAGGCGAAGCCGTCCCGCTCGAAACGGCGCACCGCCCCGCCGTACGTCTCCGTACGCTCGTACACCGCCACCCGGTGGCCCGCGACGGCCAGCCGGGCAGCGGCCGCCATCGCGCCCATCCCGGCGCCGATCACCGCAATCCTTGCCATGCCTGCGACTTTATCGACCCCCACTGACACTCCGGCCGCGCCCTGTCAGCCGGGTGGTCGTCCGGTCCGCGCCGCGAGGCGTCTCTCCTCCCGGCGCTGGGCCCTGCGGCGCCGGAACCTGCGGATGCGGGAGATCAGGAAGAAGAGCACCATCAGGCCGGCCACCAGCAGCACGCCCGCGATGACCGCGGCCGCCTCCGGGTGGAACATCGCGAACGTGACGATGCCGCCGACGCCGAGATCCTCGGCCAGGCTCAGGACGATGTTGCTGAAGGGTTCGGGGGAGGCGTTGACGGCCATCCTGGTGCCCGCCTTGACCGTGTGGCTGGCCAGCGCCGTCGAACCGCCGATCAGGCCGGCCGCCACGTCGGAGAGCGAACCGCTCTGCCCGGCGAGCAGTGCCCCGACCCACGCGCCTGCCACGGGCCGGATCACGGTGTGCACCGAGTCCCACGCGGAGTCGACGTACGGGATCTTGTCGGCCACCGCCTCGCACAGGAACAGCACGCCCGCCACGACGAGGACCTCGGGGCGCTGAAGGGTCTCGGGGACGTCGTCGCTCAGGCCGGTCGCGCCGAACACGCCGAGCAGCAGCACCACCGCGTACGCGTTGACACCGCTGGCCCAGCCGCTGGTGAACACCAAGGGGAGTACGGACACGGAGGCGATCGTAACCAGTCGGCGACAAGGAGTCCTGGGGGTGAGTGCGGATGACTGAGTATCCGTACCTAGGGGGTGAGATGAGTACGCGCGCGGATGGGTTGCGGCCTGCGCGGACGAGAGAGTGGAGCCACGGCGAAGGGGAACGGCTCCGGCACCGGCGACACGGGGCGCCGGAACGGAGCCGCCCCGGATCCGCTCCTTCCGTCGGCCGAGGCCGGCGGGAGCGAGGCACGGGGGATCCCGGAAAGCGGGGGAACGACCGAACGGGGGCCCAACGGGGGGCACGGGGGAAAACGGGGGAGCAGGAGAAGGCGCCGGTTCGAGGTGGCCCGCGGGGGACGCGGCCACAGCGGACCGGCGCTTTCGGCTGTCATCCCCGGCGCCCGCTCACCCGCCCCTGAAGCAGCCGCGACAGGGCCGCGTGCACGTCGTCCAGGGAGCGCTCGGGCTGGAACGCCTGCCAGTCCAGGGCGGCCACCAGGACCATGCCGACCAGGGCGGCGGCGGTGAGCGGGATGTCGATCTCGTCGCTGAACTCGCCGTTCTCCACGCCCTCGCGCAGCACGTCCTCCACGACCGCCACGGCCTGCTGACGAACCACCAGGAGCGTGGACTGCCAGGCCCGGTTGGTGCGCCACAGCTCCGCGACGTAGAGCTGGGTGAAGGCCGGATAGCGGTCGATGAAGACGAGGCCCGCGCGGATCATCGCGTCCAGGGCGTCCACCTTGCCGCCGCCCGCGCGTGCCGTCGCTTCCGCCGCCTCCCGCAGAGAGGCCGTGAGGAGACCCACACCGTGCCGCAGCAGTTCCTCGAAGAGGACGGACTTGCTCGCGAAGTTGTAGTAGACCGTGCCCTTCGCGACTCCGGCGCGCTCGGCGATCTCGTCGACCGTGGTGGCGGAGAAGCCCTGCTCGGCGATGAGCGTGACGGCCGCCTCGTAGAGCTTCTGCCGGGTGGCCTCGCGGCGCGTGCTGACACCCGCCGTGGCGCTGCTGCTTTCCATGCCTCTGATTCTCACAGGTGAGGCCGCCCCCGAGCTCACGGAAGGGCTCACAGGGTCAGCTCCGGGTGCAGCCGGTCCAGCGTCCACACCTGCCGTCGGCGGGCCGACAGCGCGGTCAGGGCGAGGGCACCCGCGGTGAAGGCGAGGAGCACCACGCACGCGTGCCACACCGGAGTGAGACCGCCGCCCGTGATGAGCCTCCTGAGGGCCTCGACCACGTAACTCATGGGCAGGAACGGGTGGAGCGCGTTGAAGAAACCGGGACTGGTCTGGACGGGATAGGTGCCACCCGCCGAGGTCAACTGGAGCATCAGAAGGGCGAGGACGAGGATCCTGCCCGCCGCTCCGAAGCGTGCGTTCAGCCATTGGACGATCGCCGCAAAGCACCCCGTCACCAGGAACAGGAAGCCCACGGTCCCGGCCGCCCGCTCCATCTGCAGGCCTACCGCCCAGTGCAGCACCGACATCAGGGCCACCGTCTGGAGCACCCCGATCGCCAGCACCGGCAGCCAGCCCGCCAGCGCGATCCGCCAGGCCGGGGCACCGGCGGCGAGCGCCCGCCGGTTCATCGGCGTGATCAGCATGTACGCCACCATTGCGCCCACCCACAGGGACAGCGGAATGAAGTACGGGGCGAACCCGGTGCCGTAGTTCGGTGCCTTGTGCAGGTCCCTGGAGACCAGCTGGACCGGGTCCGCCATCACGTCGGTGCGCCGGTCGCGGTCCTTCTTGCCGTAGTCGGGGATCTGCGAGGCCCCGTCGTGCAGACCGTCGGAGAGCTTCCCGGAGCCGTCGGCGAGCTTGTACATGCCGCCGCTCAGGTCGTCGGCCCCGGTCTTGAGGCGGCCGACTCCCTCGTCCAGGTCCTGCGCGCCGGTCCGCGCGGCGCCGAGGCCCGAATGGAGCGTCCTGGCTCCGGCGGCGACCTTGCCCGCACCCTCGTTCAGCTTGTTGATCTTCGATACGGCGTCGTCGAGGTCCTCGGAGAGCCGGGGAGCCCGGTCGGCGAGCGCGCGGGCCTGCCGCTGGAGCGTGGCCAGTTGCCCGTCGAGCTTCTTCAGGTCGCCGTTCTGGTCGGCGACCAGCGCGTTGACGTCGTCGGCGACCTTCGCCACGTCGTCGGCGGCCTGCCGCGCCTTCTTCAGGTCGGCGCACGCGGCGTCCGGCAGTACCGGGTCCGTGCAGCGCGCCTTGTAGACGGCGTCCAGGGTGTCGGCGGCCGTGTGCGCGCCCTTGGCGGCCGCCGGAGCGGTCCTCGCCAGGGTGCCCAGGTTGTGGCGGACGGCCCCGGCCGAGTCGGCGACGAGCCGGGCCGTGTCGCCGATGGTCTTCTCGTTGTCCTGGAGGAAGGGACCCACCTTGTCCGCGACCCCGTTGACCTTGCCGGCGAGTGTCCGGGTGCCGTCGGCGACCTGCTGCGCCCCGTCCGCCAGGTCGCCCGAGCCGGTGTCGAGCTTCGTCAGCCCGTCGGAGAGCCGGGAGCTGCCCTTCCGCGCCTCCGCCAAGCCGGTGGCGAGGTCCTCGGAGCCCTGTTCCGCCTTGCCGATGCCGCCTTCCAGGTCGTCGGCCCCGTTGGCGGCCTTCACCGTGGCGCCGTGGATGTCGGAGAAGGAGATGAAGATCCGGTCCAGGAAGGACCGCGAGGCCTTGGTGGACGCGGCTTGGCGGACCTCGGCGAAGACCGTCCGCGAGATCTGCCCGACGATGTAGTTGTTGGCGTCGTTCGTGCGGACCTGGAGCGCGCCGGTCTCGGGTGAGTCGCCCGAGCTGGAAGCGATCCGGCGGCTGAGGTCGGCCGGCATGGTGAGCGACAGGTAGTACCTGCCGTTCTCGACACCTTCCCGCGCCTCGGAGGCGCTCACCTGGTGCCACTCGAAGACCTGGCTGTCCCGCAGCCCCTCGGTGATCTGGTCGCCCGCGGCGAGCCTGCTGCCGTCGGCGGTGGCACCCTTGTCGTCGTTCACGAGGGCGACGGGGATGCGGTCCAGGCGGCCGTAGGGGTCCCAGAAGGACCACAGGTACAGGGCGCCGTACAGCAGCGGCAGCACCAGCAGAGCCACCATGGCGGCTCGCGGCAGCTTCCCCCTGCCGAATCGGCGCAGCTCAAGCGCGGCCAGTGTCGGCGAGCGCATCGGCCTTCTCCTTCCGGGTCTCCGTGTCCTCCTGGTGCCCGGGCCGTGTGGACACCGTCAGGGCGTCCTCCGGGGCCTCGCTGCACACCGCCACGACCGTCGTCCCGGCCGCGGCGAGGGACCTGAGCAGCGCCCAGGCCTCGACCCGCTCGGCGTCGGACAGCTTCAGGTCCAGGTCGTCCACGGCGAGCAGCCGCGGGTGGCCGATCAGGGCCAGGGCGATCGACAGCCGCAGGGCCTCCAGCCGCTCCAGATCGCGTACGGCGGTCCGCGCGCCCTTGGGCAGCGACTCACGGTCGAGCCCTGCGGCCGTCAGGGCGGTGTCGATCCGCAGCTTCGCCTCGGCCGTACGCTCACCGCGCGGGCGCAGCAGCGCGCGCACCGATTCGCCGAACCGGTGCTGCAGCAGCGCCCGTTCGCGCAGGTGCTCCCCGACGGTCAGTGCCGGGTCGAGGTCGGTGACCCCGGCGACATGCGCGGGCGCGCTGAGTCGGCGCACCGCCGAGAGCTGCTTCGGCAGCCGCGCCCCGCCCACGGTCGCGGTCCCTTCGGTGGCCTTCATCCGTCCGGTGAGCGCGAGCAGCAGGCTCGTACGGCCGGACCCGGAGGGCCCCTCGACAGCGATCAACGCACCGGGCTCCGCGACGAGGTCGATCCCGCGGAACGCCCAGCCGCGGGACCCCTTCAACCCGAAACCCTCGGCCGTCACAGCGACTCCGTCCACGGCCACCCCCCTGATCTCCTTGAACTCGGAACTTTTTGAACTGACTGGTCAGTGCAAAAACTAACCCGAACCTTCGATCGAAGCAAAAGCCCAGGTCAGAACGGATTGTCAGTGGCATACCTCACGATGGGCACATACGGCACTCCGTAGCGGGATGTGCCGTCAACCAGACGACAGGAGGTTCGTCATGGCCAGCTACCACGCAGCCGCCGCCCGTCGGCGCCGCGCCACCGGCCCTGCCCCCTCACTGACCGGCCCGGCGAGCGACGTACACCCCGTGCTGCGCCGGGCGACGGCCCCGCCCGCCGCCCTCGACCTGCTCGCCCAGGCCCGTGCCGGCCTTGACGAGGCCTCGGCGCTGGAGACGCCGAACGAGCGCTATGCCACGGCCCATCTCGCCGCCCTGCGCACCGCGGCCGCCGTACTCGCCGCCCGGGGACGCCCGGAGCCAACGCCGAGGCGCCGCGCCAAAATACGCAGCGCTTGGGAAGTGCTCCCGGAGATCGCGCCCGAACTCGCCGAGTGGAGCGGGCTCTTCGCCTCCGGGGCCCGGCGCCGGGCCCGCGCGGAGGCCGGCATCCAGGGCGCGGCGAGCCGCCGGGACGCCGACGACCTCATACGTGACGTGGCGATGTTCCTGCGCCTCGTCGAGCGGATGCTGGTGCTCCAGCCGGTCCTGCCACAGCCGCGCCAGGACGGGGACGGGCCGGAGGAGACCGGCCACGGCACCGGCCGCGGCGGCGACATCGGCCACGGCGGCGACCGCGATACCCACCGCGACTTCCCGGACGCGGGCTGACCGGGCGGCCATGGTCGCGGTCGGAGCAAGTCGGGCGGGCGGGGCCGCCGCGTGATCCGCCTCGTGGTCCGCCGGGTGAGACGTGCCCGGTGGCCCCGGGGTCGCGATGGCCGGCCGCGGTAGCCGAGGCAATAGGGTGGGGAGCGCATGAAGCCTTCCCCGTCCACGCCCCCGGCCGGGGAGGCGTCCCGATCCGCTCCGCCGTACAACAGGCGGTGCCGCGCCGAGGAGTCACCTGCCGTGTCGGACCCGCTGCGACCCCGCGCCTCTCTCCGTACCGCCGTGGTCTGGGAGGTCCTCCAGGACGCCCTCGACCGCAGGGTCAAGTCCACGGGACGCCAGGCACTGGACGTCCTCGACACCGGAGGCGGCAGCGGCAACTTCGCGGTGCCCGTCGCCCGCCTCGGCCACCAGGTCACCGTCGTCGACCCCAGCCCCAACGCGCTGTTCGCGCTGGAGCGCCGCGCCGCGGAGGCCGGTGTCGCCGACCGGGTGAGGGGTGTCCAGGGTGACGCCCACGGCCTCTTCGACGTGGCCGAGCGCGGCGCCTACGACGTGGTGCTGTGCCACGGCGTCCTGGAGTACGTGGACGACCCGGCCGAGGGCATGCGCAACGTCGTGGCCGCCCTGCGCCCCGAGGGGGTCCTCAGCCTGCTCGCCGCCGGCCTCGGCGGCGCCGTGCTCGCGCGGGCCCTGGCCGGCCACTTCAAGGAGGCCAGGCAGGCGCTCGACGACCCGAACGGCCGCTGGGGCGACGGCGACCCCGTGCCGCGCCGCTTCACCGCCGAACAGCTCACCGCGCTCGTCGAGGGCGCAGGCCTCACCGTGGGCGCCGTGCATGGTGTGCGGGTCTTCGCCGACCTCGTCCCCGGTGTGCTCGTGGACACCGAGCCCGGCGCCCTGGAAGCACTGCTGAAGCTGGAGGAGGCGGCGGCCGAACTCTCCGCCTTCCACTCCGTGGCGACCCAGCTCCATGTGCTCGGCGAGACGCGGGAGGCCGTCGAGGCCTGAGCAGCCTCCTGTGCCGTACTGCTGATCAGGTACTTGATGGCACATGGAGTACGCCACAGGCCCCCCGATACGGCGTTCAGCGCCGTATGATCGAGGGAGACCGCCCGGCATGACGGGACGGCTGCTGGGGAATGACAAGATTCAGCAGCCGGAGTGTTCATGGCGGATCCCGGTTGGCCATTTGGCGCAGAGGGGCGGGTTTCACGGGGGCGATTCCCTGCCTATCCTGAAGGGACCCCCGAGTCGCCCCGGCGACTGCACGATGAGGAGGACGACGTGCCGCTCTCGGAGCACGAGCAGCGAATGCTCGAGCAGATGGAGCGAGCGCTGTACGCCGAAGATCCCAAGTTCGCGACAGCGCTTGAGGGAAGCGGGCTGCGTACGTACACCCGGCGACGGGTCTACCAGGCGGTCGCCGGCTTCCTCGTGGGTATCGCGCTCCTCATGGCCGGTATGGTCGCCAAGCAGGTATGGCTCAGCGTGGTGGGCTTCCTGGTCATGCTGGGCTGTGCGGTTCTCGCCGTGACCGGCTGGCGCAAGGCCCCCAAGCCGGGCGAACAGCCTGCCGCGGGCGCCTCGCAGGCCCGTCGCCAGGGACGCCAGAAGCGCTCGATGATGGACCGGATCGAGCAGCGCTGGCAGCGTCGCCGCGACGAGCAGGGCGGCCAGTAGCAGGCCCTGCCGCTCCCACAGAACTCCTGAGGGGTGGCCCCCCCCGCCCGGGGGGGGCCCCCCCCCCTCTTCCCTCCCGGCGGGGGGCGCGGGCCCCGCCGCCCCGGGGCGCCGGGCGGCGCCGGGGCCCCGCCCCCCCCCGGACGCCGCCCCCGGG
>NZ_JBIAKA010000013.1:241055-284009 GCF_042872225.1 Streptomyces sp. NPDC005374 | reverse complement strand
CTCCAAGACCTGCTGAGGTGCTGGACCGGCACCTGCAGCACCTGCGGCCGCCCCCTCACCACCAGCAGAACCAGAACCTAACGAAGCACTACTAGAGGTCGTAGACGGCCGTCACCGGCGCATGGTCCGACCAGCGCTCGGCGTGCGTGGCCGCGCGCTCCACGAACCCCTTGACCGCCTTGGCGGCGAGGCCGGGCGTGGAGATCTGGTAGTCGATGCGCCAACCCGAGTCGTTGTCGAAGGCCCGCCCCCGGTACGACCACCACGAGTACGGCCCCTCCACGTCCGGATGCAGCGACCGTACGACGTCGACGTAACCGCCGTCGGTCTCGTCGAGCACCCGGCTCAGCCACGCCCGCTCCTCGGGCAGGAATCCGGAACTCTTCTGGTTGGCGCGCCAGTTCTTGAGGTCGGCCTGCTGGTGGGCGATGTTCCAGTCGCCGCAGACGACGACCTCACGGCCGTCGGCGGCGGCGCGCTCCCGCAGGTCCTTCAGATACGCGAGGAACTCGTCCATGAAGCGCACCTTCTCGTCCTGCCGCTCGGTGCCGACCTCGCCGGAGGGCAGGTAGAGGGAGGCGACGGTGACGCCGGGCAGGTCGGCCTCGACGTAGCGCCCGCTGGTGTCGAACTCGGCCGACCTGAAGCCGATCTGGACACGGTCCGGCTCACGGCGGGTGTAGAGGGAGACGCCCGCGCGGCCCTTGGCGGCGGCGGGCGCGTGCACCACGTGCCAGCCCTCGGGCGCGCGGACGGCCTCGGGCAGCTGCTGCGGCTCGGCGCGCACCTCCTGCAGGCAGAGCACATCGGCGGAGGTGTCCGCGAGCCACTCCACGAAGCCCTTCTTCGCGGCGGCACGCAGCCCGTTCACATTGGCGGAGGTCACAGTCAGCACCCCGGCACGATACCGGCACACTGGAGGGCATGATGATCCGCCGTGTCCCCTTCCACCACCCCGACGCCGTGAAGCTCAACGACCAGGTCCAGGCCGAGTACCACGTCCGCTACGGCGACGGCGGCGACGCCACCGAGCTGGCCCCGACGGACTTCGAGCACCCGAACGGCGTGTATCTGATCGCGTACGACGAGAGGGACAGCCCCGTGGCCACGGGCGGCTGGCGCGCCCAGGACACAAACGGCGAGGGCAACCTGGACGGCGACGCCGAACTCAAGCGCATGTACGTGATCGAGGAGATGCGCGGCCGCGGTCTCGCCCGCCGCGTCCTGTCCGCCCTGGAGGACGACGCCCGCGCGGCCGGCCGCCTGCGCATGGTTCTGGAGACCGGCACCAAGCAGCCGGAGGCCATCGCCCTGTACACGTCCAGCGGCTACGAACCCTGCGTGAAGTTCGGGTACTACCGTTTCCACGAGGAGAGCCGCTGCTTCGCGAAGGCGCTGTGAGGAAGGCGCCCTACACCGTCACATGGGCGTAGACCAAGGGCGCGGCCCTGTCGGTTTCGTCGACGGTCAGCAGGGCTGTGCCGGCCTCGTCGCCCTGCTCGGGAATGTCCACGTAGAGGCCGGCGAGGCGCCCCTTGGTTCCGATCTTCCAGGGAAGCTCGACGGAGTCGATGTCGTCCTGGTCCAGGACGGCGTCACCGGCCGTCAGATCCCCGGTGGTCCTGTGCAGGGAGGTCAAGAACTCCTTGAGGCCTTCGGGGGTGGTGCGGAAGCACAGATAGAGGTCCTGTCCGCTCTCCGCGCTGCCGTCGCCCGGGATCACCAGGTAGGAGGCGCTCCGGGCACCGTCCGGCACCGCCAGCCGGAAGGTCCTCTGGAGCGCGGCATCGGGAATCCCGGAGGAGGATGTCCTGGGCGGCGCGGGGATGCTCAGGGTGGTGGACACCATCGGCCGGACCACCAGCGCGACGGCGGCCGTCAGCAGCACCCCGCACAGCACGAGCAGCAGCGGAACGTCGAGCCTTCGAAGGGCGCGCTCCCGGCGCGCGGTGTGCGGCATCACGGTTGCTTCCTCACCCGCTTCCTGCGCGACGCAAAAAGAGCCCCAGCCGGATCACTCCGACTGGGGCTCTGAGCTGCGGTGGACCTGTGGGGATTTGAACCCCAGACCCCCTCGATGCGAACGAGGTGCGCTACCAGACTGCGCCACAGGCCCTTGCAACGAGTGAAACTCTAGCATCCCCATCAGGGTGCTTGGAAATCCGTTCCCGGCTGGTCAGGGACGGGCATCGGTGCGAGGGCGGCGGGCTGCAAGGCCGCCCCGTGCGTCACTCGTTGGCCGCGCGCGGCCGGTCGCCTTCCTCGTACTGGTCGAAGAGCGGTGTGCGGCCACGCTCGCGTGCCCGGCGTGCGGAGGCGGCGCGGCGGGCGTCACTGCGCTCGTCCGCCGCCGGCTGGTCATCCGCGTCGGCGGACCCGTCCTCCGATCCCCCGTCCTGCGCGGCGGGCGTCGCCTCCTGACCGGACTGTTCCGGCGCGGCGGCGCTGGACCGCGCCGAACTCCACGCGTCCGGCGCCCCGAGGTCCACGTCCGCGGTGGCGCGCGGAGCGACCGGCGCGGTCACGTACGTGGGGAGCGGCACCGGCACCGGGTCCCAGCTGTCCCCGTGTCCCGGTCCGCGCTGCCGCTCGCGCTGCTGGTCGACCCACTCGGCGTGGTCGGTCTGCTCGACGAGGGCGCGCCGGTCGGCGGCGAGCGCCGAAAGCCCGGGGTCGGTCTCCGTCGCCGGTCCCTCGTCCGATTCGTCGGCGTCCGCGCCGGTGGTGACGGAGGCGCGTCGGCGCGGCTGGCGGGCACGCTCCCGCAGTCGCTGCGCGGCGGCCTCGGCCCGGCGCCGGTCCATCTGGTACGTGAAGCGGCGGTGCTCCTGGGAGCGCAGGTATGCGATGTACACGCTGAGCATGACAGCGGGCACGCCGGGTGCCCACAGGAACGCGAGCCCTCCGATGGCGGCGACGATCGCGCCGAGCGTGAAGGCCAGGAAGAGCATCATGGTCGTACGCCGACGGCGTGCGAGCACCTTCACACGCCGGGCGCGCGCTGCGGCCGCTTCGGCGGAGGGCGTGCGCCGGGCGGGGACCTGACCCTGGGCCTGTGCCGGGGTGGCGGGTGCCTGCTTGCGCGTCGGCGCGCCGCCGTGTTCGGGCGCGGGAGCGTTGGTTTTGGCGCGTGCCGGTTCGCCACGTCCGGCTTCGCGTCCCGCCTCCCGCGCGGGCTCGCGCACCGCGTCACGCGCTGCTTCCTGGCGTCCCGATGCCGCCGGCTGGACCGTCGCCTGGGCCTGCGGACGGGTCGGAGGCATGGCGAAGGCCCGGACGTCCACCGACTCGGTGACGACACCCGGTTCGTCCGCGCCGTGCTCCCCCTCGTCGGTGGAGCGCGCGCGCAGGTCCTTGGCGTACCGACGCTCCATGCCCGCCCGTCCGGACAGCAACCGGATGGCGGTGCTGAAGCGTTCCGTCGGACGGGCCTCGTTCAGCTCGTCCTGCCTACGGAGCCACATCGGCACCAAGTAGGCGGCCCAGGCCCCGACAATGACTGCGTAGATGAGGCCGCTGCTGCTCACGCCTCACACGGTAGAGGGGTTTGCGTGAGGCCATCTGCCAATTGAGTCGGTGTGTCGCACGATCCGGCTGATATTTCGAGCTTTTTTTGTGACCGATCCGATCAACAGGCCGCCTCAGTCGCGAATTCAATGCCCTGAGACGGTCATGCACCGATCATTTTCGAACACGCATTCCATTTCCGGAGCTATGCGGGATTGTCGTGGGGCGTGCTGCTGGAGCGTGCCCGCTGCCAGCGCCTGAGCAACCCGTCGGGCACCTCTTCGGCGGTGAGCGCGAACACGAGATGGTCGCGCCAGGCCCCGTCGATGTGGAGATAGCGCGGGCGCAGTCCCTCCTCGCGGAATCCGAGTTTCTCCACGACCCGTCGGCTGGGTCCGTTCTCGGGCCGAATGCAGACCTCGATGCGGTGCAGTCCGACAGTACGGAAACAGTGGTCCACGACAAGCGCCACGGCGGTCGGCATCACACCGCGCCCGGCCACCGACTGGTCCACCCAGTAGCCGACATGTCCCGAGCACATCGAGCCCCAGGTGATCCCGGCGACCGTCAACTGGCCGACCAGCTGCCCCCGGTACTCGATGACGAACGGCAGCATCCGCCCCGCGTTCGCCTCGGACCTGAGGTGGCGGACCATCTGACGGAAGGTCGGCCGGTGCGCGATCGGCCCGGTGGGGGTGGGCGGCGGAATGGTGGCCTCCCAGGGCCGCAGCCAGTCCCGGTTGCGGCGGTTGACCTCGCGCCAGATCCGCTGGTCGCGCATCCTTATCGGCCTCAGGACGACATCGCCGTCCGCCAGTACGGCGGGCCATGACGGGCTGTTCAGCTCGCACCCCCAGTGCCGGCGCCGGGTCTCGGGTGGTCGCCGCCGCGGATCTGGTCGACGGCGTGGACCAACAGGGGCTCCAGGACGGCGAGTCCGTCCTTCACCCCGCCACTGGAACCCGGAAGATTGACGATCAGAGTGCGCCCGGCCACCCCGGCCAGACCCCGGGACAGCGCCGAGGTCGGCACCTTCTCCCGCCCGAACGCCCGGACGGCCTCCGCGATGCCCGGCACCTCGCGGTCGATCACCGCGCGGGTCGCCTCGGGGGTGCGGTCGGTGGGCGAGATCCCGGTGCCGCCGGTGGTGACGACGACGTCGTATCCGGCGTCCGCGGCGGCGCGCAGAGCGGCCTCGACGGGGTCGCCGTCGGGGACGACCTGGGGGCCGTCGACGGTGAAGCCGAAGCGCTTCAGGCCGTCGGCGATCAGCGGACCGCCCTTGTCCTCGTAGATCCCGGCGGCCGCCCTGTTGGAGGCGGTGACCACAAGAGCGCGATATGTCATGCCCGGCTCCAGTCGCCCGACTTACCGCCCGACTTCTCCTCCACCCGTACGTCCGTGATGACCGCTCCCTTGTCGACCGCCTTGACCATGTCGATCACGGTGAGCGCGGCGACGGAGACCGCGGTGAGGGCCTCCATCTCGACGCCCGTGCGGTCCGTGGTCTTCACGGTGGCCGTGATCTCCACGGCGTCGTCCGCGACCGACAGGTCCAGTTTCACACCGGACACCGACAGCGGGTGGCAGAGCGGGATCAGGTCCGGGGTGCGTTTGGCGCCCATGATGCCCGCGATCCGCGCGGTGGCCAGGGCATCCCCCTTGGGGACGCCCTCACCGCGCAGCAGCTCGATCACCCGGGGCGACACCAGGACGCGTCCGCTGGCACGCGCGGTGCGTGCGGTGACGTCCTTGCCGGATACGTCGACCATGCGGGCGGCGCCCGCCTCGTCGATGTGAGTCAGTCGGTCCTGCGTACTCATGATTGTGCGGCGCTCCCGGTCCGGCCTGTTGTGCGCGACACGGTACCGCCAACCAGGAGTGCTCAGCCGAGCAGGACCACTTCGACCTCGGTGCCGGGCTCGACGGACTCCACACCCTCCGGTACGACGATCAGCGCGTCCGCCTGCGCGAGGGCGGCGACCAGATGGGATCCGGCGCCGCCGACGGGGGTGACCGCGCCGTCGGCGTATGTACCGCGCAGGAACTGCCGTCGTCCCTTCGGTGAGGTCAGCGCCTTGTCCGCGGTCAGGGTCGCCCTGGTCGTGGGCCGGTGGACGTCGTCGAGGCCCATGAGGGCGCGGATGGCGGGCCGGACGAACAGCTCGAAGGAGACGTACGAGGAGACCGGGTTGCCGGGCAGGGCCAGCAGCGGGGTGTGGTCGGGACCGATGGAGCCGAAGCCCTGGGGTTTACCGGGCTGCATGGCGAGCTTGCGGAAGTCGACGCCGCTGCCCGGTTCGTCCTCGTCGTCGACGTGCGACAGCGCCTCCTTGACGACGTCGTACGCCCCGACGCTCACGCCGCCCGTGGTGACCACCAGGTCGGCGCGAACCAGCTGGTCCTCGATGGTGGAGCGCAGGGTCTCGGCGTCGTCGGCGACGGCGCCCACCCGGTAGGCGATGGCGCCCGCGTCCCGGGCGGCCGCGGTGAGGGCGAAGCTGTTGGAGTCGTAGATCTGGCCGCTGCCGAGGCTCTCGCCGGGCTGGACGAGTTCGCTGCCGGTGGACATGACGACCACGCGCGGACGCGGGCGCACGCGTACGCTGCCGCGGCCGATCGCGGCGAGCAGGGCGATCTGCGGCGGGCCGAGGACGGTGCCGGCGTCCAGGGCGCGGTCGCCCGCCCGGACGTCGCTGCCCTTGGCGCGCACGTGCGCGCGTGCTTCGGCGGGCCGGTACACGTGCACCTGTCCCTCGGCGCCCTCGGGGGCGAGGCTGCGGGCGCGCATCCCGGTCACCGGGCCCTCGCCGAGGCCTCCGTCGGTCCACTCGACGGGGACGACGGTCTCGGCGCCGGGCGGCAGCGGGGCGCCGGTCATGATGCGGGCGGCCTGTCCGGGGCCGACGTGCAGCAGTTCCGCATGGCCCGCCGCGACATCCCCTACGACGTCCAGAACGGCCGGGAACTCCTCGCTCGCACCCGCCACGTCCGCGACCCGGACCGCGTATCCGTCCATCGAGCTGTTGTCGAACGGCGGCAGGGACACCGGGACCGTGATGTCCTCGACCAGGACGCAGCCCTGGGCGTCGAGCAGTTGCAGCTCGATGGGTTCGAGGGGGCGGACCGTCGCGAGGATGTCCTCCAGGTGCTCGTCCACCGACCAGAGGTGGTCCTGGTCGGCGGGACGGGTCGCGGCGCTGCTCAACTCGCTACATCTCCTCGGCTACGAAACTGCGAAGCCAGGTCCGGAAGTCCGGGCCCAGGTCTTCACGTTCGCACGCGAGTCTGACAATGGCACGCAGATAGTCGCCACGGTCCCCGGTGTCATAGCGGCGGCCCTTGAAGACGACGCCGTGCACCGGACCGCCGACCTTCTCGTCCTGGGCGAGCTGCTGGAGGGCGTCGGTCAGCTGGATCTCGTTGCCGCGGCCCGGCTCGGTCTTGCGGAGTATCTCGAAGATGTGCGGGTCGAGGACGTAGCGGCCGATGACCGCGTAGTTCGACGGGGCGTCGGCGGCTTCCGGCTTCTCGACGAGGCCGCTCACCTTGACGACGTCGCCGTCCTCGGTCTCCTCGACGACGGCACAGCCGTAGAGGTGGATCTGCTCGGGCGCGACCTCCATCAGCGCGATGACGCTGCCCCCGTACTGCCCGCGCACCTCGATCATCCGCTGGAGCAGCGGGTCGCGGGCGTCGATCAGGTCGTCGCCGAGGAGGACGGCGAAGGGCTCGTCGCCCACGTGGGGGGCGGCGCACAGGACGGCGTGGCCGAGGCCTCGGGGGTCGCCCTGGCGGACGTAGTGCATGGTGGCGAGGTCGCTGGACTCCTGGACCTTGGCGAGCCGGCTGCGGTCACCCTTCTTCTGGAGGGCGGACTCGAGTTCGTAGTTGCGGTCGAAGTGGTCCTCCAAGGGGCGCTTGTTGCGTCCCGTGATCATGAGGACGTCATCGAGGCCCGCCGAGACGGCCTCCTCGACCACGTACTGGATCGCCGGCTTGTCGACGACCGGCAGCATCTCCTTGGGAGTGGCCTTGGTTGCCGGCAGGAAGCGGGTGCCGAGACCGGCTGCCGGGATGACAGCCTTGCTGATCCGAGGGTGCGACTGAGTCATGTCCGCACCTTATCCGGAGCCTTTGCGTGGAATCTGTGGGTCCGGTTAATAAGCTCTTATATGAGCGCATTGAAAGGGTACGGGTGGAGACTTTGAGTCACCTCGGGCGTCCGGCCGAGCCTGACAAGCGAACGTTGCGGCGAGACTACCTGGCGGTGAGAAACAGGTTGACGGCCGATGACGTGCGAGAAGGGGCGGTCGCGCTGGCCCGCCGGGCACTCGAACTGCCCGAGCTGACGGGCGCGCGCACGGTGGCCGCGTATGTCTCCGTGGGGGGCGAACCCGGGACGCTGGTGCTCCTGGACGCGCTGCGCGAGCGGGGCGTGCGCGTCCTGCTCCCCGCGCTTCTGCCGGACAACGATCTGGACTGGGGCGCCTACACCGGCGAGGGCTCTCTCGCCCGCGTCCAACACGGCGGAAAAATGACCCTCTTCGAGCCTTCCGGCGAACGTCTGGGCCCGGACGCCGTGACCGGTGCCGACGTCGTGCTGCTGCCCGGCCTGGCGGTGGACGGGCGCGGGATGCGCCTGGGGCGCGGCGGGGGGTCGTACGACCGGGTGCTCGCGCGCCTGGAGCGCGCGGGCGCACGACCGGCGCTGGTGGTGCTCCTGTACGACGCCGAGGTCGTCGCGCGGGTGCCGGAGGAGGCGCACGACCGGCCGGTGCACGCGGTGGTCACGCCGTCGGGCGTGCGCCGCTTCAACCGGCCCGCGTGAGGCGGGCGCTCATGAGGCGGGGGCCCTCCACACGTGTGTGGAGGGCCCCCGACGTCGAAGGCTCGGTCTATCGCCGCAGGCTCACGGCTTCAGGAGCAGCGTGTCGCTCGTGCTCTTGTCGACGGCGTCCTTCGAGAAGGCCCAGTCCAGCAGTTCGCCCTTGACCCACTTGCCGGTCTGGTCGGTGTAGTGCGCGCTGTAGGCGTGCCCCGAGGCGCCGGTGAGGTTGATCCACTTCGACTTGTCGAGGTCGCCGAGGTTGACCACCATGCGCATCGACGGCACCCAGACGACGCCGTAGCCGCCCGCCGCGTTCCAGCCGGTCGCGTTGACCGTCGCCTCGCCACCGCTGAGCTTCCAGGGGCCGCGGTTGAGCATGTACTTCACGAAGCCGGGACCTTCGGTGCCCAGGGTCTGGTTCTTCAGGAACAGGCGGTGCAGCCGGCCCCAGCTCCAGGTGTCGATGTCCTTGCCGAGCTTGGCGGTCAGCTCCCAGCGGGCGTCGATCAGGGCGCGCTCGAACAGCTGGTCGCGGTTGTCGGCCTTGGGACGGTCGCCCACTCCGGCCGGGGTCTTCCACCAGTCGCTGTTCGGGTCGTCCATGAGCTTGCGCACGACCTCGAACCAGCGGTCACCGCCGTCGGGCTGCGCCTGGTCGGCGTCGCGCTGGCCGCACTCGCGGACCTTGTCCGTCTCGTCGGCCGGCCCGGTGGGGTCGACCGGGTCGACCCACAGGCACTGGCCCTTGACCCGCAGTTCCTTGGGCAGCTTGTTGCCGAAGGCGAGCTTGAGGATGTTGCGCCAGACGGCGTTGAAGTAGGCCGCCGCCGCCGAGTCGGCGTCCTGGGTGTAGTCCCAGCCCTCCAGGAGCTCCTGCGCCTGACGGACGTCCTTGTCCTTGATGTCGATCTTCAGCAGCTTGGGCACGAGCAGCTTGGCGATCTCGCTGCTGTTGTCGAGCTGCATCTGCCGCATGTCGTCGGTGGAGATCTTGCCGCCGCCCTTGATCTTCTGCTCGATCAGGTCGGTGATGCGCTGGCTGCGGGCGCCGTAACCCCAGTCCGTGGTGAGCGTGTAGGGGTACTTGTCCTTGTCGACGACGGCCTGGTTGGCGGTGACGATGAAGCCGCGCGAGGGGTTGTACTCGTAGGGCAGCTCGTCCTGCTTGATGTACTTGCCGGTCCAGGCGTACTTGGAGTCCCAGCCCGGGGCCGGGATGGCGCCGGTGTCGCCCTTGGCGCGGATCGGGATGCGGCCGGGCAGGGTGTAGCCGATGTTCTCGGCGTCGGCGTAGACGAGGTTCTGCGAGGGCACGTCGAACAGGGCCGCCGCCGCGCGGAAGTCGCTCCAGTTCGACGCCTTGTCCATCGCGAACACGGCGTCCATGGAGGTGCCGGGGTCGAGCGCGGTCCAGCGCAGGGCGACGCCGTAGCCGTCGCCTCGGTCGGGGGCCGCGTTGTCGACGGTGGCCTTCTTGCCGACCTTCACCAGCTCGTCGTAACGGTCGGACAGCAGGGGGCCGTTGTTCGTCTCACGGACGACGATCTTCTTGGACGCTCCGCCGGCGACCTTGATGGTCTCCTCGCGCGAGGTGAAGGGCTTGGTCCTGCCGTCGTAGAGGTAGCCGTCGCCGGAGAGCTTCTCCAGGTAGAGGTCGGTGACGTCGACGCCGGAGTTGGTCATGCCCCAGGCGATCTTCCCGTTGTGGCCGATGACCACGCCGGGCATGCCCGCGAACGTGTAGCCGGTGACGTCGTACTGGCACTTGCTGGAGACGGTCCGGCAGTGCAGGCCCATCTGGTACCAGACGGACGGCAGCGAGGGCGACAGGTGCGGGTCGTTGGCCAGCAGCGGGCTGCCGGTGATGGTGTGCGAGCCCGCGACGACCCAGGAGTTGGAGCCGATGCCCTGGCCGTTGACGCCGACGGCCGTCGGGACGTCGTCCAGGACCTTGTAGAGGCCCGAGAGCTGGCTCTGGAGGGCCGAGGAGGCCGCGGTGGAGGTCGAGGAGGAGGAAGAGGCCGACGTGCCCGTGGCGCCGCTCGTCGAGGTTCCGGAGGTGCCCGTGCCGGAGGTGCCCGTGCCGGACAGCCCGTTGTCCTCCGAGCTGCCGTCCTGCTCGAACGTCCCGGTCAGCTCGTCGTACTGGCCTTCCTGGACGATCGTCTGGTTCCGGCTGTACGGGTAGTCGGGGTAGAGGTCGGCGATCTGCTTCGGGCCGAGGCGGCTGGTCATCAGGGCGCGGTCGATCTCGTCCTGCATGTTGCTGCGCAGGTCCCAGGCCATCGCCTTCAGCCACGAGACCGAGTCGACCGGGGTCCACTTCTGGGGCTTGTAGTCGTTCTTGAAGCCGAGCGGCGCGTACTCCAGGGAGATGTCCTCGCCGCTCTTGCCCTGGAGGTAGGCGTTGACACCCTTGGCGTACGCCTGGAGGTACTTCTTGGTGGAGGCCGACAGCTTGGTGTCGTACTCCTTCTTCGCGACCCGGTCCCAGCCGAGCGTGCGCAGGAACTCGTCGTCGTCGACCTGGCCCTTGCCGAACATCTCCGACAGGCGCCCGGAGGTCATGTGCCGGCGAACGTCCATCTCGTAGAAGCGGTCCTGCGCCTGGACGTAGCCCTGCGCCATGAACAGGTCCGCGTCCGAGGAGGCGTAGATCTGCGGGATGCCGTAGCTGTCGCGCTGGACGTCCACGGGGCCCGACAGGCCCTGGAGCTCGATCGAGCCCTTGGTCTGCGGAAGGGACGCGCGGACCGTGCTCACCGACCAGTACCCGCCGTAGGCGATGCCACCGATGATGGCCAGTACGAGGACCAGAACGATCAGGCGGGCTCTGCGCCCCTTCTTCCTGCCGGACTTGCCGGGCTGCTGACCCGATGAGGCGGTGGTGGTGGGGGGCATCGCTGTCCTTGCTGTCCTAACGCGAGCGGCAGGGCGGGCTGTGCTTTTGACGGGGAGCCTGCGTCACGTCCCCGGCCAGGCGTCGCGCGCCAGGGGATGTGACGCAGGCTCTGCGCGCTGGAGCAACCATAGGCGCAGGGCCCGGCGCCACTTGACGCGGTGTCGGGTACCGGCGCGGACGGGCGTTCGATCTTGCCTCGCGAAGCGTCAAGAAATCGTCAAGAGTTAGGTAAGGTAACGAAGTACTTGGATGCGGAGTCCCGTCACTTCGTGTCCTATGTACGTGAGCTCACACGCGCGTATGCCGGTGAGCCAGGGAAGGGAACGGCCGCTGACTGTCCACCACCTCAACCAGCTCCTGCTCGTCTGCTCGCTGGTCCTGCTCGTCGCCGTGGCAGCGGTCCGGATCTCCTCGCGCAGCGGGCTCCCCAGCCTGCTCGTGTACCTGGGGATCGGCATCGCCATGGGCCAGGACGGCATCGGCGACATCCACTTCGACAACGCCGAGCTGACCCAGGTCATCGGGTACGCGGCCCTGGTCGTGATCCTGGCCGAGGGCGGCCTCGGCACGAAGTGGAAGGAGATCGAGCCGGTTCTGCCGGCCGCCACCGCGCTGGCACTGGCCGGGGTCGCGGTGAGCGTCGGGGTCACGGCGACGGCCGCGCACTACCTGATCGGGCTGGAGTGGCGCCAGGCGCTCATCATCGGGGCGGTCGTGTCCTCGACGGACGCGGCGGCGGTCTTCTCGGTGCTGCGCAAGATCCCCCTCCCCACGCGCGTGACGGGCACGCTGGAGGCCGAGTCCGGCTTCAACGACGCCCCGGTGGTCATCCTCGTCGTCGCCTTCTCCCAGGCCGGACCGGTCGACCACTGGTACGCGCTGATCGGCGAGATAACCCTGGAGCTGGCCATCGGCGCGGCCATCGGCATCGCGGTGGGCTGGCTGGGTTCCTGGGGCCTCAGGCACGTCGCCCTGCCCGCCTCCGGCCTCTATCCGATCGCGGTCATGGCCATCGCCGTCACCGCGTACGCGGCGGGCTCGCTGGCGCACGGCAGCGGGTTCCTCGCCGTCTATCTCGCCTCCATGGCGATGGGCAACGCCAAGCTGCCGCACTGGCCCGCCACCCGCGGCTTCGCCGACGGGCTCGGCTGGATCGCCCAGATCGGCATGTTCGTCCTGCTCGGCCTGCTGGTCACCCCGCACGAACTCGGCGACGACGTGCTGCCCGGGCTCGTCATCGGGCTGGTGCTGACCATGGTGGCGCGACCCCTGAGCGTCTTCCTGTGCCTGACACCGTTCCGGGTGCCGTGGCAGGAGCAGACCCTCATGTCCTGGGCCGGCCTGCGCGGCGCCGTGCCCATCATCCTGGCCACCATCCCCATGGTGAGCGGCGTCGAGGGCAGCCGTCGCATCTTCAACATCGTCTTCGTCCTGGTCGTCGTCTACACCCTCGTGCAGGGTCCGACGCTGCCCTGGCTGGCGCGCAAGCTGCAGCTGGGCGGGGACCCCGAGGCCGCCGACCTCGGCATCGAATCGGCGCCCCTGGAGCGGCTGCGCGGACATCTGCTGTCCGTCGCGATCCCCGAGGGGTCCCGGATGCACGGCGTCGAGGTCAACGAGCTGCGGCTGCCCGCCGGGGCCGCGGTCACCCTGGTCGTCCGCGATGAAAAATCGTTCGTTCCGCTGCCCACGACGGTGCTGCGGCGCGGCGACGAACTGCTCGTCGTGGCCACCGACCCGGTCCGCGACGCCGCGGAGCGGCGGCTGCGCGCGGTGGGCCACGGCGGCAAGCTGGCCGGATGGCTGGGTACAGGCGGCATCGGCAACGGACGCTGAGAGCGGCCACGGAGGGTGGTTGTTACAGGTGCGTTTCGCGCTCCCTGTAGGATGAAAGCACCCCTGATCGAACCAACTCTGCCTGACGCAGAGCTGGCGCGACCGTATGGCGGCCGAGACGTCCCTGAGCAGTGACCTTCGGCATCTACCGCAGTCCGCGCAAGAGGACAGCTCTCGGCGCCATCCCTTCCGAGGGGAACCACGCCACCAGGCGGCAGAAAGGCACGGGCCGTGGCATCCACGGTCACCACCTCCCGTCCGGGATACGGACAGCTGCTGCGCACCCGCGGCGCCTGGACGTTCCTGCTCCCCGGCTTCGCGGCACGCCAGCCGTTCGCGATGCTCACGATCTCCATCGTGCTGCTCGTGCAGCACACCACCGGCTCGTACGGCGCCGCGGGCGCCGTGGCGGCGGCCACAGGCGTCGCCATGGCGCTGTTCGCCCCCTACAGCGGCCGTCTCGCGGACCGCTACGGTCAGCGCGCCGTCCTGATCCCCGGTGTGCTGGCGCACACCCTGTCGGTACTGTCCCTGACGGCGCTGGCCCTCTCGCACGCACCCCTGTGGGCGCTGTTCGCGGCGGCCGTGCCCACGGGTGCCTCGGTGCCGCAGATCGGCCCCATGGTCCGCGCCCGCTGGGGCGTGAAGCTCCAGGGCTCACCCCTGATGACCACGGCCGCGGCCTTCGAGTCCGTCACGGACGAGCTGACCTTCGTCTTCGGCCCACTGCTGGCTACCGCCCTGTGCACTGCCGTGAACCCCGCCGTCGGCCTGCTGACGGAGGCGTCGCTCACGCTGCTCGGCGGCCTGCTGTTCGCCGCGCAGAGGAGCACGCAGCCGTCGGTCACCGCGGTCGACGGGCACGCACGCGTGGAGCGCTCCTCCGCTCTGCGCGTCCCCGGCATACGGGTCCTGATCGTGACGTTCCTGGGCATCGGTGCCGTGTTCGGCGGGATGCAGGTCTCGCTGGCCGCGTTCAGCGAGTCGATCGGCGAGCCCGGCCTGAACGGCGTCCTGTACGGCGTCTTCGCCGCGGGCAACATGCTCTCCGGCCTGGTCTGCGGAGCCATCGCCTGGAAGGTGGCCCCGCAGCGCCGCCTGGTCCTCGCGTACGGCGCCCTGGCTCTGACGGCCTCCGGCCTGTGGGCCGCGCACTCGGTGTTCGTCCTGGCCGGCCTCGGTCTCCTGGTCGGCATGTGCATCGCGCCCACCCTGATCACCGGCTACACCCTGGTCGAGGACCTGGTCCCGGCCGGCGCCCGCACCGAGGCCTTCACCTGGCTCACCGGAGCCGTGGCACTCGGCCAGGCGGCCGCCGTCACGATCGCCGGACAGCTGGAGGACCGCTTCTGGGACGGCGCCGGATTCCTGGTGCCGATGTGCGGCACGCTGCTGGCCCTGGCGACCCTGCTGGCGCTGCGTTCCCACCTTGTCGGACGGCCCCGCAGCCGGACCGTCGCACGTGGCATCGGTCACCGAGTGCCGGTGGCAGTGGACTGATCCTCGGGAATACGTCACTATGGACCCTCGTTAGCACTCACTGAGTGAGAGTGCCAGGAGGAAGACAGTGCCCACCTATCAGTACCAGTGCACCGAGTGCGGCGAGGGCCTCGAGGCGGTGCAGAAGTTCAGCGACGACGCCCTGACCGTGTGCCCCAATTGCCAGGGCCGCCTCAAGAAGGTGTTCTCCGCGGTCGGCATCGTCTTCAAGGGCTCCGGCTTCTATCGCAACGACAGCCGCGGCTCCTCGTCGAGCAGCACCCCGTCGACCTCGAAGCCGGCGACGTCCACGCCGTCCACCTCGTCGGCGTCCGAGTCGAAGTCGTCCTCCTCGGAGTCGAAGTCGTCGAGTTCGGGCAGCTCGTCCAGCAGCAGCTCCGCCGCGTAGGTCTCACTTCGAGGACCCGGCCGTCGTACGACGGCCGGGTCCTCGGCGTTCCCCGAGCCGCTCGCCGCCCCATTTCGGCGCCGGATACTGTGCTGGTCATGGCGAACGCAGAGATCGGCGTAATCGGAGGCTCCGGCTTCTACTCGTTCCTCGACGACGTGACCGAGGTCCAGGTGGACACCCCCTACGGCCCGCCCAGCGACTCCCTCTTCCTCGGCGAGGTCGCCGGCCGGCAGGTCGCCTTCCTGCCCCGGCACGGACGCGGCCACCATCTGCCGCCGCACCGGATCAACTACCGGGCCAATCTGTGGGCACTCAGGTCGGTCGGAGCCCGGCAGGTCCTCGGCCCGTGTGCCGTGGGCGGGCTGCGCCCCCAGTACGGTCCGGGCACGCTGCTCGTGCCCGACCAGCTGGTCGACCGTACGAAGTCCCGGGCGGGAACGTATTTCGACGGGCTGCCGCTGCCGGACGGCGCGGTACCGAACGTGGTGCACACGTCCCTGGCCGACCCGTACTGCCCGGTCGGGCGGGCGGCCGCGCTGAAGGCGGCCCGCGGGCGGGACTGGGAAGCGGTGGACGGCGGCACGCTCGTCGTGATCGAGGGGCCCCGGTTCTCGACTCGTGCCGAATCGTTGTGGCATCAGGCGCAGGGCTGGTCGGTGGTGGGCATGACCGGCCACCCCGAGGCGTCCCTCGCCCGTGAACTGGAGCTCTGCTACACGTCGTTGACCCTGGTCACCGATCTCGACGCGGGGGCCGAGACCGGCGAGGGCGTCTCGCACGACGAGGTGCTTCGGGTGTTCGCGGCGAACGTGGACCGGCTGCGGGGCGTGCTGTTCGACGCGGTGGCCGCGCTGCCCTCGCCGGATGCGCGGGACTGTCTGTGCGTGAACGCGCTGGGCGGGATGGATCCGGGGTTCGAACTGCCGTAGTGGGGGCGGAGGTTCTCGTTCGGGTGAGGGAGTTTTCCACAACCCGTCGGTAGTCCACCGGCTCCGGCGGGAAGCGGCGCGAGGCCTCATCGTGGCAGGGCAAACCGATGCCTCGTCACAGGTGGTGGCCCTCATGTCCTCCTTCGCTCCCTCGCCTTCCGGGTTCCCCTCCCCCGTCGCTCCGCGCCCGCCCGGCGCCGACGCCCCGCCCACCTGCGAGGTGCCGCACTTCGCTCCCGTGCGGGTGCGCGGCGGGTGGTATCAACTACGGCGGCTCGTACGGCACCGCAGGCGTGCCGTGGCCGTCGGTCTCGCCGTCACCGCGGCGGCACTGGTGGCGGCGGGTCCACGGGGCGACGACGGGGCACGGGGGCATCGGGTGGCCGAGCCCGTACGAGGCTCCCGTGCCGTGGAGACGGTGTCGGCGCCGGTGCGGATCGCCGACGGGGCGACCGTCCGGCTGCTGCGCCCCGGGGACCGGGTCGACGTCATCGCCGCCGAGGACTCGGCCCTGGGCGGTGAGGCCCAAGTGGTCGCGCGCGGGGCGCGGGTGACGAAGGTGCCGGAGCCCGTGGACGGCGTGAGCGAGGGCGGGGCGCTGGTCGTGCTCACGGTGCCTCGGTCGACGGCGGCCCGTCTCGCGGGCGCGAGCGCGACGGCACGGCTGGCGGTGACGGTGTGGTGAGCGCAACGTTCCGTCCGGTGCGCACCTTTGTACCAAGTCGCCCTTTCGAGCTACCCAATTGGACAGGGTCACCGCACGTTGACGTAGGTTGCGGAGCTGTTTGTTCCACAAGCTGTACGTGCGAGAAGAGGCCCCTGGGTGAGCGAGAAGAAGCCGAACGTCTGGGAGGGCTTCAAGGCCTTCCTGACGCGCGGGAACGTCGTCGATCTGGCAGTAGCGGTGGTCATCGGCGCCGCCTTCACCAACATCGTCACGTCGGTGGTGAAGGGCGTGATCAACCCGCTGGTCGGAGCGATCGGCACCAAGAACCTCGACAGCTACAGCTCGTGTCTCCAACACCCGTGCAAGGTCGCGGCGGACGGCACCGTGCAGAGCGGCATCCAGATCATGTGGGGCTCCGTCCTCGGCGCCACGCTGAGCTTCGTGATCACCGCGGCCGTCGTGTACTTCCTGATGGTCCTGCCGATGTCGAAGTACCTGGCCCGGGCGGAGGCCCGCAGGAAGGCGAAGGAGGGCACGCACGAGATCATCGAGGTGTCCGAGCTGGAGGTCCTCAAGGAGATCCGCGACGCGTTGGTGGCGCAGCGGGGCTCGGGGCACGACGGGCGCTAGGCGCCAAGGCTTGTCGTCACGTTCACGTCGTCCGCCCGGCGGGCGGGCCTCGTGGCGGCAGGTGCGTGCTCTCGGCGTGCCAGGAGCAGGAACCCCTCGCACTGGTTGCACGTGGGTCTGCGGCCCGTGCGGCGAGAGGGCGTGCAGGGCGCCGCGACCCAGGCGGACATTCGACGACAGGCCCTTGGGGCCATCGGCCGGCGCGGGCCGCGCTGCGGCTCGCTCAGAGGTGGTGGGGCGGCTTCTCGTCGAGGAAGCGCTTCAGGTCGGCCGCGCTGTCACCGTCGGCGCGCGGCCGGTCGCCCCAGCCCCGGTCGGTGTCGTCCGAGGACTGCTGGTCCAGCGGGTCGTCGAAGATCAGCGCGGACTTCGGCTCACGCGGCTCGGCATCGGGGGCGGTACTCATGCGTCCAGGGTACGGCCCCGCCGCTCCCGGCCTCGGGTCCGTGCGTGCGTCCTTGCGCGTGCTCGCGCTCGCGCTCATGACCGAACCGGTGCCGGTGCCGGTGCCGGTGCCGGTGCTCGCGGCTGAACCGGAGTCCGTGCCGGTATCCGACCGTGCCGCCTTCCCGGCCGTCTCACTCCCGGACCTCGACCCGTCGTCACGAATCCCCGCCCGGCCTCTCTCCCGGATCCCCGCCCAAGCAATTCCGCGCGCCATCTGCTGTGCTTGGCCGCATGACGTCCAGTCCGACTCCCACGCCCGCTCCCGCACGACCTGCCGGCCGGCAAAGCCCTCTGCGCAGGCTCACCGCCCGCGGCCGGGACGAGGCCCATCGGGTCGCCTCGCCGCTGGAGCTCTTCTTCGACCTGTGCTTCGTGGTGGCCATCGCCCAGGCGGGCGTGGCCCTGGTGCACTCCGTCGCCGAGGCACACGCCGGCCAGGGGCTCCTCAACTACGCGATGGTCTTTTTCTCCATCTGGTGGGCCTGGATGAACTTCACCTGGTTCGCGTCGGCGTACGACAACGACGACGCCCTCTACCGGGTCGTCACCCTGCTCCAGATCGCCGGTGTCCTGGTCCTGGCAGCCGGGGTGTCCAGGGCGTTCGAGGAGCACGAGTTCCTGGCCGTGTGGCTGGGATACATGCTCATGCGGTTGGCGCTGATCGTGCAGTGGCTGCGGGTGGCGCGTTCGAGCGAGGGCGCGGAGCGGACGACGGCGCTGCGGTACACGTTCGGCGTGCTGCTGTGCCAGGTCGGCTGGCTGGGTCTGCTGGTCCTGCCGGAGGGCGGGCGGGCCTGGGTCTTCCTGGTGATGGCGCCGCTGGAGATGTGTGTGCCGGCCTTCGCCGAGAAGGACCACCCGACCTCGTGGCATCCGCACCACATCGCGGAACGCTACGGGCTGTTCACGATCATCGTGCTCGGCGAGACGATCGCCGCCGCCACGGTCGCCGTGAAGTCCGGCATCGACGAGAACGACGCGCTCGGCGAAGTGCTGCCGATCGCCGCGGGCGGACTGCTGATCGTCTTCGCCGCCTGGTGGATCTACTTCGTGGTGCCCATCCATGGCCATCTGCGCTCCAACAGACAGGCGTTCCTGTGGGGTTACGGTCACTACTTGGTCTTCGCCTCGGCCGCCGCGATCGGCGCGGGCCTGGAGGTCGCCGTGGAGCAGGCCGTCGGCAAGGCGCACATCTCCACACAGGCCGCGTCGGCCGCCGTGACCCTGCCGACCGCGCTGTATCTGCTGACCGTCTGGCTGCTGCACTCGCGTCACTTCAAGGTGGGCGTCCCGCAGCAGCTGGTGCTGCCGGTCGCGGCGGTGCTGGTGATCTGCTGCACCTTCCTGGGCGACCGGGCGGTGGTCGCGGCGGGCGTCGTGGCGGCGCTGGCCGTGGTGACCGGGACGACGCTGACCGCGCGGATGGTGGCACGGGAGCAGCGGAACACGGTTCGCGCGGTGTGATCCCGTCGGGCCGTGCGGGAGGGCGGCTGGTCGAGACTGGTGCCATGACAGATGCCATGACAGTCGACGCTCTGACGGATGTCGCCGGGGTGCGCGTGGGCCACGCGACGCGCACCGGGGGCGGCTGGCTCACCGGCACCACGGTCGTGCTCGCCCCGGAGGGCGGGGCCGTCGCCGCGGTGGACGTGCGCGGCGGTGGTCCCGGCACCAAGGAGACCGACGCGCTCGACCCGCGCAACGTGGTGCAGAAGGTCGAGGCGATCGTGCTGACCGGGGGCAGCGCGTACGGGCTCGACGCGGCCTCCGGGGTGATGGCCTGGCTGGAGGAGCGGGGGCGCGGGGTGCGCGTCGGGCCGGATCCCGCGCACGTGGTGCCGGTCGTGCCCGGAGCCTGTGTCTTCGACCTCGGGCGGGGCGGCGACTTCCGGGCCAGGCCGGACGCGGCGACCGGGCGGGCCGCCGTCGAGGCCGCCGCGGCCAGTGCCGTCGGTGCGGCGGTGCGGGAGGGCTGCGTGGGGGCGGGGACGGGGGCCGCGGCCGGGGCGCTCAAGGGTGGTGTGGGCACGGCGAGCATGCTGCTCGACTCGGGGATCACCGTGGCGGCGCTGGTGGTGGTCAACGCGGCGGGGTCGGTAATGGATCCGGAGACGGGGGTTCTGTACGGGGAGTTGTTCCAGGGGCGGGTGGACCGTCCGGAACCAGGGGTGCACGAGGCCGCGCGTCTGCGGCTCGCCGAGGCCGCGGCGACGACCGGACCGCCCCCGCTGAACACCACGCTCGCGGTGGTGGCCACCGACGCGGAACTGTCCAAGGCGCAGGCGCAGAAAGTGGCCGGTACGGCACACGACGGCATCGCGCGCGCGGTGCGGCCGGTGCATCTGCTCCACGACGGCGACACGGTGTTCACGCTGGCCACGGGGGCGCGGCCGCTGGACGTCGGGAATCCCCTCGCGCTCAACGCCGTGCTCGCTGCGGCGGCGGACGTGGTGACGCGGGCGATCGTACGGGGCGTCCGGGCGGCGGAGCCGGTGGAGGGGGCGGGGGGTGTGTGGCCGGCGTACGAGGAGTTGTACGGGAGCGTCGGCGAGGGCTGAAGCGTGCTGCCCATGGCGTGACGGGTGTCTGCCCGCGGGTGCGTTGCGCCCCTGGGGGCCGCGGTGCCCGCAGGGGTGTGCGGAACCGCGTGGACCCCACGTCCACGCCCGTGTTTCGTCCCGGTTCTGTCACGTGGGGGCATTTGACGGGCTGTGGGGGAACCCGGGCGGGGACCGGGTCCCTCCTCCTTCGCGGACCGGAGCGGACAACGCACACCAAAAGAACCTGGAGCAGCCCGTGACAACGCCGGACACAGCAGCACGGCGCGCACTGGGGGCCTGTGCCGTCCTGATGGTCGGCGCCCTCGCCCTCACGGCGTGCGGCGGCAGCTCGAACGCGGAGAACGACGAGAAGGGCGGCAAGGAGGCCGCCAAGGCATCGAGCGCGGAGATCGCCATCTCCGCGAAGAACGGTTCGACGGGTGCGTCGATCAACTCGACCGGCGTGAAGGTCAGTGACGGCACCCTGACCGGCGTGAGGATGACGGTGGCGGGCACGGGGCGGGACGTTCCGGGCGCGATGGCCGCGAACGGGGGGAGCTGGAAACCCAAGGAGCAGTTGGAGCGCGGCACGAAGTACGAGATAGCCGCGACGGCGAAGGACTCGGGCGGCAGGTCCGTGACGTCGAAGTCCGTCTTCACGACCGTCTCCAAGGCGAACAGCTTCATCGGGACGTACACGCCGGACGACGGGACGACCGTCGGCGTCGGGATGCCGGTGTCGTTCACCTTCGACAAGGAGATCAGCGACAAGAAGGCCGTGCAGTCGCACATCACCGTCAGCTCCGACGGCGGGCAGCAGGTGGTCGGGCACTGGTTCAACTCGCAGCGGCTCGACTTCCGGCCCGAGGAGTACTGGAAGGCCGGCTCCAAGGTCACGATGAAGATCGACCTGGACGGGGTCGAGGGCGCCAACGGCATCAGCGGGGTGCAGGAGAAGACCGTCAGCTTCAGGATCGGGCGCTCGCAGGTGTCCACGGTGGACGCCGACACACAGACCATGAAGGTCGTGCGGGACGGCACGACCGTCAAGTCGGTGCCGATCTCCACGGGCAGCCCGGAGTTCACGACGTACAACGGGCAGATGGTGATCTCCGAGAAGTACAAGAAGATCCGCATGGACAGCAGGACGGTCGCCCTCGCCAACGCGTACGACATCCCTGACGTTCCGGACGCGATGCGTCTGACGCAGTCGGGGACCTTCATCCACGGCAACTACTGGTACAACACGGCCAACCCGCCCTTCGGCCGCCAGGGCACCAGCCACGGCTGTGTGGGACTGCGGGACGTGAAGGGCGGCCAGGGGGACACTCCGGCCAAGTGGTTCTACGACAGCTCGCTCGTCGGGGACGTGGTGATCGTCAAGAACTCGCCCGACAAGACGGTGGCACCGGACAACGGGCTCAACGGCTGGAACCTGTCGTGGAACGAGTGGGTCGCGGGCAGTGCGGACGGCACGTCCTGATCATCGCAACCCCCTTCTGAACAGGGCCTTTTGACGGATCGTCGGGTCGCGTGGGAACTTCCTGCGCGGCCCGGGAGTTTTCCGGGCGTACGTTTTCTCGGTTCCCGGACATGATGTCCGACCGAGGGGCTACGGTATGCACCCACAAGGTGACATGCAGCAACGCCGGGAGAAACCTTGAGCGTTCCGTACGAGACGGCAGCGTACGAACCACCCGAGTCGCCCGAGTCTCCGGAGGAGCACCTCGCGCGACTCCTCGGTCGTGCCCTGAACTCCTTCGAACTGCCCGACGAGACGATACGACGGCTCGACTGCGCGCTGGCGTACGACAGTTCGCTGCACTCCGCGCACCACAGCGCGGGGCTGCACCGCGAGACGTACCGGCACACGTGGCTGCTCGACGACGGCTCGGCGCTCACTCTGTGGGAGCTCGTCCACAACACGGCACGGGACAGCGTCCCGCAGCACGAGGTGTACGTCGACGAGGAAGAGCTGCGGGCGGCGACCGCGCGACTGCCCTTACCGCCCGACACACCTGACTTCGAGCTGCCGGTGACGGTGCAGCTCACGCCGGTGCGCCCGCCGCGCCCCGCCTACGTCCCCGACGACTCCGCGGACCACGCGCGTCGGCTCCTGCGCCGCGCGGAGAACGCGGACCGGCCGGGCCACGAGACGGCCGCCCTGCTGACCGAGGCGGTCGCGCACCAGATCACGCAGGCGTTCGGGCGCCCGTGCCGGGCGGGGAGCGCCGGGCTGGGCTTCTCGCTGTACGAGCACGCGTTCCTGCTGCACGACGGTACGGAGATCTCCCTGTGGGAGGTCGAGCACACGGCGACGCCCGACGGACGGCACATGTGCGAGGTGTACGTCAGCGAGGACGCGGCCCGAGAGGCGATGGAGCGGCGCGCGCGGGTCTCCTGAGCGAGCGCCTGCCCCCGACTGCACCCCCGCCCGGCCACCCCCACCCGACCACCCCCGGTGAAGTGTCAGCGACCGGTGACGAGTTGTCGTACGAGATGCGCGAACGCGTCCTTCTCCGCCGTTGTCAGCTCGACGGTCTCCAGATGGGGACCGTCCCGGCGCTGGTGCGGGAGCGCGGGCAGGGAGCGGGCGGCGGCTCGCCAGACGGTGGCCTCGAAGCGCCCGCGGCGCAGCATGAGGACCAGACCGGCCGACCAGGCGAGGGTCACCAGGACGAGCAGGGTCATCGCCAGCAACTGGTAGACGGAGACGTGCTCAGGCATGCGGTCCAGTAGACACCACGGTCCGGGACTTCGGCCCCGGACCGTGACGTATCTCGCAGGTGCCGTGAACGACTCACAGCCGCCCAAAGGGGCAGGGACTACGCGGCGACCGGCTGCTTCCGCTCGGTCGTCGCGGCGTCGGCCTGCTCCGTCGCCGCGGGGGCCGTGGTCCCCGGCGCCGGCTTGCGCGTGCTCTTCAGGACGATCACCAGCGCGGTCGTGACGCACACGCCCGCCGCGATGGCGATCAGGTAGAGGAACGGGCTGCCGATCAGCGGGACCACGAAGATGCCGCCGTGCGGGGCCCGCAGGGTGGCGCCGAAGGCCATCGACAGGGCGCCGGTGACCGCGCCGCCCGCCATCGAGGCCGGGATGACGCGGAGCGGGTCCGCCGCGGCGAACGGGATCGCGCCCTCGGAGATGAAGGAGGCGCCCAGGACCCAGGCGGCCTTGCCGTTCTCGCGCTCGGTCTCGGTGAAGAGCTTCTTGCGGACGGTGGTCGCCAGTGCCATGCCCAGCGGTGGGACCATGCCCGCGGCCATCACGGCGGCCATGACCTTCATCGCGGAGTCGCTCGGGTCCTGCACGGCGATTCCGGCGGTGGCGAAGGCGTACGCGACCTTGTTGACCGGGCCGCCGAGGTCGAAGCACATCATCAGGCCGAGGAGGACGCCGAGCAGGATCGCGTTGGTGCCGGAGAGGCCGTTGAGCCAGTCCGTCATGCCCTTCTGGGCCTCGGCGATGGGCTTGCCGATCACCACGAACATCAGGAAGCCGACGACCAGCGAGGAGATCAGCGGGATCACCACCACCGGCATGATGCCGCGCAGCACCGGTGGGATCCTGATCCGCTGGATCGAGAGGACCACGGCACCCGCGAGCAGACCGGCGACCAGGCCGCCGAGGAAGCCCGCGGCGATGTTGGAGGCGATCATGCCGCCGACGAAGCCGGGGACGAGACCGGGGCGGTCCGCCATGCCGTAGGCGATGTATCCGGCGAGGACCGGGATCAGGAACCCGAAGGCGACCTGGCCGATCTGGAACAGCAGGGCGCCCCAGCTGTCGATCTCGGTCCAGGAGAAGTGCTTCATGACCGAGGGCGCGCTCGCGATCTGCCAGCCGCCGATCGCGAACCCGAGGGCGAGCAGCAGACCGCCCGCGGCGACGAACGGGACCATGTAACTCACGCCGGTCATCAGCCACTTGCGGAGCTTGGTGCCGTAGCTGTCGCCGGACTCGCCGGCCCGCTCGACCGGCGTCCCCCCGCCCGCGGCGGCACCCGCCGTCACCTCGCCGCGCTCGGCCTTCCCGCGCACCTGGGTGATCAGCTCGGCGGGCCGGTTGATGCCCGCCTTCACGCCGACGTCGACGGTGGGCTTCCCGGCGAAGCGGTCCTTGTCGCGTACGGGGACGTCGTGCGCGAAGATCACGCCGTCCGCCGCCGCGATGACCGCCGGGTCGAGCCGGTCGAAGCCGGCCGAGCCCTGCGTCTCGACGACGAGTTCGACGCCCGCCTCGCGGCCCGCGTTCTCCAGGGACTCGGCCGCCATGTAGGTGTGGGCGATGCCGGTCGGGCAGGAGGTGACGGCGACGATCCGGAAGGGGGCCGCCGGAACGTCGGGAGTGGTGTCCGCCGTTGCGGCATCGGCGGAGGCCGCCGCCGATGCCGCAACGGGGTCTTCGGTGGCGCCTTCCGCCGGCGCCTCGTCTCCCCGGATCAGCGCCGCCGCGCTCGCCGCGTCCCCCGCCGACCGCAGGGCGTCCGTGAACTCGGTGTTCATCAGCTGCCGTGCGAGCGAGGACAGGATCGTCAGATGGGCGTCGTCCGCGCCGGCCGGTGCGGCGATGAGGAAGATCAGGTCGGCGGGGCCGTCCGCAGCACCGAAGTCGATGCCGGCGGCGCTGCGGCCGAAGCCGAGGGTGGGCTCGGTGACGTGTTCGCTGCGGCAGTGCGGGATGCCGATGCCGCCGTCGAGGCCGGTCGGCATCTGCGCCTCGCGGGCGGCCACGTCGGCGAGGAAGCCCTCCAGGTCGGTCACCCGGCCCAGGGCCACCATGCGCTCGGCGAGGGCACGCGCCGCCGCTTCCTTGGTTTCGGCGGACAGGTCGAGGTCGACCAGGTCCGCGGTGATCATGTCGCTCATCGCGGGCTCCTTCGCACGCGTATCGCCCGGGGAGTGCAGTGGGCGGGAGGAGTGGGGACGGGGGTGATGCGGTGGGGTGTTGCGGAGGCGGGGACGGGAAAGGCGGGTAACGGGGAGCCGCGCCGCTCCGGCGCCGTTCCGCACGACGGGTGGGCCGGGGCCGTTCCGCCCGGCGGGTGGGCCGTCATGTCACCGGCTCCTTCAGTACGCGGTCCACCGGCACCTCGGCCGTGACGGTCACCGCGGACGGGTTCAGGTCGTCCGGGGTCGGCATCACGCTGCCGGGCAGCTGGACGGCCGCCGCGCCGTGGGCGACCGCGGAGGCGAGGGCGTCGGGGCCGCTGCCGCCGGCGATCAGGAAACCGGCGAGGGAGGAGTCACCGGCGCCGACGTTGCTGCGTACGGCGTCGACGTGCGCGCTGCCGAACCAGGCACCCGTGCCGTCGACGAGCAGCTGTCCGTCGGCGCCCAGGCTGGCGAGTACGGCGCGGGCGCCCATCTCGCGCAGTTCCTCGGCGGCCTTCACGGCGTCGCCGACCGTGGCGAGGGGGCGTCCGACGGCCTCCGCGAGTTCCTCGGCGTTGGGCTTCACCACGTCGGGCCGTTCCCGCAGGGCCTCCAGGAGCGCGCGTCCCGAGGTGTCCAGCGCGATCCGCGCTCCCCCGGCGTGCGCCCGCGCGACCACCTCGGCGTACCAGGACGGCGCGAGCCCCCGGGGCAGACTCCCGCAGCACGCGATCCACGCGGCGTCGCGCGACTGCTCGCGCACGGTCTCCAGGAGCAACTCCTGCTCGTGGGCCGACAGTTCGGGCCCCGGTGCGTTGATCTTCGTGAGCACCCCGTCCGACTCCGCGAGGGCGATGTTCGACCGGGTCGCTCCGGCGACCGGCACTGGTGCGACCTCGATGCCCTGCGCGTCGAGCAGATCGGCCACGAGTGCTCCCGGCGCACCGCCGAGCGGCAGGACGGCGACCGTGCGCTGCCCGGCGGCGGCGACGGCACGCGAGACGTTGACGCCCTTGCCACCGGGGTCCATGCGTTCACCGGTGGCACGGATGACCTCGCCGCGCTCCAGGGACGGGACCTCGTACGTACGGTCCAGGGACGGGTTCGGGGTGACGGTGAGGATCATGCGCACTCGTTCCTAGACACACAGCACTTCCGTGCCGCCGCGCTCGATGGCGGCGGCGTCTTCGGGGCTCAGCCCGCTGTCGGTGATCAGCAGGTCCACGTCGCTCAGGTCGCCGAAGCGGGCGAAGTGTTCCTGGCCGTGCTTGGCGGAGTCGGCGAGCAGGACCACGCGGCGGGCCGCGCCGATCGCCGCGCGCTTGACCGCGGCCTCGGCGAGGTCGGGGGTGGTGAGACCGTGCTCGGCGGAGAAGCCGTTGGCCGCCACGAAGAGGACGTCGGCCCGGATCTCGCCGTACGCCCGCAGCGCCCAGGCGTCGACGGCCGCGCGCGTACGGTGCCGTACGCGCCCTCCGACGAGGTGGAGCTGGATGCCGGGGTGGTCCGCGAGACGGGCCGCGATCGGCAGGCTGTGCGTGACGACGGTGAGCGAGGCCTCCAGCGGTACGGCGGCGGCCAGGCGGGCGACGGTCGTACCGGCGTCGAGGATCAGGGTGCCGTCGGTGGGCAGTTCCGCGAGGGCCGCCTTGGCGATGTGGTCCTTCTCGTCGGCCGCGGTCGTCTCGCGCTCGGCGAGGTCCGGCTCGAAGTCGAGGCGCCCGGCCGGGATGGCCCCGCCGTGCACCCGGCGCAGCAGGCCCGCGCGGTCGAGGGCCTTCAGGTCACGGCGGATCGTCTCCGCCGTGACCTGGAACTCCTCGGCCAGCGAGACGACGTCCACCCGCCCGCCGTCACGCGCGAGCCGGAGGATCTCCTGCTGCCGCTCCGGTGCGTACATGTCCGTTCGCCTCCGACCTGTGCCCGAACGTGTGGTTTCAGTCGGAGGCTACGCCTGGATTTCCAGGAAGTAAACAGGTTCGGGCATGGTTCGGGCATGAACGGACTTCCGGCGGCGCCGGGACGCGACATTCGGACACGACAGGAGGGCCCGGCATCTCGAAAGATGCCGGGCCCGGGGTGCGGAGGTCACACCGGCTGCGGCTCACGCTCCTCCGCCGCCACCGGAAGCTCCGAGGCTCCCTCGGCACCCTCCACATGCTGCGCGGGCCGCTTCGGCAGTGCGAACATCAGCAGGAAGATGACGGCCATCACCGCGGCGACCCACCCGAGTGCGTGCTGGAAGGCGTCCACGAAGGCCGGTCCCAGGTCGGCGGGCCGCACGTCGTCCGGGACGACTCCGAAGAACACGACCGACACCAGGCCGAGCCCGAGCGCGTTGCCCATCTGCTGCACGGTGTTGATGAGCCCCGACGCCGAACCGGCGTGTTCGCGCGGTACCTCCGAGAGCACGGCGTCCGTCAGCGGGGCGACGATGAGGCCCATGCCCACGCCCATCACGACCAGCGGCAACGCCATCTGCCAGGAGCTGATCCCCATGCCGTACCGGTGGGCCTCCCACAGGTAGAGCAGCACGCCCACCGCCATCAGCAGCGCGCCGGCCTGGAGCACCTTGCGTCCGAAGCGCGGGACGAGCTGCTGCACCGAGAGACCCGCGGCCGTGGAGACGGCGAGGGAGAACGGCACCCCGGTCAGTCCCGCCCGCAGCGGGCTCCAGCCCAGGCCGGTCTGCATGTACAGCGTCCACACCAGGAAGAAGATGCCGAGGCCGACACCGAACACGGTCTGCACGGCGATGCCGGCGGCGAAGCTCTTCACCTTGAACAGGGACAGCTCGACCAGCGGTGACCCGTCCCGCGCGGCCTTCCGCTTCTCGTAGGCCACCAGCGCGGCGAAGACGAGGGGGGCGGCGGCCATCGACATGTTCCCCCACACCGGCCAGTCCAGTTCCTCGCCGCGGGTCAGCGGATAGAGCAGCATCAGCAGCCCCAGCACCACCAGGCCCACGCCCACCAGGTCCAGCTTCAGCGCCCGCGGCGCCTTGGACTCGGTGATGAAACGGCTGCCGAGGATCAGCCCCGCGATGCCTACCGGCAGGTTGATGAGGAAGATCGGCCGCCATTCGAGTCCGAACAGGTTCCACTCGGTCAGCAGCGCGCCGAGGAGCGGTCCGGACACCGCGCCGAGCCCGACCACGGCGCCGAACAGTCCGAACACCTTGCCCCGCTCGTGCGCCGGGAACGTCGCGTGCACGATCGACAGCACCTGCGGGACCATCAACGCCGCCATGCCGCCCTGCAGGATCCGGGCCGCGACCAGCACCTCGGGGTTCGCGGCGAGGCCGCACAGCGCGGAGGCGAGGGTGAAGCCGCCGATCCCGACGAGGAACAGCCGCTTGCGCCCGTGGATGTCACCGAGCCGCCCGCCCGTGATCAGTCCGGCGGCGAAGGCGAGGGCGTAACCGGCGGTGATCCACTGGATCTGGCTGACGGAGGCGCCCGAGTCCTGCCGGATCGACGGGATGGCGATGTTGACGATCGTGACGTCGACGAGGTCCATGAAGGCCGCGGTCATCACGATGGCTAGGGCGAACCAACGACGCCGGTCGCCTGCGGCGGGTTCTGCACCGGGGGTGCCCGAAAGGGTGGTCTCGCTTGAGGTCATGCCGTAAAGCTAGGACCCCATTAGGTCAGATCGTGTCCTACTCCTACGGCATCCTCGAACCCATGACGACGGACACCCCGGCACGGCTCCTGACGCTCCTCTCCCTCCTCCAGACACCCCGCGAATGGCCCGGCGGCGAGCTCGCCGACCGCCTCCAGGTCTCCCGCCGCACGGTCCGCCGGGACATCGACCGGCTGCGCGAACTGGGTTATCCCGTGCAGGCGACCAAGGGGTCGGACGGCGGCTACCGGCTCGTCGCGGGCAAGGCCATGCCCCCGCTGGTCCTCGACGACGAGGAGGCCGTGGCCATCGCGGTCGGGCTGCGGGCGGGAGCGGGGCACGCGGTCGAGGGCATGGACGAGGCGTCCGTACGGGCGCTGGCGAAACTGGAGCAGGTCCTGCCCTCCCGGCTGCGGCACCGGGTGTCCACCCTCCAGGCCGCGACGACTCCGCTGCTCAGTGGGGACGGGGCGAGCATCGCGACGGAGACGCTGACGGTGATGGCGTCCACGGTGGCCGGGCACGAGCGGCTCCGGTTCGGCTACCGGGCGCGCGACGGCGCCGAGTCGCGACGCGTCGTGGAGCCGTACCGTCTGGTCTCCACCGGGCAGCGGTGGTACCTCGTCGCCTACGACCTCGATCGCGGCGACTGGCGGACCTTCCGGGTCGACCGGGTGAACGACCCCTTCGCCACCGGGGCACGGTTCGCTCCGCGGGAGCTGCCGACGGGGAGTGCGGCGGAGTATCTGCGGCAGTCCATGTACCGGCGGCAGGAGACGTACGAGGTCGTCGTGACGTTCGAGGCCGATGCGACGGTGGTGGGTGCGCGGGTGCCGGCGTGGATGGGGGTGCCGGAGTCTCTCGGGGAGGGGCGGTGCCGGTTGCGGGCGACTGTGGGGGACGCGGTGGAGTGGATGGCGGTGCGGTTGGCCATGACGGGGGTGGAGTTCACCGTGCGGGAGCCTGCGGCGCTTGTGGCGGCTGTGCGGGAGTTGGGGGGGCGGTTGCTGCGGTCCGCGTCCGCGGGGGCGGTTGAGCCGGGCGCGTGAGGTTGTGCCGGGCCGGGGGGTTCGGCGGCTGCCGGCCGGTGGGGGGTTGTTGCGCCGTTCCCCGCGCCCCTCAAGGGAGTTGGACGGCTGACGGCCGGTGGGGGGGGTGTTGCGCCGTTCCCCGCGCCCCTCAAGGGAGTTGGACGGCTGACGGCCGGTGGGGGGTTGTTGCGCCGTTCCCCGCGCCCCTCAAGGGAGTTGGGCGGCTGACGGCCGGTGGGGGGTTGTTGCGCAGTTCCCCGCGCCCCTCAAGGGAGTTGGGCGGCTGGCGGCCGGTGGGGGCTGGTCGCGCCGTTCCCCGCGCCCCTCAAGGGAGTTGGGCGGCTGTCGGCCGGTGGGGGCTGGTCGCGCCGTTCCCCGCGGCCCTGAAGGGAGCCGTGGGGGTTGTGGGCGTGTGACAGAATCTGGGGTCCGGCAGGGCACCCCGTGGTTCAGGTACGGGGTGACCTGCCGTTCCGCTGTGCGGTCCTGTACGGGTGGAGCCGGACCCCGGCGCCCAGGGGGGGGTGGGGCGCCGAAGTCCGGCTCGGGGAGAGTCCCGGCGCGGGGGGGGTTGCGTCGGGACTTGGTTCAGGCGGGGCCGGGACCCGAACATCTGGACCCTGAAGTCTTGTGCCCAGAGTCCGGCGGGTTAAAGCGGCCTCCTACAGCCATGTTTGCGCTGTCTTTCGCCACCCGGCGTACGCGGGGCACGGGCTCACGCCGCCGCGTCGAACCCGGTGTCGCGCGCCAGCTTCTTCAGCTCCATCAGGGCGTGCTTCTCGATCTGCCGGATCCGCTCGCGGGTGAGGCCGTGCTCCTTGCCGACCTCGGTCAGCGTGCGCTCGCGGCCGTCGTCGATGCCGTACCGCATCTTGATGATGGAGGCCGTGCGCTGGTCGAGCCGTCCGATCAGGTCGTCCAGTTCCTCGCTGCGCAGCAGGGTCAGGACGGACTGCTCGGGCGAGACCGCCGACGTGTCCTCGAGGAGGTCGCCGAACTGCGTGTCGCCGTCGTCGTCGATCGACATGTTCAGGGAGACCGGGTCGCGGGCCCAGTCCAGGACGTCCGTCACGCGCGCCGCGTTGGACTCGAGCTCGGCGGCGATCTCCGCGGGCTCGGGGTCGCGGCCGTGCTCGCGGTTGAACTCGCGCTGCACGCGGCGGATGCGGCCCAGCTCCTCCACGAGGTGGACGGGCAGCCGGATGGTGCGGGACTGGTCGGCGATGGAGCGGGTGATGGCCTGACGGATCCACCAGGTCGCGTACGTCGAGAACTTGAAGCCCTTGCGGTAGTCGAACTTCTCGACCGCGCGCACCAGGCCGGCGTTCCCCTCCTGGATCAGGTCGAGGAGCGGCAGGCCGCTGCGGGGGTACCGGCGGGCCACGGCGACGACCAGGCGGAGGTTGGAGCGGATGAACACGTCCTTGGCGCGCTCACTCTCCTCCACCAGGGCCTCCAGCTCTTCGCGGCTGGCGTCGGCCTTGGCTTCCTCGAACCCGTCGAGGACCTGGCGGGCGAACACACCCGCCTCGATGATCTGGGACAGCTCGACTTCCTTGGCGGCGTCGAGCAGCGGCGTACGCGCGATCTCGTCGAGGTACATGCCGACCAGGTCGCGGTCGGCGATCTCGCCGCCATGGACGCGAACACTGCGTGCCGCGTCGGTAGACCCGCCGGTGGCGGACTTACGACGGGCGACGGCACGGGTTGCCATGCGTGCTCCCTTGCGATGGTGTGCGGTCAGCGGGTGGTGCTTCGGACGCCGGTCCCCGTCTCCGGTTGCTTCCGGACTCTCCTCGGGTGCCCTGCATCCGTTGGAAACAACGACTGGAAACCGGACAGAATTCCCGGCGCATCCCCCTATTTTTCTGATCTTGCAGTACCCTGTGCCGCCACAAGAGGGGGTCCGATGCCGTCGGAACGTACAGAGGTGCAGGTCAGACCGGGAGTCGAGGCTGACCTCGTCGCCCTCACCGACATCTACAACCACTATGTACGTGAGACTGCCATCACATTCGACACCGTCGTCCTCACTCCCGAGGAGCGCCGCCCCTGGCTGCTCTCCCACCCTGAAGACGGCCCGTACCGGCTGATGGTTGCCACGGCCGCGGACCCGACAGGAACCTCACAGGAGATCCTCGGTTACGCCACGTCCAGCCCGTTCCGCGCCAAACCCGCGTACGTGACCTCGGTGGAGGTCTCCGCCTACCTCGCCCCGCACGCGGGCGGCCGCGGGGTCGGCACGCTGCTCTACGAAGCGCTGTTCGCGGCGCTCTCCGGGGAGGACCTGCATCGCGCCTACGCGGGCATCGCCCAGCCCAACGAAGCGTCCACGCGGCTGCATGAACGCTTCGGGTTCCGGCATGTCGGCACGTACGGGGAAGTGGGCCGGAAGTTCGGCCGCTACTGGGACGTGGCCTGGTACGAGAAGGACCTGTAGGCCCGCCCGTACGAAAAGCCACGGAAAGCCACGGACAGCCGGAAAGGCTCAGCCGAACTGCACCGACCGCTTCGCCATCCCCAGCCAGAACCCGTCGATGACGGACTTCTGCGCGTCCAGCTCACCGGTCACGTCGGCCGCGCCCATGGTGACGAAGAGGGGCGCGAAGTGCTCGGTGCGCGGGTGGGCGTAGCGCCCGGCGGGGGCCTTGTGCAGGAAGTCGAGGAGGGAGTCCACATCGCGCGCCTCCAGGGCCCGGCGGCCCCAGTCGTCGAACTCCGAGGACCAGGTGGGCACTCCGGGGCCGGTGTGGCGCAGGGCGGCGAGGTTGTGGGTGAAGAAGCCGGAGCCGACGATCAGGACGCCCTCGTCGCGCAGGGGGGCGAGTTTGCGGCCGATCTCCATGAGCCGGACCGGGTCGAGGGTCGGCATGGAGACCTGGAGGACCGGGATGTCGGCCTCGGGGAACATCTCGACCAGGGGGACGTAGGCACCGTGGTCCAGTCCGCGGTCGGGGACGTCCTGCACGGGGATGCCGGGGGCGCGCAGCAGCTTGCGCACGGACTCGGCGAGTTCGGGAGCGCCGGGAGCGTCGTACGTCACCTTGTAGTAGTGCTCGGGGAAGCCCCAGAAGTCGTAGACCAGCGGGACGGGCTGTACCGCGCCGAGGGCGAGGGGGGCCTCCTCCCAGTGGGCGGAGACCATGAGGATGGCCTTGGGGCGGGGCAGGTCCGCGGACCAGGCGGCGAGCTCACCGGGCCAGATCGGGTCGTCGGCGAGCGGCGGGGCGCCGTGGCTCAGGTAGAGGGCGGGCATGCGCTCCTGCGTGTCGACGGACATTGCGGGGACTCCTCCAGTACTTGCGGTACGTGCGGTACGTACGATGCGGCACAGTGTTTCAAATTTAAAGCTTTCTGATCCGACTGTACGCCTCATTTGTTTAAGCTTCAAGGAGAGAGCTCGTAGAGTGGAGTACATGAACACGGCATCCGTCCCCGTCCCCGATGAAGAGCCGCAGTGGCTCGACGACGAAGAGCAGCGCGTCTGGCGCTTCTACGTGCACGCCACGACCCTCCTCGAGGATCACCTCGACCGCCAGCTCCAACGGGACGCCGGCATGCCGCACATCTACTACGGGCTGCTCGTCGCGCTCGCCGACGCCCCGCAACGGCGGCTGCGGATGACCGAGCTGGCCATGAAGGCGAAGATCACCCGGTCCCGGCTCTCGCACGCCATCGCCCGTCTGGAGCGCAACGGCTGGGTGCGGCGGGAGGACTGCACGGACGACAGGCGCGGCCAGTTCGCGGTGCTCACGGATCCGGGCCTGGAAATGCTGCGGGGCGCCGCGCCGGGCCATGTGAGGGCCGTGCGCAACGCCGTCTTCGACCGGTTGTCCCCGGAACAGCAGAAGTCCCTCGGCGAGATCATGCAGATCGTCGCCGAGGGACTCCAGCCGAACGAAGCGGGTGCGGACCTGCCCTGGCTCCGCTGAGCCGTTCACTCAGCGAGGCCGGGCCAGGTCCCGGTGGCGTACGTACGGAGCGTCCCCGTCCCCGTACGTACGCGGTTCCCGAAGGGGTACCGGCGGGGCGGTCGCCGTCAGTGGGCGACGACCGGGATCGCCAGCTCCTGCTCGGCGCCCTCCCCGGATCCGGTCACGGTGGTCGTGTCCGGGCGGCCGGCGTTGACGAGGACCGAGACGATGACCGAGGCCAGCACCAGCATGCCGACGGCGAACCAGATCGCGTTGGTGTAGCCGTGCACCTGGCCCTCCAGGGCCACCAGCTGCTGCTGCGACTTGGAGGTCGCGGAGCCGATGTGGTCCTTGATGTACGAGGTCGTGGCCGACGCGGCGATCGTGTTCAGCAGGGCCGTACCGATCGCGCCGCCCACCTGCTGCGAGGTGTTGACCATCGCGGAGGCGACACCGGCGTCCCGGGGCTCGACGCCCAGGGTGGCCAGGGACATGGCCGGCATGAACGCCGTACCCATGCCGAGACCGAGCAGCAGCATGGCGGGCAGGATCGTCGAGGCGTACGACGAGCCGATCTCCAGCTGCGTCATCAGCAGCATGCCGACCGCGGCGACCAGGAAGCCGGGGCCCATCAGCAGACGGGCCGGCAGGCGGGTCATCAGGCGGGTGCCGATCTGGGTCGAGCCGACCATCATGCCGACGATCATCGGCATGAAGGCGAAGCCGGTCTTGATCGGCGTGAAGCCCTTCACGATCTGCAGGTAGTAGGTGAGGAACAGGAAGGTGCCGAACATCGCGATGATCGCGATGCCGAGCGAGAGGTAGATCCCGCCGCGGTTGCGGTCGGTGACCACGCGCAGCGGCAGCAGCGGGGCCTTGACCCTGGCCTCGGTGATGACGAAGGCGACGAGCAGGACCGCCGAGGCGACGAACATGCCGACCGTCGTGGAGTCGCCCCAGCCGTTGGACTCGGCGCGGGTGAAGCCGTAGACCAGCGCGACCAGGCCGAGGGTGGAGAGCAGGACGCCGGGGATGTCGAGCGGGTTGCGGTTGCGGCCGCCCTCCGGCTCACGGATGACGAAGTACGCGCCGAGCGCGGCGACGATCGCGAACGGGATGTTCACGAAGAAGGTCCAGCGCCAGTCCATGTACTCGGTCAGCACGCCACCGAGGATGAAGCCGACGGCGCCGCCGCCACCGGCGATCGCGCCGTAGATGCCGAACGCCTTGGCGCGCTCCTTGGCGTCCGTGAACATCACGGCGAGCAGGGAGAGCGCGGCGGGCGCGAGGAGGGCACCGAAGGCGCCCTGGAGGGCGCGGGCGCCGAACATCATCGCCTCGTTGGTGGCCGCGCCGCCGAGCGCGGAGGCGCCGGCGAAGCCGATCAGGCCGACGACGAAGGCGTTCTTGCGGCCCCACAGGTCGGCTATGCGGCCGCCGAAGAGCAGGAGACCGCCGAAGGCGAGGGCGTAGGCCGTGACGACCCACTGCCGGTTGCCGTCGGAGATGCCGAGGTCGGTCTGGGCGGACGGGAGCGCGATGTTCACGATGGTGGCGTCGAGGACGACCATCAGCTGGGCGAGCGCGATGAAGATGAGCGCCTTCCAGCGGTTGGCGTCACCGGACACGGCCGGTGCGCCGGTAGCCTTTGCGGCTGTTTCAGACATGGGGATACCCACTTCGGGACTTCGGAACGGAAAAGTGCGTGGAACGGGGACAGTCCGTCATCGGTGACGGCTGGTGAAAGACGTGACTAGAGACTGCTCTGACGCTCTGAACTCATCGGTCAGGCCTGGCGGAGGTCCTCCAAGGTCAGCGCCGCGCCCGGCAGCACGGACGGGGCCGGGGCCCGCAGTCCGTCCAGGAACAGCTGAAGGTGGCGGTGCACGAACCCGTCGAGGGTGAGGCAGCCGGTGCCGGCCGGGGGCCGGGACAACTGCGACACCACGACCATCAGGTCGCCGACGCTCACGTCCGCACGGAGCTGACCGGCCGTCCTTGCCCGGTCCATGAGCTGCTCGACGAGCTGCTCGATCCGTTCGCGTGAGGCCACGAGATCGGGGTGGTACTGGTCGAAGGTGCTCTGGAGCATCGGGCACAGCGCGCTGACCCGCTCGTCGGCGGAGGTGTGCACGAAGCGCTCCAGGGCACCGAAGGCGTCCCCGGTCTCCGCGAGTGCCAGCTCGGCCGCTTCGGACGTCCGGTCCAGGACGGAGCAGACGACCTCGCGGACGAGCGCCTCGCGGTCGGGGAAGTTGCGGTACACCGTGGCGTTGCCGACGCCGGCCCGGCGGGCGATGTCGTCGAGCGGCACGTCGGGGCCGAACTCGGTGAACATCTCACGGGCGGCGGTGGCGATCCGCTCCCGGTTGCGCAGGGCGTCGGCGCGGGGGGCCTTTCGCTGCACAGGGAGGGCGGTCTGCACGGTGTGCTCCTCGGTTGACGGGTGATCCGGGGATTCGTTCCCCGTTTCGCTCGGACACTGGTCTAAACGGGGAGACGCTCCCCGGTTATTTCGGGTTGAGGAGAAAAGGTGATGTGACCTGAGTCACATGGTTTGCGGTACCCACGTTCGGTCTCCTCCAGCGCGCGTCCACCCCGCCCCCGGCAGAGGGTGATCGAAAAGGTGCAGCCCTTCCGACCAGCGGCTGCCGCGCTCCGAAGGGTGCCCGCATGCCGTGGACCAGCCGTCGCATACGCCCGCGCCGCGTGGCCGCCCTCGCGTCCGTGACGGCTCTGACCCTCGCCCTCAGCACCTCCGCCGGCACCGGACACCTCGTCACGGGAACCCCGACCGCGGCCGGCCCGGTCGCCCTGGCCCGCTCCGACGGCCACGGCGCCTGTCTGATCCGCGGCGGCCCGACCGTCCAGATGTCCGAGGGCCTGCCCACACCCGGCGGCTACTCCCGCTCCACCGGCACCGTCCACGCCCTGACCCTGATGGTCGACTTCTCCGACGCACCCGGCTCCGGCAGCGCGCTGGACCGCTTCCACGAGTTCTTCCCGCAGACCCAGGACTGGTTCCGCACGAGTTCCTACGGCCGTCTCGACTACCGCCCCGAGACCCCGATCACCGACTGGCTGCGCATGCCGAGGTCCTTCAGGTCCTACGGCATAGAGCGCGGCGCCCCCTTCGACCCGGGCTACCGCCGCCTGGTGCAGGACATCGTGGCCACCGCCGACCCCCAGGTGGACTTCCGGTCCTACGACTTCCTGAACGTGCTGATCACCCCGAACGCCGGTCCGTCCGCCCTCGACACCGTCCTGTCGGTGACCTTCGCCGGCAACACCGACGCCCCCGTCGCCGACGGCGTGCCCGTCGCCAACACCTCGTTCGTCTACTCCCGCCAGGACGACGGCTCCGGCTCCTACCCGCGGACCGGCTACCGGGTCCTGCCCCACGAGAACGGCCACGTCTTCGGCCTGCCCGACCTCTACACCCAGGCGGGCGGGGGCGCGGTGGGCCACTGGGACATCATGAGCGAGGACTGGGGCGCCGACAACGACCTGCTCGGCTGGCACAAGTGGAAGCTGGGCTGGCTGGACGCGACGCAGGTCGACTGCGTGACGGAGCGCGGGACCTCGGAGTACACGCTGACCCCGCTGGCCCGGTCCGGCCCCGGCACGAAGCTCCTCTTCGTCCCGCTCGGCAACCGCACCGGCTACGCCGTCGAACTGCGCACCCGCGAGGGCAACGACGAGACGGTGTGCCGGCCCGGGGTCCTCGTCTACAAGGTCGACGCGGGCGTGGACACCGGGCAGGGGCCGGTACGGGTGTACGACTCGCAGCGCGACAGCGGCGGCTGCACGCGCAGCCCCAACGTCCACGCGGAACTCTCGGACGCGCCGTTCACGGCCGGGGAGGAGTTCCGGGATCCGGTCAGGGGGATCCTGGTGCGGGTGACGGGGGCGGACACGGAGGGGAACTACCGGGTCTCGGTCACACGGGGTTAGCCGCGGGAACCGGGTCCTGGTGACCCGGACTGAGGCGGCCGGGCGGGCCGGGGCCACGGCTCGGACTACCGTAGGCGTGCCCAGACCGCCGTACCGGAGAACCGATGCCCGCTGATACGACCACCTCCCCGGTGGTGCCCGAGCCCGTCGTGCCCGACGAGGCGGTCGCCCCGCTGATCCGGGGGGTCAGGGTGCTGCGGGAGCTGACCGAGGCGGGCGGGACGCTGAGCCCGAGCGGCCTCGAGCGGGCGACGGGCCTGGCGCGTTCCACCGTCGACCGCATCACCTCGACGCTGGCACGCATGGGATACGTCCGTCTCGACGGCCGGGACGCGGTGACGACCCCCCGGCTCATGGAACTCGGCAACGCCTATCTCGCCGCCCTGCGGCTGCCGGCGCTGCTGTCCGGGCGGGCCGACGCGCTCGCCGACGAGCTGGACGAGTCGGTGTCGCTGGCGGTCGCCGACCGGGACGGCATCCGCTTCATCCACCAGGCCACCCGCCGCCGCGCGATGTCCCTCAGCTTCCGCATCGGCGACCTGCTCCCCGCCGAACGCACCGCGCCGGGGCCCCTGTTCGCGTCCGAGTGGACCGACGGGGACTGGCGGGTCTGGCGCGAGCGCCGGGCGGCGGACCCTCAGGACCGGGGCTTTCCGGCCGTACCGCATCGGGAACTCCCTTCCCCGGACGCGGAGTTCGAGCGGCAGGCGGAGCGGGCGGGACGGGACGGCTGGGCGCTGGACGACCAGTTGATCGAGCCGGGCCTTGTCGCGGTCTCGGTGCCCGTACGGGATCCGCGCACCGGCCGGATCGCCTGTGTGGCGAACGTCGTGAGCCACACCAGCCGGCACACCGCGACGGATCTGCGCGACACCCTGCTGCCCCGGCTGCGGGCGACGGTGGCGGAGATGGAACGCGAGCTGGCGTCCGCCCCGGAGCCGGACCCGGGGCCGCCCCCCGCGAACCTCGCCTCCTGGATCGGCGCGTCCAAGAGCGAACTGGGCCGGGACTTCATCGAGTCCCTCGCGCGGGGCCTCACCGTCCTGACGGCGTTCGGGGAGGGCCGGGCCGCGCTGACCCTGACGGACGTGGCGCGGGCGACGGGACTGGCGCGGGCGACGGCCCGCCGGGCCCTGATCACCTACGAACACCTGGGCCTGGTCCGCCAGCACCCGGAGTCCCGGACCTTCACCCTGACCCCGAGGGTGCTGTCCCTGGGCTTCCCGCCCCTCTCCCGCACCTCCCTCCCCCGCATCGCGACACCGCACCTGGCCGACCTGTCGGCGCGGGTGGGCGAGTCGACGGCACTGGCGGTCCTGGTGTCCTCGGGGCCGACCGCGGAGATCCAGTACACGGCACGGGCGATGTCCCCGCGGATCATGAGCGTGGACATCAGGGTGGGCACCCGGCTGCCGGCCGCGGCGACCTCCCTGGGCCGGGTCCTGCTGTCGGACACCGAGGCGTACGCCCTGCTCGACGAGGAGTGGGAGGACGGCCTGCGCACCCTCGCCGTCCCCCTGCGCGACCGTACGGGCCGGGTGGTCGCCGCCGTGAACGTGGCCCTGCACGCGGCGGGCCGCACGCCCGGGGAATGCCTCGGCGAACTCCTCCCCGAACTGCGCCTGACGGCGGGCCGCATCGAGACGGAACTCCGGGCGGCGGGCCACTTCACGAAGGTCGCGCTTCTCTGACGACGTCCGCGTCTCTTTCTCATTTTTCAGTGCCCGTGACGGGCTACTGACCAATTCCCCGCGGCCCGAGACTCGGTTCCGGCCGTCGGCAATCCCCCTCGTCGACGTGCCCGGGAACCATCCACCGACCCACGGGGAAGCGAGACCTCACCTTGCTGAACAAGCACAGCCGGACCGGCAGAAGTGCCGCGTACGGGATACCCGCGCTGCTGGCCGTCGCCGGGCTCACCGCCGGCGCCGCCGTCACCCCCGCCGCGGCCGACGCGTCCGCCGCGGCACCGGGCAGTTCGCTCCGGGCCACCGCCCAGGTGACGCTGCTGACCGGTGACACCGTCGGCGTCGACAGCCAGGGCCGGCTCACCGGCGTCCGGCCGGGCAGGGGCCGCGGCGGCATCGGCTACTCGGTGCAGAGCTTCAACGGCCACACCTACGTCATCCCCCGGGACGCGGTCCGGCTGCTGGCCCGCGGGAAGCTGGACCGACGGCTCTTCGACGTCACGGAACTGGTCAAGGACAAGTACGACGACGCCCACCGCGAGCAGCTGCCGCTGATCGTCGCCTACAAGGGCAGCGCCGGGACCCGGGCCGCCGCCCGGAGCACCCTTGCGGCCGACACCGACCCGGTGCTGGATCTGCCCGCCGTCCACGGCGAGGCGGTCACCGCCGACAAGCCGGACACCGCCAAGGTGTGGCAGGCCCTGACCGAGCCCGCGGACCGGGGCAGCACCGTGACGACCGCACCCGGCATCGACCACGTCTGGCTGGACGGGCAGGTCCGTACGACCGCGGAGACCGCAGCCGGTGCTCCCGCCGCCGGTGCCCCCGATCCCAAGGGCGGGGTCGCTCAGATCGGTGCCCCCTCCGCCTGGAAGGCCGGTTACGACGGCAAGGGCGTGAAGGTCGCCGTCCTGGACACCGGGGTCGACGCCACCCACCCGGACCTCAAGGACCGGATCCTCAAGGCGAAGGACTTCTCCGGCTCCGGTTCCACCGACGACAAGGTGGGACACGGCACCCATGTCGCCTCCACCGTCGTCGGCTCGGGAGCGGAGAGCGACGGCAAGTACATGGGGGTGGCGCCGGGCGCGCGGCTCCTCGTCGGCAAGGTGCTCGACGACACCGGCGCCGGAGACGACTCGGCGATCATCGCCGGGATGCAGTGGGCCGTGGCCCAGGGCGCCAAGGTCGTCAGCATGAGCCTGGGCTCCACCGACACCACCGGGACGGACCCGATGGAGAAGGCCGTGAACGATCTGTCGGCCTCCTCGCACGCCCTCTTCGTGATCGCCGCGGGCAACGAGGGACCGTCCGACACGACCGTCGACTCCCCGGGCTCGGCCGCCTCCGCCCTGACCGTCGCCGCGGTGGACGGCAACGACGAGCTCGCCTCCTTCTCCAGCCGCGGCCCGACCGCGGACGGCACGCTGAAGCCGGACATCGCCGCGCCCGGCGTCGACACCGTCGCCGCGGAGGCCGTCCACGGCGCCCTCGGCGAGGAGGTCGCACCCGGCTACGTGACGATGTCGGGCACCTCCATGGCCACCCCGCACACCGCGGGCGCCGCCGCGATCCTCGCCCAGGAGCACCCCGACTGGACCGGCGACCGCGTCAAGGCCGCGCTGACGGCCTCCGCGAAGCCGCTGACCGGCACCACCGCCTACGAGACCGGCGCGGGCCGCGTCGACCTGACCCGGGCGACCGGCACCGGGGTCACCACCGAGCCGTCCTCCGTCGACCTCGGCACGGCCGCCTGGCCGCACACCGACGACAAGCCGGTGAACCGCACGCTCACCTACCGCAACGCGGGCACCCGGCCCGTCACCCTCGACCTGACCACCGCCGGCGCCGGCCCCGACGGCAAGAGCGCGCCCACGGGCATGTTCACCGTCTCCCCGGCCCGGCTCACCGTCCCGGCCGGCGGCACCGCCCAGGCCACGGCCACCGCCGATCCCCGCCTCGGCAGCGCCGACGGTGCCTACTCGGGCGCGGTCACCGCGAGCGGCGGCGGGCAGAGCACGCGCACCGCACTGGGCGTCGTCCGGGCGGGAGAGTCGTACAAGCTGAAGCTGACGGTCACCCGCCGCGACGGCAAGCGCGACGACGCTCCCAGTCTCACCGTGGCGAACCTGGACACCGGCAGGCAGTACACGCCCTTCGACGACGGCAGGAACCACCCCGGCGGCACGGCCACCGTGCGGTTGCCCAAGGGGCACTACGTGATCGACGCCCAGAGCATCGACGACACGGGACGCGAGGCCCTGATGGTGGCGCCGCGCCTGGTGCTCGACCATGACACCTCGCTCGCCCTCGACGGGCGCAGGACCAAGCCGGTGAAGGTCACCGCCCCCGACCGCAGGGCGAAGCTGCGCGACGCGCAGGTCCTCTTCGCGGCCCGTGGCGCCAAGTCGGCCTACGACTACGTCGGCGGAACCACCGTCGACAGCACCACCTACCTCGGTCAGATCGGCTCCGGTGCGCTGGCCGGTTCCTTCGTCACCCAGCTCGGCGGGATGTGGCAGCGCACGGCCACCTCGCCGGTGTACGACCTGGTCAGCACCCGTAAGGGCGGCTACCTCAACGGTCTGACCCGCACGTTCGCCTCCACGAAGGGCATGGCCAAGGTGACCGCCTCGGTCGCCACCGCGCTGTCCCGGGCCGAGACCGCTCCCCAGGCGGACTGGTCCTACGCGGGCTGGCCGCAGCTCGGCCGGGCCTCCCTCGGGGTGACGGGCGTGCTGCGTGCGGCGCCGACCGCCTCGCTCGTGCAGTACCTGAGCGCCGACCGCGGTCTGAACTGGTCCCTGGGTGCCCGGATCGCCAACGGCATGCACAACGAGGACGCGGTCTCCGCGCTCACCGCGCGCCGCTTCGCACCGAACCGGGCCTACCGGGTCGCGTTCGGCGGCGGCGTCGCCGGACCGGCTGTCGGGGCGAGCATCGGGGCCGTGCGGTCCGGCGGCTACTACAACGTGTGCGTGCCGATGTTCGCGGACGGCGCGGGGAACTTCGGCTACTTCCCCAGGACCGAGATCACCACCCGGCTGACCACCGGCTCCCGGGTCATCGGTTCCTCCACGGAGGACACCTGCCCGATCACGTACGGCCGCCTGCTCGCCCAGAAGACCCGCTACCGGCTGTCCATCAGCGCGGACCGCGGTGCGGACGTCAAGGTCAGCGACCGGGTCGACGCGGTGTGGACCTTCACCTCCGCCGACGCGGGCGGGACCACGGCCGTGCACTTCCCGCTCTCCGTGGTCCGCTTCCACCCGAAGCTGAGCCTGACCGCCACCGCCAAGTCGGGCGCCCGCCTCACCGTGCCGCTCACCCTCCAGGGTCCGGCCGCGGCCAAGGGGCACCTGAAGTCGCTGACCGTGAGCGTGTCGTACGACGGCGGGCACACCTTCAGGTCCGCGGCCGTGCACACCGACCGCACCGGCAAGCGGTACCTGACCCTCACCCACCCGAAGAAGGCCGGCACGGTCACCCTCCGGGCCTCCCTGTCCGACACCGACGGCAACACCTACACCGGCACCGTCCACAACGCGTACCGCACGGTGCGCTGACCCCGGCATCGAGGTGGCCCCCCCCCCCCGGGGGGGGGGCCCCCGAGTGGCCCAAAAAGGGGGGGGGTGGCCAGCGAACGAGCCAAAAAAGAGCAATGGGGGGGCGGGGGTAGGGTGGGG
>NZ_JBIAKA010000013.1:226160-241045 GCF_042872225.1 Streptomyces sp. NPDC005374 | reverse complement strand
CCCGGGGCCCCCCTGTCCCACCCCCCCGCAAACCCCACCCCCGCCACCGACCACACCGCTACCCGCCGGGGGCGCTCCCCCCGGCTTCGCGGGCCCCCCCACCCGGGGTGGGGGCCACCTCGATGTCCGACAAATGGGCTGGAATTGCCTCGGAAAGCAGGAGAAACGTACGTTGGGCGTCCGTTCGATGGTCGGTGAGGTTCGAGAGGTACGCCCGGTGGGACGACGTGAGAAGCCGGTGGACCCCGAGGCCGGACCCGTGCAGCGGCTGGCCCACGACCTGCGCCTGCTGCGCGAGAAGGCCGGGAAACCGCCGTACCGGGAGATGGCCGAGAAGGCGGGCTACTCCACGACCGCGCTCTCCCAGGCTGCCGCCGGCGACCAGTTGCCCTCGCTCCCGCTGGTGCGGGCGTACGCGCAGGCGCTCGGCGCCGACCCGAAGGAGTGGGAGGAGCGCTGGCGGGAGGCGGACGCGGAAGTCCGGACACCGTCCGCCGAGGAACGGGCGCCCTACCGGGGTCTGGCCCGTTTCGAGCCGGGGGACAGCGACCTGTTCTTCGGCCGGGACAAGCAGGTCGGCGAGCTGCTGGGGCTGGTCCGCGCGCACCGGTTCGCGGCCGTGTTCGGCGCCTCCGGCAGCGGCAAGTCGTCCCTGCTGCGGGCAGGCCTGATCCCGGCGCTGGGACAGAGCGAAGGCGGCGACCGCCCGGCGGTGATCCGTGTCCTCACACCCGGCGAACGCCCCGCCCACACGCACGAGAGCGCGCTCACCGCGCGGGACGGCGAGCTGGACACCTGGGTGATCGTCGACCAGTTCGAGGAGGTGTTCACCCTCTGCCACGACCGCGAGGAACGCGACCGCTTCCTGGACCTGCTGCTGCGCGCCCGCGACCGGGCCGGCCGACTGCGCGTGGCCATCGCCGTACGCGGTGACTTCTACGGCCACTGCGCCGCCCACCAGGGTCTGGCCGAGGCGGTCAGCGGCGCGAACCTGCTGGTCGGGCCGATGAGCCGGGACGAGCTGCGGGAAGCGATCACCGGTCCCGCGAGCGCCGCCGGCCTGAACGTGGAGCGGGTGCTGACCGCCCGCGTCATCGACGAGGTCGCCGAGCAGCCCGGCGCCCTGCCGATGCTCTCGCACGCCCTCCTTGAGACCTGGCGCCGGCGCCGCGGCCGTACCCTCACGCTGGCCGCGTACGAGGAGACGGGCGGAGTGCGCGGAGCGATCGCCACCAGCGCCGAACAGGTCTACGGCGACCTCACCCCGGAGCAGGCCCGCAGCGCCCGCCGCATCCTGCTGCGGCTCATCGCACCCGGCGACGGCGCCGCCGACACCCGCCGCCCGGCGTCCCGGTCCGAGCTGGAGCCCGGCGCGGGGGACGTCCTGGAACGCCTCGCCGCCGCCCGCCTGGTCACCCTCGACGGCGACACCGTCGAACTCGCCCACGAGGTCCTGATCACCGGCTGGCCCCGGCTGGCCGGCTGGATCGAGGAGAACCGCGAGCGGCTGCGCGCCCATCGGCACCTCGGGGAGTCGGCCCGCGCCTGGGAGGAACTGGACCGGGACGCGGGCGCGCTGTACCGGGGCACCCGGCTGGCCCAGGCAGAGGAGTTCTTCGGCGGGGGGCCCGGGCCCGGACCGCAGTCCCCCCGCGGCCCGTGGTCCCGGTCCTCGCTGCGGTCCGGGTCCCGGCGGCAACCGCAGCAAGAACCTCCGTCGCGGCCGCACCCCCACGACGACCTGGCCCCGCCGGAACGCGCCTTCCTCGTCGCCTCCCGGGGTGCGCGCGACGCCGAGCAGGTGGCCGGGGTGCAAGCCGCCCGGCGTACCCGGAACCTCACCGTGGGACTCGCCGCGTTTCTGGTGCTGGCGCTGGCCGCGGGGCTGCTGGCCTGGCAGCGGAACCAGGTGAGTGAGGAGGAGGCGGCGAAGGCGGCCGCCCGGCGCCTGGCCACCGTGTCCGAGAGCCTGCGGTCCACGGACCCCCGTACGGCCGCGCTGCTCTCCGTCGCCGCGTGGCGCCTGGCCCCACTGACGGAGTCCCGCTCGGCCCTGCTGGAGTCCCTGGCCCGGCCGGAACGGGACGCCTACACCGATCCGCGGACCGGTGACAACGCCCGCCGTTTCCTCACCGGCCAGGGCCGCACCCTCGTCACCGTCACCGGCGAGGAGGTCACCGTGCGGAACGTGGCCGACCACCGGGTCACCGCCACCTACCGCCTGCCCGGCGGCACGGAGGCCTCGGAGACGGGCCCCGACGCCCGCTTCCTCGTCATCACCGGCGAGGGCGGCGACACCCTGTGGAACCTCACCGCCGGACAGTCCGCCGCCGACCTGGCCGAGACGGCCTACTGGGCGGCGGCGGACGACGGCAGCGCCTACGTCACCGGCCCCCTGGACGGGCCGGGCCCGGTACGGGTGCGCCGCACCGGCGACGGCAAGGTCCTGTTCGGCAGGAGCGTGCCGGACGCCCTGACCGACGTCACGGTCGGTCCAGGGGGCCGGCTCCTCGCCCTGTGCCCGGCGTCGGGCGCACCGCAGGTGTGGGACACCGTCCACGACAGTCAGCTCCCGGGTGCCTGGCAGAAGGCGGACGGCACGGTGTGCGGCACCGGCTCGGGAGCGGACGGCGGCTCCCGGCTGCTGCGGCTGAGTGCGGACGGCCGGCGGCTGGCCGCCGTGCACGGCACCACGGCCACCGTCTGGGACGTCTCCTCCGGACGTACCGTCGCCGACTTCACCAGCGGCGATGCCACCGGCTTCAGCGACGCCGCGCTCTCCCCGGACGGGAAGTTCCTGGCCACGGCCGACGGCCAGGAGGTCGCCGTATGGCAGATGGCGGACGGCGGCGGGCTGGTCTTCCGGACCCCGACGGCCGGGGCCGAGGTGCGGGAGCTGGCCTGGGACCCGGACAGCGGCAGCAGGACCCTGCGCTATCTCGACGGCGCCACCGTCCACACGGACAGCCTGAGCGACCGTCTGAACGCGCCCTGGCGGAGCACCCCGACGGACGCGACCGCGCTCAGCCCGGACGGCACGGCCCTGGCCACCGTCACTCGTTCCGGCAGGTCCTACCGTCTCGACCTGCGCGCCACGCGCGGCGGGGCGGTCCTCGCGCACGCCACGCTCGGTCCGCTGCCCGGCGACGACAGGGTCCCGCAGCCGGCCTTCAGCCCGGACGGCAAGGCGCTCGCCGTCGCCGACACGGTGTCCGCGCACGGCTCGCTGCGGCAGCGCTTCACCGTCTGGGACGTCGGCGCCCACCGGGTCCGTACGTCGTTCGAGACGTCCGGCGCGGCCGACCGTGCCGTCTCCGGGCTCGCCCTCGGTCCCGGCGGCCGGACCCTGCTGGCCGTGCGCGACACGAACGGCGGCGGCACGGTCGAGCTGTGGGACACCGCGACCCACCGCCGCACCGCCGGCCCGAAGGGCGCCCTGTATCCGGGCACGCTCGCCCTGCGGCCCGACGGCGGACTGCTCGCCGACTCCTCCGACCAGTACGTGAAGCTGCCCTCCGGCCGGGTCACCGGGCGCTCCCTGGCCGACGGCCGGCAGATCACCGCGCTGGCCTTCAGCCCCGACGGCACCCGGCTCGCCGTCGGCGACAGCACCGGGCACGTCACCCTGTGGGACGGCGAGCCGCGCACCCGCCTGGGCATCCTGACCGGCACCTCCGACACCGCCGCCCAGGGCGACGCCGAGGCGGTGAACGCGCTCGCCTTCTCCGTCGGCGGCGCCACTCTCGCCGTCGGCGGCCGGTCCGGCACTCTGCGGCTGTGGGACACCGCCGGGCAGCAGCAGCTCGGCACCGACCTGCCGACCGCGGGCGACGAGATCGACGCCCTCGCCTTCGGCGACGACGACTCGGTCCTCTACGCGAGCGGCCCGAACGTGCTGCTCCAACAGCACCCGGTGGCCCCGGCCCACGTCGTCCGCGTCCTGTGCGAGCGGTTCGGCGGCGGCCTCACCGAGGCGCAGTGGCGGACCTATGTGTCCGACGCGCCGTACCGGCGGGTGTGTCCCTGAGGTTTTTCCCTGAGGTTTTTGTTCAGGGTGACGTCGAGGGTCGCTGACAAACGCCCCTGACCTGCACGATCGGGTTTCGGAAAGCCCCTTCGACCTCAGGTTCTGGTCCCATGCGCACTCATCGTCTGCTCCCCTCCCTCCTGCTGCTCGGCTCGCTCGCGATGACGACGGCCTGCTCGTCCGGATCCTCGGTGACGGCGAGCGGGACCGCCGCCGCACGGCCCGGAGCGTCCACCACCGCCTCCCCGGCACGGACCGTCGACCCCGCGAAGATCAAGGGTCTGCAGATCGTCAGCGACAACAGCGAGTCCACCTCCTGCGCCTGGGCGACCAGCTACCCGGACGTGCCCGGCGCGACCGCGATGGCGGACGCCATGAAGAAGGACGTCCAGGAGCGCCTGGCGATCTTCCGCGAGTCGTGCGACAACGGCTCCGCGGACTTCGGCGGCGAGCTCAACATCAGCCACCAGTTCCTGGTCGCCTCCGGGGACGTCCTCGGCGTCCGGCTCACCACCCTCGGCGGCGCCGGGGCGGGCAGCGGACTGGGCCGGCGCACCTACTGGTACGACGGCAGGGCGGGCGTGTCCCGCACCGCGCTGGACCTCGTCGACAGCGGCTCCCAAGACGCCTTCCTCGCCGCGTTGAAGAGCGGGCTGGAGGGACGTGAAGGCACCGACCCGGACACGCTGGCCCAGGCGTTCGACGACCGGTCGGCCCTGGCCGGCGAGCTCGTCGACATGGCCTTCACCGCCGACGGCGGACTGCGGGTGACCTTCAATCCCGGCGCGGTCGGTGCCGGGGCCGCCGGTTCCTACGTCGTGACCCTGCCCAGGGCCACGGTCACGCCCTGGCTGTCCGCCTTCGGCAAGCGCGCCCAGGAGCAGAGCGTCAGCCCGTCCGGCTCGCTCGACCTCGGCGCGACCGCCACGCCCACGCCCGCGGTACCCACCCACACCGCCTCCGGCGACGACGACACCGACTGCGAGCAGGTCAAGTGCGTGGCCCTGACCTTCGACGACGGCCCGTCGGCCGCGTACACCGGGACCCTGCTGACGTATCTCGCCCAGTACGACGCGCGGGCCACCTTCTTCACGGTCGGCCAGAACGTCGTCGCCCACCCCGAGCTGGTGCGCGCCGAGGCCCGCGCGGGCAGCGAGGTCGGCAACCACTCCTGGAGCCACCCCGACCTCACCAAGCTCACCGCCGAGGAGGTCGCCTACCAGCTGAACCGCACCAGCGCCGCGATCAAGGCCGCCACGGGGCAGGCCCCCACCCTGTTCCGCCCGCCCTACGGCGCGGTCGACAGCACCGTCCGCCACGCCACCCGGCTCTCCCCCGTGCTGTGGACCCTGGACACCGAGGACTGGAAGTACCCGGACGCCTCGAAGGTCGCCCAGTCGGTCATCTCCAAGGTGAAGCGCAACGACGTCGTCCTCATGCACGACATCCACCCCACGTCGGTGGCCGCAGTGCCGCAGATCCTGCGCACCCTCTCCGCCCAGGGCTACCACTTCGTCACGGTCAGCCACCTGCGCGCCACGATGTGACCGCGGTCCCGGCTCAACCGGTCCCGTGACGTCCTTGCAGGTCACCGAGTTGTTGCCGCCCCCGGGAGGGGGATTGAGCAACAACGTCGGGCACCCCAGGATCAGAAGTGTTCCGCTCCACCCGGCGGTCCGGCGGCCCAGAGCGCCGGCCGCGGCAGGGGCGGTTCCTCGGGCGGCACCCGCACACATCGCCGCGTCCCGATCCGGACACAGCCTCCAGAAGGAGCTCATTCGTGCTGACCTGGTTCACCGGGCGTCCGCTACAACGGGTGCCGATACGCACACTGATCATCACGGTGCTCGTCACCGCCCTGGCCGCCACCCTCCTCGACGCCTCCATCGGCAGTCGCGTGTCCGACGCGGCCAGGAGGACGTCCACCTCGGTCACGCAGCTCTGCGAGGGGACGGTCGACGCGGTCGAGGCCGCCTACGGCTCGCAGGCACGGCCGGTGGCGAACGGGCCCGTCGTCGAGAGCGCGGCCTTCGACACCGGTTCCTCCACGGGCACGGTCTCCGCCACCTCGTACGAGCTCACCACGCACCAGGTGGCGATCCTGGCGGCCAAGAAGAAGGAGGCCGTCACCGACTGCACGGGCAAGCTGCACAAGGTGACAGAGGCCAAGTGGTCCTACCTGTCGGCGCGGGCGGTGGAGATCGCCGCTGACGCGGTCATCACCATCCTCGGCTCCACGCTGATCTGCTCGCTCACCGGTCCGGTCGGCTGCAAGTGGGGCGTGCGGTTCGCGTCCTTCGTCGGCGGTTTCGTCGGCGCGCTGGCCTTCCAGTACCTGACCGACGGCTACCTCAACTGGAAGAGCGTCGGCGGCGCCTTCTTCGACGCGACCGTCTCCATGCTGACGTTCTCCGGCCTCGACAAGCTGGACGAGTCCTACGTCGGCAAGGGCGTCCGCGCCACCCTGAAGAGCGCCGGACAGGCCCTGAAGTCCGTCGGCGCCCGCATCGGCAGCGTGGGCCCGAACATGGTCGGCAGTGTCCAGAGCGCGCTGAACTACGTCATGGGCCACAACTTCGGCGCCTTCCCGATCGCCTACAGCGGCGGCGGTTCGATCGAGCCGGTCATCGCCGAGAAGCGCGGCCAGCCGATCGCCGGCGGGGTGCAGTTCCGCATCCCCTCCCACGCCTCCGGCAGTGACGTGCACGACGACCTGTACTCGGGCAACTACAACAGCCCGTACTACAACTGGGACGTCGCCGAGACCCCGCACATCAACCACGACGGCGCCATCGGCTACCTGATCGGCCAGGGCAGCAAGTGCCTGACCAACACCAGCTACAACGTCGCTCTCACCCCGTGCAACTACAACGACTCCCGCCAGGTGTGGTACGCCGACGGCGACGAGCTCATGGCCTCGAACGGCAAGTGCCTGGCCGAGGACGGCACCCACCAGCAGCGGTGGGCGGTCTCCTGTGACGGGCTCACCTACGCCGCCACCGGCAACAAGGACGACCAGTTCCTGATCACCCCGCCCGGAGGCACCTACATCCCGGACACGGTCTTCAACTGGAAGAGCCACATCTCGGTGTACGAGCACGCGTAAACCCCAGCGGTACCGTGCCCGGCCCGGTGACCAACGTCACCGGGCCGGGCATTGTCGTCTCCTCGCCCGGTCGGTCATATTCGTGACCACAGTGTTTTTGAGGGGTTTTCCTGGGAGTTCCATTGGGTCGTCCAGAACGTCCGGTCGATCCAGGCGCCGGTCCGGTGCAGCTGTTCGCCCATGAACTGCGCCTGCTGCGGCAAGGCGCGGGCAGTCCTTCCTACCGCGCGATGGCCCGCCGTACCGGCCTGTCGGTGTCCGCGCTCTCGCGTGCCGCCGCGGGTGAGCGGCTGCCCTCGGCCGCGGTGGTCCGCGCCTACGTGGAGGCGTGCGACGCGGACCCCGAGGTGTGGGAACAGCGCCGCGGCGCGGCCGCCGAGGAGGCCGCCGAAGCACAGGAAGCGCCTCCCCGCGAGCCCGACGGTGACGCCGCCTCGCCGTACCGCGGACTCGCCCGCTTCCAGCCCGGCGACCGCAAACTGTTCTTCGGGCGGGAGCGGCTCGTCGCCGAGCTGCTCGGCCTCGTGTGCGAGCAGCGCTTCGCGGCCGTGTTCGGCGCCTCCGGCAGCGGCAAGTCGTCCCTGCTGCGGGCGGGGCTGATCCCCGCCGTCCAGGAAGCCGCCGGGGAGCGCGGCCGCCCCGCGGTCGTCCGCATCCTCACACCGGGCGAGCGGCCCGCCGCCACCTACGGCCACCTGCTGACGCCCGGGGACGGCGACCCCGACAGCTGGCTGATCGTCGACCAGTTCGAGGAGGTCTTCACGATCTGCCGGGACCGCGCCGAACGCACCCGGTTCATCGACCTGCTGCTGTCGGCGAGGAAACCGGAGTCCCGGCTGCACGTGGTCATCGCCATGCGCGCCGACTTCTACGGCCGGTGCGCCGACCACCCCGGGCTCGCCGACGCGCTGCGCCACGGCGGGCTGCTCATCGGGCCGATGTCCGCGACCGAGCTGCGGGAGACGGTCACCGGGCCCGCCGCCGTCGCCGGGCTCGTCGTCGAACGCGAGCTGACCGCCCGGATCGTCGAGGAGGTCGTCGACCGGCCCGGCGCGCTGCCCATGCTCTCGCACGCCCTGCTGGAGACCTGGCGCCGCCGCCGCGGCCGTATCCTCACCCTCGCCGCGTACGAGGCGGCGGGCGGCGTCCAGGGCGCGATCGCCGCCACCGCCGAGCACGCGTACGGAGCGTTGTCGCCCGGCCGGGCCGACATCGCGCAGAAGCTGCTGCTCCGGTTGATCACACCCGGCGAGGGCGTGCCCGACACCCGCCGCTCGGTCACGCGCGCGGAACTGGACGACTGGGGCGATCCCGAACTCCCCGCGGTCGTCGAGCGGTTGGCCGCCGCGCGGCTGCTCGCCCTCGACGGCGACACGGTGGAACTGGGCCACGAGGCGCTCATCAGCAGCTGGCCGCGGCTCGGCGGATGGATCGAGGAGAACCGGGGACGCCTGGTCGCGCGTCGCCGCCTCGGCGAGGACGTACGGGCGTGGCTGGATCTGGGACGCGACGGCGGGATGCTTTACCGCGGGGTGCGGCTGGAGCGGGCGGTGGAGCTGTTCGGGACGCCCGAGAACGGATGGCGTCCCTTCCTCACCGCTCCCGAACGCGCGTTCCTCACCGCCGCCCTGCGGGCCCGCGACGACGAGCGGCACGCGGTGAGCCGTACCCGGCGAAGAACCCGGCGCCTGGTCACCGCCTCCGCCGCGCTGCTCGCGGTCGCGCTGGTGATCGGGCTGGTCGCCTGGCAGCAGTACGGCACCGAGCAGCGGGACGACCGGGCGGCGGCCGCCCAGCGGGTCGCCGAGGTGGCCGACAGCATGCGCACCACCGATCCCCGCACCGCCATGCTGCTGGGCCTGGCCGCCTGGCGGATCGCCGCGCTCCCCGAGAGCCGGGCGGCACTGCTCGCCGCGCCGACTCAGCCCGAGCGCGACTCGTTCACGGATCCCGGGCCGGGCGGCGGCAGTACCGAACGGTTCCTCGTCCGCTCGGGACAGGTCCTGCTGAGCGTCAGCGGCCGCACCTGGCACACCTGGAACACCGTCACCCACCGGGCGATCGCCTCCGGCCGGCTGCCCCTCGACGGCCTGAGCATCGACGCGGCGAGCCCCGACGGGAAGGTCCTGGCCCTCGAGGACGACCAGGGCCTACGGCTGTGGGACCTGGCCTCCGGCCGGTGGACCGGGGGCGCGACGGTCGACGCAAGGGCGAAGATCGCCACCTTCGACGCCGCCGCGGACGACTACCTGCTCAGCTCGATCGACGAACCACGCGTCGAGCTGCACGCCGTCTCGGACGGCCGCCCGCTGTTCCGGGCGACTGCGGGAGCCGAGACGAACATGGCCACCACGGCGGACGGCCGCCTGGTCGCCGTGTGCCCCACACTCGGCGCCGTCCAGATCCACGACACGTCCAACGGCCGTACGCTGTCCGGCGGTTGGACGAAGAACCCGGGGGCGGGCAGCTGTGGCGACGACACCTCCCGGCTGGTGTTCGACTCCGCCGGACACCGGCTCGCGGTGGTCTCCGGCGCGGACGTGCGGGTGTGGGACATCGCGTCCGGCCATGAGATCGGCGAGCTCGACGCGCCGGACTCCGAGTCCGTCGCGTTCAGCGCGGACGGCGCCTTCCTCGCCGCCGCCGGCCCGGCACAGCTCACCGTCTGGCGCCTGTCCGCACCCGACGCGCCCGTCTTCCGGCACTCCCTCGACGGCCGCCGCATACGGGGCGACCTCGCCTGGGACCCGCGCGGAACCGCACTGCGCTACCTCGAAGGGGGCACGGTCCACACCCTTGACCTGGGCCCGGCCGTCACCGCCGCCTGGCGGCACACGGCACTGGTCGACACCCTGCTCAGCCCCGACGGCCGTACGCTCGCCACCGCCGAACAGCGGCCCGACGGCTACGCCTTCCGGCTCCTGGACCCCGCCACCGGCCGTACCCTGCGCACCCTCCCCACCGCCGCGTTCCCCGTGCCCGCCGACCGCGGGGGGCCGGTGACCGCCGACGACGTCCAGCCGGTGATGGCGTTCGGCCCGGACGGCACGACCCTCGCCTACGGCGTCTCCGCGCTGGGCCGCGGCACCTCGGCACAGCCGCTGACGCTGTGGGACGTCCGCCGCGCCCGCATACGCACGACGTTGGACCTCGGGGCCCCCTCCTCATCGTCCGCCGCCGTCGAGGGCCTCGCCCTGGGCCCCGGCGGACGCCTCCTCGTGGCCGTCCGCGACAACTCCGCCGGCACGACGGACGCCGAGGTGTGGGACACGCAGCGCCACCGCAGAACCGCCGACCTCGGAGACCTCAACACCACGGCCCTCGCCCTGCGCCCCGACGGCCGACTGCTCGTCGGCGGCGACCGGGTGGCGGCCCCGCCCTCCGGCCGCGGCACGTCCCGGACCCTGGGGCTCGGGCAGGAGACGGAGGCGGTGGCGTTCAGTGCGGACGGCTCCCGGGTGGCGGTCGGTGACGCGTCCGGCCGGGTCGCCCTGTGGGACGGGAGTCTCGGCCACCGGCTCGGTGTCCTGCCCAACACCTTCCCGGACCCCGTCGGAGGCGGCGCCCCGGAAGCCGTGGCCGCGCTCGCCTTCAGCCCCGACGGCGCCACCCTCGCCGTGTCGGGAGACTCCGGCGCCCTGCAGCTCTGGGACACCGCGAATCGGCAGCCCCTCGGCGGCGACCTCACCACCCCCGGCGAGGCCATCACCTCCCTCGCCTTCACGAAGGACGGCACCTCGCTCTACGCCACCAGCCTCCACGCCCCCGTCCAGCGCTACCGGGTGACCCCGTCGTACGCCGCCACCTGGATCTGCGCCCACACGAACACGACGCTGACGGCGGCCGAGTGGCACACGTACATCCCGGACGCGCCGTACCGGGACGTGTGCCCGGACAACGGCTGACGGCGCTCCGGCGCGCTAGAGCGTGACGACCGGCTCGCCGTCGAGGAAGATCGCGTGCGTGTTGTAGAACGCGTCGAGGCCTTCGGGGCCGAGTTCGCGGCCGTAGCCCGACTGCTTGACGCCGCCGAACGGCACTCCGAGGTCGATGGTGATGCCGTTGTTGATCGACACCGTGCCGCTGTGGATCTTGCGGGCGACCTCGAGGGCGTGCTGGTCGTCGGTGCTGAAGACGGCGGCGTTGAGCCCGAACTCGGTGTCGTTGGCCAGCCGGATCGCCTCGTCCTCGTCGCCGTCGGGGTAGGTGAGCACCGCGGTCACGGGGCCGAAGATCTCCTCCTGTGCGACCCGGGAGTCGGGCCTCACGTCGGTGATGATGGTCGGCAGGACGTAGTAGCCCTTGTCGAAGCCGGGCGCGCGGCCACCGCCGACGGCGAAGGTCGCGCCTTCCTGGCGGGCCGTCTCGAAGAAGCCGAGGACCTTGTCGTAGTGCGCCTTGTTGATCATGGGGCCGACCGTCGCGTCCGGGTCGGTCGGATCGCCGACCGTGACACGCGCGAACGAGGCGGCAAGGGCCCCGACGATCTCGTCCTTGCGGCTCTCGGGAACGATCAGCCGGCTCGGGTTGGTGCACACCGCGCCGTTGTTGTTGCACACGTTGATCGTGAGTGTGTGGACGAGCCGGTCGAGGTCGGCGTCCGGCAGGATCACCGCCGGGGACTTGCCGCCGAGTTCGAGCGTGACCTGCTTGAGGGTGGGCGCCGCGGCCGCGGCGATCGCGCGCCCGACGCCCGTCGATCCGGTGAACGTCACCTTGTCCACGCCCGGGTGACTGACGAGTTCCTGGCTCTGCTCGGGACCGGCGGTCAGGACGTTGATCACGCCGGCCGGCAGACCGACCTTCAGTGCGGCGTCCGCGACGTAGCCGGCGCTCAGCGGTGAGAAGTCGGACGGCTTCATGATGATCGTGCAGCCGGCCAGGAGCGCCGGCGGAAGCTTGAACGCGGCGAGACCGAGCGGCGCGTTCCACGGCACGATCGCGGCCACGACACCGACGGGCCGCTTCTCGATCCGCGCGGTGACACCGCTCAGGCCGGTGCGGACCTCGTGGAGCTCGGTCGAGTCGGCGAGGCTCGCGTAGTAGCGCAGCATGCCGGCGAAGGCCAGCGGGTTTCCGCGGGCGGCACCGAGGACCAGCCCCGTCTCGGCCGTCACCACCTCGGCGATGGCGTCCGTGTGCCGCTCGAGCTCGTCGGCGAGCGCGAGCAGGTAATCGGCCCGCTCCTTCACGGACAGCCGGGGCCAGGGCCCCTCGTCGAACGCGGTCCGCGCGGCCCGCACCGCGGCATCCACGTCGGCACTCGACGCCAGCGCGACCCTGCCGAACGGCTCCTCCGTCGCCGGGTTGACCAGCGACTGCGAACGACCGCCCGCGCTCGGACGCCACTCGTTGCCGATGAACAGGTCCCGCTCGACGACGGGGGCCGACTGATCCTGAAGCGTCATGGAGGACTCCTCTTCCTCTCCGCGCGTCCCGTGTGGAAGGCGCGACTCCGACGTTCGTGCACCGACGAGCCGCGAGGAAGGTCCGCTGTTACCTGGGTCCGGCAGGGCCAGGCAGGGCTGCCGGCGGCGGCGTACCGTCGACGGGGTGGAGACGACCATCGGTGAGTTCCTGCGCACCCGACGCGAGCGCATCACGCCCGAACAGGCAGGACTGCCGCCCACTCTCACGCGGCGGCGGGTGCCGGGACTGCGACGCGAGGAGGTCGCCCTGCTCGCCGGCGTCAGCCCCGACTACTACCAACGCCTGGAGCAGGGCCGGACCGCGCAGGTCTCCGACCAGGTACTCGACGCCGTCGCCCAGGCGCTCTCCCTCTCGGACGTGGAGAGCGAGCACCTGCGCAACCTGGCCCGCCCGCATCGCCCCGACCCCCGGGCGAGCACCCCACCACGGCCATCGAGAGCAGTACCCGACGAACCCCTGGTCCGGCTCCTGGAAGCCATGGGGGACGCGCCCGCGTTGCTGCTCGACGCCCGCCTCGACATCATGGCGGCCAACGCCGCGGCCGAGGCCGTGTTCGAGGTCAGCGGCATGCCGCAGCCCCGCAACGCGGCCCGCCAGCTGTTCCTGTACCCCGAGGCCCGCGCCCGGTACGCGAACTGGGAGGCGATGGCCGCGGAGACCGTCGCCCAACTGCGCCTGCTGACCGGCCGCCGGCCCGACGACGCCAAGCTGGCGGCACTGGTCGGCGAGCTGGCCATCCGCAGCGAACCCTTCCAACGGCTGTGGGCGACCGGCGACGTACGCGAGAAACGGCTGGGCGTCGTCCGCATCGTGCACCCGCTCGTCGGCACGCTCGAGTTCGACTACCACATGCTGACCGTGCCGGCCCGCCCCGACCGCTCCCTGATCACCTACCTGCCCCAGCCCGGCTCACCGACGGCCGAAGCCCTCAGGATGCTCCTGAGCTGGGTCGCCGACCGACCCTCCTCCCCGGCCGCAACCGCCTGAGCGTCAGCAGGGCCTGGTTCGACGCGGTCCTGTGAGGCCAGGCCTCGAGAGACAGGGCAAGGCACCGCCCACAGCCGGCACAGGGAACAGGGAACAGGGAACAGAAGGGATCTGCCGCCAATCAGTCGGCGCAGACCAAGGCACTCCTGCCCGGTCCCTGCCCATCCGCGCCTTATACCGATGCCGCTCGCCGGCACACATCCGCTAGGCTGTCCCTGGTCGGCCATTCGTGCGCCGCGTTGTCTGCTCAAGCAAAACTGCGGAGAACGTCGCACCATGTCTGACCAGCGGGCTTGTAATCCTCGCCGAAGATCCACTTCCTGGATTTTCTCCAAGGCTTCCCACAAGCCCCGGCCTTCGTAGCTCAGGGGATAGAGCACCGCTCTCCTAAAGCGGGTGTCGCAGGTTCGAATCCTGCCGGGGGCACCAGGCAAAAGGCCCCGGACCGATCATGGTCCGGGGCCTTTGACATCCACTTCTGACATCAACGAGGGCGATCACTCACGACCGGTCACTCGACCGGGCCGCCTCTTGAGCAGCCGATCCATGTGGCTGATGGCCTCCCGGTCTCAAGCAGATGATGCTGCAGGCTAGTTGGTGCAGGTTGAGGTGGATGTCCGCGCGTACGGATGACGCCCGCTCGCGCCGTGCCCGCGCTGGTCGACCGCGACGACCCGGTACCGGGCAATCAGCCGCGAGGCCACCACCTCCCACTCACCCGCATGACCGGCCAAGCTGTACAGCAGCACGACCGGCTCCCCCGGCCCGCCCCGGTCCCGGCAGACCAGCCGAACCCCGTCGCGCACCACCACACGCTCGGACCACACCACGACCGCCCCCAGGAATCGTCTCGCCCCGATCATGCCCCGACAGCCACGAGCCGCGCTCAAGGCCGCTTTTCTCGAATGCGCGTCGCCATGAAACACCGGCCACGTCCGCGGCGACGGTGCCCTGCGACCGCAGCGGGGCGACTGCCACTGTCAGACCCACGTGGCAGCATCACCGAAGTGGACGCCCTGAGGCGTCCTCAACTCACCTCCGTCGCAAACGAAGAGGAGCATTCCCCTTGCGACTGCATCGCGTAGCGCCCGGCATCGCCGCGGGCATCCTTGCCCCGGCCCTCCTGCTCGCCACCCCGTCCTTCGCCGCTACGGCCGCACCGACCGCGGTGACGGGACCCGGGGTGTCCTCGTCCGCGGACGAGCCGGACGCCGACGACCTGAGGGTGGCCATAGCCCGGATCCTCGCCGACCCGGACAGCGGCCGGCGCGTGACACGAGAAGCCAACGCCCTCCTGGACGCCAACGACCCCGAGGCGATGCGCGCCTGGCTGGA
>NZ_JBIAKA010000013.1:109177-226060 GCF_042872225.1 Streptomyces sp. NPDC005374 | reverse complement strand
ATGCGCGCCTGGCTGGAGACCGGCTACCGCATCGCCCAGGCCGAGGACGACCGCGTCGCCATCGCCCGCATCCTCGCCGACCCGGACAGCGGCCGGCGCGTGACACGAGAAGCCAACGCCCTCCTGGACGCCAACGACCCCGAGGCGATGCGCGCCTGGCTGGAGACCGGCTACCGCATCGCCCAGGCCGAGGACGACCGCGTCGCCATCGCCCGCATCCTCGCCGACCCGGACAGCGGCCGACGTGTCACACGAGAAGCCAACGCCCTCCTGGACGCCAACGACCCCGAGGCGATGCGCGCCTGGCTGGAGACCGGCTACCGCATCGCCCAGGCCGAGGACGACCGCGTCGCCATCGCCCGCATCCTCGCCGATCCATCCATCAGCCCGGCCCTGCGCGCGGCAGCGAACGCGGCCCTGGACGACAACACACCCGAAGCACTGCGCCACTTCCTGGAAGTCGGCAGGTACCAGGTCGCCTGACCGGCACCCCCTGCCGCACGCCCGGTCGCCGGAACGCCGAGAATCCGGGCGGGGCCGTCTGCACCTCTGTGTGCCGGCGGCCCCGCCCGGCAGGCCCTGTGTCGGCTCGGCGCCCTCCGCAGAGCTCTGTGGTCTCGCCGCCCGATGCGGCTTGGGCCACTGAGAGCTCCGACAGCAGAAAGTACGTTCTTCGATGACCACACACGCCTTACGCACCGAGCGCAGCGGTCCGCAGACCGCTTCCGTCGTGATCGACCTGCCGTTCAGGCCTCAGCTCGTCAAAGCGGTGTTCAGGGACGTGACCTCGTTGCACGTCTCCCGGTCGGCCGCGTGGGCCGCCGCGTCGGTGACGCGGACCGTGCTGACGGAGATCATCGAGGGCGCGAGAAGCGCGGCGGCCGAGGAGGTCAGGAAGAGGCTGATTCCCAAGGACCTCATCTCGGCGATCGACCGGAACATCGAGGTGGAGGTGGGATCGGCGTGGTACCTGCACAGTCCGACCTTCCACGGCCTGATGGGCGAGGTGCGCAACGCCGATGGTGCGCTCGTGTCTCTTCGTGAGCGCCGCGGGGCGCGTACACCGAGTGGTGTGGCCGGCGCCCACCGGTTCGAGGCCGGGGTGAGAAGGCTGCTGGGGAGCCGGGGGGTGAGGGCGGTCCCGGCGATGGTCCGCGACCTGGACGGAATCGCGAGCATGTTCCTGACGGCCCTGGCCCGGGACGCGGCCAAGGTCGTCCGCGAGGGCGGGGTAAAGCGGTTCGGGACGGTCAGTCTGATGGTGCCGGGCGAGCCGGCCCCGGCCCCGCTGCTCAAGGACCCCCTCCTCGCCCTGTCCACCCGTCGCGGGGACGGACGGACTGTGGGCGGGGACGATGTCCTGGCCGCCGTCACGATGCAGCTGTTCGGCGATCTCAGACAACGCGCCCTCACCGAGGCAGCCGAGATGGCACGGAACACGTCGGCCAACTGATCGGGCCCGCCCCGCCGCTCTGCCCACTGCGCACGGTTCCCGCGTGTGCGCGGCTCCCGGAATCCGCCGCCCGCATCCGGCTCCGGTCGGCTCGCGAAAACGGGCTCGTCGCATGCGCGCGGACCGCCGGCCGCAGGCACCCCACAGGGAAGACCTCCCCGACTCCGCCGGCTGCACGCCCTACTCGGCGTCCGCTGCGTGCCAGACGCTGGAGGCCCGGACGCGTGGTGAACCAGCGGGAGGGGGACACACCGTGGGTGAGTGGAAGCAGGGGAAGTGCGGTCGGCCGACAGCGGCTGGAGGGCTCTGTCGGAACAAGACACTGAAGGGCACTGCTCGTCGCCACCTGCATCAGGGTGGCTGGACGAAGCGCGGGCAGGCCGAGCTCAAGAAGCGTGCCGGCAGACGTCGGTGGAGCTGTGCCGGACCGGCTACAACGACCTGCCCGGCCCGCTCTGCCACCGCGTCATCGACCGCTCCGGCACCATCCGCCTCGTCGGCTACGGCCGCACCGACCACGCCGGCATGGGCGACACAGACGTTCTGCTCGCCGTCATCGCCGAGAAGAAGGACCTGCCCCCCGACAACGAGGCGGACACCGACGGCAACCGGCACTTCTACGGCTCCGAGGCCGAGGGCTGCAACGCCTACCCCCGGACCGGGCGCTGCCGGCAGGCGGGGAAGCCGACAGCGCGGAACATCTCCGTGTCCGTGCGCGGGTGGAGCACGCGATCAGACGTCGTACGAGCGTGCCAAGGGGCAGATCCGTAACTACCTCAAGGCAAGCGCGCTCACCGCCGAGATGCTGCGCCGGGGAGGCCGGGCCCGCCCCCGTAGCCGGGCCCGGCCTTCCACGGGTGCCGACTCCTCAGCCTGTGAAGGCGAGCCACCCCGCCTCGAGCAGCGTCGCCCCGGCCAGGACCGCGGCCGTCACCGCGGGCGGGTTCCACCGGCCGGTCCGGGCGTGCGAGGACCTGGCCAGGACGGCCGCCCCGGCGGCAAAGACCACCGGCAGCCCCGTCCAGAACACGACGATCGTGGCCGCACCGAGCACGGCCAGCAGCAGGGCGCGGAGACCGGTGCGTTCGGCAGGCCGTGCCGCGGCACGGCGCACGACCACTCCGAAGACCACGGCACTGCCCAGCGCCGCGAACGCGACCAGCAAGGGAAGCACCCCGAGTCCGTGCTGGTCGGCCGACACGTCCCAGGTGTCGCCGTTCAGCGGTGTGCGCACGTACGTACCGACCAGCATCACGCCGAGAGCAACGGCGGCGACCGCGACGGCCGTTCGCATGACGTTGTCGCTTCCCTTCGGCATCGGCTCGGGCTTCGGCATCGGCATCGGCTTTGTGGATTCCACGGGTCCTCCTCCGGTCGGCGGCCCCTGCCGGACCACTCGGCCACCACCGTGCGCCCGCCACCCGCGGCCCCGCCGCTGACGACAGCCCCGAGCCTGCCGGGGAGTTGACCCGGCGGAGCCAGGACTCCGGTCCCGGGTCACCGGGACACGTCCGCTGCCAGACTGGGAGCCTGCTCCGACCGCGGTCGGGCACGGAGGTGTGTGGTGGCCATGGCCGAGAACACCGCGCGACAGCGACACGGCAGGGCCCTCGCCTGGGCCGCCGCCGCCGTCACCGCGCTCGCAGGAGCCGGGGGCACGTTCATCGCGTACCTCCCGGACCACGGACTGCTCGCGCACACCGGCGAGTTCGGCCTCGACACGCTGAGCATCACGCTCGCCGCCGTCAGTTGGGCCGTCACCGGAGCCGCCCTCACCACCCTGCGCCCCGGAAACGCCGTCGGACGGCTGCTGACCGCCGTGAGTCTCCTGCTCGCGCTCACCGCGCTGTTCCAGGCGTACGGCGCGTACGGCGCCTCGGTGGCCGACCCGGCATGGCCCGCCGCCCGCCTGGCCGCCCAGTTGTTCAGCACGCTGTGGCTGCCCGCCTGGCTGCTGCCGTACAGCGTGCTGCTGGTGCTGTATCCGCAGGGCCGACCGCCGGGACTCCGTGCGCGCGTGCTCGCGTGGACGGCGACGGCCGGGCTCACCCTGGTAGTGATCGCCGGTGTCTTCTCCCCGTCCTTCTACGACGACATCGTCGCGCACGGCGACCCGCCTCTGTACGCCCCGGCCGCCCTGCGCTCCATGGCGTTCGGAGCGGGTTTTCTGCTCCTTGCTCTCTCGACGCTCGCCATCTGGGCCGACACAGGTGTCCGCCTGGCCCGCTCCCGGCCGCCGCAACGGCAGCAACTGGCTTGGCTGGTGGCCGTCCTGCCGCCGATCGGCATCACCACGTTCTTCACCGACCGGATCGTCTCCAACGCCCTCAGCGTGCTGCTACCGGTGGCCATCGGCGTCGGCGTGCTGCGCCACCGGCTGCTCGGCATCGATCTCGTCCTGCGCCGCTGGCTGTTGTACGGCACGCTGACCGCGGCCGTCGTCGCCGCCTACCTCGGCACCACCGCGCTCGCCGGCGCCACCCTCGGGCACGGTGTCCTGCCGGGCGTGGTGGCGGCGGCGCTGGTCGCGGTGGGACTTGCCCCGTTGCGGGACCGGCTGCAGCGGGCCGTGGACCGCTTCGTGTACGGCGACCGCCGCGACCCCCTGCGGGCGCTGGCCCGCGTCGGCGACCGGCTCGCGACCGGCGCCGAGGAGGCCGACGGGGGCGTGCTCACCGCGGTGCTCGCCGCCACCGCAGAGGCCGTACGGGCTCCCCGCGCCGAACTCCTTGGTGCGGACGGCGAGTTGCTCGCCCGGTGCGGCGCACGGTCGACAGGTTCCGCACCCGCCACCGATGTCCCGCTGCGGCTGTCCGGAACGCCGGTCGGCATGCTGCGGATCGCCGACCGGACGACCCAGGAGCCGTACACGGCGGCCGACTTGAAGGTGCTCCACGCCCTCGCCCCCTCGATGGCCGCCGCCGTACGGGCCGATGCCCTCGCCCAGGAGCTGGCGGCGGAGCGCGACCGTGTCATCGACGCCACCCGCGCCGAGCGCGACCGCTTCCGCAGGGACCTGCACGACGGCCTTGGCCCCGCCCTCATGGGAATCGCCCTGGCGCTCCAGGTCGCCGCGGACTCCCTCGACACCGGCGACGGCGCGACGACCCGGCGCATGGTGGAGGCGGCCCGGGCCGAGGCCGACGCGTCCGGCGCCGAGGTCCGGCGCATCATTCAGGACCTGCGCCCGGGAACCCTCGACCGCCTGGACCTGCTCGGTGCGTTGCGTGAACGCGCGCGGTCGTTCGCACCGGATCTGCCGGTCCGGGTGACGGGCCCGGCCGTGCCGGCCCGGCTTCCTCCGGACGTGGAGACGACGGCGTACCGGATCGCGTGCGAGGCGCTGACCAACGTGGTGCGGCATGCGGCGGCAACCCGGGCGCTCGTCGAACTCGCCGTTACCGAAGGCCAGTTGACCATCCGGGTGGAGGACGACGGCCGGGGCCTGCGGCACCGCCCGGACCAGCTCCCGGCCGGCACCGGAGTGGGCCTCGACAGCATGAGGGCCCGTGTCGCGTCGCACGGCGGGACACTCGTCGTGGACTCGCCCAGCCGCCTCGGCGGAACGGCGGTCACCGCACACCTCCCCCTGAAGGAGCGGTCATGACACCCGAGCGGCCACCGATCCGCGTGGTCGTCGCCGACGACCACCCCATGTACCGGCTCGGACTGCGGGCCGCCCTCGACAGTGACCCCGGCGTCCAGGTCCTCGCCGAGGCGGCGGACGGGGCGGAACTCCTCGACGCCGTACGGCTGCACACTCCCGACGTCGTGATCACCGACCTGTCCATGCCGGGCACCGACGGCATCCATGCCATACGGGCCATACGGCAGCACAGCCCAGGCACCGGCGTGCTGGCCCTCACCATGCACGACGGTGACGACAGCGTCTTCGCGGCTCTGCGTGCGGGGGCGAGCGGCTACCTGGTCAAAGGGGCCGACCGGGGGGAGATCGTCGCCGCCGTGGTCCAGGTCGCCGCGGGCGGCGCCGCCTACGGAGGGTCCGTGGCCCGCCGTATCGCCGAGTTCTTCACCTCCCGCAGCGCGGCCGACTGCGCGACGCGGGCGTTCCCCCTCCTCACCGACCGCGAACGCGACGTCCTGGACCTGCTGGCGGCCGGCTGCGGCAACCGGGAGATCGCCCGGCGCCTGAGCCTCTCGGACAAGACGGTCCGCAACCACGTCTCGGCGATCCTGCTGAAGCTCCAGGTGCACGACAGGACCGCCGCCGCGCTCCGCGCCCGCGAGGCCGGCCTGGGGCGCGACGAGTGAACGACCGGCGCCACGCACCACCGTGGCACGCATGACCCCGGACTCCACGAGGGGACTTCTACGACGGTCCGGCCCCGACTACCACCTGATGGGAGCTGGAGAAAGCGTTGGGTGCAGGACACTCGACGGCTTCCGCGAGGGGTAAAGATCGCACTAAGAACCCGATCGGTTGATTCCCGTCGCATGACTGGCCTGACAGGCTCTCTGAGCTGGGCGAACGAGTCGCAGTGATGTCGTGACACGCAGATCCGTGCCGGCGAGGGGAATCGATGCTCAGGTTCATGGACTGGTCCGTCGTCGTGATGGGTTGCTCGCTGGTTCTTCTCAGTTTCGGCTGCCGCTGGTGGGAGCGGGCGAAGATTCGCAAAGGAGCGCGCCCCCGGTGGGGCATGCGCTTCTACTCGATATGGATGCCCCTGCTGATGGGCCTTGGCATGATCGTCTCCAGGGTGCCGCACATGGTCGGCGCACCCTTCGCCATCACCATGGCTGCTGACACGTTGAACCTTGTGCTGGCGGTCACGACGGTTCTGGTCCTGGCTGTACAGGCGATGCGTCGGGACAGCTCTGGATCATCCGCAGAGTGACGGCAATGCTTGTCAGGGCCGCGTGCGGCGGCTGATACCAACCGGCGCGAATACCGATGGTCGTCGCCGAACATGAGCGCACGCATCGCAGGCTCGCGCCGCCGACCTCCTCAGCATGAGCTTGCGCGGACGTTGTCTCAACTGTTCCATGACCCCCGTGACACAACCTCCTTTCGTGGCCGAGTTGAAGCGCCGCTTCAGTCCGCATCCCACCCGAACGCCACGAGCAACTTGGCAGAAGTTCAATAGAGCCAAGACGGACTCCGGCTGGCTCCTGCTGACGCTAAACTTTTTCACCTATACCCTTTTTGCAGCGATTTTTATATATTCGGCAATTTCTGTCCACGTATTGTCGGCTCTCTATTGGTGGTTTACCGTCGGCTGCCTCTTTGGTCTTCTGCGGACTGGACACGTGATGGTGTGTGTCGCCAGAGGCCAAGCGGGGCAGCTCGCACCAGAGGCACCCGGGACTTCGCCAGGAAGTGGCAGGTACCGGGGCAGGCATACTTGAAGGTCCGCAAGTGGCCGGAGGCTCCGTCCAGTAGCGAACTTCAGCCAGGTCGGTGAGTACCCGCAAGAGGCGGTCACTCTGGGCCAGAGGCAATCGCAGCAGTTGGCGCACCGCGGCCCCTTCTGAGGATCATCCGCACGGGTGAGGACCGCACGACCCCAGGGCAGCACCCTCCACCCAAGTAGCCCAGGGAGGAAGGGTCGTGAGCCCAGGCTCCGCCCCCCGACGCGCTTCTCAGCTGGAGCGGGTGGCGATCTGGTCGACGACGGAGAAGCGCTGCCGGCACTCCGGGCACGTCGCCTCGCCGAAGGTGTAGGTCAGGGCGTGCGCGACTTCTTCATGGCCGTCGGCCAGGGCGAGGTCGTGGAGGCGTCGGCCGAGGCCTTCCATGGTGCGGGGATCGGATGGAGAGGGAGGGTCTCGATGTCGTCGGAGAGGGCGTAGTCCTCCGCCGCGCTGAAGAAGCCCCGCTCTCCGAGAACCACCCACAGCGACGCGCACCCGTCGGGATCGGGGCACTCGAGCTCGTATTCCTCGCTGATCACACCCCAGAGCAAGTCCTCCGCCCAGTGGATGTCGCCCTCGATGTTCAGGACCGCCTCGAGCAGGTGGCAGTAGTCATCTCGGTCGGCGGTGAGCTGCCGCCACCGGTTCGCGGCGCCCAGCAGACGTGCGATCTGCGGCGCATACCGGTGCCGCAGGTTCCGGGTCTCGTGACGCCGGTCGGCCTGAACGAGAACGGCGCCGGCCAGGTGGAGGGCAGAGGCTGCCGTGTCGGCTGTGTCCGCCTCCGCCATATCGGCCAGCGTGTGCAGCACCAGCGGATCGGCGGCATCCAGAGAGCCGTTGTGGTAGAGCTCCGTCCACAAGTCGCTCCAGGCCTGACCGTCCCGGCCCGTAGCGGCACGTTCCAGCAGGGCCCTCAAGCGGTCGGAATCGGCGTCAACGCCGCGGGGAGCAGGAGAACTCGTCGTCATCCCCCGTATCCAAGCAGGGCGGGACGACGACGGCCGACGGATCTGTCAGTGGCTGGGGAGCCCCGACGCAGCCGAGTCCTGGAGTCCGTCGAGGCCCTGACCGTTGGGTCCCGGCCTGACTGGGGCTATCGTCGGAAGTCTGGGGTCTGGAGTAGGAGGACGGCCTGTGATGCCGCAGGACGAGGCCGTGATCGGCTGCACGGGGAAAGTACTCATCGGAACGCGCGGATCCGCAGGCCCCGGCGAGGTCCTGGTGCGGGTCAGAGGCGGTTCCGAGACGTTCCTCGCCTGGTCGGAGGATCCCCTGCCCACGGGTGCGACGGTGCTCGTGATCGAATCACGTGGATGCCGGGAGGTCGGCGTCATCGAATGGGTGGATCCATTGGACGCGCTCGGTGGCGACACCGCCGACGCCGGCTGAGGAGTACAAGCATGTTCGGATACCGCGTTCCCGCTCCCGACGAGGCGATGTTGATCTCGGGGGGCCGGCGGGGACTGGGGGGCGCGCCTTTCCGAGTGGTGACGGGACACGGCAAGTTCGTGCTCCCCGTCTTCCGCAAGACCCGTTTCCTCACGCTGTCGATGTGCGAGGCCGAGGTCACCGAGACGTGTGTGACCAAGCAGGGCATCGCCCTGCACGTCCGCGCGGTCATCGCCTTCAAGGTCGGCAACGACCACGAGAGCATCATCAACGCCGGTCAGCGTTTCCTCTCCGACCAGGATCAGATGTCGGTGCTCACCGGCCGGATCTTCGCCGGCCACCTGCGGGCCATCATCGGTTCGATGACGGTCGAGGAGATCGTCACCGAGCGGCAGAAGCTGGCCGCGGAGGTCCTGGACACCTCCAAGACCGAGATGGCGAAGATCGGTCTGACCGTGGACTCGCTGCAGATCCAGTCGATCGACGACGGCGACACCGGCTACATCGACGCGATGTCCGCACCGCACAAGGCGGCCATCCAGCGGCAGGCGCAGATCGCCCAGGCGCAGGCCACCCAGGTCGCGGTCGAGGCGCAGCAGGTGGCGGCCCGCAAGCAGGCCGAGTACGCCCGGCAGACCGCCGTCGTCAAGGCGGAGTACTCGGCCGAGGTGGACCGCGCCCAGGCGCAGGCCGCGCAGGCCGGACCGCTGGCGCAGGCGCACGCCCAGCAGGAGGTCCTCGCCGCCCAGACGGAGCTGGCCCAGCGCCAGGCCAAGCTGCGCCAGCAGCAGTTGGTGGCCGAGGTCGTGAAGCCCGCCGAGGCCGAGGCCGAGCGGGTCAGGATCCTCGCGGCCGCCGAGGCGGAGCGGATGAAGGTCCAGGCGGAGGCGGCGGCCTCGTACGACCGGGTCGCGCTCGACCGGATGCTGATCGACCAGCTCCCGCAGATCGTCAAGGAGGCCGCCGGGGGTCTGGCCGGCGCCAACGTCAACGTCCTCAACGGCGCGGACGGCCTCGGCGAGATCGCCGCCGGCCTGGTGTCCCAGGGCCTGACGATCCTTGACTCGGTCCGGCAGAACCTGGGCAGCCAGGACTCCGACGGCCGCCCCGGGACGAGTGAGGACAGCAGCCTGCTTCAACTGCCTTCCGCCAAGGAGCAGAAGCCGAAGAACGGCCGGGTGGACCTCGACTAGGGCCTGCAACAGGCGTGCTCGCGTGGGGAGTTCGCCCGAGGGGGGCGGACACGTCGGGCCTCTACCGCCGCGGCCCGGCGTGTCCGCCCCCCTCGCGTGACCTCTGCTGTGACCGCGGTCGACCATCTCTCTCCCGGGGGCCCGAAAATCTATCCTGGCCGCAGTAGACATTGCATGGTGATGTGGTTATGGTTTCTCTCGTAGCCGAGATCGAGCAAGGCCCGGCAGACACGAACTACCGGGCAGAAGTACCAGTAAGCGCAGTTCGCAGGACGGTGCGGTGGTGGAGTTCCGAAGCCAGGGTTGGAGCAGGACGGCGACGGGACTGACGACCGCACCGGGTGACCCGCAGTCATCAGGGGTCGCCATGAGCAGTTCGGCACATGCAGTACGCAGTTCCCGCCAGGTGAATCAGCTCAGCCAGAGGGAAAGAACGGAGGATCCAGGCACCATCAGGATCGCCCGGGTGGACGTCTTGGGCCCGGGTACCGCAGGACATCGATAGTGAGGTGGTCTCCGGTCGAGCAACCGCGATCCCCGCAACCCCGACAGCTTTCAGGTCGGGCCCGCGGAAACAGAAGGCCGGCGCAGTACCAGGGCCGGCAGATGGTGTAGCAGTTTCCTTCGGGGCCCTGGTGCCATACGGCACCGGGGCCCCTCCACGCGTTCCACAGAGAGGTGCGATGACAGCAGACGACTCGTTCGGGCGTCTTGACGACGACGACTACCCCGCCTACACCATGGGCCGGGCCGCCGAGTTGCTCGGCACCACACAGGGCTTCCTCCGGGCCATCGGCGAAGCCCGCCTCATCACGCCGCTCCGCTCCGCGGGCGGCCACCGCCGCTACTCCCGCTACCAGTTGCGCATCGCCGCCCGTGCCCGCGCGCTCGTCGACCAGGGCACCCCCATCGAGGCCGCCTGCCGCATCGTCATTCTCGAAGACCAGCTCGAGGACGCCCAGCGCATCAACGCCGAATACCGTCGTGCCGCCGAAGCGGCGTCCCGGCCACCCGCTGCCTGAGAGCCGCCTGGTCATGGTCCGGGGCCCCTCACCCATGTCTTCGCGGCCAGGTCCCGGCGCATGCGGGCCGCAGCTTCCCACCAGCGGCGCCGAGGCGACCTACGGAGAGCCGATAAGCGCGCTCTTTTGAGCGCTTGACGGCGACCGCTCTCCTTGAAACGCTGCGCCCCGAGTGGGCCAATATCTATGGCCGCCAAGTGAGAGTTTGGCACGTCGCGCGAAAAGTGTTTTTGCCGCAATCGGCAGGGTAAAAGAATTTGCCGCTCCCGGACCACCACCCGCGTGCTACTGTCGATCTCAGTTGCAGTTGTGGTTCCCAAAAACTTCAAGCGCCTCGCCGGTGTTTTCAGTCGTCGGCGGCGTTTTCGTATGGCCGGTCGTTTTCCGGACAGGGCATCATCGCGGCGACCCGGTAGCCGTGCATCGCGGGTCCGGCGTACTGCCCAAGAGGAGATACGACATGGCATCAGGCACAGTGAAGTGGTTCAACGCGGCCAAGGGTTTCGGCTTCATCGAGCAGGACGGTGGGGGTGCCGACGTGTTCGCCCACTTCTCGAACATCGCCTCCCAGGGTTTCCGCGAGCTGCTCGAAGGTCAGAAGGTCACCTTCGACATCGCGTCCGGCCAGAAAGGCCCGACGGCCGAGAACATCGTCCTCGCCTGACGCTGACGCGCACTTCGTAGCTGGGGCCCGCATCCCTCGGGGTGCGGGCCCCAGCTACGGACATTTCCCTCCAGGGACACGCGCCTCGTCCGAGGTGCGACCGGTAGGCGTCCGGCGTCCGGGATTTCACGCCCCCATGGCGTGAGAATTCCCGTCGATGCAGCCCGAACCCGATCCCTCGCATTCCCCAGATTTCTTTTCGCGTTCCATTCGGTCCGTTCTCGAGATTCCCCGCGCTGCTCACGCTGCGGGAATTCCTTGATACGTGCCGTATCAAGGAAGGGTCTCCATGAACTCCGCACGTACGAATGACCGTTCTACCCGCCGCAACCGCGGCGACGGCACCACTTTCGGCGCCGGCGCCGGTTCGAAGCGGGGCGGCCGTTTCGGGTCGTCCACCCCGAGCCGTTCAGGGGGTCCGAGCCGTTCCGGCGGCTACGGCCGGCGGCCCGCGGCGGTCCAGGGCGAGTTCGCCCTGCCGGAGACGATCACCCCCGCACTGCCCGCGGTCGAGGCGTTCGCCGACCTCGACATGCCCCGGCAGCTGCTGGCCGCGCTGACCGCGCAGGGTGTGAGCGTCCCGTTCCCGATCCAGGGCGCGACCCTGCCCAACACCCTCGCGGGCCGCGACGCCCTGGGACGCGGGCGCACCGGCTCCGGCAAGACCCTCGCCTTCGGCCTGGCCCTGCTGGCCCGCACCGCCGGACAGCGCGCCGAGCCCCGCCAGCCGCTGGCCCTGGTCCTCGTGCCGACGCGTGAGCTGGCCCAGCAGGTGACCGACGCGCTCACCCCCTACGCCCGCTCGGTGCAGCTGCGGCTCGCCACGGTTGTCGGAGGAATGTCGATCAGCAGGCAGGCCAACGCGCTGCGCACCGGGGCCGAGGTCGTCGTCGCGACGCCGGGCCGGCTCAAGGACCTCATCGATCGCGGTGACTGCCGGCTGAACCAGGTCGCGATCACCGTCCTCGACGAGGCGGACCAGATGGCCGACATGGGCTTCATGCCGCAGGTCACCGCGCTCCTGGACCAGGTCCGCCCCGAGGGCCAGCGGATGCTGTTCTCCGCCACCCTCGACCGCAACGTCGACCGCCTGGTCCGCCGCTACCTCACCGACCCGGTCGTCCACTCCGTCGACCCGTCCGCGGGTGCGGTCAGCACGATGGAGCACCACGTGCTGCACGTCCACGGCGCGGACAAGCACTGGACGACGACACAGATCGCGGCGCGCGAAGGCCGAGTGATCATGTTCCTGGACACCAAGCACGCCGTCGACCGGCTGACGCAGGACCTGCTGAACAGCGGGGTGCGGGCTGCCGCTCTGCACGGCGGCAAGTCGCAGCCGCAGCGCACCCGGACCCTGACCCAGTTCAAGACCGGGCACGTCACCGTGCTCGTGGCCACGAACGTCGCCGCCCGCGGCATCCACGTCGACAACCTCGACCTGGTCGTCAACGTCGACCCGCCGACCGACCACAAGGACTACCTGCACCGCGGCGGCCGTACCGCCCGGGCCGGCGAGTCCGGCCGGGTCGTCACCCTGGTCACCCCCAACCAGCGCCGGGACATGAGCCGCCTCATGACCGCCGCCGGCATCGTGCCCGAGACGACCCAGGTCCGCACCGGCGAAGAGGCGCTCGGCCGGATCACCGGCGCCCAGGCGCCCTCCGGCATCCCCGTGACGATCACCGCGCCGGTCGCCGAGCGGCGTCAGCGCAGCACGTCGTCGTCACGCGGCCGCCGCAGCCCCGCCTCGGCTGCCCGCCGCAGGACCGGACGGCAGTCGTCGTTCGACTCAGCGGCGTAAGAACTTCGTGTTCAGGTTGCGGAAACTGGCCCACCTCTGCAGGAGGCACGTTGTGACGATCGTTCAGATGCAGCCCCGTTCCACGGGCACCTCCCCCGTGCCCAGGACAGTGGCCGCCGCCATGCAGACCGCCGGACCGCAGGTCTGCGACGACATGACCGTCGAGGTGGCCCTGTCCGTCATGGCGAGCGCCCGCACCGGGCACCTGCTCGTCTGCGACAACGACGGCGTGTGCACCGGGCTTCTCACCCAGGCCCGGCTCACCGCGGTCCGCGACAGTGACGTGTACACGGACCGGGTCCAGCTGCGGGACATCATCGTCGCCCCGGGGCCCTTCGCCTCCCCCCTCACCACCGTGGCCGAAGCCGAGCACACGATGCGCCATCGTCTGCTCGACGCCCTGCCCGTGGTCGACGAGCACGGCAACGCCCTGGGTGTCCTCGCCCTGACACACTGAACCATCTCGACCGCGGCAGAACCGTCCCCTCGTTCTTCTCCCTGTGAGGCATCATGCGCTGCGTCATCGCCCGCTTCCCCTTCGACCTCACCAAGCTCGGCGTCCTGGAATCGATGAAGGGCGTCAAGCCCGAGGAGGTCGTCGGGGCGTCCGTGATCGTCGGCCGTCGCACCTACCCCGCCAAGCAGGTCGGGCAGGTCGTCACACGCCAGGACCGCCGTGACTTCAGCGCCGCCGAAGTGCTCCGGGCCATGACCCAACTCGGCTTCACCTGCCGCGACGTCGCCCCGGCCGCCGCACCCACGCTCGCGCTCAGCCCGCTCCAAGAGGCTTCCGCGATGCTCGGAACCGTTCCTGTGGCCTGAGCGGGAGTGCGTCCGTTCAGCCGCGCGCCCCGAACGGTCTTGGGCGATCCCCCAGAGGGGGTACCCCCAGTCCCCGGCGTACTCGACCCCGGGGCGGCGACACGCATCCCGTGCGTGGTCCGGGCCCGGGAGGCCAGTTCCCTGTGCGACCCGGCCAGATGGGTATGGCCAGAGGCGACGGAGAGGCCCTGAACCATCCTCTGGTGGAGCAGGGGCCCCGCACGCTGAACGCCGTACCCGGTTGTCCCAGGTCGCAGGATCACGTTAGCCCGATCAGCCCAGGGCGCAGCAAGCCCGCAAGCGGACGATCACACGATCGAGCTGAATCGACCCCTTACGCACTCCTCGGCGAACAGCTGACACCCCCGCGGCCGTCTGACCGACGGGCGGGCGCAAGTCGCCACCGCGGTCGCCGTCGGAGCAGCGGGGGCTCCTCGGCGCCCTGTGGGGGACCTGCCGCACCCGCCACCTGCTCACGCACGTCACGCACGTCGGCACCTGAGCCCAGGAGACGACGTGCGTGTCGCTGACCGATCGCGGGGATCAACCGCGGGTCAGACCCGACTCGGCCGCCCGCAGTCCGGCCTGGAAACGACGGCGACAGGTGCGCAGCAACATGCCGAGTTCCCGTGGCCCGCGCTTCCGGGGCCGCCACCGCCGGAGCCTGGAACCGTCCCGGAGCCGTACGGCATCGGCCTCGGGGTCTTCGTCAGGGCCACGTCCCGCGTCGTCCAGCTTGACCTGGCCGTCAGAACCCTGAGCCCGGAAGTGGTCTGCGGGTCGGCGGAACCCTGACCGGCGAGCCCGTTCCCGGCCCGCCCCTCCTCAGCGGAAGCGCCGGGAACGGCCCGCCAGGCGTTCCACGAGCAGGTAGTGGACGAGCAGCGACAGGAACCAGGTCACCACGCCCCCGACCAGGAACAGGGCGAGAGGGCTCAGGCCGGGCTGGCCCCTGTGCAGCAGCCAGTACACGGGGAGGTGCAGCAGGAAGAGGCTGGAGGACATGCGGCCGACCTCGGTGAGCAGGTCGGTCGAGAGCAGTCGGGCGAGGGGGCCTCGGCCGGTGCAGAGCACCGCCGTCAGCAGCGCCGCGACCAGGACGACCGCGACCACGTACCGGTCGTCGCCCGGCGCTCCGCCTCGAAGGACCGCCGCGGCCGCCAGGGCCGCCCCCGCGGTGAGGCCGGTGACCGTCAGCAGTGCGGCAGCCGGACGGGACACCTCACGGCCGCCGCGTTCGGCCAGGTGTACGACGCAGGCGGCACCGGCGCCGGCCGGCACGGCGAGTGCCTGCATGCCGGTGACGACACCGACGTCGATGCCCATGCCGGGCAACAGCCCGCGGGCCGCCGCCACGGTCGCCGCACCCGTGAGCAGCGCGACGACCAGTGTCACCGGGGCGAGCCGGCGACGGGCCAGCAGGCCGACGCACGCCAGCAGCAGGGACCACGCGAGGACGGACCGCACGGTGACGTCACCCAGCCACAGGGGTGCGAGCGGCGAGGACGTCGTGGGGACCGCGCCCGGGGGACGCCCGTGCAGCCAGCCGGCCCAGCCACCGTGGCCGGGGAGTACCGACGGGATCTGACGGACCAGGTCGCGGACGACACGCGGCGGGCCCAGGGCCCAGGCGACCGCGAAGGTCATGGTGACCGAGAGCAGCAGGACGGGGGCCAGGCGCCGGGTCCTGCGCGCCAGGAAGCCCAGGACACCGGGCCTTCCGGTCGTCGTGGCCCTGCGGAGCAGGGGGAGGGTGATGACGAATCCCGAGAGCACCAGCAGGACGTCGACACCCGCGCCGGCCCAGGAGAACCACCGTCCGCCCAGGCCGGTGTCATGCAGCAGAACGGCCAGTACGGCCGCTCCCCGCAGTCCGTCGACGGCGGAGAACCGCCTCCCGCTCACCTCGTCCGCGAAGTCCCGCGACCGCACCGGCACCGGGTCCGGCACCGGCACTGACACCGGGTCCGGCACGGTCGGCAGACCGGCGGGGAGGCGAGGGGCACCCACGAAGGGAGTCACGAAAGGAGCCGTACCGGCCGGTGCCGCGAATCCGGCCGGGAAGTCGGCGGGGACGGCAGGCGGACGGTGTGCGTAGTGCTCTTGGTTCATCTCGGCCAGGTCCGGAAGCAGGAGGTGATGACGGACTCGGCGGGGCGGCCGAGGAAGGAAGTGAGGGAGTCGTCCGGGGTGCCGGCCCCGGGGTCGGCGTGGAAGTCGAGGTTCCACCAGTACAGGCCGGCCATGTCACGGTCCCGGGCGACCTGGCAGGCCGCCTGGAACCAGCGTTTCTGGACCGTGGGGTTGGGCTTTCCCCCGCCCTTCCACACGGCCGGGTGACGGTAGGCGCCGTCCTCGGCGATGATGCCGACCTCGCTCAGCACGATCCGGGGCAGTTTCCCGGTGCTCTTGCGGTCCAGCCAGCGCTGCCAGCCCGCGGCGATCTGCGCGACGGAGGCGTCGTCGCCGAGCCCGGCCAGGGGGAAGTAGGCGTCGACGCCCAGGTGGTCGACGGGGACGGGGACGTGCCGGGAGACGTAGTCGTCCCAGTTGGCGTCGTAGGACAGTTCCCCGGTGAAGGACCTGCGTGCCGCGGTGGTCAGGGAGTGCCAGCGCGGGTCGTCCTCCAGCGATGTCAGTTCCACCCCGAGGACGAAGGTGCTCGCGTGGTGGCGGGCCGCGAGGGTGAGGTAGGGCGCGAGGAGGGCTTCGTAGGAGCGGAACCAGGCCGCCCGGTCGGCGGGGGCGAGGGAGCCGCGCCAGGCCAGGGGGTCCTTGGCCAGCAGGTTCTTCTCGTCGAGCAGGGGGCGCACGGTGATGCGCAGTCCGGCCGCCGCCGCGGTGTCCAGGAGCATCCCCAGGTGCCGTACGGAGGGTGTCCGGGCGGAGGCGGCGACCCGGCTCGCGGTGGGGCTGGCGGTCTCGAACGGGAAGGTCACCGAGACCGCGTTCATGTCCTTGCCGACCATGTAGTCGACCAGGCGCAGCGCGTCGGTGCGCACGGACGCGTCGGTCTCGCCCGGGTAGGCGTACCAGAGGATCTGTGCGCCGAGCTGGGGGTCACCGGGGTGCCAGGGGCGGGCGACCTTCGCGGGGGCCGGGGCCCGGCTGGCGGACGGGGAGGGGGACGGGGACCGGGATGCCAGGGTCGTCGCCGTCGGAGCCGCCGGGGAGACGCACGCGGCTGCCGACAGGAGAACGAGCAGGACGACGCCGTAGAGGCGGATGTGCATACGGGTACGCATCTCTCAGGCCGGTTTCGCTATGACGACGAACTGGTTCTCCACGCCGCGCAGGCAGCGCAGCAGGCCCCGGAAGGATCCGGCCGCCTCCCAGAGCGCGAAGAACGGCATCAGGGCGATCACGGCGATCGGCTCCCACCACAGGCGGCGGCCGTTGGCCGACACCGAGGCGTTGATCTTGAGGCCTTCCCAGTACATCCAGACCGCGTAGCCCATGGTCACCGCCCACAGGGGCAGGATCCACGGGGTGACGGGCGAGGTGTTGAGGTCACCGAGCACCGCGCCGACCGCGAGGACGACGCCGACGTGCTGGAAGGGGCCGAGGACCCAGGTCGTGACGCTGTACATGAGCAGTGCCCGGGAGCGGCGCGGCAGGGTGGGGTTGAAGGCCAGGCCCACCAGGCCCCAGGACCAGCGTTCGCGCTGCTTGAGGAAGTCCCGCATGGTCGCGGGGGAGGCTCCGTAGCTGCGGCCGGAGAACCAGTCGCTGCGTCCCTTGTAGCGGCTGGCGAAGACCAGGGCGAGGTGGGCGTCCTCGCAGATGGAGTCCGGGCCGAAGTCCCAGCCGATGGTGGCCTCGATGGACGCGCGCAGCAGCAGGAGTTCGCCGTGCAGTCCGGCCAGTGGGGTGCCGCCGCCGGTGAGGACGGCGAAGCGGGCGATGTCGTCGGCGGGGCGGATGGCGTCGGCCAGCCAGGTCAGCCGGTTGACGGCGTTCTCGCGCGGATAGGTCAGCATGCCCTGGGCGAGGTGCTTGCCGTCGGGGCCCGCACGGCGTTGGGCGTTGATGAAACGGGCGACCTGTTCGGCGGTGTCGGGGCCGACACCGGTGTCGTCGTCCATGTGCAGCACCCATACGTCGTCCAGGGCCTCGCCCTCGGCGATGCGCAGCTCGTGGGCGTAGTGGTTGGCGCGGGCCTTGAAGCGGGTGCCGTTCGGGGTGCGGTAGGCCTTCGGCACGGTGACCACGCGCATCAGGGGGCTGCGCGCGGCCAGGGCGTCGATGCGGTCGGCCGCCTCGCAGCCCTCCTCGGTGAGGATGTCGATGCGCAGGTCGGGGAACCAGTGCGGCAGGAACGCGCAGTACGACAGCACCGACCGCTCCAGTGCCGGGTAGGTGTCGTCGCGGCCGATGGTCGGGACGAGCACGACGAGCCGGTCGTGCAGCGCCGGTTCCGCGCTGGTCCAGCCGCGCTGACGGGCGATACGGCGGCGGGTCAGCACGGCACCGGAGACGCCGACGAACGAACTGACGACGGGCAGCGTCCACAGGACGGTGACCACCCAGCCCATCAGCGTCACCCGGGGCGAGTACAGCGTGGAGGAGAAGGCGTAGGCGAGGGCCGCGGTGACCACGAGGGACAGGAAACCCGGTTTCCAGGCTGCCTGCCGCTGCACCATCCGGGCGGTGCGGCGGGACTGGGGGCTGTCCGTGCCGGTTGCAGAAATGGTCATGATCACCCGCTTGAGTACGCCGAAGGCCGACTTGTCACTCAGGGGTGGAAAGTGCCCGAAGTGCTAAGTGGAACCTTGCATGACGATTACACCTTTCGTGAAGATGATTCCCGTCACAGACGGGGTGGTCGGGGTGGTCGGGGTGGTCGGGGCGGGTGGGGCGGGTGGGGTCGGCCGGGATCGGCCGAGGTCGGCCGGCCGGGGTCAGGAGCTCGTGAGGATCACCAGTCGCTGGGTCGCCCTGGTCATCGCCACATACCGGTCGACCGCGCCCTCGATGCCCTCGCCGAAGTTCTCCGGGTCGACGAGGACGACCAGGTCGAACTCGAGGCCCTTGGACAGTTCCGGCGGGAGGGAACGGATCCGGGGGCTCGGCGGAGTGAAGGCGGGGGCGCCGATGACGCAGGCGACGCCGTCGGGGTGGGTGGCGAGCCAGGTGTCGAGGGTCGGGGTCAGGTCCGCGGTGGAGCCGTGGGTGACGGGGACGCCGGTGGAGCGGATGGAGGTGGGCACGTTGGCGTCGGGGAGGGCGGCGCGGATGACCGGCTCGGCCTCCTTCATGATCTCTTCCGGGGTGCGGTAGTTGACGCTCAGGGAGGCCAGGGTGACGCGGTCGAGACCGATCCGTTCGAGCCGTTCCTGCCAGGTCTCCGTGAAGCCGTGCCGGGCCTGGGCGCGGTCGCCGACGATGGTGAAGCTCCGGGACGGGCAGCGCAGCAGCAGCATCTGCCACTCCGCGTCGGTCAGTTCCTGCGCCTCGTCGACGACGACGTGCGCGAACGGACCGGCGAGCAGGTCGGGGTCGGCGGTGTGCAGCGCGGACTCGTCCACCAGGGCGTGCTGGAAGTCCTCGCCGCGCAGCATCGACACCAGGCCCATGCCGTACTCGTCGTCGGCGACCGCGCTCAGGTTCTCGACGACCGTGGCCATCTGCTCGCGTTGGGCGGCCACGGAGGCCTCGTGCCGGCGCTTGCGCAGCGAGGCCCCCGGGTCGCCGAGCCGCTGCCGTGCCGCGTCCAGGAGCGGAAGGTCGGACACCGTCCAGGCCTGGCCGTCCGCGCGTTGGAGTTTTCGTACGTCGTCGCGGTCGAGCCAGGGAGCGCACATCCGCAGGTAGGCGGGGACGGTCCACAGGTCGGAGACGAGGTCGGCGGCTTCGAGGAGCGGCCACGCGCGGTTGAACGCGGTGAGCAATTCCCTGTTCTGCCGAAGCGACTTGCGCAGCAGGTTCTCCGGGGCGTCGCCGTCGTGCTTGTCCACCAGGGTGGTGAGCAGGGCCTGCCAGACCTGGTCGCGGGCGTCGTTGTGCGGTGCGCCTTCCGCCGCTTCGAACGCGTCGGTCCAGTCGTCGGCGCTCAGCGGGATGTCGGACCAGTGGGTGGTGACGGTCATGCCCTCGGTGGGCGGTTCCTCGTAGAACCTGACGGCCTTCTCGATGGCCCGCACCAGGTCCGCGGACGACTTCAGGCGGGCCACCTCCGGATCGCTCTCGACGCCGGCCGTGGCTCCCTCGGCCACGAAGTCCCGCAGCACGCAGGTCTGCACGCCCTCCTCGCCGAGGCTCGGCAGGACGTCGGAGACGTAGGCGAGGTAGGGCCGGTGCGGGCCGACGAAGAGGACGCCGCCGCGGCGGTGACCGAGGCGCGGGTCGGAGTGCAGGAGGTAGGCGGAGCGGTGCAGGGCGACGACGGTCTTGCCGGTGCCCGGGCCGCCGTCGACGACGAGCGCGCCACGGGATCCGGCGCGGATGATGGCGTCCTGGTCGGCCTGGATGGTGCCGAGGACGTCCCGCATCCGTTCCGAACGGTCGCTGCCCAGACCGGCGATGAAGGCTGACTGGTCGTCAAGTGAGGCGTGGTGGCCGGCGAACCCGTCCGGGGCGAACACCTCGTCCCAGTAGTCGCCGATCCGCCCGTCGGCCCAGCGGTACCTGCGGCGGCTCGCCAGTCCCATCGGGTTGGCGTGGGTGGCGCCGAAGAACGGCTCGGCCACCGGGGAACGCCAGTCGACCAGCAGCCGGCGGCCCGTGCTGTCGGTGAGGCCGAGCCGTCCGACGTACACCGGCTCGGGGTCGTCCGCGCCGACCATGTGCCCGAGACACAGGTCCAGGCCGAAGCGGCGCAGGGTGCGCAGCCGGGCGCTCAGCCGGTGGACCTCCGTGTCCCGGTCCATCGCCTCCTGGCCGATACCGCCGGGCGCCCTGCGGGTGACGTCGAGGGTCGCGGACAGTTCGGCGATCGTCTGCTCCAGGCACTCCGCGATGGCCGCAAAGTGCCGCTCGTCGGCGGCGATCAGTGTCGGGTCGGCCTTGGCGGACAGGCGCTCGGGGAGCGCGAACACGCCGGTGGGCTGGGGGCTCACGGCAGCAGCTCCGATGCGGGGTCGGCGGTGACGAGGTCGACGGGCGCCTTCGCGGCCGCCTGGGCGCGCACCGGCGCCCCGGTCGGCAGTGAACCGTACACGGACAGAACAACATGCATGTATCAAATACCCCATTTACGGCAGCTTCTGGCCTCGGCCGGTAATTCTGCGCCAGGACGGGGGCCTTGCCGCAAGCCCCCTGGTGCGCTATAGGTTGAGAGTGGCAAGGAGTGGGGTGACCTCCTTGCCTTTCCCTTTGCCCCGGCGGCCCGAGCGGCCCGTCTCAGGCTCGGCGTCAGTCCCAGGCTCAGGCGGCGAGACGCTCGGCGAGCGCCTTCGCCTTGGCCTCCGCGGCCTGGAGGGCCTGCTCACGGGAGGCCTCGAAGAGGGGGATGAACTCCACCAGGGCCGGGTTGTTCGGGGCCATGGTCATCTCGGGGACGATGAAGTCGACTTCGAGAGCGAGAGCGCCCTCGAGGAGCGCCTTCAGGTAGGTCTGGACGAACTCGAAGGACTCGCGCGGGGTGCCGGGGGCGTAGGAGCCGCCGCGGCTGGCGACGACGGTGACCGGGGTGCCCTTGGCGGAGGGGTTCTCGCCGCCGGTGCGGCCGAAGAGGACCACGTTGTCCAGCCAGGCCTTGAGGGTCGAGGGGATCGTGTAGTTGTACATCGGGGCGCCGATGAGGATCGCGTCCGCGCCCTCCAGTTCCTCGATGAGCTCCAGGCGGGCGGCGAAGGCCGCGGCCTGCTCGGGGGTGTGGGTGGCCGGGTCGGCGAAGCCGGCGGTGTGGGCGTCGGCGGTGATGTGCGGCACGGGATCCGTGGCCAGGTCGCGGTATATCACCGTGCCGGCCGGGTGCTGGTCCTGCCATGCCTTGCGGAAGGCGTCCGTCACGGCACGGGAGGCGGAGGCGCCGCCGGGCATGACCGAGGAGTCGATGTGCAGCAAGGTGGCCATGAGGTTCTCCATCGCGGTAATGAGCTGAGAATCGGTACCTAGCTATATCTAACACAGGTACTTACTTTTTTTCACTACCGTACGGCAAAGAGGTACCCTGCACCCATGACGGCCGAGCAGATCCACGACCAGGGAGCATGCAAGCGGGTCGACGACGGGATCACCCGCGTCTTCCAGCTGCTCGGGAAGCGCTGGAACGGCCCGATCCTGTCCGTACTCATGGAGCGGCCGACCTACTTCTCCGAGCTGCGGCGGGCCATCCCCGGCCTCAGCGAGCGCATGCTCGCCGACCGACTGGTCGAGCTGGGCGCGGCCGGTCTCGTGCTCCGCGAGGTGGACGAGGGTCCCCCGCTGCGGGTCTCCTACCGGCTGACCACGGCGGGCACCGCACTGGAACCCGCCCTCAGGGAGCTCGCCGCCTGGGCGAGAGGCCATCTGCCGGACGTGGCCCCCTGCGTGAGCGAGGACCATTAGCACCGAAGACCCTCCGGAAAGTCTTCGAAACATTCGGAGTCCGATCCGGAATTCTGATCTACAGCCCTCCGCGATCTTCCGAAAGATTTCGCCGGTTTCCTCAGGTGGGAGGGCTGTCGAAGCATTCGAAACATCTGCCGAAACTGTTGACGTTTGACAGGGGCAGACCAAAGCTGTGAAACATGACTGACACACCCGCACACCCCACGCGTCGCGGCGTCTGCGCGCTGCTGCTGGCCGGCGGGGCCACTCTGGCCCTGCCCGGCACCGCCGAAGCGGCCACGGTCATCACCACCAACCAGACCGGGACCAACAGCGGCTACTACTACTCGTTCTGGACCGACAGCCAGGGCACGGTCTCCATGACCCTGAACTCCGGCGGCAACTACAGCACTTCATGGCGCAACACCGGCAACTTCGTGGCCGGCAAGGGCTGGAGCAACGGCTCGCGCAGGACCGTGAGCTACTCGGGCAGCTTCAACCCGTCCGGCAACGCCTATCTGGCCCTCTACGGCTGGACGTCCAGCCCGCTGGTCGAGTACTACGTCGTCGACAACTGGGGCACCTACCGGCCCACGGGCACGTACAAGGGGACGGTCACCAGCGACGGCGGGACCTACGACATCTACCAGACCACCCGCTACAACGCCCCCTCCGTGGAAGGCACCAAGACCTTCAACCAGTACTGGAGCGTCCGGCAGTCGAAGCGGACCGGCGGCACCATCACCACCGGCAACCACTTCGACGCATGGGCCCGGGCCGGCATGCCGATGGGCAGCTTCAAGTACTACATGATCCTCGCCACCGAGGGTTACCAGAGCAGCGGCAGCTCGAACATCACGGTGGCGTGATGAGGGCCCGGGCGCACTTCCCGCTGCTGGCCGCCGCCGCGCTGGCCGCCGCCGGTACCCTCACCGTCCCCGTCGCCGCGCAGGCCGCCCCCGCGCAGGCCGCCGCCTGCTCCGGATACGTCGGACTCACCTTCGACGACGGCCCCGGAAGCGGCACCACCACCCTGCTCAACTCCCTGAAGCAGTACGGCCTCAGGGCCACCATGTTCAACACCGGCCAGAACGCGGCCGCCAACCCGGCGCTCGTCAGGGCCCAGGTCAGCGCCGGTATGTGGGTCGGCAACCACAGCTACACCCACCCGCATCTGACCCAGCAGAGCCAGGCCACGATCGACTCGGAGATCTCCCGCACCCAGCAGGCGATCGCGAACGCGGGCGGCGGTACGCCGAGACTGTTCCGGCCGCCGTACGGCGAGACCAACGCGACCGTGAAGGCCGTCGAGGCCAAGTACGGGCTGACCGAGGTCATCTGGCAGGTCGACTCGCAGGACTGGAACAACGCCAGTACCGACGCGATCGTCGCGGCGGCCGGGCGGCTCACGAACGGCCAGGTCATCCTCATGCACGACTGGCCGGCCAACACCCGCGCGGCGATCCCCCGGATCGCGCAGACCCTGGCCGCCAAGGGCCTGTGCGCCGGCATGATCTCGCCCCAGACCGGGCGGGCCGTGGCTCCGGGCTGACACGAGGGCCTACCCCCGCAGCCACAGGGGCATCACCGAACAGCAGGACGGCAATCCGGCCTCGGCGCGGCGGCCCTGTCCATGGGCCGCCGCGCCGAGCACGGTGCGGGCCGCCGCCAGCAACTCGTCGTCCGCGACCGCCCCGGAACCCGTCAGCAGGTCAGCCAGCCGCTCTCCCCACACGTCGGGATCGGCCGCGAAGGAGTCGAGTACCCGCACGCCGTAACCGCCGTCCTCCCGGCCCGCCAGTCTCCCTCGTACGGCATCCCGAAGCCCTGCCGTCTCCAACGCCAACGCGGCGGCCAGCAGCTCCACTTCGTCCATCCTGCACTCCTTCACAGCGGTCGTCGGTCGCTTCTGCAACCATGACCGGGAGCGTTGCAGTGCCGATGAAGTTCCGATGATGTGCGGAAGCGGAGGACTGAGGGTGGACGGCGGTTTACCGGGGCGGCTGCGGATCGCGGTGCTCGGTCCGGTGCTGGCATGGCGGAGCGGCGAGGCCCTGGACCTGGGGCCGGTGCGCCGGCAGTCCGTGCTGGCCGCGCTGGTGCTGAGGCAAGGGGCCCTGATCAGCCACGACCAGCTGCTGGACGGGGTGTGGGGGTCCGAGCCGCCCGCCTCCAAGGTGCTGCCCACCCACGTCAACTCCCTGCGCAGGGCGCTCGATCCGCCCGGTACCCGGCACACCGAGTCGGTGATCCGCAGCGGCAAGGGCTGGTACCGCTTCGTCGTCGACGGCGTCCACTTGGACACGGCGGACCTGACCGAGCGGGGCGAGGAGGCCCTGCGGACCAAGGGGACAGGTCAACTCGCCCTTGCCGAGGAGCAGTTGACCGGGGCACTCGCCCTGTTTCGAGGCGAACCGCTCGCCGGTCTTTCGGGCCCCTTCGCGCGGACCGAACGGGACCGGCTGGTCGAGCGACGGCGAGCGCTGAGGCAGGAGCGGCTGGAGTGCCTGGTGCTTCTCGGCCGGTTCCGGGAGGCGCTGGATGACCTCGCCGACGCGTCCGTGGCCGACCTGTACGACGAGTCGCTGCTGGCCCTCAGAATCCGCTCCCTGTACGGCTGCGAACGCCAGGCGGAGGCGCTGAAGGCCTACCAGGAGATGCGCGTACGCCTCCGGGACGAACTGGGCGTCGACCCCGGCGAGGAACTGCGCCGGGTGCATGAGGCGGTGCTGCGGCAGGACGACACCGCCCTGCTGGGCCCACCGGCCCGGCCACGGATCGCCGTACTCAATGAACTCCCGGGGGACGCGGGGCAGTTGATCGGACGGAAGGCGGAGCTGGGGCTGCTGACCGCACCCGCCGCGCCCGGCGCCGTGTCGATCGCGACCGTGGACGGTCCGGCCGGGGTCGGCAAGACCGCACTCGTCGTCCGCGCGGCCCGCGAGCTGAGCGCCGCGCACCCGGACGGCTGCCTGTTCATCGATCTGCGCGCCCACAGCACCCAGCAACGGCAGTCTCCGGAACGGGCGTTGCAGCGTCTGCTGCGCTCCCTCGGCGCGGCCAAGGGGGAGTTGCCCAGCGACCTCGACGAACTCACCGCGGCCTGGCGGGCGGCGACCAGCTCACTCCGCCTGCTGATCGTGGTGGACGACGCCCTCGACGCCGATCAGATACGGCCCCTGCTGCCCTCCGGCGCGGGCAGCCGCGTCCTCGTCGCGGGCCGACGCCGGCTGGCCGGGCTGGACGCGGACGTACGGGTCACGCTGGAGCCGCTGGCGAGCGGGGACGCCGTATCGCTGCTCACCCATCTCATCGGCACCGAGCGCGCGGACCGGGAGCCGGAGGCCGCACGGCAGTTGGCGGTGCTGTGCGACGGGCTGCCGCTGGCCCTGCGGATCGCCGGGTCACGACTGCAGAACCGGCAGTCCTGGACGGTGGAGTACCTGGTGGGCCGGATGGCCGGGGACGAGCGGCGGCGGCTCGGTGAGCTGAGCGTCGGGGACCGCAGTGTCGAGGCCGCGTTCAGTCTGTCGTACGACCAACTCACCGATGAGCAGCAGCGGTTGTTCCGGGCGCTGGGGCTGACGCCGACGGTCGAGTTCGACGTGCTGACACCGGCGGCGATGCTGGGGCGTCCGGCGCGGGAGACCGAGCTGCTCCTGGAGGGCCTGGTGGACACGAGTCTCGTGCAGGAGCCGCGGCCGGGGCGGTACCGGCTGCACGACCTGGTGCGGGTGCATGCCCGGCGGGTGGCGGAGGCCCGGCCGGAGGAGGCGGTGGCCGCGCGGCGGGCGGCGCTGCGGTTGTTCCTGGACGCGGCGAGGACGGCCAGTGACTGGGGCGCGGTGGCGTTCCCGACCGGGCCCCGACCGGTGGAGGGGACCTTCGGCGACTGGCGGGAGGCCGAGACCTGGCTGGACACGGCCGGGGGCGAACTGCCGGACGTCGTCGCGTACGCCGTGGCCTCCGGGGAGATCGACCACGCCTGCTGGATCGCCCACGCGCTGTGCGACTACTTCGTACGGCAGGGCCGGTACCACGAGTCCCAGACGGCCCTGGAGACCGCGTTCGCGCGCGTGGACGAGGCCGACGACGAGCACATGACCACCGGGCTGCGGGGCTCCCTGGCCTACACCAGCGTCTACCAGCACCGGTACCACCAGGCGCGCGCCCTGTTCACCGAGGGGCTGCGCCTCAGCCGGGACCACGGCCGCCGGGTCGACGAGGCCCACGCTCTCACCGGACTCGGATCCGTCGCCCTGAGCGTGGGCGAGACCGAGCAGGCGATCTCCCACGCCACCGAGGGGGTGGCCCTGTCCCGGCAACTGGGCGACGACTGGGCCGCCGCGATGGGCCGTCTCGTCCAGGGCCGCGCCCACCAGATCGCGGGACGGGACGAGGAGGCGCTGGCCTGCTTCGCCGCCGCCTGCACCCACGCCGAGGCGGGCGGTCGGCAGCATGTGCTCGGCCGGGTGCTGAGCCTCGCCGCCGACGCCCACCTCCGCCTCGGCCGGCACGGCGAGGCGCGGCACCTCCTGCGGCAGGCGGTCCAGCTGAGCGGGCAGTGCGGGGACGTCTTCTTCTGTGCGCGCAGCCTGACCCGGCTGGGCACGGTGGAACAGGGCGAGGGAGACCCGCGAGCAGCACTGGTCCTCCACCGACTGGCCCTGCAGCAGCACGGGTCGCTGTCCCGCGTCACCGAACCCGCCTACGACTGGCTGGAGATGGACATCCGCACCCGCCTCGCCCACGCCCTGCTGGCGACGGGGTCGGTCCGGGAGTCGCGCGGTCAGTTCCAGCGGGTCCTCGACGTGTACGAGGCCCGGAGGCGCCGTAAGGCTCAGGGCTTGCGGGCCACTCCGCAATAGGCGTCCACTCAGGCGTGGGGCGACCTCGTAGTGGTCCTTGCCGCCGGGAAAGCAGTTCCAGAAGCGGGCGGAATGCGGCTTGCACGTGTCGATCCGGGTGTGCGGCCCGGCAGATCTCTCCCGTTCGGCTGCGAATGCTCCGATTCCCCCCGCGCGGCGCGGTGTTACCGCAATCATGTGCGGCAGACGGGACGACCACGTCGTTCCCTGAATGCCATCGGCCTGTCAACACACAAGCTCTGAACATTTCTTGACGCATATTCAACGCATTACCCGGAGGAAACCACCGTCATGGCCACACCCCTGTCCGCCGCGAAGATGCTCACCGCGCTGAAGGCCGAAGGCCTCGCCGTGCACGAGCACTCCGGCTGGAAGACCCACAACCGCGAGTCGGCGACCGGGAAGTCCTTCGGTCCCGTCATCGGGGTGCTGATCCACCACACCGGCGGACACGGCGACAAAGAGCTCTGCTTCAACGGCAGATCCGATCTGCCGGGACCGCTGTGTCACGCGTGGCTCGGAAAGACCGCCGGTCTGTGGATGATCGGAAACGGCCGTACCAACCATGCCGGTCTCTCCGACATCGATGTCCTGAACGCGATCCGCGAGGAGAAGCCGCTCCCCCACGACGACGCGGCCAAGGCCGACGGCAACGACTGTCTGTACGGCCTGGAGATCGAGAACCTCGGCAAGGGCGGCGACCCCTACCCGGACGACCAGTACCGGCAGGCAGTGCTGTGGGCGGCGGCGATCTGCCGGGCGCACGGCTGGAGCGAGAAGTCCGTCGCCGGGCACAAGGAGGTCCAGCCCGGGAAGATCGACCCGAGCTTCGACATGGACGACTTCCGGGACGACGTGAAGAAGCAGCTGGCCGTCACCCCGGGGAAGTCGGAGCCGACGAAGCCCGGGACGACCAAGCCGGGGACGACCAAGCCGGGGTCCACGAAGCCGGGGTCCACGAAGCCCGGGTCGACCAAGCCCGGGTCGACGAAGCCGACCACCCGCCCGGCGGGCAAGGCCCGCGTCGACGTGTCCCGGCTGGTGACGGCCGCGAGGACCGACCCCAAGGCCAAGCAGGGCCACGTCAGCTACATGACCGGCGTGAACCTCACCGAGGCCGCCCTCGTCGAGCTCGGCTACCTCGCCAAGACCTACGCGGGCGACGGCTCCTTCGGTACGAAGACGATCGCCGCCTACGCCAAGTGGCAGCGCCACCTGGGCTACACCGGCGACGACGCCAACGGGATTCCCGGCAAGATCTCCCTGGCCCAGCTGGGCGCCAAGACCGGACTGTTCACGGTCGTGGGCTGACAACGCGACGGCTGTGGCGTGCCTTGCGATACTGGCTGTATCTCCCGAGCGGTCACGGGCTCCCCTCTACAGGGGGGTCTCCAGAGGTCCACAGGGAGAGGAGGCACGTCATGGCCAAAAGCCTGGTGGTCTGCTGCGACGGCACCTGGAATCTCGCCGACCAGCCCAGCAGGACGAACGTCGCCAAGGTGGCCCTGTCCGTACAGCCACGCTCCGCAGCCGGTACGGAACAGCGGGTGTACTACCACAGCGGCGTGGGCACGCGCCGACGGGAACGTGTCCGGGGCGGGGCCTTCGGCCTGGGCCTGTCACGGAACGTGCTCGACGCGTACCGCTTCCTCGTCGACACCTACGAACCCGGGGACGCGCTCTACCTGTTCGGGTTCAGCCGGGGAGCGTTCACCGCGCGCAGCCTCGCGGGGCTGGTGCGCAACTGCGGCATCCTGCGCCGGGAGCAGGCCTACCGGACGGACGAGGCGTGGGAGCTGTACCGCAGCCGGGCCGACAAGCCGACGAGCACGGCCGCCACCCTGTTCCGCAGGGCGTACGCGCACGAGACGCGGATCCGGTTCGTCGGCGTCTGGGACACGGTTGGCTCACTCGGCATCCCGGTGCCGCCGCCCCGGCTGCTCAAACCGCTCGTCGACTGGTTCAACCACCGCTGGGCCTTCCACGACACCACGCTCAGCAAGGCGGTCGACGGCGCCTTCCAGGCCCTGGCGGTCGACGAACAACGCTCGGCGTTCCCGCCCACGCTGTGGCAACAGCAGGAAGGCGCCGAGGAGCAGGGGCAGGAGCTGCGGCAGGTGTGGTTCGCGGGGGTGCACACCTCCGTCGGAGGGGGCCAGGAGAACTCGGGTCTGTCCGACATCACCCTGCTGTGGATGGTCGAGCAGGCCACCCGGTACGGCCTGGAATTCGACCCACGGGTCCTCAGCGAGGAGGGGCCGGACAGGATGAAGCCGGACCTGAGCGTCGACTTCGCCGTACAGCCGGACCCTCTGGCGCCGTGGAAGCCCTCCCGAACGGGTTTCTACAAGGTCTTCCGGGTCCTGAACCGGCCCATCGGCCAGGAGAGGGACAAGCAGGGCCGGCTCGTCGGCAACGAGTACGTGGCCGACACGGTCCTCACCCGACGCGAGGACGCGCACGATCCCGACTACCACCCGCCGGGTCTGGAGGCGTACATCAGGGCCGTCGGTGAGAACGGAACCCTCGGGAAGGAGCACATCGAGCAGATCTCCCTCCCCGCGGTGTGACTCCCGCAGTTCAGCTTCGCGCTCAACCCGTACAAAATTCTTGTACGGGTGACAAAGGGTGAACGTACGCCTCCCGGTGGGGAGTTCTCCCGCATGAGCAACAGGAGCCGCGGTGCGCGCGGCCGGAAGAACGCGTCGGCCGTGAAGCTGGTCGGGAGTCTCGTCGGCACGTTTCGGAGGGCGGCGGGACTGACCCAGACCGCCCTCGCCGACGCGGCGACCGTGGACGAGGAGACCATCGCCTCCATCGAGCAGGGCAGACGGAACCTGAAGCCGGATCTGGCGGCCCTGCTCGACGAACTCCTCGACACCAAAGGCACGTTGTCGGTCGCGGTGGCGAACATGCCCGAGGTCGACCTGTTCCCGCGGTGGGCCGAGGACTACATCGATCTGGAACGGGAGGCCCTGGCGCTCTCCTGGTACGACAACCAGGTGCTCCCGGGTCTGCTCCAGACCCCGGCCTATGCCCGCGCGGTCTTCCTGAACGACGTACCCGCCCTCTCCGAGGAGGAGATCGAGCAGCGGGTCACGGCGCGGATGGAGCGCCAGGAGATCCTCCAGCGCCGGGAACCTCCCACCATCAGCTTCGTCATCTCCGAGGTGACTCTGATGGACCGCCTCGGGGGTGAGCAGGTGCACGGCGAGCAGTTGGGACGGCTACGGGAATGGGCCGACCTGCCCGGGGTCACGCTTCAGATCATGCCGGTGGGGAGGGCGTTCCACGCCGGGCTCGTGGGGCCCTTCACCGTGATCGAGACCGCCGACCACCAGCGCGTCGCCTATGTCGAGGCCCCACGCCGAGGCTGGCTGATCGCGGACCCGGACGACGTGTCCTATCTGGAACGGAGGTATGCGATGCTGCGGTCACAGGCTCTCAACCCGCAGGAGTCCAAGAGCCTGTTGGACCGTTTGCTAGGAGACACATGAGCACCGCGCTTCAGTGGTTCAAGTCCAGCTACAGCAGTGACCAGGGCGGCCAGTGCCTCGAAGTCGCCGCCACGTGGTTCAAGTCGAGCTACAGCAGCGACCAGGGCGGCGCGTGCCTCGAAGTCGCCACCTCACCCCGCACCGTCCACATCCGCGACTCCAAGCACACCAGCGGCCCGACGCTCACCGTCACCCCCGACACCTGGACGTCGTTCCTCGCGCTTGCCCAGCGCTGAGAGTGTCAATGTCACCGTGATCGACAGGGCTGCCGTCAGGGTCATCGCCGTTGCCGGTGTGGTCAGTTGGGCCGCCGATCCCGCGAGGGCCGCGCCGACCCCCTGCATGGTCAGCATGCCCGCGGAGTGCAACCCCAGGGCGTGACCGGTGAGTTCGTCGGGCGTCACGGACATCAGGCGTTCCTGCTGGACCAGGCCCGCGCCGAAGCCCACGGAGGCGACGATCACGGCCACGGCCGACAGCGCGACCGACGGCCGTAGGACGAAGAGCAGGTACGGGGTGGCCAGCAGCAGGAGCAGCGGAGTGGCCAGGCGGGCGCGCACCGCGGGCGGGACCAGGCGGCCGACCGTGACGTCCCCGACGAACATGCCCAGCGCCCCGCACGCGAACAGCGCCCCGGCGGCCGAGGGGTCGTAGGAGACGTAGAGGGACTCGCAGCCGACGACGAGGCCGTTGGGGACCCACAGGCCCAGGTAGGTCAGGCGGCGGGGCCGGGAGGACCACAGGAGGGCGTTGGTGCGCCAGGTCGCCGCGGGCGAGGGACGGCCGGAGGCGCGCGGCGGGCGGGCCGTGAGGCCCAGCCGGACACCGAGGGCCGACAGCGCGTACAGCGCGGCCGCCAGCAGCAGGCAGGTGCGCGGGGAGACGACCGTCAGCAGGACGCCGCCGGCCGCGAACCCGGTGATCTGCATCAGGCCGGAGAGCATGTTGAACACCGAACGCCCCAGCAGATAGTCGTCCTTGGAGAGGATCTCGTTCAGCAGCCCCCAGCGCACTCCCCCGCCGAGCGAGGCGACCAGGCCCTGTGCGAACAGGACGGCGAAGACCGCCGCGACCGGCAGCCCCGGCAGCGCGAGGACCGCGGTGCCCGCCGCGAAGGCGAGCCCGATGCCGGTGAGCGTCGACCGCGGCGGCAGCCGGTCGGCGCCCGACAGGAGGATGGTGGCGCCGAGCACCTGCGCCAGCTGCGGGCCGAACATGCTCACCGCCGACAGCAGCGGTGAGCCCGTGATCCGGTAGACCAGCGTGCCCAGCGCCAGGCCGCCGATCGTCTGGGCCGCGGTGTGGGCGGCGGAGGCGAGGAAGAAGGGGGTGAACTCCGGGGTGCGGAAGAGTTCTCGGTAACTGCGCATGCCTCGGAGTCTCGAAGCGGACCGCGTCCGCCGGTTATCGTTTCGCGTCCAGGCGAAACATCGGAGATGTCGGAGATACGGTCATGGGCTGGTGGCTGGTCGACGCGGACACCCTCGTGCGCAGCCGGTTCGTGATCTCGCCGTACGCCGAGACCTTCGCGAGCCTGAACCTGCTGGAAGGGGGCGTCGGCGCCCACCCGGGCGAGACGGCCTGGCTCCGCGCCCACCTGCCCGGTTACCGGGCGCTCCTCGCGGCCGACCCGTTGACCGCCCCGCTCGTCCGCGGCGGGCTCGGCCAGGGCTGGATCGCCGACTTCCTCACCCCCACGCCGTACGACGGGGAGAGCTTCGAGGAGTCGCTGGCCCGGGTCCGGGCGACCCCGCCCGACGAGGCCCGGGCCGATCTCCGCCGCTCCTTCGGCGGCCCCCTCCCCGCCGCCCTGGAGGAGCGCGACGACCTGCCCGAGCGGGCGGCCGCGGTCCTCTCCCACGTCTGGGAGGACGCCGTACGGCCGTACTGGGACCGTCGGCGGCGCGTCCTGGAGGCCGACGTGGTCGCGCGGCTCGCTCAGGTGAGCCGGGGCGGCTGGGTCGCCGTACTCGACTCGCTGCGGCCGGGCAGGACCCGGTGGCTGGGGGAGAACCGGCTCCAGGTGAACCTCCAGCAGAATCCGCCGCGGGAGATCACCTCCGGGGCCGAGCTGCTGTTCGTGCCGGTGACGGTGCAGAGGGCGGGGTGGGTGTCCTGGGAGGGGCGGGAGCGGTACGCCATCATGTACCCCTGCACGGGCGTCCTCGCCGAGGACCACGACCGGCGGGCCGTCCCGTCCGGGCTCGGCGCGCTCGTCGGGGCCGCGCGGGCCGGACTGCTGGTGCTGCTCGGTACCCCGATGACCACGACCCAGCTGGTCGCCGTGACCGGACAGGGCCTCGGGTCCGTGGGGCGGCATCTGCGGGTGCTCCTGAACGCCGGGATGGTGGAGCGGCGGCGGACGGGGAAGTCGGTGCTGTACGTGCGGACGGCGGCCGGGGAGGTGCTGGTGGAGGCCTCGGGGGGCGGTGCCGGTGAACGGGAGCCGGAACCGGGAGTTCGCTGAGCGGAGTTAGCATCCGCTCATGACCACAGATGCCAGTTCCTCTCCCCTCGACGTCGAGATCGACGCCCTCACCGGCGGTTCCGCGGACCTCGCCCAGTACGCGGGCAAGGCCGTCCTCATCGTCAACGTCGCCTCCAAGTGCGGGCTGACCCCGCAGTACAACGGCCTGGAGAAGCTCCAGGAGCGGTACGCCGAGCGGGGCTTCACCGTGCTCGGCGTGCCCTGCAACCAGTTCCTCGGGCAGGAGCCCGGCAGCGCCGAGGAGATCGCCGAGTTCTGCTCGGCGACGTACGGCGTGACCTTCCCGCTGACCGAGAAGGTCGAGGTGAACGGCGAGGGCCGGCACGCGCTGTACGAGCGGCTCGTCGATGTCGCGGACGCCGAGGGTCACAGCGGGGACATCCGCTGGAACTTCGAGAAGTTCCTCATCGGCCGGGACGGGACCGTCGTGGCCCGGTTCTCACCGCAGACCGAGCCGGAGTCGGACACCGTCGTCACCGCGGTGGAGAGCGCGCTCGCCTGAGCCCTGGTTGACCTTGCCCCTGGGGCAGGGTCGAGTGTCCTCGTCACCGGGCGGAAGAGCCGTCCGGTGACGGAGGATGCCGGGGTGGGCGAGGAAGAGCTGCTGACGATCGGCGCGTTCGCCGCGCGCTGCCGGCTCTCCGCCAAGGCGCTACGGCTGTACGACCGGCTCGGACTGCTCGCTCCGGCGTACGTCGACGAGGTCAGCGGATACCGCCACTACCGTGCCGGGCAGGTCGAACAGGCCCGGCTCGTGGCCCTGTTGCGCCAACTCGACATGCCGCTCGCGCGGATCGCCGAGGTCGTGGAGGCGGGCGGCGCCGAGGGCGCCGAGCTGCTCGCCGCGTACTGGGCGGACGTGGAGGCACGGCTGGCCCGGCAGCGGACACTCGCCGAGTACCTCCGTGGACGGCTGTCGGGGAGGAGCTCCGAGATGTACGGGAAGTTCGTGGTCGAGACGGTGGACGTGCCCGAGCGGGTGGTGATCACCGAGACCCGGCACACGCTGGCCGACGAGTTGCCCGCCTGGATCGGCGCCTCCCTGGAGCGGCTCGAGCGGGCGGCCCCGGAGTGCGGAGGGGTCTCGGCGCCGCCGTACGTCGTCTACCACTCCGAGGTGTCGATGGAGAGCGACGGCCCCGCGGAGTCCTGTGTGCCGGTCGCGGACGAGGCGGCGGCGCGGGAGTGGGCCGGGCGGCAGGGGCGTACCTGGGAGACGGCGGTGCGGGTGGAGCCCGCGCGGCGGCTGGCGTACACCCGGATCTCCAAGGCGCAGGTGGCGCATCCGCAGATCATCGCCGCGTTCGAGGCGGTGGAGGAGTGGATCGCGGCTCACGGGCTCACCCAGGCGGGGCCGTGCCGGGAGGTGTACTTCGCGGACTGGGAGGCCGCGGGGCCGGACGACCCGGTGTGCGACGTGGCGTTTCCGGTGAGGTGAGACCGGGGCGTTGCGGGCAATGGCCGAGCCCCCTCGGCAAGGACGGCGATCTGGTCGAGAGGGCTCCGCGGTGGTGCTTGTGCAGTTGTCGCGAGCAGTTGTGGTGTGCGGTTGTGGGTGAACGGGACGGGGATCAGACGGATCCGCCCCTCACACCTTGACCGAGGACACGAAGGCACTCCACGCCTCGGCGGGGAAGGCCAGCTTCGGTCCCTCCGGGATCTTGGTGTCGCCGAGTTCCAGTGCCGCTTCTTCGGTCGACCTCACCATCAGGCACGCCCCGTTGGCGTTGGTGTAGGTGGAGGTCGTCCATGTGTCCAGGTCGCCCAGACGAATTGCCATATTCGCTCCGTAGCCAGATGCGCAGTGTTCGGATTCCGCCAACCTTTACTGATCGTTGGCGTGATCGACGCTACTCGCCGGCCTCATCTTTCGGAGCAGCCATTCACTCGTATGGCGGCATATTCCAAAGGACTCTTCCAGACGGACGTGGCCGGGGTGTACTATCCGGCCCGCCCTGTCGGGAAGAGGCTCAACGGGCGTACTCCCGTGCGTATTCCTTGGCGATGTCCTCGATCAGCTGGCGCGACGCGTCGACGTTGAGCGCCTGTGCCCTCAAGTGCTCGTACATCACGGTGTACTTCTGCACGTCGTGCGCCTTCTCCAGGTACAGGTCGCTGGTGACGCCCTCGATGTAGACGACGCTGGAGTCCGCCGCGTCCGAGAACTCCAGGATGGAGTACTGGCCGCTGAGCCCGGGGTGCGCACCGACGTCGAACGGCAGCACCTGCACGGTGATATGGGGCTGCTGGGACATCTCGACGAGGTACTCCAGCTGCTCGCGCATGATCTGCCGCCCGCCGACGACCCGGCGCAGGGACGCCTCGTCCAGAACCACCCACAGCCGCAGCGGATCCCGTTCCGCGGCGACCCTGCTCTGCCGGCGCAGCCGGACCTCGACGCGCTTGTCGTTCTCCGTCTCGGTCGCCTCGGGTGCGCCACCGCGGACGATGGCCTCGGCGTACGGCCGGGTCTGCAACAGGCCGGTGATGATCTGGGGTTCGTACACCCGCAGCGACTCGGCGTCGGTCTCCAGACCGATGTAGACGCTGTACGGGATGTCCCCGAACGCGTGCCACCAGCCCTGCTGCCGCGAGTCCTTGGCCATCTGCATCAGGGACTCGACGACGCGCTGGTCCTCGACCTCGTAGACCCCGCACAGGTCACGGACGTCACGCTGGCTGATGCTGCGCCGGCCGTTCTCCAGCCGGCTGATCTTCGACTGCGACACCAGCAGGCGTTCGGCGACCTCCTCGGCCGTCATGCCCTTGAGCTCACGGAGCCTGCGCAGCTCCTGGCCCAGCCGGCGCCGCCTGACGGTGGGATTGACATTGGACGCCACGGGACGTGCACCTCCGGCTGCGTGCCTCGTTCTTGACTTTGCGTATCTGCTGTTGAGCAGACTGCCACCAAGGTGCTTATTACCGCTGGGAAACCGCGTATATGCGCTGCGTGCACGTCGGTCGAGGGCAACTTGGCGGGCAGGGCCCGGACATGCGGCCGCGCGGGGCGCCGGAACCCGACGACGTCCGATGTACGGACGGGCGTACGGTTCCGTCGCCCCGCGCGGACCAGCGGCTCCCGGACCGGTCTTGGGGGACTGGCGGTGCGGCGCTGAGTGGTGCGGGTCGTTCGGGTCGTGCTGTCGACGGTGCGTGCCGTGGGACTGCGGCTCAGTGAGCCACGGCGCGCGCCATCGGTCCTCGGCGCGGCTGCATCGGAACGCCGCGAGCGGGTTCCGGTGCGGGCCTTGCGGCTCCCGGTCCGGCCTGACGGCCGGCGGGTGCCGGGCTTCGGCGCGGCTGTGCCGCCACGCCGTTCTGGACGTCCATCACCGCGTGCGCGACGAGACCGCCCATCGGGTCGTGCCTGATGAGGTCCCGCAGCCGGGAGCGCGAGGATCGTCCCTCGTTGCCCGGATACAGGTGCTTGCCGAGGCCGACCGCGTGTGCCAGGGCGGCGAGCGCCGCGGTCCGCGGATCCGGCGGTACGCCGGTGCGGATCGCCGAGTCCAGCCGGGACTTGATCTCCCTGCTGATCTCGTTGTCCGTCGCCTGGTAGCGAGTCGTCGGCAGCACTCCGCACATCTGGCCCGCCACGGCATGCACCATGCCGCACCGCTCCAGATGCGAGAGGTAGGTCTGACGGAGCCCCAGTCGTGGCCCGCCTATCCAGTTCACTGCCCGCACGGGAGCGCCACGCCTTCGCAGCAACTCCAACGCGCAGTCCAAAGTCGGATCTCCGGTCGGCCGTGGGGCTACCACGGCTATACGATCCCCGTCTGGGGCTATCCGTCCGGCCAGCGCCAGCTCTACTAGCTGTGCGCCGGCCAGTCCGAGGTCGAGCGACTGCGGCTGTGCGGTGGTACCCGTGGTCGGGTCCAACGCCAGCAGTAGAAGCTCCTCCGGAAGCGTTCTGCGGCTCCTGCCCATCCATGCCTCCCCGCGTGGATGAAAGACAGGGTGACCCCTCTCACATTGGTCTGTCGAGGGTGCGTGACCTGTTTGTAGTGGAACCAGTAGGTATGTCGTTCTCGTCTACCGCTTGGGACAGCCCCACACACAGGACACTGGTACATGGTTCGGACAGCGTGGTGTGGCGGTTGCCCGGGCGGCGATTCAACGGTTCGGCGTTCGCACGGTGACGGATACCGATCACGTGCGGCACATGAGGAGGCATCGGTGGCGGGCGAGTCCCCCGACAGGTCGAAGCAGCGCGAGTCGTCGGGGGAACCGACGTCGGGGAGCGGGAGTCCGGTTCCCGAGGCGAGGAGTGCGACACCCGACCCCCGGCTCGCGGTGGCACGGGAGTCCGTCTCCCTCGCGGGTGTCGACACCGCCACGAGGATCTTCTCGGTACGAGAACTCCCGAAGGCCCCCGAGGAGGCCTCCGAGGGCCCCGCAGAGGCAGGAGCGGGGGGTTCGGGCGCGGGGAGCCCCGAAAGCGGCGCTCCGGCCCCGGAGGAGGCCCCTGAGCCCTCCGACACCCCGGAGGACCCCGGCGAGCGCGACGCCCGCCTCCGTGCCGCGGTGGCGGCGTGGGTCTCGACGGGAGACACCCCCGAGGAGAACAAGCCCTCGACACCGAAGCCGGACGCGGAGGCGGAGCCCGACGCGGAGCCCGACGACGAGCCGGACACGGACGCGGACGCGGAGACGGACACCGAGCCGGAGACGGACGCGGAGACGGACAGCGAGCCGGAGACGGACGCGGAGACGGACAGCGAGCCGGACGCGGACCCCGCCGACACGGCCGTGGAAGACGCGGTCCCTGCCGACACCGACGAGCCGGACTCCCCAGGGGCGCGGGGAACTGCGCAACCAGCCCCCACCCAGCCGCAGAAAACCGACGACCCCGCCGACAAGGACGCAGAAGACGCGGTCCCTGCCGACACCGACAAGCCGGACTCCCCAGGGGCGCGGGGAACTGCGCAACCAGCCCCCACCCAGCCGCAGAAAACCGACGACCCCGCCGACAAGGCCGACGCGACCGACGACGATCAGTCGCCCGTCGATCAGCCGACCGCCGTCTTCAAGGCCCCCCGGCCCCCCGTGGACCAGCCCACCACCATGCTGAAAATCGGCAAGGCGGAGGCGCCCGAGCCCAAGGCCGAGCCGGAGGCCAAGCCGGAGGTCGAGGCCGAGCGGACGAGCAAGTTCGTCGCGCTGAAGCCGCTGGACGAACCCCGGCCGAAGGCGGACGTGACCGCCGCCGTCCCCCAGGTCGGTCCCGAGCGGACCACACAGCAACCGCTGCCGCCGAAGCCCCCGCTCGACCTGCTGGCCGAGCTGACCAACACCCCGCCGCCCCCGCCCAGCCCCCTTCGCACCGTCGCACGCAGGGTCAAGATCTGGACGCCCCTCGTCCTGCTGCTGGTGATCGTGTTCGCGGTCGTGCAGAACCTGCGCGAACTGCCCGCCCCCGAACTCCGGCTCACCGCCGAGCAGACGTACACCTTCGAGGGCGCCAAGGTGGACATCCCCTGGCCCGCCGAGGGACAGGCCGCACTGGACGTGCAGGGCGTCGGAACGTTCGGCTCGTCCGGTGGCCAGAAGCCCGTGCCGATCGCCAGCGTCGCGAAGGTGATGACCGCGTACATCATCCTGCGCGACCACCCGCTCAAGAGCGGCGCCGACGGCCCGAAGATCAAGATCGACCAGCTGGCCCAGGACCAGGTCACGGCCAAGGACGAGTCCACCGTCCCCGTGACCGCGGGCGACAGCATCACCCAGCGCGAGGCACTCACGGACATCCTGATCGCGTCCGCGAACAACGTCGCGCGACTGCTCGCCCGCTGGGACTCCGGGTCCGAGAAGGCGTTCGTCGCCAAGATGAACGCCACCGCCAAGGACCTCGGCATGACCAACACGACGTACACCGACCCGTCGGGCCTGAACAACACGACGGTGAGCACGGCCGTGGATCAGGTGAAGCTGGCCAAGCAGGCGATGGAGCTGCCCGCCTTCCGCGAGGTCGCAGCCGTGATGTCGTACTACGACTACAAGGGCAACAAGCACAACAACTACAACCGCCTGGTGGGCTACAACAACGTCGTCGGCATCAAGACCGGCACCACCACCTCCGCCCTCGGCAACCTCGTCTTCGCGGCGAAGAAGGACGTGAACGGCGAGACCCACCGGATCGTCGGCGCCGTGGTGCGGCAGCCCGCGGGCGGTGAGGACAACACGATCCTCGCGGGCGCCCTGTACGCGGGCAAACAACTCGTCCTGGCGGCGCAGGGCGCGCTGGAGTCCGCGAAGATCCTCAAGAAGGGCGACGCCGTCGGGTACGTGGACGACGGTCTCGGCGGCCACACCCCCGTCGTGCTCACCAAGGACGTCACCGCGGTCGGCTGGTCCGGCCTGAAGGTGAAGCTGTCCTTCGCCGCCGACGAGGTACCGCACACCGCGAAGGCCGGCACCAAGGTCGGCGCCCTCACCGTCGGTGACGGCGCCGGCGGCGCGGTCGAGGTCCCGGTCACCCTGCAGAAGGATCTGGCCGAACCGGGCTTCACCGACAAGCTGACCCGCGTCGGCTGACCGGAAACGGGACGGACGCACCATGCGGCCCGTCGGCCGGACCCCGCCAGGGTTCCGGCCGGCGGGCCGCGTGCTAGCGTCACGAACCGGGGCAGGTCGCCGCTGGGACGCGGCCGGGACATGAAGACGGGACACCACGGGGAGTGCCTTCAGGTGGCCACTGCGGAGCCGACACGCGCCGACGACACCGACCCCGGGCCGGGTACCGGCCCGCGAATACGCGTGCCCTCGGAACCTGACACCGGGGACGGCGGGCCCCTCCGGGGCAGGGAGCGGGCCAGGGCCGCGCTCCTCGCGCTGCGCGAGCGCCTGCTGCGCCATCCGGTGCTCTCCCTCACCGTGCTCTCCGGCATCCTCCACATCGTCTGGTTCTTCACGTTCGCGAACAGCGGCGGAGACCTCGCGGCGCAGGACGCGTGGGCCGAGTTCGTCGGCCGGCACCCGGACTCCGCATACAACCTGGCCTGGTACGGCGGCATGCACCCGGTGTCGTACAGCATCGTCTCGCCGTATCTGATGTCGGTCCTCGGCGTCCGTACGACGATGATGCTGGCCGGGACCGTCTCGGCCGGGCTGCTGACGCTGGTCCTCATCCGCAGCCGGTCGGTGCGGAACCCGCTGTGGGCCTCGCTGGCGGGTGTGTACGCGTTCCTGTGCAACGCGGCGTCGGGGCGGGTGACCTTCGGGCTCGGCACCATGTTCGCGCTCGGCGCGGTCGCCGTCGTCTTCTGCTGGCCGCACCGGCTGCGCTACAAACGCTGGGCCAAGGCGGCCTGCGCGGCCCCGCTCGCCGCCCTCGCAACCATGGCGTCGCCGGTCGCCGGCCTGTTCGTGGGCCTGGTGGCGGTCGCCCTCTTCCTGCAGAAACGGCGTCCCGGCGCCTGGGCGCTGGGTATCGCGCCCACCGCCGTCGTGGCCCTGTCCGCCTGGCTCTTCCCCTTCTCCGGCACCCAGCCGATGAAGATCGCCTCGGTGCTGCTGCCGCTGGCGTACGGCCTCCTCGTGTACTTCCTCTCGCCGCGCGAGTGGACGACGGTGCGGCTCACGGCCGGGGTGTACAGCCTCTCGGTCGTCCTGGTCTGGCTGGTGAGCTCCCAGATCGGCTCCAACATCTCGCGGCTGCCGATGCTGTTCGCGGGGGTGGCCCTGGTGGCCGCGCTGCCGTTCACGGTGCCGCGCTCCCGCAAGTGGTACGCCGTCGTCGTCTCCTTCCTCGGCTTCGCCACCTGGGTCGGCTTCAAGTCCGTCGACGACGTCGTCCACACGACCCCCACGGCGTCCTGGGCCCGCGAGCTGGCCCCCCTGGTCAACGAACTCCAGGAGGTCGGCGCCGAGAAGGGCCGCGTCGAGGTCGTGCCGGCCGCCTCCCACCGTGAGGCGTCCGCGCTCGCGCCGTACGTCAACCTCGCCCGGGGCTGGAACCGGCAGGCCGACATGGAGCGCAACCCGCTCTTCTACGACGACACCCTGAACTCCGCGAACTACCACGAGTGGCTGCAGCGTTGGGCCGTGCACTTCGTGGTCGTGCCGAAGGACGAGCCCGACGGGGACGGGGGTGAGCGGGAGCGGGAGCTGGTCCAGCGCGGGATGCCGTATCTGAAGCAGATCTGGGGCGACGCGAACTGGCAGCTGTTCCAGGTGACCGACCCGGCGCCGCTCGCCTCGCCGAACACGGTCGTCGACCGGGCCGCGCAGGGCGAGATGACCATGCGGGTGAAAAAGGCCGGGCGCATCCTCATCCGGATCCCGTACTCGCCGTGGCTGTCGATCGTCGACGCGGAGGGCAAGAAGCTGAAGGCTCCGCAGGAGACCGAGGCGTCGAAGAACCGGGAGGACGGGGAGCCGAAGGCCTTCGCCAACGTCAACGGGTGCCTGATGGAGACGCCGGAGGACGCGGACGGCGACAAGTGGACGATGCTGCTCGCGCCCAAGGCGGGGACGTACCGGTTGGCGGCGCCGTACACGGTGCCGCGTGGGACGCCTTGTCCGGATGAGTTGAAGTAGTCGGTCGACTGCGGGTGCGTGGGGCTGGTCGCGCCCTTGAAGGCGGTCAGCGCAGCTGGTCCACGTACTTGTCCGTGCCCGGGATCGTCGGAATGAAAGGCGCCAGCAGCTCCACCCGGCCCGTCGGTGGTTCCTCCGGGTTCGTGAAGTTCTGCTCCCAGCACTCCCTCGGATCCGCCTCCAGGAACCACAGGAGGGTGAGGCGGGTGTCGACGCCCTCGACCTGCTTCACGTAGGTCATCCGGTCGCCGGGGAGAGGGGTGGGGCTGAAGACGGTCACCATCGCCGCCGGGGAGCCGACCAGCCGCTTCGGGAGGTGCCGCGAGACCAGCCACTCCAGCAACTCCCCCCGCTTTTCGGGTGATTCAGCGTCGATCACCTCCAGCACCAGGCCCGTGTATGGGTGGTCCAGGGCGTGGAAGTCCCTCGGGCCCGCCGCGCCGTCCCGGTAGACCGTGGCCTCGTGCTCCTGGAACGCCGTGAAGACGTGGGTGCGGTCGCGGTAGACGCGGCCGTCGCGGTTGAGGCGCTTGTTGATGGCCACCGTCCACTTCATGTGGTCGTCGTAGCGGCCGTCGGTGACCCAGTACGTGGAGAGGTAGCAGCCGGAGGTGGTGGGCTGCGCGACCGCCGACTTCTCGGGGCCGCGCAGGAGTTGGAGGTCACGGGTGGCCACCCAGCGGCGACCGGCGTACATCCAGGGCATGGCCATCGCGCCCGCGTAGTAGTGATCGTCCTCGTACCAGCGGTTGTAGGCGTACTCGTGGCCCGGGTGCGGTTCGACCATGGTGATCAGCGCGTGGCCGGGGCGCACTCCGTAGGGTCCTGCGGCGGCCAGTTCGGCGTACGTCTCGCTGTGGGTCTCCTCGGACATGCCCTTCCCCTTCCTAGGCGCCTCGCCCATACTCTGACGCCCCGTCAGATAATGCGCCAGAGTCAGGGAGGCCGCCGGTATGTCACTGCTCTCCGGAAAGACCGTCATGGTGTCGGGAGTCGGCGCCGGGCTCGGGCATCAGGTCGCCGCCGCCGTCGTACGGGACGGCGGGAACGCGGTGCTCGGTGCCCGGACCGAGGCAAACCTCGCCAAGAGTGCCGCCGAGATCGATCCGGACGGGGCACACACGGCGTACCGGTCGACCGACATCACCGACGAGCAACAGTGCGCGGCGCTCGCGGAGTTGGCGGTGGAGCGGTTCGGGCGGCTGGACGGGGTCGTCCATGTGGCCGCGTGGGACAGCTACTTCGGCGGCTTGGAAGACGCGGACTTCACGACCTGGCAGTCGGTCATCGACGTGAACCTGCTGGGATCGCTGCGGATGACCCGGGCCTGTCTTGCGGGGCTGAAGGCGGCGGGCGGCGGTTCGGTGGTGTTCGTCGGAACGCAGTCGGCCGTCGCCGCCCCCTCGCAGGTGCGGCAGGCCGCGTACGCCGCCTCGAAGGGGGCGCTGACCAGCGCGATGTACTCGCTCGCGCGGGAGCTCGGGCCGTACCGGATCCGGGTCAACACCGTGCTGCCGGGCTGGATGTGGGGGCCGCCGGTGCGGGCGTACGTGCAGTTCACCGCGCACACGGAGGGCGTGCCGGAGGACGAGGTGCTGAAGCGGCTCACCGAACGGATGGCGCTGCCCGACCTCGCGACCGACGGGGACGTGGCGGACGCGACGGTGTTCCTGGCCTCGGACCGGGCCCGGGCGATCACCGGACAGTCGTTGCTGGTCAACGCCGGGGAGCTGATGCGGTGAGTTCATATAGGTGAACCAAGGCCATCATCTCGAATATCTTTACCTCCCCTTGACTCGACGTCAGCTTGTCGTGTCCACGCGGTGGCGCCCACGATGAGCGCTGGCTGATCCCTGGGAGGGCGCATATGAACGGTCTCGACTGGGCCGTGCTCATCGGCTATTTCGGCGTGATGGTCGCGATCGGCGTCTGGTCGCACAAGCGCGTCGACGACGTCAGCGACTTCTTCACCGCCGGCGGCAAGATGCCGTGGTGGCTGTCCGGCATCTCGCACCACATGTCGGGCTACAGCGCGGTGATGTTCACCGGGTACGCGGGCATCGCCTACACCTACGGCGTGACGTCCTTCGTGACGTGGTCCTTCCCCATCGCCCTCGGCGTCGCCATCGGCTCGAAACTCTTCGCACCGCGCATCAACCGGCTGCGCTCACGGCTCCACGTGGCCTCCCCGCTCGAATACCTGAAGAACCGCTACGACCTGAAGACCCAGCAGGCCCTGGCCTGGTCCGGCATGCTTCTGAAGATCGTGGACGTGGGCGCCAAGTGGGCGGCGATCGCGACCCTGTTGTCGGTGTTCACCGGCATCTCGCTCAACCAGGGCATCCTCATCACCGGCGGCATCACGGCCGTCTACTGCACGATCGGTGGCCTGTGGGCCGACGCGCTCACGGAGTTGGGCCAGTTCGTCATCCAACTCCTCGCCGGGATCGCGATGTTCATCGCCGTGGTCATGAAGCTCAACGACAAGGGCATCGGCTTCTTCGGCGCCTGGGACGAGCCGGAGCTCCAGGGCCACGGTGAGCCACTGGTCGGGCCGTACGGAACGGTCTTCCTGCTCGCCTTCCTCTTCATCAAGCTCTTCGAGTACAACGGCGGCATGCTCAACCAGGCCCAGCGCTACATGGCCACGGCCAACGCGCACCAGGCCGAACGCTCGGCACGCCTCTCCGCGGTCCTGTGGCTGGTGTGGCCGGTCGTCCTGTTCTTCCCCATGTGGATGTCGCCGCTGCTGGTCCAGTCGCAGAAGCCGGACGGCTCCGACTCCTACGGCCTGATGACCGAACAGCTGCTGCCGCACGGCCTGTTGGGCCTCGTCATCGTCGGCTTCTTCTCGCACACCATGGCCATGTGCTCCTCCGACGCCAACGCGATCGCGGCCGTCTTCACCCGGGACTGCGCACCGGTGATCTGGCGCAGGGCGCGCAGCTGGAGCCAGGGGCAGGGACTGCGGGTCGCCCGCATCACGACGGTGGCCTTCCTCGGCCTGTCGATGGCCGCGGCCACCCAGGTCAACTCCCCCACCTTCAAGGACATCATCACGGTGGTCATCAGGTGGGTGGCCGGGCTGATGGGCCCGATGGCCATCCCGATGATGCTCGGCCTGCTCCGCCCGTTCCGCAGGTCCGGCCCCACGGCCGCGCTCACCAGCTGGTCGATGGGCCTGCTCGCCTTCTGGCTGGTCAACTACCCGATCAGCTGGAACGTCAAGGGCGGGGTCCCGCTCCAGTACCAGGTCTCGATCCCGCTGGCCGTCTCCCTCGTCCTCTACATCCTGATCGGCTTCATCAAGCCCGAGGACACCCCGGAACGGCTCGCGATCATCGAGAAGATCAACACGGACGGGGACGGAGAGGGGACGGCAGCCGCGCCGATCCCGACTCCGGCGGACGGTGTGGACGACGTGATCGGCTCGGGCGTGAAGGACTAGGCCCTCGACGCAGACCCTCGACTCAGGTCCTCGGCTCAGGCCCTCGACTCAGGCCCTCGGATACCTCGCGAGCCATCCCGGGGACGCTCCCACCGGACCGTGCAGCGCGGGTCCCTGGGTCATCTCCATCGCGAAGTCGTCGGCGAGTTCCAGCAGAGTGGGACGGCCCTCCAGCTCGGCCAGCCAGGCCGGCGGGAGGGCCGTCTCGCCGTGCAGGGCCCCGAGGAGACCGCCGGTGAGGGCGCCCGCGGCGGCCGAGGGCCCGTCGTGGTTCACGGCGAGGCACAGGCCGTGCCGTACGTCCTCCCCGACCAGCGCGCAGTACACGGCGGCGGACAGCAGCCCGTCCGCCGAACCGTCGGCCGCCAGTTCCTCCACCCGCGCCGGGGTGGGCATCCCCTGCCGTACGGCACCCAGCGCGTGCTGGAGCGCGTCCGACACGGGCTCGTGCCCGGGCCGCGCGGCGAGCAGCGCGAGCGCCCGCTGCACCGCCCCGTCCAGGCTGTCCCCGAGGGACAGGGCGTGCACGATCACGGCGTACGCGCCCGCCGACAGATAGGCGACGGGGTGCCCGTGGGTCTGCGCGGCGCACTCCACGGCCAGCTGTACGACGAGCTGCGGCTCCCATCCGACGAGCAGCCCGAAGGGCGCGGACCGGGCCGTGGCCTCGGGGCCGAGCTCGGCGGGGTTCTTGGGCGACTCCAGGGTGCCCATGGTGTCGTCGCCGAACCCGAGGAGCAGGGACCTGGTCGGGTCGCGGCGGGCGTACAGCCACTCCTCCCGGGCCAGCCACCCGTCGTCCTTCCGGCGTTCGTCGGGCCCCCAGTCGCGCTGTGTGGCGGCCCACCGCAGATACGCCTTGTGCAGGTCGGTGGGCGGATGCCAGGCGCCGGTGTCCCGTCGCACCTGGGCCCGTATCAGCCCGTCCACGCTGAAGAGGGTGAGCTGGGTGAGATGACTGACGGCGCCGCGTCTGCCGTACCCGAACCCGAGGTCGACGAGCCCCTCGGCGCCGTACGCCTCGCGTATCTCGTCCAGCCCGAGCCCGTCGATCGGCGCGCCCAGCGCGTCGCCCACGGCCACCCCGAGGAGCGTCCCGCGCACCCGGCTGCGGAAGTCCTGTTGCTCGGCCCGCCCCCAGACGACGGCCCCGGTTGTCGCACCCACTCTGACCTCCCCGTGGCGACCGTCCGTATGTACGACGCCCTGCACTGTAATCGACGGGCAGGGGGAGGTTCAGGGGGCGTGTGGGTATGCGCCGCTTCTACCGAAAGGCGCCGGCGTTGCGGGCCGCCCACTCGGCGAAGGCGCGGGGCGGCCGCCCGAGGACCCGCTCCACGTCCGGGCTGACGCGCCGCAGACCGTCCGACGGGTCGCCGAGGAGGTCGAGGGTGGCGTCCGCGATCGGCTCCGGCATGAACCGCACCATCTCCGCCCTGGCCTCGGCCCGGCTCTGCTCGAGGAACCGCACGGGTTCGCCCAGCGCGGCCCCGATGGCGGCGGCCTGCTGCCGGGGAGAAACCGGGGCGGGCCCGGTCAGCTCGTAGACCCGCCCGGCGTGGGAGGCATCCCGCAGGACGACGGCGGCGACCTGGGCGATGTCGTCCGGATCCACGGTCGGCAGCGCGACATCCCCGAACGGCGCGGCCACCGTCCGCCCGGCGCGCACCGCGCCGGCCCACTGGAGGGTGTTGGAGTGGAAGCCGCCGGGCCGCAGCATGGTCCACTCGAGCCCCGACTGCCGTACCGCGTCCTCCAGTTGGGAGGGGTGCTCGCCGGTGCTGACCCCGTGCGAGGACAGCAGGACAACCCGCCTCACGCCCCCGGCGCGCACGACGTCGAGAACCTGCCCGAGGTCGCCGCCGGCGGCCACGAAGTCGCCGGAGGTCAGGAGAAAGAGGGCTTCGGCCCCGTCGAGGGCGGGCTTGAGGGTCAGTGGTTCGACGAGGTCGGCCTGATGATGCCGTACCCCCGCCGGTTGTTCGTCGGGACTCCGCCGGGTGACGGCCGTCACCTGCTCCCCCGCCGCGAGGAGCGCCCTCACCAGCGGCTGCCCGACGTTACCCGTAGCACCGGTCACCACGATCATTCTGTTCCCCGATCCGGAGGTTTCTGTGGACACACGGCGACGCTACTATCGGAAAGTCAGTAGGTACCTAGAGGAAAGTAATGGACGAAGGGCACCGATGTGACCGAGACCACACCCCAGAACGCCTGCCCGATCGCCCCCGTGGTCGACATCGTCTTCAGCCGCTGGACGACCCCGGTCCTGTGGGCCCTCCACGAGTACGGCCGCCAGCGCTTCGTGGAACTGCAGCGCCGGATCGGCACGATCACCCCGAAGGTCCTCACCCAACGCCTGCGCCAACTCGAACGCGACGGCCTGGTCCACCGCACGTACCACGCGGAGGTCCCGCCCCGGGTCGAGTACGAGATCACCGAACTCGGCCGCAGCCTGGCCCCGTTGTTCGCGACGCTGGCGCACTGGTCCCCGAACCTGGAGAGGGTCGAAGAGGCCCGGCGGGCTTATGACGCGAGGGACGGGGACGGGTCGGGCTGACGCGGGGCTGCGGTACCAGGTGATGCCACTTATCCGGCGGCACCCCGCACCAGGTCCCGCACCGCGCGCGCCCGCTCGTCGTTCGGGCTCAGCTCGCATGCCCGGGCCGCGTCGGCGAGGGCCAGGTCGAGGGCGCCGCGGGCCAGGTGGGTCTCGGCTCGGCGGCACAGGGCCCAGGTGTAGGTGGGGTTCAGGGCCAGGGCGTGGTTCAGGGCCGTGAGGGCCTCCTCGTGGCGGCCCAGGTCGGCGAGGGCGGCGCCTCGGCTCGCGTGGGCCGAGGCGTAGTCGGGGGCGAGGGCGAGTACGTGGTCGTAGTCGCGGAGGGACTCCTCGACGCGGCCGGCGTTCCGGAGCGCGTCGCCGCGTTCGCAGCGGCCCCAGGGCAGGTCGGGCTGGAGGGTCACGGCCCGGTCCAGGTCGGCCAGTTGGCGGGCGGGGTCGCCGAGGCCGCGCCATACGCGGGCGCGGCGGACCAGGGCCCAGACGTAGTCGGGGTTGAGGTCCAGCGACCGGTCCAAGTCCGCCCGGGCAGCGTCGAGTTGACCCCGGGCCAGGTGGACGGCCCCCCGGGAGGCCCAGGCGAAGTGGTGGGCCGGGTCCAGTTCGATCCCCCGGTCCAGGTCCCGGAGCGCTTCGTCGCCGTGGCCGAGCGCCCTGTGGTACTCACCGCGCACCGAGTGCGCGGGGGCACTGTCCGGCTCCAGCGCGAGGGCCCGGTCGAGGTCGGCCACCGCCGCTTCGTAGTCGCCGAGTTCACCCCGGACGTAGGCGCGGCCCCGGTAGGCGCGCGCGAGCCCGGCGTCCACCGCCACGGCCCGGTCGTACTCGTGCAGTGCCTCCGCAAGCGCACCGACGCGTCGTAGCGCGCTGCCCCGGACCACTCGGGCGTGTGCCTGGGCCGGTTCGTCGAGGCCCGCGCCGGTCAGCAGCCGGGCGAGCGCCGCGGTCACGCCGCCTTCGGTGAGCGCCCGGGACAGGTCGCTCCCCCATCGGGACACCGTCTCCGTGTCGCCGTCCCGGCCGGCCTCCCACAGGGTCCGCGCCCATCGTGCCGCGGTGACGTCGTCGGTGTCGCAGGCGTCCACGAAGTCCCTCAGCACCATGGGCAGTCCGGTACGCGCCTGGGCGCACAGCAGGTGGTAGGACTCGGCGAGCCGCAGCTCCCGCCACCTCTCGTCCGCCCACAACTCCCGCTCCGCACGCCCGGCTTCGGACTCCGTCCGCCACTCTCCGAACGTCCGGGCCAGGCCCAGGTGTTGGCGGACCCATCCGCGCGGGGACCGCCCCCGCAGCATCCGCAACATCGCCTCCCGCACCAGGTCGTGGTAGCGGAGCCGGTCGCCGCGGTCGACCACGAACGGCAGCGCCCGCAGCCAGCCGAAGAGCGCGTCGGCCTCGTGGTCCGGGCACTCCACGGCCTCCCGGAACACGTCCATGTCGAGGTGGCGGGGCAGGGCACAGGCGAGGGCCGCGGATCGCCGTACGGGATCCTGCTCCCACTTCAGGAAGCGTTCCACGGCCGTGGCGCTGGGGTCGCCGATGTCGTCGGGGTCGGCGGGGCGCTGCTCGGCGAGCGTGGAGACCAGCACCGGCAGGCCGCCCGTGAGGCGCAGGACCTCCTCGACGACGGGCTCGGAGACGACTCCCTTGCCCGCCAGCAGCCCTCGGGCCTCGGCCTCCGTGAACGGCCCGAGCGGTACGTCCGTCATGAAGTCGGCGAAGGCTCCCCAGCGGGCGGTGCCAAAGGGGCGCTGCCCTGCCGTGACCACGATGACGGTCGCGGGAAGGGTGCCGTGCCGGTCACCGGTCATCACCTCGTGCAGCCACTCGTCGAGGAACGGTCCGGTGCGCTCGTACGTGTCGAAGAACAGGACGATCCAGGGTGCCGTGGCCGCCGCGTCGGTGAGTTCGTTCAGCAGCACGGGGGTGAGCACCCGCTCCGGATACATGACCAGCTGAACGTCGTCCTGGCTGCGGAGGCGCGCACTGAGCGCGGCCCGCAACCTGTCCGCCGCCTGGGCCAGTTGAGCCGCGTCCAGGACTCCCGCGACCGCTCCCACCCCCGGTACCAGCCCCAGCCCGGCCAGCCCCGCCCGCGCCGCGATCATGCTGCCCGCCGACGGCCCCTCAGGCTCCGTTTCGAGGGCGGCGACGGCAGCCGCCTCCGCCTCGTGCCGGCGTTCCCGATGGGCGGTGAGGAGCCGGTCCAGTTCCTTGAAACGGCGGCCCTGAAGGCCGAGTTGGTGGCTTATCGCAGCCATGGCCTCCGACACGCTGCCGACGCTCTCGTCGACGTAGGCCGTCAACGCCCCTTTTTCGCGGGCTATTTGGTCGAGCTCCCGCACCAGGAACGTCTTCCCGACCCCGGCGTTGCCGTGCACATGGAAGAGGAAGCGGTGCCGCTCGTCCTCCGGCGGCAGGTCGAAGTTCGTGCGGAACGCGGCCCGTTCCGCACCCCGCCCCACGAACCCGGCCCGCATGCGCCGCCGGACCAGCTCCTGCATCGACGGTCGCGCCTGCGCCATCCCGGTCCACCCTTCACTTCACCCTGGCCGAACGCCGACCATTCTCGTGCAGTCGATCTGGAACACATCGCCCCGCGCGGGGAAGGATGGCCCCCATGGCATCGACACCCCCACGCACCACACGAAGCGCACTTCACCTCACCGCCACCCTTCTCACCGCGAGCGTCGCGCTGTACATAGCGCTCGTCGCGTTCGGGAACATCACGGACTTCGGGACGAACCAGGCGTTCGTACAGCACGTGCTCGCGATGGACACGACGTTCAAGGACGACGATCTGATGTGGAGAGCCATCACCAGTAAGGGACTTCAGAACACGGCGTACGTCGTGATCATCATCTGGGAGACGCTCGCGGCACTCGTGCTGATCTACGGCACCTGGTTGTGGGCGCGCCGGGACGACGCGGCGGCCCGGCGGTTCTCCACCTACGGCCTGCTCATGCTCATGCTGCTGTTCGGCGCCGGGTTCATCGCGATCGGCGGCGAGTGGTTCTCCATGTGGCAGTCGGACACCTGGAACGGGCTGGACGCGGCCCTTCGCGTCTTCCTGCTGAGCGGGGTCGTGCTGCTGGTGGTCAACCTGCCGGGCAGGTCGGAGCAGCCCGCCGCCTGACGGCGACGGACGGCCGTGGGATCCGGCCGACGGATCCCACGGCCGGCGGACCCCACGTCGGATCCGTCAGTCCAGCACCGGCAGCAGCTCCGGCAGATGCCCGTCGGACACGGCCGCCGCCTGCTGCCGTTCCTCCGGCACCTCGCCGTAGAGGGTCGTGCGGGGGCGTGCGGGACGGCCCGCGGCCTCCGCGACCGCGATGAGGTCCTTCACCGACTTGTACGAGCCGTACGACGAACCCGCCATCCGCGAGATCGTCTCCTCCATCAGCGTGCCGCCGAGGTCGTTCGCGCCGGAGCGGAGCATCTCCGCCGCGCCCTCGGTGCCCAGCTTCACCCAACTGGTCTGGATGTTGGGGATGTAGGGGTGCAGGAGCAGCCTCGCCATCGCCACGACCGCCCTGTTGTCCCGCATCGACGGGCCCGGGCGGGCGATACCGGCCAGGTACACCGGGGCGTTGGTGTGGATGAAGGGGAGGGTCACGAACTCCGTGAAGCCGCCGGTGCGTTGCTGCATGCCGGCCAGCGTGCGCAAGTGGCCCAGCCAGTGACGTGGCTGATCCACATGGCCGTACATCATCGTCGACGAGGAGCGCAGGCCGACCTCGTGCGCGGTCTCGACGACCTCGATCCAGGTAGCCGTCGGCAGCTTGCCCTTGGTCAGCACCCAGCGGACCTCGTCGTCGAGGATCTCGGCGGCCGTGCCGGGGATGGAGTCCAGGCCGGCCTCCTTGGCCGCCGTCAGCCACTCGCGGATGGACATGCCGGTCCGGGTGGCCCCGTTGACGACCTCCATCGGCGAGAAGGCGTGCACATGCATCCCCGGGACCCGCTCCTTCACCGCTTTCGCGATGTCGAAGTACGCCGTCCCCGGCAGGTCCGGATGGATGCCGCCCTGCATGCAGACCTCCACCGCGCCCACCTCCCAGGCCTGTTGGGCCCGGTCGGCCACCTGGTCCAGGGACAGCGTGTAGGCGTCCGCGTCCGTCCGGCGCTGCGCGAACGCGCAGAAACGGCAGCCGGTGTAACAGACGTTGGTGAAGTTGATGTTGCGGGTCACGATGTACGTCACGTCGTCGCCGACCACCGACTTGCGCACGTCGTCCGCGATCCGGGTCAGCGCGTCCAGGGCGGGCCCGTCCGCGTGCAGCAGGGCGAGCGCCTCTTCGTCGGTCAGCCGCGTCGGATCGTCGGCGGCGACCCGCAGCGCCTCCCGTACGTCCGTGTCGATGCGCTCCGGCACCATGCCGGGGGCGGCCGCCTCGCGCAGGGCGCCCCAGTCGCCGTAGACCTCGTCGAAGTCGTCGCGGCGGTCGGACGTACGGCCCTCGGTGTCGATCGTGGCGTGCAGATCCGTGCGGCCGGACGGGACGAAGACCTCCTCCGGCTCCTGCCACGGCAGCCCCACCGGGAGGGCGTCGGGACGCGCGAGGCCCGTGTCCGGGTCGGCCAGCGCGGCCACGTGCGGCCGCAGCCGGGGGTCCAGCCAGGGCTCGCCGCGCTGCACGAACTCGGGGTACACGCAGAGCCGTTCGCGCAGTTCGAAGCCGGCCGCCGCGGAGCGCTCGGTGAGCTCCTCGATCTGCGGCCAGGGCCGCTCGGGGTTGACGTGGTCGATGGTGAGGGGGCTGACACCGCCCCAGTCGTCGATGCCCGCCCCGATCAGCCGCTCGTACTCGCTGTCGACGAGGTTCGGCGGGGCCTGGATGTTGGCGGCCGGGCCCATGACGAGACGGGCCACCGCCACCGCGGCGACGAGTTCGTCCAGTTCCGCGTCCGGCATGCCGCGCATCGCGGTGTCCGGCTTGGCGCGGAAGTTCTGGATGATCAGTTCCTGAACGCTGTGGTACGCCCGCGCTGTGCGCCGGAGCGCGAACAGGGACTCGGCGCGCTCCTCGTACGTCTCCCCGATCCCGATGAGGATGCCGGAGGTGAAGGGGACGGAGGAGCGGCCGGCGTCCTCCAGCACCCGCAGCCGTACGGCGGGCTCCTTGTCCGGTGAGCCGTGGTGCGGCCCGCCGGGCTCGGACCAGAGCCTCTCGGCCGTCGTCTCCAGCATCATGCCCATGCTGGGCGCCACCGGCTTCAGCCGCTGGAAGTCCGTCCACGACAGCACGCCCGGGTTGAGGTGGGGCAGCAGGCCCGTCTCCTCCAGGATGCGGATGGAGATGGCACGGACGTAGGCGAGGGTGTCGTCGTAGCCGTGCGCGTCCAGCCACTCCCTGGCCTCCGGCCAGCGGTCCTCGGGCTTGTCGCCGAGGGTGATCAGGGCTTCCTTGCAGCCGAGGGCCGCTCCCCTGCGCGCGATGTCCAGCACCTCGTCCGGGGACATGAACATGCCGTGGCCGGCCCGGCGCAGCTTGCCGGGCACGGTCACGAAGGTGCAGTAGTGGCACTTGTCCCGGCACAGCCGGGTCAGGGGGATGAAGACGCTCTTCGAGTACGTGATGACGCCGGGGCGGCCCGCCTGCGCGAGGCCGGCGTCCCGCACCCGGGCGGCGGACGCGGTGAGGTCCTCCAGGGCCGCACCGCGGGCCTGGAGGAGTACCGCGGTCTCGGAGACGTCGAGGGCGACACCGTCCCGGGCCCGTTTGAGGGCACGACGCATGGAGTTCTCGGTGGGGCCGGTACCGCCGGGGCGGTCGGTGGGGCCGGTTCCGGAAGTCGCGGAAGTCGTCATCCTTCGAGCATACGAGCGGTGTGATCAGGTCAGAGGGCCCGACCGGAGGTGGGTGACGTCACACCCCGCTCCCACCGTCCGGGACATAACGGGCATACTCATCAAGCGCCTTGAACGTCTCCCCCTCCCCCGCCGACGGCAGCTGCAGCACGACCTCCTCGATGCCGAGCTCGGCATAGTGGGCAAGCTTGCCGGGGGTGGGCAGGACGGCGTACGGCACGACCTGGAGGGCGGCCGGGTCGCGGCCCGCGTCGGACCAGGCGGCGCGCAGCACGGGCAGGGACTCGGTCAGGCCGCGCCCACCGATGGGCAGCCAGCCGTCGGCGTACTCACAGATGTGGGAGAACAGCTTCGGCCCGGCGGCACCGCCCACCAGGGTCCGCTTCCGCACGGGCTTGGGGTGGGCGTGACTGGCCCGCACACTCCCGAACTCCCCCTCGTAGGCGGTCGGTTCGTCCGCCCAGAGCGCCTGCATCAGGGCCATCCGGTCGCGGACGAGTTCGCGTCGGGTACGCCACTCGACCCCGTGGTCGGCGGCCTCCTCGACGTTCCAGCCGAACCCGAGCCCGAGCGTGAACCGGCCGCCGCTGAGATGGTCGAGGGTCGCGATCTGCTTGGCGAGGTCGATCGGGTCGTGCTGGGCGACCAGCGTGATGCCGGTACCGAGGCCGAGCCGCTCGGTGACGGCGGCGGCCTGGCCGAGCGCGACGAAGGGGTCGAGCGTACGGCCGTACTCACGCGGCAGCTCCCCGCCCGCCGGATACGGCGTGACCCGCTCGACGGGGATGTGGGTGTGCTCGGGCAGATACAGCCCGGCGAAGCCCCGCGCCTCCAGCTCACGGGCGAGCCGGGTCGGGGTGATGGTCTCGTCGGTGAGGAAGATCGTCACGGAGATGCGCATGACCGCATCTCTACCGGGTCGACGCGGGGATGTCCATACCGACTGGTCGGCATCGTTGGAGGCCTCGGCGGCCTGGTCGGCATCGTCGGCCTGGTCGGTTGCGCCACCTGTCGGTCGGGGCTGATGCGGTGGTCTGTGGTCTGCCGAGGGCTATCGGCGTCGGGCGACGGCTGTCGAGGGCTGCCCGTCGTCGGTCGACGGCCGTCGGAGGCTGCCTGTCGTCGGTCGACGGTCGTCGAGGGCTGTCGGTTGTCGGTCGACGGCTGTCGGTGGTCTGTCGGGGCTGTAGGTCCGGTGTCGGTGGCTTGTCGACGCGGGCGCGGAGTCTTTCCACAGACCCCGCCGACACCCACACCCGGCGGACCACGACCCCTGAGGAGTCACCATGACCACCACCTCCACCTCCACCCACGTCACGATCATCGGCGCGGGACTCGGCGGCCTCATACTCGCCCGTGCCCTGCACGTCCACGGCATCCCGGCCACCGTCTACGAGGCGGAGTCCTCCCCGACGGCCCGTACGCAGGGCGGGATGCTCGACATCCACGACTACAACGGACAGCTGGCCCTCGATGCGGCCGGCCTGCTGGACGAGTTCCGCGGCCTCGTCCTGGAGGGCCGCGAGGCGACACGGATGGTCGACCGGGACGGAACCGTACTGTTCGACCAGCCCGACGACGGCACCGGCGGGCGCCCCGAGGTGCAGCGCGGCGAACTGCGGCAGCTCCTGCTCGACTCGCTCCCGGCCGGCACGGTCCGGTGGGGACACAAGGTCAGCGGTACGCGCGCCCTCGGCGAAGGCCGCCACGAGGTGACGTTCGCCGACGGCACCACCGTCGTCACCGGCCTGCTCGTCGGCGCGGACGGCGCGTGGTCCCGGGTACGGCCGCTGCTCTCCGACGCGGTGCCCGCGTACACCGGAATGTCCAGCGTCGAGGTCCACCTGTACGACGCCGACACCCGGCGCCCGGCCATCGCGAAGATGGTCGGAGGCGGGGCGCTGTACGTGCTCGCGCCGGGCAAGGGCTTCGTGACGCACCGGGAGCGGGGCAGCGACCTGCACACCTACGTGATGCTCGCCCGGCCGCAGGACTGGTTCGCGGACATCGACTTCGCGGACGGCGCCGTGGCGAGGGCGCGGATCGCGGCGGAGTTCGACGGCTGGGCCCCGGAACTCACCGCGCTGATCACCGACGGCGACACCGCCCCGGTGCTGCGCCCCCTCGTCGCCCTGCCCGTCGAGCACCGGTGGGAGCGGGTGCCGGGAGTGACCCTGATCGGCGACGCCGCCCACGTGGCCGCCCCGAACGGCGAGGGCGCCAACCTCGCCATGCTCGACGGCGCCGAACTCGCCCACGCCCTCGCCGCGCACCCCGACGACATCGAGACCGCGCTCACCGAGTACGAGCAGGCCATGTTCCCCCGCAGCACCGAAGCCGCCACCGAGGGCACCGAGTTGTACGCCCTCATGTTCGGCGACACGGCGCCTCACGGCCTGATCAGCATGTTCACGGGGGAGGAGCGGGGCGAGTGAGCGACTCGGGCCGCTTCATTCGTCGAGGTATCCGAGTGCTGTCACCCGGCGACATGAAGAGTCGCCCCTCTCGAACCTGCCATTCGGTCGTGCCGTCCATTTCGTGTCTGGCGAGGAAGAAGCCCACGACGCGGTCTCCGTCTTCGTTGGCCGGGATCCTCGCGATGTCCCGAACCTGCTGAACAAGCCAGTCCAGGCCCGACTCGCGGATGTCGGCGCCGTAGAACATGTAGTGGGTCCAGTTCACATGTCGGCGGGGTGTGCCCCATCCATGGGAGTAGTGACCGTCTTCGTGGGACGAGATGATCTCCTGGGCTGCGGCGAGTTGGTGCTCGTCGCACTCCAGCCACCCTCTGACGGACACGAAGACACCCATCGACGTTCCTCCCGTTCCACAGCAACCGACGCGCACCTGTTGTGGCAGAGGCTCCCACATGGCCGTCGGCCGACCGGTAGCCTGCGGCGATGCCCGATCCCTCCCCCTTCGCCGTCCCCACCCGCTTCGACGGTGCCCGTGACCGTGTCGCAGTCGTCGTTCCAGGCGTCGGTTACTCGCCTGCCAGGCCGCTGCTTCACTTCGCTCGCAACGTGCTTGTCCAACACGGCTGGACGGTCCAGGAGTTGTGGTGGCAGGTGCCGGACGACTTCATGCAGTTGGCTGTGGAGGACCGGATCGCATGGGTGGAACGGCAGGTCACCCAGGCCGTCGACGCCGAGGCAGGGGCCTGTCGTCTTCTCGTCGGCAAGTCGCTGGGCTCCCTCGCCTGCGGCGTCGCGGCTGACCGGAATATCGCGGCAGCCTGGCTCACTCCCCTTCTGAGCACCGACCATGTGGTCCGTGCTCTCCAACGAGCCGAAGCGCCGACCCTCCTCATCGGTGGGAGCGCGGACAAACTGTGGGATTCACGAATCGCCGAGTCCCTACGACACGACGTCCTGGAAGTCCCCTCGGCGGATCACGCTTTGGAACTCGCGGACGACGCCGTGGGATCCGTTGGCGTGCTGGGGCAAGTCGTCTCACGGCTGGAGCGGTTCATAGGTTCTCTCGGCAGGTGACAACTAGGGGTTGACGTCGACAACCAGGGGTTGTCACCATGGAGGCATGGCAGACACGAATGATCTCTCCGCGCATCAGTCGACCATCGAGCGCATCAAGGAGGCGCGTGCGCAGGCCATCCACCACACGCGCATGGCCCGACAGTTCGCCGTTGAGCGGCGCGATTTGATGCAGGGCCTTCTTGGCCAGGGCGTCTCGCAGGCCGACATCGCACGTGAACTCGGGGTGACACGCCAGGCCATTCAGAAGATGCTGGCCTGCTGAAGCGCCGACCGGGCCGCGATCAAGGCGACGTCCGCGTGAGGACCTTGAGCTCGTCATCATCGATCCCGCGGACCTGCACCCGTATCGCCACCCGTGCAGCTTGGCGGGACGGCGCCTGCCGCACAGCCTGCTGTCGGGCTCCGCGGGATTTACGGTCGCGTGAACCCGTGACTTCGTTCCACTTTCGCCACATGCAGCGTTTGACATGCTCCTCGGGCTGAAGCCCGAGGATTCTGGCCGTCCCCACCTGTTGCTGTGCCGCTACGCGGCACAGGTCCGGGTGGGGATTCCATGGCTTCCTGCTTCTTCGCGCTGTGCCGGGACAAGTCCCGGTCTTACCGGCGCTCCGCAGGCCGATACCGCCAGTCCGGCGGCCTGTTTGACGTTGATCGCGGCATTGTGGTCGCGGTCGTGGACGGTGTCGCAAGCGGGGCAGGTCCACTCCCTTACATGCAGGGGTTTGGGCCCGTCCCGGTGCCCGCAGGTGGAGCATGTCTGGCTGGTGGGCTCGAACCGGCCGATCTTGACGAAGGTCCGCCCGTACCGCTGCGCCTTGTATTCGAGCATGGTCACGAACTGTGCCCAGCCCGCGTCGTGCACGCTCTTGGCCAGCCGGGTACGCGCGAGTCCGGATACCGCCAGGTCCTCCACCGCGACCGCTTGGTTGTCGCGGATCAGCTGGGTGGAGAGCTGGTGGTGGAACTCCTTACGCGCATCAGCCACGCCCGCGTGAGCACGGGCGACCTTCCGGCGGGCCTTGGCCCGGTTCTTCGATCCCTTCCGCTTGCGGGACAGTTCCCGCTGGGCTTTCTTCAGTTTCTTCTCCGCGCGGCGCAGAAACCGCGGGCTGTCGATCTTCGTTCCGTCGGAGAGGACCGCGAAGTGTGTGAGTCCGAGGTCGATGCCGACGTCGCTGCCCGGCTCCGGCTCGTCCCAGCGCGCCCGGTCCGTCGCGGAGTCGGTGTCGATGACGAACGAGGCGAAGTACCGCCCGGCCGAGTCCAGGATCACCGTCACGCTGGAGGGCACGGCCGGCAGGACCCGCGACCACTTGACCGTGATCTCACCGATCTTCGGCAGGGACAGCCGCCCACCGCTGGTGATCTTCCAGCGGGCGTTGGCGGTGAACCGGATCGCCTGCCGGGCATCCTTGCGCGACTTGAAACGCGGCGCACCCACCCGCTTCCCCTTGCGCTCTCCTTTGAGGGAGGCGAAGAAGTTCCGGTATGCGGCCTCCACGTCCCGCAAAGACTGCTGCAGCACAACCGAGGAGACCTCGCCCAGCCAGCAGCGCTCCACCGTGTGCCGGGCCTTTGTGATCAGCCGCTTCGACAGCTCGGCCGCGCTCGGGAACGGCAGCTCAGCCGCGCGGGCGTCCTCCCGAGCCCGTACCGCGTCGTTGAACACCACCCGTGCACACCCGAACGCCCTCGCCAACGCGGCACGTTGACCAGGCTCCGGGTACAACCGGAAGGCGTACCGAAGCTGCATGCGGTGATCGTACGAACACACGACACCCGCTGTCGCCGGGAACACCCGTTCCCCGCCTCACCCTCACAGCCCGCACCGTCCGGCTCCGCCGGAATGACACCGCGACGCTCCGCGCCGCAGTCACGAGATTCGCTTCACCACCGGGCTGAAGCCCGATGCACTGCGAATGAAACTCGGTAGCGAAGACAGCTACGTAGTAAGGGGGTTCATATGCTTCGACGGGCGCGACAGGAGCTTCCGAGTGATCGCTCATGACGTCACCGTAAGGCGGGACGTGCCCAGCGATCCAGCGCTATTCCTGACCGGGACGCATCGGGGATCGGGGCCTTGAACGAAGCCGTCCGAGGTCTCCCTCCAGTGCCCGGCAACGGCCGATGGCCCCCCGACTCACAGAACGGTGCAGGGGCCAGCCCGGACAAGTCGGACCGGGCGCCCCGTATCTGAAGCCGCCTCGTGGCGAAGCAGGAGGCAGCGAGACCGCGTTCACCGTCTGCCCGACTTGATCCACGGCCACTTCACAGCGCAGACCACTACCGGCGCGACGAGCATGGCCAGCATCCACAGTCCCACGGTCGCCGGCGAGTAGACGACGTAACGCCACCGCTCGGGCAGGGGCCCGGGGATGAGCAGGAGCACGATCAGCGCGGCCCATGTGCCGAGCACCGCCGCCATCAGGCGTACTGCCACCATTGCTGCCCCCTCTCCGTGTTTCTGCCAGCATCTCGAAGGCGGAATGGTATATCCCCTGGTCTCCGTGGCTCGCCGCCTCCAGGATTCAGTCCACCACCTGTGGATCACGGAAGTAGTAGACGACCGTCACGCCCATGCCCGATGGGTGCGCCGAGTCGCGGGCAAGTGGTGTGGTGTACGTGTATTCCGCGGAATCTCCCTGCCCGCCGCACCGTCCAGTTGGACCAGTTCCACGGTCCGGTACTCCTCGATGCCGAGGCGCATCTGGAGAAGTACCGGCGCCTCCTGGGCGTCGTTGAGGCCATTGCCCTCAGCCCCGGGAAGTCCCGCGATCTGATCCACTCCATCGACCAGAGCCTGTGAAGGAGCCGAGATGACCATCCACGTCTGGCAGAAGTCGTCCTACTGCCAGGAGGGCGACGCCTGCGTCCACATAGCCACCGACCCCGACGGAGTCCACCTCGCCGACTCCGACCCCGCACAGACCGTCGTCACCGTCACCCCCGTCGCCTTCGCCGCCCTGCTCGGCCTGGTGAAGTCACTCTGATCCGTCCGCCAAGTCGGCGACGACGGCCGCATGGTCCGACGGCCAGACCCCGTCCACCGGGCCGTCCCCCGCGCGCCGGACGCCCAGGACGCGGCCGAGGTCGGAAGGCCCCGGGAGGCCAACGTGGACGTAGTCGATGCGGGCCGGTGGGCCCAGGCGGACGTACGGGTTGGCGGGGTCCCAGGTCGAAGAGGGGGCCGTGGGGTCGGCGTACTCCCAGGCGTCCAGGAACAGTTGGTCCGGTGCGGCCGGGGCCGTCTTGTAGCCGCCGAAGCGGCGGATCTCGTCGGAGTCGGGCCAGGCGTTGAAGTCGCCGGTGATCACCGGCGGGAAGTCGGTGCCGGAGCGGTGCGCGGCGACGAACTCGGCCAGCGCAGTGACCTGTTGGCAGCGGATCGCCGACCCGGTGGGGGAGGACGTGAGGTGGGTGGTGAAGAAGGGGATGTCGTACGAGGGCCCGGCCAGCCGGGTGTGGAAGGCGAGGCGGCCGTCGTCCAGTGCGTCGGGGGCCGGCAGGCGCAGGACGGATTGGTGGGTCACCGGCCAGCGGCTCAGCACCGCGTTGCCGACCTCGACGCCCGGGTCGCCGATCCGTCGCTGCCAGCGCTCGGAGGCGGGTGAGGGGGCCCACGCCCAGTGCAGGCCGAGTTCGCCGGCCAGCCACTCCGCGAGGTTCTCGGTGCCCGCCGACCACACCTCCTGGAGGCCGACCACATCCGGCCGCAGCTCCCGCAGCACCGCCAGGATCGCCTTCTGCCGCTGCTCCCAGGGGCCGAAGCGCCACCACAGGTTCCAGGTCACCACGCGCATCGCCGACACTCCCTCGTCCGCCCGGTCCGCACTCTGAGATCATCAAGGCCGCCGGTCACGTTACGGAAGACCGGAGACGGGAGTCACAGAGGTCATGTCCCGCAACACCGAGCGCAAGTACCGGATCGTCACGGCCCTCCAGCGCCGCCTCAACCCGCTCATGCGCCGACTGCCCCTCCAGACCGTCCTGGAGACCACCGGCCGCACCTCGGGCCTGCCCCGCCGGACCCCCGTGGGCGGCAGGCGGGTCGGCGACTCCTTCTGGCTGGTCTCCGAGTTCGGGGAGCGGTCCCAGTACGTCCGCAACATCGCGGCCGATCCGCGCGTGCGGGTGCGGATCCGCGGGCGGTGGCACACCGGGACCGCCCATCCGATGCCGGACGACGACATCGCCGTACGACTGCGCTCGCTGCCCGTGATGAACAGCGCGGCGGTACGGGCAGTGGGGGCAGGGCAGTTGACCGTGCGGGTGGATCTCGACGGATGAGGGACGACCCGTGCGGGCGGACGACCATCGTGAAGGTGCTGGTCACCGGTCTGGCGTGAGGTGTCTTCGGCGTACTCGTGCTGGTCGTGGGCGGCAGTCCGAGGTGTGGACCGTCCGGCAGGTGCGGGTTGGGCGATTCCTCGCCCGCCGTCTCGGGTCGCGCTCGTACGCTCCGGCGCACTGCGCCGTTGACACGGCGAACACGACGAGACCGCGAGGGTATGTACTGACAGGTGTCTGCCTCGGAAAGGCGCCGGCCGCGATGCTCTTGGCATGACCAAAACGAGTGTCCCGATCACCGTCTTCGCCCGTACGACGTCCAGCCCCGCGCACACCTACCAGGTCATCGTGCCGATCGACCTCGCCCAGGTGTTCAAGCCGTGGGGACCGTTCCCCGGCGTCGCGGAGGTGCGCGACCAGACCGGCACCTGGAACCGGCCGGGGACGTCGCGCCAGACCTGGTTCACCGACGGCTCCAAGGCCGACGAGCGGCTTACCGAGATCGCGGAGGGGCACGGGTTCGCCTACGAGCTGAGTGGCTTCACCAACGTGCTGGCCAAGCTGGTCTCCGGGGTGCGGGGCGAGTGGTCGTTCCTGCCCGACGGGACCGGCACGTCGATCCGGTGGACGTACGACTTCCGGCCGCTGCCAGGCCGCCGCTGGATCGTCGCGGGGCCGTTCAAGCCGCTCTGGGCCCGCTACATGCGCGCTGCACTCACCAGGATGGTGACCGTGGTGCAGGAAACGCCCGGTGGCATCATGGAGGCGTGAGCGACCTGAGCTTCGGCGCCTTGTTGCGCGGCTGGCGCGACCGCCTCGACCCGGCCGATGCCGGCTACGCCCGGTCGGCCCGCCGCCGCGCCCCTGGCCTGCGCCGCGAGGAACTCGCCGAGCTCGCCGGCCTCTCCGTCGAGTACGTGCTGCGTCTGGAGCAGGGCCGGGCCACCAGTCCCTCCGCGCAGGTGGTGTCGGCCATCGCCCGCGCGCTGCGGCTCGCCCCGGCCGAACGCGACCAGTTCTTCCGCGCCGCCGGTCTGCTCGCCCCGCGTGACCGTACCGTCGGCACGCACGTGCCGCCGAGTGTCCGCCGTCTCGTCGCCCGCCTCGGTGACCTCCCGATCGGCGTGTTCGCCGCCGACTGGAGCCTGCTGTGGTGGAACGGCATGTGGACGGCTCTGCACGGCGACCCGTCCGGCCTGGCGCCCGCCGAACGCAACCTCGCCCGCGCGCTGTTCGGCACGGGGGAGGGGCGCTGGCACCTGTATCCCCTCTCATCGGCGGCCGGAGAGTACGCGTTCGAGACGGCGATCGTCGCGGACCTGCGCGAAGCGGTCGCCCGCTATCCCGCCGACCCGGAGCTGGCCGCGCTCGTGGACGGGTTGCGCAGGGCCTCGCCGCTCTTCGGTGAACTGTGGGCCGTGGCAGGCATGGAGCAGCTGACCGGGGACCTGAAGACGATCAGCCATCCCGAGCTTGGCGACGTCACCCTGGACTGCGACGTGCTGACCTTGCCGGGAGTCGACCTGCGCATCGTCACCTACACAGCGGCCCCGGGAACCCGCGGCGCCGACCAACTCGATCTCATGCGTGCGTCCCGGCTCAGCGAAGCCCGCTGACAATCGGGGCGCTGCGGAACTCGTTCGGCATCCCCTTCGGCACTTGGCCCGGCTCCCGCACCGGGGCGCGATATCCGTGAGACCGCAGGACCACTGGCCGCAGTCGCGCGCGAGCCCTGGAGTGCCGTGTTTCCGGGCGCTCATGAGCTCGGCCGGCAACCGCTCCCCGTGACGTGATGGACAGCCTGCCGTTCCTGCGCGAGCGCGACGTCGCTGTGCTGGGCAACGACCGGGTCCTGGGGGCGGCGCCCGGACAGCAGCCCGCTCGCCAGGCTCTCGACCACGACGGCAGGCGTCGGCGGTGACGAGTTCGACGTCTCCCAGGGCGGGGCCGCGACCGGTTGCACCCGCTTCGCGTATGTGCGCGAAGCGGGTGTCTTTGGTGCCGTGCGACGCGACCAGCATGCGGCGGGTGGGCGAAAAGAGCCCGGCGGTGTTGGAGGAGGCAGCCTCGCAAGGGGGGCGGCCGGGGAGGACCGTACGGAGACGGGCCGCCGCCGGGCCGCTTGCCGTGTCAGCCGGAGTGCGTCACTTGGCCGGCTTGTAGAACGCGTACGTCGCCGTGTACTGGACGCCGACCTGGTCCGTTCCCGTGCACGCCGTGGCCGGGGCGACGCCGCCGGTGGTGTTCAGGCGCTGTATGTAGGAGACGCCTCCGAAGATCCCCGTGCCGCGGGTGGCGGTGGCCTGGAGGAGGAGCTCGGGGATGGTGCCGGTCTTGGGGGAGTTGGCGATCGCCGCGGCGTTGACCGCGCTGCCGTCCACCGTGGAGACCCAGACGGGGCCGCGGGAGTGGAGGGCGACGGTGCGGCCTCTCTTGTCCGACAGGGTGGCGGCCGGCTCCAGGAGCTTCCAGGCACCGTCGGTGCAGGTGTAGGTCTGCACGCCCCGGGCCGGGTACACACCGGTCAGCTTGTTGCCGTCGGGCACCTTGAGTGCCGCGGGGGCCTTCACGGGCCTGGGCGCGGGGTCCGAGGGGGTGGCGTAACCTGTGGTCGCGCCCAGCAGGGCGGTCGCGGCGGCGAGGCCCGCGGCGGTCAGGGCTATGCGCTTGGTGAGCTTCAAGTCGGTTCTCCGGAAAGGATATTGACTGTCTGTCAGGGTGGCGACATCGATGTCGCCACCCTCCGCTCCGGGACTCTACGGGCCCACCCGAGGGTTACCGGCCAGTTGGCCGAACACGCCGTCGTGAAGGCCGTCTCCCGAAAGCCGTCTCACCCCGGCCAGACGATCGACTGCACCTCGCTGTACGCGTGCAGGGCGTACGACCCGCAGTCCCGTCCGACCCCGCTGCTGCGGAAACCGCCGAACGGCGCCTCCATGTTGCGGCCGACCGTGTTCACCCCGACTCCCCCGGCCCTGAGCAGGCGTGCCACGCGGAAGGCGCGGGCGATGTCCGCCGACCAGACGTAGTCGATCAGGCCGTAGTCGCTGTCGTTGGCGAGGGCGATTCCCTCCTCCTCGTCGTCGAACGGCACCACCGTCACCACGGGCCCGAAGATCTCCTCGCGGACGACCCTCATGTCGGGGCGGCAGTCGGCGAGGAGGGTCGGGGCGACATAGAACCCGCGGTCCAGGGAGGGCCGTTCGCCACCCGCGACAACCACCGCGCCCTCCTTGCGGCCGAGTTCGACGTACGACTCCACCCGCTCCCGGTGTGCCGCGGAGATCAGCGGGCCGACGACCGTGCCGGACTCGCGTGGATCGCCGACCTTCAACCGACGTGCGTACGCGATGAGTTCGTCCACCAGCCGCTCGTAGATCCCCCTTTGTGCCAGCACCCGGGTCGGTGCCGTGCAGATCTGCCCGCTGTAGAAGGAGAACGTGGTCCCGATCCCGGCCACGGCCGATCCGAGGTCGGCGTCCTCGAAGACGACCGCCGCGCCCTTCCCGCCCAGCTCCATCAACTGCCGTTTCATGGAACGCCCGCACACCTCGCCGATGCGCTGCCCGACCGCCGTGGAGCCGGTGAAGCTGACCATGTCGACGTGCGGAGAGTCGACGGCGGCCTCGCCGACCTCGACGGAACGGCCGCTCACCACGTTGACGACACCGCGCGGCACCCCGGCGGCCTCCAGTGCCTCCGCCATCCGGTAGACGGAGAGGGGGTCCTGCGGGGCGGGTTTCACGACCACCGTGTTGCCCATGGCGAGCGCGGGGGCGATCTTTCCGGCGGGGTTCGCCCAGGGGTTGTTGTACGAGGTGATGCAGGTGACGACTCCGACGGGGTGCCGGATCGCCAGCGCGCCCAGCGCCGCGGCCTTCCCCATCGGCCCGGCCTCGTTGATCTGCGGCGGGATCGCCCACTCCGCGGGCTCGACCTGCGCGTACCGCCGGAAGCGGGCGGCGGCGACGCCGACCTGCATCCCCCGGGCCACACCCGTGGTCGCCCCGGTCTCGGCCTGGGCGAGTTCGGCGTACGGCACCAGGCGGGACCGGATGATGTCCGCGGCCCGTGCGAGCACCGCCGCCCGCTCCGCCGGTGCCGTGCGCGACCACGGACCGAAGGCCTCGCGGGCCGCGGCGCAGGCCGCGTGCACCTGATCCCGCGAGGCCTCCGGAGCCCATCCGGCGGTCTCCTCGGTGGCCGGGTCGACCACCGCGTAGTGCCCGCCGTCCGGCACCACCCACTCCCCGCCGACGAACAGCCGCTGCCCGTCCGGGGAACCACCGGACTCACCGGACTTACCACCCGACGCAGTCACCTCGTGCTCACCGTCCGCGTGTCCCGGCCCGACCGCAGTACCCGGCCCGGTACGGCCCCGCTCACCACGTCGTCCCGGATCGCCTCGACCCCGTTGACCCACACGGCCCGTATCCCGATGGCCTTGGAGTCCAGCCGTGGGCTGTCGCCCGGCAGGTCGTGCACCAGGGTGGCCGTGCCCGCGGCGACGCGTTCCGGGTCGAAGAGCACGAGGTCCGCATGGAAGCCCTCCTCGATGCGCCCCCGCTCCCGCAGACCGAAGAGCCGGGCGGGGTCGTCCGTCAGCATCTGCACGGCGTGTTCCAGCGAGGTCAGTTTCCGCCCGCGCAGGCAGTCGCCGAGGAAGCGGGTCGTGTACGGCGCCCCGCACATCCGGTCCAGGTGGGCGCCCGCGTCGGATCCGCCGAGGAGCACGTCCTCGTGCTGCCAGGCCTCGGCTCGCATGGCCCAGGACGCCGGGTCGTTGTCGGTGGGCATGGGCCACAGGACCGTACGCAGGGAGTCGGCCGCGCAGATCTCGACCAGCGCGCCGAACGGTGTCTGCCCGCGTTCGGCCGCGATGTCCTCCACGACCCGCCCGCTGAGCCCGCGGTTCGTCTCGCTGTACGTGTCGCCGATGACGTACCGCCCGAAGTTGGTCAGCCGCCGGAAGACGCCCGCCTCCTTGGCCTGAGAGTGGCGGACCAGTTCGGCCTGGACGTCCGGGTCGCGCAGTTTCTCGATGCGCTCGGGGACGGGCAGCGCGAGGACCTGACCCCAGCCGGGGATGAGGTTCAGGGCGCAGAAGGTGCCCAGGGACATGTTCATCGGGGTGAGGATCGGCATGGTGAGGGCGACGACCCTGCCGCCCGCCTTCCGGGCCTGCTCACTGGCCTGTAGTTGGCGGGGTACCCGTTCGGGGACGGCCGAGTCGATGGTCAGCACGTTCCAGTTGAGCGGCCGTCCCGCCGTGGCGCTCATCTCCGCGAGCAGGTCGATCTCGGCGTCGCTGAACTGGTCGAGGCAGCCGGCGACGATCGCCTCGATCTGCGTCCCCTCGTGCTCCCCGACTGCCTTGGACAGAGCGAGCAGTTCGGCGGGCAGGGCGTGCCGGGAGGCGACGGGTTTGCCGTCCCCGTCGGAGTGCGTGGACGACTGGGTGGTGGAGAAACCCCAGGCTCCGGCGTCCATGGCGTCGTGCAACAGCCGCAGCATGGCGGCGAGTTGATCGTCGGACGGCTGTCCGCCGACGGCGTCCGGTCCCATCACGTGCCGTCGCAGCGCGCAATGCCCCACCATGAACCCCGCGTTGACGGCGATCCGCCCGTCGAGAGCGTCCAGGTACTCCCCGAAGGAGCTCCAGCTCCAGGGCGCCCCCTCTTCGAGGGCGACCAGCGACATCCCCTCCACCTTGGACATCATGCGCCGGGTGTAGTCGGCGTCGTCGGGGCGGGACGGGTTCAAAGGGGCCAGCGTGAAACCGCAGTTGCCGGCCGCGACGGTCGTCACGCCGTGGTTGAGGGAGGGCGTCGCGTACGGGTCCCAGAACAGCTGGGCGTCGTAGTGCGTGTGCGGGTCGACGAACCCGGGGGCGAGGACGAGTCCGTGGGCGTCCTCGCTGGTGCGGGCCTCTTCGTCGATCCGGCCCACCACCGCGATACGGCCGTCCCGGATGCCGACGTCGGCGGTGCGGGCGGGGGTGCCCGTGCCGTCGACGACGGTCGCCCCTTTGATGACGTGGTCGAGCATGGAACCGAACCCCCCTTATGCGGACTCGCGGAAACGGGTCGTGCGGTGCACCGGATCCGTGTCGATCTTCGGGATCACGTGCTCGCCGATGAGCCGGATGGTCTGGAGCGTCTCCTCCTTCGGCACCCCCACCGGCAGCCCGAAGCTCAGCTGGTCCGCGCCCGCCTGCTCCCAGCGCTTGCACTGGCGGACCACTTCGTCCGGGTCCCCGCAGATCAGCAGCTCCTCCTCGATGAGGAGCTCGACGAACTCGGCGTTGTACTCAGGCAGGGTCTCGGGCCACACGGGGAAGCCCTCGGGGCGCGGGAAGGTGTCGTGGTACCGGAAGACGAGGGACGGCAGGTAGTGCAGTCCGCCGCTCACGGCGATCCGGATCGCCTCGTCGTGCGTGGGCGCGCAGATCGCGGTCGTCGTCACCATGACGTTGTCGTTGACGAAGTCCCCGATCGGCTCGGCGTCCACCACCGCCGTCTTGTACTGCTCGAGGACCCACTCCATGTCGGAGACCTTCTGCACGCTGAAGCCGAGCACTCCGAGCCCCTTGCGGGCGGCCATGGCGTACGAGGGCGGGGAGCCGGCGGCGTACCACATCGCGGGGTGCGACTTCCCGTACGGCTTGGGCAGGATCTTGCGCGGCGGCAGCTGCCAGTGCTTGCCCTGGAAGCCCACGTACTCGTCCTGGAGCCACATCTTGGGGAACTCCGCGATGGTCTCCTCCCAGATCTCCTTCGTGTAGTTCATGTCGGTCACACCCGGTATGAACCCGAGGATCTCGTGCGATCCGGCCCCGCGTCCGCTGCCGAACTCGAAGCGGTTCTCGGTGAGATGGTCGAGCATGGCGACCTTCTCGGCGACCTTCACCGGGTGGTTGACCTGGGCGAGCGGGTTGAAGATCCCGGAGCCGAGGTGGATCCGGTCGGTGGCGTGCGCGAGGTAGCCGAGGAAGACGTCGTTGGCGGAGAGGTGCGAGTACTCCTCCAGGAAGTGGTGCTCGGACGCCCAGGCGTACTTGAAGCCGGACTTGTCCGCCTGGATGACGTACTCGGTCTCCTCCATCAGCGCCTTGTGCTCGGCCAGCGGGTCGGTCTCGGCACGCTTGCCCACGTATCCCTGTACAAAGAGCCCGAATTCCAAGGCGGTTCACCGTCCCCAGTCTGTCTCTGACACTCCTGTTTCTGACACTCCGTCAGATTCCTGATCTGCCGCCGACTGTGGCACCGGGCGCATACAGCGTCAATAGCTGATGGCCAGTCAGATGCCGGTCGGACGATTCCGGTCGGCGTCAGATGACGGAGACCCCGGCGAGCCAGCCGCCGTCGATCACGAACGGCTGCCCGGTGATGTACGAGGAGTCGGCCGCGGTCAGGAACAGCGCCAGCGCCGCCACCTCCTCGGGCCTGCCGATCCGGCCCAGCGGCACGATCTTGCGGTAGAACCGGTCGAGCCCCCGGGAGGCCTCCGCACCGTCCGCCGAGGGGTCCAGGACGGCCGGGTTGGACATCGCAGTGTCGACGGCCCCGGGGCACATGGCGTTGACCCTGATCCCGCGCGGGGCCAGCTCCAGCGCGGCGACCCGGGTGAGCCCGAGGATCGCGTGCTTGGAGGCCGCGTAGGCGCCCACGCCCGCCATCCCGGTCACGCCGGTGTAGGAGGCGGTGTTGACGATCGTGCCGCCGTCGGACATCACCGGCGCCAGGGTCTTGATGCCGAGGAAGCAGCCGACCTGGTTGACGTTCACGATCTGCATGAACTCGTCGAGGGGCGTGTCGAGAAGCGCGTTGAAGCGCAGGATCCCGGCGTTGTTGACGAGCCCGTCGACCCGCCCGTACTCCCCGACCACGGCCTCCACCGCCCGCCGCCAGTCGGCCTCCAGACCCACGTCGAGGTGCACGTACAGCGCCCCGATCTCCTCGGCCAGCGCCTTGCCCTGCTCGTCCAGCACATCCCCTACGACGACCTCGGCGCCCTCCGCCCGGAACAGCCGGGCCTCCTGCTCGCCCTGCCCGCGTGCCGCGCCGGTGACGAGGACGACACGTCCGTCCAGCTTGCCCATGCGGTGACTCCTCAGAGGTGGGGGGCGATGCCGGCGCCGAACGCCGCCATCTGGTCGGTGAGTTCGCTGAGCCCGCGGCTGCGGAAGCGCACCTGGAGCTGGTCCACGCCCATCGCGCGGTAGGCGCGCAGCGACTCGGCGAGCTCCTCCGGCGACCCGCTCAGCGTGCGGCGGCCCACATCCCACGCGGGCGTGCCGACGTACAGCGGCTCGGCGATGGCCCCGACGGTGAACGGCCCGTCGAGGCCCGCCTCCGCCCGCAGCCGCCGTATCCGGTCGATCTGCGCGGGCAGCCGGTCCCGGGGGTCGCCCTGCGGCAGCCAGCCGTCGCCCTTGAGGGCGGCCCGGCGCACGGCCGCCGGGGAGGAGCCCCCGACCCACACCGGGACGTGGGCCTGGGCGGGTCGGGGACGCTGGCCGAGATCGGCGAAGTCGTAGAGCTTGCCGTGGTGTTCGGGGAACTCCTCGGGCCCGAGGGCGCTCCGCAACGCCTCGATCGACTCGTCGAGAACGGCCCCGCGCCCCGCGAAGTCGACGCCGAGCACCTCGAACTCCTCCTGCACATGCCCCGCCCCGACCCCGAGGATCAGCCGGCCGCCGCTCAGGTGGTCGAGGGTGGCGTACTGCTTGGCGGTGAGGAGGGGGTGCCGCAGCCCCACGACGGCCACATGACTGAGCAGCCGCACCCGTTCGGTCACGCCCGCGAGGAAGGCGAGGGTGGCGACCGGGTCGTACCAGACCGTGCTCATCGCGGGCGCGAGGCGGCGCGGGATCGCCACGTGGTCGCAGGCGGCGACGTAGGTGAAGCCCGCGCGGTCGGCGGCCCTGGCCACCTCGGCGAGGTCACCGGGCCCGGCACCGGCCTCCCAGGGCTCGGCGTAAATCGTGCTCTGGGACTGGACGGGCAACTGGATGCCGTACTCGATCACTTGGGGCCGCCCCAGAGGCCGTCCGGTGTGAGACCGAGCAGCTCGATGGCGTTGCCGCGCACGATCCGCTCGACGATGTCGGCGTCCAGGTGTCCCATCTGCGCCTCGCCGACCTCACGGGACTTGGGCCAGGTCGAGTCGGAGTGGGGGTAGTCGGTCTCGTAGAGGACGTTGCCGACGCCGATCGAGTCGAGGTTCTTCAACCCGAAGGCGTCGTCGAAGAAGCAACCGAAGACGTGCTCGGTGAAGAGCTCGGACGGCGGGCGGTGGACCTTGTCGGCGACACCGCCCCAGCCGCGGTTCTCCTCCCACACGACGTCGGCGCGCTCCAGGATGTACGGGATCCAGCCGATCTGCCCTTCCGCGTACATGACCTTGAGGTTCGGGAAGCGCTCGAACTTGCCGCTCATCAGCCAGTCGACCATCGAGAAGCAGCAGTTGGCGAAGGTGATCGTCGAACCGACCGCGGGCGGCGCGTCCTTGGACGTCGAGGGCATACGGCTGCTGGAGCCGATGTGCATCGCGATGACCGTGCCGGTCTCGTCGCAGGCGGCGAGGAAGGGGTCCCAGTCGTCGGAGTGGACGGAGGGCAGGCCCAGGTGCGGGGGTATCTCGGAGAACGCGACGGCCCGCACGCCCCGGGCGGCGTTGCGGCGGACCTCGGCGGCGGCCAACTCGGCGTCCCAGAGCGGGATGAGGGTGAGCGGTATGAGCCGCCCCTGCGCCTGCGGGCCGCACCACTCCTCCACCATCCAGTCGTTGTAGGCCTGGACACACAGCAGGCCCAGTTCGTGGTCGGCGGCCTCCGTGAAGGTCTGGCCGCAGAAGCGCGGGAAGGTCGGGAAGCAGACGGCGGACTGGACGTGGTTGACGTCCATGTCGGCGAGGCGCTGCGGGACGTCGTAGGAGCCCGGGCGCATCTGTTCGTAGGTGATGACCTCCAGCTTGATCTCGTCCCTGCTGTAGCCGACCGCCGTGTCGAGGCGGGTGAGGGGACGCTGGAGCCCCTCGTACAGCCACCAGTCGCCGAGTGGTCCGTCGTCGCCCGGGGCGCCCATCACCGGCTTGAAGCGCCCGCCGAGGAAGCTGATCTCTTTCAGCGGCGCCCGGACTATGCGGGGGCCGGTGTCCAGGTACTTCTTCGGGAGCCGGTTCTGCCAGACGTCGGAGGGCTCCACCGTGTGGTCGTCGACGGAGATGATCTTCGGAAGTGCCGTCGTGGTCTCCATGCCGCTCACGGTAGCGCCGATCTGACGACCCGTCAGCTACGCGGACGACGCCTCCTTGAGACCGGCCAAGGGGCCAGGGCACCCACACCCGCCTCACATCCGAACCCACCTCACAGCACCCCACCCAGGGGCGCGGGGAACTGCGCAACAGCACCCACACCCGGTTCACGCCCAAACCCACCTCACACCAACCCACCCAGGGGCGCGAGGAACGGCGCACCAGCACCCACACCCCGCTCACGCCCCAACCCACCTCACGGCACCCCACCCAGGGGCGCGGGGAACTGCGCGACAAGCCACAACTCACCCGCACCCGCGAGACAACCGCACCCGGCACCCCCGCACCGCGCCCGCCCGCCCACCCTCCAGACCCGGCCGGCACGGCAGAATTCCCGCTCCCGTCAACGCCGTTCCGCGCGGAAGTATGCGAAGGCCGGGTGAGAACCTCGTGATATCCCGCGTGCCCTCCTGTGATCAGCCTCTCCACAGCTGACGCATCCGCCATGGACAAGGCAGACTGACGGGGTTGTAAACAGGCCCTAGGGGGACGGCGATGGACGGTGTACCGCGGGTGCCGGAGCAGAGGCGTCCCGGCTCCTCGGCGGGGGCCGGAGAAGAGGAGCCGGCGCCGCTGCGCTTCTACGTGCTCGGCCCGGTCCGGGCCCGCCGCGGCGAGGAACTGCTGAACACCGGCTCCCCGCAGCAACGCGCCCTGCTCGCCGCCCTGTTGCTGCGCGAGGGCCGGACCGCGACGGCAGCCGAGCTGATCTCCGCCCTGTGGGGCGAGGAGCCCCCGGACCAGGCGCTGGCCGCGGTGCGCACCTACGCCTCCCGGCTGCGGAAGATCCTCGACCCCGGCATCCTGGTCAGCGAGTCCGGCGGCTACGCGATCCGCGGTCTGCACGAGACCGCCCTGGACCTGGCCGCCGCCCAGGAACTGGCCACCGAGGCCGAGAAGGCCAGGAGCGCCGGGGACCTGTGCCACGCGCGTGAGGTCCTCAACCGGACGCTGGGCCTGTGGGACGGCGAGGTGCTCGCGGGCGTCCCCGGGCCGTACGCCGAGGCACAGCGGGTGCGGCTGGAGGAGTGGCGGCTGCAACTCCTCGAATCCCGCCTCGACATGGACCTGGAGCAGGGCTGCCACGCGGAGGCGGTCTCCGAACTGACCGCCCTCACCGCCGAACACCCCCTGCGCGAGCGACTCAGGGAACTCCTCATGCTCGCCCTGTACCGCTCCGGCCGCCAGGCCGAGGCCCTCGCGGTCTACGCCGACACCCGCCGCCTGCTCGCCGACGAACTCGGCGTCGACCCCCGCCCGGGCCTGCGCGAGCTCCAGCAGCGCATCCTCCAGGCCGACCCCGGTCTCGCGGAGCCCTCCTCCCCGCAGCCCGAACCGGTCGCCGCCCCGGTCCGCCCCGCACAACTCCCCGCCACGGTCCCGGACTTCACGGGCCGCGCGTCCTTCGTCACCGAACTGAGCGAGGTCCTCGCCTCCGGATCGGACGGCCGGGTGATGGCGGTCTCCGCGCTGGCCGGCATCGGCGGCGTCGGCAAGACCACCCTCGCCGTGCACGTGGCCCACCAGGCCCGCGCCGCCTTCCCCGACGGACAGCTCTACGTCGACCTGCAGGGCGCCGGCGCCCGCGCCGCCGAACCGGAGACCGTCCTCGGCGCCTTCCTCAGAGCCCTCGGCACCGCCGACTCGGCGATACCGGACTCCCTCGAGGAGCGGGCCGCCCTGTACCGCTCGGTCCTGGACGGCCGCCAGGTGCTGGTCCTCCTCGACAACGCGCGCGACGCGGCCCAGGTACGGCCCCTGCTGCCCGGCACGGAGGGCTGCGCGGCCCTGGTGACCTCCCGGGTCCGGATGGTCGACCTCGCCGGCGCGCACCTCGTGGACCTGGACGTGATGTCCCCCGAGGAGGCGCTCCAGCTGTTCACGAAGATCGTCGGCGAGGAGCGGGTCGCCGCCGAGCGCAAGGCCGCCCTCGACGTGGTCGGCGCCTGCGGCTTCCTCCCGCTCGCCATCCGCATCGCCGCCTCCCGCCTCGCGGCCCGCCGCACCTGGACGGTCTCCGTCCTCGCGGCCAAGCTCGCCGACGAGCGCCGTCGCCTCGACGAACTCCAGGCCGGCGACCTCGCCGTGAAGGCCACCTTCGAACTCGGCTACGGCCAGCTGGAGCCCGCCCAGGCCCGCGCCTTCCGCCTGCTGGGCCTCGCCGACGGCCCCGACATCTCGCTGGCCGCCGCAGCAGCCGTACTCGACCTCCCGGCGGAGGACACCGAGGACCTCCTGGAGGCCCTGGTCGACACCTCGCTGCTGGAGTCCGCGGCACCCGGCCGCTACCGGTTCCACGACCTCGTACGGCTCTACGCGCGCGCATGCGCCGAACGGGACGAGTGGCCTCCCAGCGAACGGGCGGCGGCCCTGTCCCGGCTCCTCGACTTCTACCTGGCCACCGTCGCCGGCGTGTACCTCATCGAACGGCCCGGGGACCGGCTCGTCGACCACCTGGCCACCCCGGAGTACCCGGGACTGGTCTTCGCCGACCGGCACGCGGCGCAGGACTGGCTGTACGCGGAGGCGGTGTCGCTGCTGGCGTGCGTGCGCCAGTCCGCGGGCTCCGGGTTCCTGCCACGGGCGGTCGACCTCCTGTGGGCGGCCGTGGACCTCGCGGAGTCCGGCACCAACTCCAAGGCGTACGAGGGGGTCGCCTCCGCCCTGCGCGAGGCCGCGCGCGAGGCCGGCGACCCGGCGGCGGAGGCCCGGGCGCTGATCACGCTGGCCTACGCCCACAGCCTCACGGGACGTTTCGACCTCGCCGACGAGGAGGCCGACCGCGCCCACGGACTGACCGTCGCCTCCAGCGACCCGCTGGCCGGCAGCTGGGCGAGCAACATCCTCGGCGTGCTCGCGGTCTACCAGAGCCGCAACGACGACGGGGAGGCGCACCTCACCCGGGCCATCGAGGGCTTCCGCGCCTGCGAGGACCCGTCCGGCGAGGCGAGCGCCCTGTGCAACCTCTCGCGCATCCACCTGGCGGGCGGCCGGACCGAGAGCGCGGTCTCCCTGGCCCAGCAGGGCGTGGAGATGTACGACGCCATGGGCCACGCCCTCAAGGGGGCCAACGCCCGTTACGCGCTGGGCCTCGCGCTCACCCAGCACGGCAGGCTGCCCGAGGCCACCGCCCGCCTCCAGGAGGCCCTGACGGTGTTCCAGGACAGCCGTCAGCGGCTCTGGGAGGGCATGTCCCTGTTCCGGCTGGCGGAAGCCGACCTGGCCGCCCGGCGCCCGGCGCAGGCCGCGTCGAACGCCGAGACGGCACTGACGGTGCTGCGCGGCATCGGCGGCGACTGGCGCCGGGCCAACGTCCTCGTGGTCATCGGGCACGCGCTGAGCGGCATCGGGCAGCCCGGCCGGTCACAGGTCTGCTGGCGGGAGGCCCTGGAGCTGTTCGAGGCCCTCGACGCACCGGAGGCCGAGTCGGTCAGGGTTCTGCTCACACCGCTGGCGCTGGCCTGAGGGGCAGTTGGCCGACGGGCCGCGGACGGACGTTCATCGTTCGTTTATCGCCGCCCGGCACTCTCGTCTTGTCGTCGCGTCGCGTCGGGGGGCAGACGGGACGACCTGGACCGTTGCACTACGGTGAGCGGTCGCGCGGTCGGCCCGGAGATCCTCGGGGGAGTCTCCGGGCCGATCGACCACAACAGGCACCCGAACTGTCAGGGGAGGCAGTCCATGAGCGACGAGAACACCACCGACAACATCCACGCCACCGACGTCGAGGACGAGACGACCGAGGGCACGGACAACATCCACGCCACGAGCGAGCCGCTCAAGGCCGCCGCGCTCAAGGCGGACAAGGGCACGGCCGAGGCCGGTACGGACAACATCCACGCCACGGACGAGCCCGTCTGACAGGACTCCTTTCCCGCACGGGGATCGGCCGCGGCGGCGCGGAGGGGGAGCCGTCGCGGCCGAGGCGTGTCCGGGGCCACCGACTGACGGGGCGCCTGGCGGAACGCCTGCAAGGGCCCCCGGGCGAGCCCTTGCAGGCAAGGTCCCGTAACCGCCGGACACCTCCCACAGCGAAGCCGTTCACCGCACCCCGCGGCCACAGAGGCCCGACCGGAACCGATCACCACCCCCTGCACCCGCACCCGCACCCGCACCTGGGCCTCCGGGTCGGTGATCGAGGCTGCGGCACCGGCGGCGAGTACGTTGAGGCCACCTCTTCCGTGCCCCGACCAGGAGCGGGGACGGAGTTGTCCACAGGCCGCCAAGAGGCCCGCGACTTCTGCGATCTTGACGGTATGGAGGAGCAGAAGAGGCTGAGGGAGCTGGCCGAAGGAGGCGTGCTGCTCACTTCCCGCGCCCTCGATTCCGGCTGGCCCCGGCGGAGCCTCAACCGGGCTCTCAGAAGCGAGGGCTGGAGTCCGCTGCGGACCGGTGCATGGGCAGCGCCGGGACAAAGAACGGACCTCCTCACCCAACTCCGGGCGGTCCAGCTGCTGAACCCCCGGCTCGTCGTGAGCCACCGTTCCGCCGCCGCGCTCTGGCGGATCGAGACACTCGGCGCGGCCGGCGGAACGCCGTTGCAGCTCACCGACCCCACCGGCTCCTTCCGCGGCAGCGCCAAGGACATCCACGTCCACCGCATCCCCCTGGCACCGCAGGACCTGGCAGTCCTGCGAGGCCTGCGGGTCACGGGAGCGGTGCGAACCGTCGCCGACCTACTGCGCAAGGAGCCGCGGGACGACGCCCTCGTCTGCCTGGAGTCAGCAGTCACCTACCGCCGCGTCGACGGAGTCAGACGAGCACCGCTCACCGACCTCACCGCGATCACCACCGCACTCACGCCCCCTCTACAGGGAGCGGCGAGGGCGGCCCGCCGACTCGGCCTGGCCGACCCGCGCTCCGGTTCTCCGGCCGAGACCATCGCCCGACTCCGCATGCTCGATGCCGGACTCCGCCCCGAGAGCCAGGTCGAACTCATCACCCGGGACGGACGGCAGGTCTTCCTGGACTTCCTCTTCAGGGACGAGGGACTGGCCGTAGAGATCGAGGGCTACGCCTACCACGGCACCCGCGAGGCCCACCGCCGGGACATCACCCGTTTCAACCGCGTCCTGCAGTGCCCGGAGGTGAGCGACCTGCTGCGCTACACAGCCGAAGACGTCTTCCACCACCCCAACAAAATGATCAGCGAAATCCACAACGCCCTAACCCCACCCCCACCCAGCAACACCTCACGAGCCGGACGATGACCGACGCAATTGGAGCACTCAGGCCACCCCCCAGCCACAAAAGCCCAGGCGCAGCCAGCAAACTCGTCTCATCCGCTCCAATTCACCGGGATGAGCAGTTCCAAGACGTAGCGCCCTTGAGGAGATCGCTACGATCAGGGCCTTGGGTAAGGGACTTGGGGAGAACGGGTCTTATGGGCACCTTCGCAGGTCTGGGACGTCGGGGCGTGCTCACGCTGGGCGCGGCGACGGTACTCGGGGCGTGTACGTCGACTGCGCAAGGCACCGATGCAAACACGGTCCGTACGGACTCCGAACCGCTGGAACGGCGGTTCACCGCGCTTGGCCCGCTCTCCAAGGCACATTGGCTCGGCGTCGTTCTGGGCACCGATTCAAGGGTGTCCGTTCCAGGGCCGCGCGATGTTCGTGTGGTGGGCTTCGCCCAGCTGAGAGCGGGTAACGTCGCCCTCATCACGGGGGCACCGCAGCGGGGTTTCCTGCCTGCGACGCCGAGCCAACTCCCTGAAGCACTTGCGCAGTTCATGCCCAAGAGCGCCCGGTGGGTACGGAGTGAGTCCTTCGACCGTGCGGTAACCGGCGGGACGTATTCCGGCGCGTTCTACGTCGACCCCGATGCCAACTGGGTCTGCTTCGACACGACCAATCCGAGTACTGCAGCCAGCTCCAGCCAGTAACGGGATCCCCCTACAACAGGCGGCTGTGCAAGGTCGCCGAGCTGCTGCTGCGGGTGACCCGGGTCCTGGCTGCCGACACCTCCGTATGAAGCGACGACGTGTGGATCGCATGTGACGCCGCCACACCGGTGGAGTGCGGGCGCTCCCGCGAGACCGTTCGACCTGGCTGGACGGGCCGCGTACGGGTCCTGCGCGAACGGCAGCTGCTTCTTCTGGTGCCTGCACCTCGGACCGAGCAGGACATCCGGCTCCTGCGGCCGGCCCGGAAGGGCGAGCCCGAACGGCCCGGCGCCTTGCTGTCCAAGCCGTTGCGGCAGGTGACCGAGTCGGTCGACGAGACCTTCAAGGGTCAGCTCGACCTCGAACAGCACGACCCGTCCTTCCTCTCCCCTCCCTCCCCTTCCCCTCCCCCTCAAGACCGCCCCCGCAGCTCCCCCTTGACCACCTTCCCGCTCGCGTTCCGCGGCAGCTCCGTCACGAACTCCACCGTTCTCGGCACCTTGTAGTTGGCCATTTCCCGGCGGGCCCAGGCGATCAGGTCGTCGGCGGTAAGGACCGAACCGGGGCGGCGTACCACGTACGCCCCGCCGACCTCGCCGAGGCGGGCGTCGGGGACGCCGACGACCGCCACGTCGGCCACCGCCGGGTGCAGGCCGAGGAGTTGCTCTATCTCCGCCGGGTAGGCGTTGAAGCCGCCGACGATGAACATGTCCTTCAGCCGGTCGGTGATGCGCAGGTTGCCCGTCGCGTCGAGGACGCCGATGTCGCCGGTGCGCAGCCAGCCGTCCTCGCTCACCGCCTCCGCCGTGGCCGCGGCGTCCTCGTAGTAGCCGTGCATCACGTTGAAGCCGCGGACCAGGACCTCGCCGGGCTCCCCGGCCGGTGCCTCGACCCGCACCTCCGTCCCAGGGATCGCGCGTCCGGACGTCGAGGCGATCACCGGCAGCGGGTCGCCCTGCCTGCACATCGTGACGATGCCGCTCGCCTCCGAGAGGCCGTAGGCGGTCAGGACCGTCTCCACGCCCAGCTCGCCGTGCAGTTGCTCGACCAGCCGCAGCGGTACCACCGCCGCACCCGTCACCACCAGGCGCAGCGCGGACAGGTCGTAGGACGCTCGTGCCGGGTGGTCCAGGAGCGACTGGTGGAGGGTCGGCGGGCCGGGCAGCACCGAGACCCGTTCCGCCGCGATGTTGGCCAGTACGGTGCCGATGTCGAACACCGGCTGCGGGATCATCGTGGCCCCGCGCATCAGGCAGGCGATCACCCCGGCCTTGTAGCCGAAGGTGTGGAAGAAGGGGTTGACGATGAGATAGCGGTCGCCGCGCCTGAGCCCGGCCAGTTCGCACCAGACGTCGTACGCCCGCAGCGTCTGCGCGTGGGTGATCACGGCGCCTTTGGGGCGGCCCGTGGTCCCGGAGGTGAAGACGATGTCGGAGGGCCAGGACCCCTCGACGGCCGCGGCCCGTGCCCGTACCCGCGCCTCTCCCACGGTGTCCCCGCTCGCCAGGAAGTCCTTCCAGGTGCGGTAGTCGGCGGGCGCGTCGTCCGACAGCACCACCACCTGGTCGAGATCCGGCAGCCCCGGCCCCTCCGCGACCGCCCGGCGCAGGGACGCCACGTACGACGTGCCGAGGAAGGTGCCGGTGACGAACAGGAGGCGGGCCCCGCTCCTGCGCAGCACGTCGGCCGCCTCGGTGCCCTTGAAGCGGGTGTTGAGGGGGACCAGGACCGCTCCGGCCGACACCGCACCGAGCGCCGAGACCATCCAGTCCAGGGAGTTGGGGGCCCAGATGCCCACCCGGTCGCCCTCTCGCACGCCGTTGGCCATGCAGGCCGCCGCCGCGCGCTCCACGCGGGCTCCCAACTCGCCGTAGGAGACCCGGTTGCGGCCCTCCACGACCGCCTCGGCCGAGGCGTACCGTTCCGCCGCCCACCGGACCAGCTCCGGGATGCTGCGCCACTCCACATCGGCCTCCCCGAAAGCGGAAACACATCAGCTGACTACCCGTCAGATTAGCTGTAGCCTGACGGGCTGTCAGCAGGCCTCACAGTGTGTGGAGGTGCGTGCAGCGTGACCCTCAAGGACGCCACGGCGATCGTGGGCATCGGACGAACTCCCTTCGCCAAGCAGCTCGCCGAGGACGAGAGAACCCTGGCCTGCCGGGCCGTTGTCGCCGCCCTCGACGACGCCGGCATCGCCCCCGGCGAGGTCGACGCCCTGGCCTCGTACACGATGGAGGAGACGGACGAGGTCGAACTCGCCAAGGCCGTCGGCTTCGGCGACCTCACCTTCTTCAGCAAGGCCGGCTACGGCGGCGGCGGTTCGTGCGCCACGGTCGCGCACCTCGCGGCGGCGATAACGAGCGGGCAGGCGACGGTCGGTGTCGCCTGGCGGTCGCGGAAGCGCGGTTCGGGGCCCCGCCCCTGGACCAACACCAGCGTCCAACTCCCCACGCCCGCCCAGTGGACCCGGCCCTTCGGGCTGCTCCGGCCCGCCGACGAGATCGCGATGCTCACCCGCCGCTACATGCACGAGTACGGCGCCACCCGCGACCACCTCTTCAACGTCGCCCTGGCCTGCCGCAACCGCGCCAACCAGAACCCCGCCGCGATCATGTACGACCGTCCCCTGACCCGCGAGATGTACATGACCTCCCGCTGGATCAGCGAGCCGCTCTGCCTCTTCGACAACTGCCTGGAGACCGACGGGGCGTTGGCCTGCGTGGTCGTCAGCAGGGAGCGCGCCCGGGACTGCCCGAACACCCCCGTCTACGTCCACTCCGCCGCCCAGGGCCTGCCCGCCCAGCACCACGGCATGGTCAACTACTGGAACGACGACCCGCTCACCGGACCCGCCTGGACGGCCGCCCGGCACCTGTGGAAGAACGCCGACTTCACCCCGCAGGACGTCGACGTGGCCCAGATCTACGACGCGTTCACCGCCCTGGTCCCGCTCTCCCTGGAGGGCTACGGCTTCTGCGAGCGCGGCGAGGGCGGTTCCTTCACGGAGGGCGGGGCCCTGGAGATCGGCGGCCGCCTGCCGATCAACACCGCGGGAGGCGGACTGTCCGAGGCCTACGTGCACGGCTTCAACCTCATCGACGAGGGCGTGCGGCAACTGCGCGGGACCAGCACCGCCCAGGTCCCGGACGCCGCCACCTGCCTCGTCACCGCCGGCGAGGGCGTCCCCACCTCCGCCCTGCTGCTGACCAACAGGAGCTGACATGCTCGAACCGGTGAAGGACGCCACGGGCGCCCCCTTCTGGCAGTACGCCGCCGAGGGCCAACTCCGCGTCCAGGCCTGCGCGGACTGCGGCGAGCTCCGCTTCCCGCCCCGGCCCTGCTGCCCGCACTGCCAGTCGTTCAACAAGGAGTGGCGCCCCGTCTCGGGGCGGGGCCGGATCTGGTCCTACGTCGTCCCGCACCCGCCGCTCCTGCCGGACTACGCGGCGCAGTCGCCGTACAACGTGATCGTCGTCGAGTTGGAGGAGGCGCCCCGGATACGGCTGGTCGGCAACCTGGTCAGTGCGGCCGGGGCGCCGCTCAACTCCCTCGATCCGGCCCGGATCCGCATCGGCGCCCGGGTGCATGTGGTGTTCTCCGAGGGGCTTCCGCAGTGGGTGCGGTCGTGACGGCCCTGCGGGTCGCCGCCGACAAGGACACCGGCGTCGCCGTCGTCACCCTCGACCGACCGCACCGGCTGAACGCCATCGACCTCGCCCTGCGGGACGAACTCATCGCCGCCTGGCGGGAGTTGCGCTTCGACGACACCGTACGGGCGATCGTGCTGACCGGTGCCGGGGAGCGGGCCTTCTGTACCGGCCTGGACCGGGACGCCGAGGTGCCGCAGCCGGACTCCCCCTACATGGCGGACGATCCGCTCCTGCACGTCGGCCCGAAGTCCAACGACCTCTGGAAGCCGGTGATCGCCGCCGTCAACGGCATGGCCTGCGGCGGGGCGTTCTACCTCCTCGGCGAGAGCGACTTCCTCGTCGCCGACCCGGCCGCCACCTTCTTCGACCCGCACACCACGTACGGCATGGTCAGCGCCTACGAGTCGGTGCTCATGGCGCAGGTCATGCCGCACGGGGAGGCCGCACGCATGGCGCTCATGGGCACGGCGGAACGCCTCTCCGCCCAGCGCGCCCACACCATAGGGCTGGTCACCGAACTCACCGGGCCGGGCGGGTCGTTGGCGGCGGCCACGGCTGCCGCGTCGGTCATCGCCGGGTATCCGACGGAAGGGGTGCAGGGCACGGTCCGCGCGCTCTGGGCCGCCAAGGAGGCGGCCGTGCGGCAGGGTTTCGCGCAGGCGCCGCACCTCGTCGCGCTGGGCAATCTCCCCCTGGACCGGCAGGCCGAGCTGTTCCGTTCGCGGCAGCCCGAGTTCAGGTTGCGTTAGCAATGTAGGTGCACCATACAGGCGTATGCTTACCGCATGGTTGAACATCGCACGGTCGACGTGAACGGCATCCGGCTGCACATCGCGGAGGAGGGCGAGGGACCCCTCGTCGTGCTGCTGCACGGGTTCCCGGAGTCCTGGCACTCCTGGCGCCACCAGTTCGGCCCGCTGGCCGCGGCCGGATTCCGAGTGGTCGCCCCCGACCAGCGCGGATACGGCGCCAGCGACCACCCGGAGGAGGTGTCGGCGTACAGCATCCTGCACCTGGTCGGGGACGTCGTCGGGCTGATCCACGCACTGGGCGAGGAGACGGCGTTCGTCGTCGGGCACGACTGGGGGGCGCCGGTGGCCTGGCACACCGCGCTGCTGCGCCCCGACGTGGTGCGCGGGGTGGCCGGGCTGAGCGTGCCGCCGCCGTTCCGGGGCGAGCGGCCGCCGCTGGAGACCATGCGGGAACGGTTCGACGGGCACTTCTACTGGAATTACTTCGAGCAGCCGGGCCCGGCCGACGCCGAGTTCGGCGACGACCCCCGGTCCGCGCTGCGCAGGCTGCTGGTGGGCGCCTCGGGCGACGGCGCGGGCAGCGGACGCTACGAGCAGGCGCTGGTGAGCGACCTGGACCGCGGCTGGCTCGCGGACATGCCCGATCCGGAGGTGCTCCCCGGCTGGCTCACCGAACAGGACCTCGACGAGCTCACCGAGAGCTACGCCAAGGGCTTCACCGGCGCCCTCAATTGGTACCGCAACCTGGACCGCAACTGGGAACTGACGGCCCCCTGGCACGGCGCGAGGGTCACCCCGCCCGCGCTCTACATGTACGGCGACCGCGACCTGGTCCCGGCGTTCCCCGGCACACCGGAACTGATCGAGGCGCTCCCACGGCTGATGCCCAACCTGGTCCGCGACCCGGTCCTGCTCCCGGGCTGCGGCCACTGGACCCAGCAGGAACGCCCCGACGAGGTGAACGCCGCGCTGGTGGAGTTCCTTACGGCGCTGCGGGACTGACGGTCAGTTCACCAGGTCGGCTTCCGGCTCGGCCTGGCAGTGGTCGAGGTGCTTGAGGAGGGCGGCACTCGCCTTCACACGGACGGTCTCCGTGCCCTTCGCGGGCACCGTGACCTTCGGGTACTCGACCGACAGCAGATGCCCGCTCTCGTCGTCGAAGGAGAAGGAGACCTTGAAGGTGCCCTCGCGGCTGTTCGGGTTGGTGACCTCGGCCGTCGAGTACGGGTCGGTCTTCGTCGCGCAGCTCACGAGGCGCACGGAGCCGTCCCTCAGCACCTTGGTACGGCTGGACGAACTGCCTCCGCTGCTTCCCGCACCGGTGCTGTAGCTGTCGTGGTCACTGCTGCTGTAGCTGTCGTGGTCCTGGCTGGAGCTGCTGCACCCCCCGCCGCTGTCACTGTCGCCGTGACTGCTCTTGTGCCGCCCGCTGCTCTTGTGCCCGCTGGAGAACCCCGTCAGCGCGAGCACCACCGTCGCCATGACCGCCGTAAACCTGAGAACACGCCCCCGTGAATGCATGCGATCACTCTAACGGGGGCCACTGACAGCGTCTCAGGTGGCCCGGGCCGTCCCCGTCCCCTTCTCCGCGTCCAGCGCGTACACGCAGCGGTCCTTGCTGCACGCGTACACGACCCCGTCCTTCACCACCGGGGACCCGGTGATCTCGCCGCCGGTCGCCAGCTTCCACCGCAGCCGGCCGTCGTCGGCCTTCAGCGTGTACAGCAGATGGTCGGTCGACCCGAAGTGGATCCGCCCCTCGGCGACCGCGGGCGCCCCGACGATGTCCCCGCCCGCCTGGAACCGCCACTTCGGCGTCCCGGTGACCGCGTCCAGCGTGTACAGGCCCTTGCCGCTGCCCACGTGCACATGGCCCGCGGCAACGAGTACCGGCTCCACCGACGCCCGGGCCTCGGTGGCGATACGCCAGCGGTCGCGGCCGTCGGTCGCGTCGAGGGCGTACACCGTGCCGAGGTAGTCGGCGAGGTACACCCCGCCGCCCGTCACCGCGGCCCCCGGCACGAAGGTCGGCGCGCACAGGAAGACCGCGGGGGCCTCGAAGTGCCAGCGCACCCGCCCGCTCGCCACGTCGAGGGCCATCACCCGGGTCCCGGCCGAGACGTACACGTACCCGTCGTGGGCCTGGGCCACCCGGACCGGCACTCCGCCGCAGGAGGCCGCGTCGCCGATGGGGATCGCCCAGCGTTCCTCGCCGGTGCGGGCCTCCAGGGCGCGCAGGCGGCCGTCCTGCCAGACGTAGACCGTGCCCTCGTGGAGCGCGGGGCCCGCCTCGGGGGACTCGAAGTCGGTCTGGCAGCCGGAGAGTTCCCAGAGCTTGTGCCCGGTGGTGGCCTCCCAGGCCTGGACTCCGCCGCCGCGCGTGCCGGTGATGACCGTGCCCCGCTCGGCCTTGAGGGAGTACACCCAGGCGTCGGTGTTCAGCCGCCACTGGTCGCCGCCCTCACGGGCGTCGAGGGCGAAGAGGGTGGGGCCGTCGGAGGCGTGGATACGGCCGTCCGCGACCGCCATCGACCAGGCCACGTCCCGCGTCTTGAAGCGGCGGCGGCCGGTGCCGACGTCCAGGGCGTGCACCTCGAAGGAGGTGACGTAGACGAGGTCGCCGGCGACCGCGGGGGTGCCCCAGACGTCGTTGGACATGCGGAAACGCCAGGGCCGCCAGCCGGCCGCGGTCTCCGGGGGCGCGGCCGGGATCGCGGGTACCGCGGGGCCCACGGCGGGTTCGGTGCCGTTGACACCGGGGCGCGGGCGGGACCAGGAGGCGACCAGGCCGGCCTCGGGCGGGGGCGCCTTCACGGCGGCGGCACGGGCGTCCGAGACGCGCGGCCCGGGCCCGATGGGCACCTGGGCGCCGGCGAGCCGGACGGGGCCGGTGTCGGGGCCGCCGACGGGGACGGGCAGGGGCGGCAGCGGATCGTAGGACGGCGGGGGCGGCAGCACGGGAGCGGGTCGGCCGCCGCCGCTGCGCGCACCGGTGGACGGCGGGGGTGCCGCACGGCCGCCGCGCCGGGTCTCGATGAGGGCGACGGCCTTCTCGGGCAGCCACGCCGACGCCGTACCGCTGTCGTCCGAACCGGAGCCGAACAGGTGGGGTGCCAGCTGGGCCTGGAGGTCGGCGGGGTTGGGGCGCCCGGTGGCGTCCATGCGCATGAGGGACTCGATGAGCGGACGCAGTTCGTCCGGGAGGCCTTCGAGGTCGGGGCCCTCGCGCAGCAGCATGAAGACCGTCTCGACCGGGTTCGCGCCGTGGAAGGGCGGGTGTCCGGTGGCGGCGAAGACCAGCATGGAGCCGAGCGAGAAGACGTCACTCGCGCCGGTGACGCTGCGGGAGTCCTTCGCCTGCTCGGGGGACATGTAGGCGGGGGTGCCGACGGCGACGTTCGTCATCGTCAAACGGGTGTTCGAAACACCGGACGCGATGCCGAAGTCGATCACCCGGGGGCCGTCCTCGACGACCAGGACGTTGGAGGGCTTGAGGTCGCGGTGGACAAGACCGGCGCCGTGGATGGACTGCAGGGCCTCGGCGACGCCCGCCGCGAACCAGCGCACCGCCTGGGCCGGGAGCGGCCCGCACTCGTTCACTATCTCCTCGAGGGAGGGCGCGGGGACGTACGCGGTGGCCAGCCACGGCACGGCCGCACGCGGGTCCGCGTCGACCACGGCCGCCGTGTAGAAGCCGGAGACCGCCCGGGCCGCCTCCACCTCACGGGTGAAGCGGACACGGAAGAGCTGGTCCTCGGCGAGCTCCGTGCGGACCGTCTTGATCGCCACCCGCCGACCCGAGGCCGAGCGCGCGAGATAGACCAGCCCCATGCCGCCGGCACCCAGCCGTCCCAGTACCTCGAACGGCCCGATCCTGCGCGGATCGTGCTGCGTCAGCTGATCCACCACTCTGCCTGCCACCTCCCCGTACCAGCCGCGCCACCCACATATGTACGCGACCCCGTGCAGCGTCTCACCACCGCACCGCCATGGCGGCACGCGACCCTGATTCTTCCTGGCCGGAGGCCTGGTGGCGAACCCGGGGTCAAATGGGGTGTCTCACCCCAAAGCGGCGCCCTTCTCCTGCTCCGGCCGCTCCAGAACGGCGAACGACGCCCCTTGATTGTCGGTGACGACCGCCACTTTCCCGTACGACGTCTCGAATGGCGGCGCCTGGACCCGCCCACCGAGACGGCTGACCGTCCCGAGCACGGCCTCGCAGTCCTCGACACCGAAGTGCACGAGGAAATGGGGCGGCATCTCGACGGGGAACACGTCGGAGACGAGGGCGCGACCGAAGTCGGGGTGGGCCTCCGGGCCGAAGAGGGCTTCGTGGAAGAGCCCTCCGTAGAAGGTGTTGGCGGCCTCGGTGTCCCGGGCGTACAGCTCGGCCCAGGCGAAGGTGCCGGGCTCGTGACGGGTGCCGAAACCGGGGTGGCTGCCCGGCTCCCAGAGGCCGAAGACGGCCCCCTCCGCGTCGGTGACCAGGGCGGACGTGCCCAGTTCGGCGACCGGCACCGGCGCGGTGACGACCTGCCCGCCGGCCGCCCAGATCCGGTCGGCGAGGCCCTCGATGTCCGGGGTGGCGAAGTACACCGTCCACACGGTGGGCATACGGCCGTCCGCCTTGCGGGCGAGCCCCGCGACGGGCTCTCCCTTGCGGTGCGCCCAGAGGGAGCCCGGGGCGCCCTCCGGCGCCGCGGGCGCCTCCTCGAAGGTCCACCCGAAGAGCTCACCGTAGAACCGCGCCCCCGCGGCCACGTCGGGAAGCTGCACGTCCACCCAGCAGGGGACGCCCTCGCCGTATCCCGTTCCGTCTGCGGATGCCCTGTTTTCGGCCATACCGCCAAAGTAACGGCGACTCACGCACCCCGCAGGACCAGGCACACCCGCCTCCCGGACCTCCCGCACCCCATTTGCAGTCGGCCGAATCGCGCTCCGATCACCCCTCGGTAAGCTGACGGCATGACAGGACAAGTGCGTACCGTCGACGGCCGCGTGGCCGGCCGGCGTGGGCAGGCGACCCGGCAGAAGCTGCTCGACTGCCTCAGCGAGATGCTCAGCTCCTCCCCTTACCGGGACGTCAAAGTCATCGATGTCGCCCGGAAGGCGGGTACTTCACCCGCGACCTTCTACCAGTACTTCCCGGACGTCGAAGGCGCCGTCCTGGAGATCGCGGAGCAAATGGCCACCGAGGGCGGCCAGTTGACCCAGCTGCTCGACGGCCGTTCGTGGGTCGGCAAGGCGGGCTGGCAGACCGCGCAGGAACTCGTGGACGGGTTCCTCGAGTTCTGGCGCAGAAACGACGCCATCCTGCGCGTGGTCGACCTCGGTGCCGCCGAGGGCGACAAGCGTTTCTACAAACTCCGCATGAAGATCCTCAACTCGGTGAACAACTCCCTCGCGGACGCGGTCACCGAGCTCCAGACCAAGGGCAGGGTCGACAAGGACGTCAACCCGGCGGCGGTCGCGGGTTCCCTCGTCGCGATGCTCGCGGCGGTGGCCGCGCACCAGAAGGGCTTCCAGACGTGGGGCGTCAAGCAGGCTGAACTCAAGCCGAATCTGGCGCTGTTGGTACACCTGGGCGTGACGGGCAAGAAGCCGACGAAGTAGCGTCCCGATTCGAGTCCTGTCTGGCAGGCGGCTGTTCACACCGGTGAACGGCCGCCTGCGACGCGTTCACTTCCGTACGATCCTGAAGAGCCGGATCTCCCGTTCCACCCTCGCCTGATAGGTGGCGTACGGCGGCCAGAACGCCAGCGCCCGCTTCCACACGGCCGCCCGCTCCTCCCCCGTCAGCAGCGTCGCCGTGACCGGGATGTCCACGCCCTTCCAGCTGACCTCGGCCTCGGGGTGGGCGATGAGGTTGGCGGTCCAGGCCGGGTGCCCGTCGCGGCCGAAGTTGGAGCCGATGAGGATCCAGGTATGGCCGGCCTCCTCGGGCATACAGGCCAGCGGGGTACGGCGGACCAGTCCGCTCCTCGCGCCGGTCGAGGTGAGGACGACACCCGGCAGCATCTGCGCGCTGAGCAGGACCTTCCCCCGCGTGATCCGGTGAACGGCCCGGTCCAGGGCCGGGATCACATGCGGCGCGACCTTGGCGAAGCCGCGGGTGGAGGACACCTTCTGCACGACCCTCTGCCCGATCACACCGACACCTCCGCCTTCAAAAGCCGTGCCACGTCGGCGGCATGCGCCCTGAGCCGGTGCGCGGGACCGAAGAGCAACTCGTCGCCGGTGGCGCGCTTGAAGTACAGATGCGCCTCGTGCTCCCAGGTGAAACCGATGCCCCCGTGCAACTGGATGCCCTCACCGGCGGCGGTGCGCAGCGCCTCCAGGGCCTGGGCGAGGGCGAGTCCGCCAACCCGCTGCTCCCCCTGGCCGGTGGCCCAGGCGGCGTAGTAGGCCGCCGAGCGGGCCGCCTGGAGCTGGACGTACACATCGGCCAGCCGGTGCTGCACGGCCTGGAACGACCCGATGGGCCGCCCGAACTGCTCCCGGCGCTTCACGTACTCCACGGTCCGCTCCAGCATGCGGTCGGCGGCCCCGACTGCTTCGCAGGCGAGGACGGTGGCGGCGATGTCCCCGGTACGGGCGAGAGCGCCGAGTACATCGCCACCTTCCTCACTCCCCAGCAACTCGGCTTCCACATCACGGAGTTGGATCCGGGCCCGGGGCCGGGTGGAGTCGAGGGCGGTCTGCCGGGTGCGGACGAGCCCGGGGGCGTCACCGGGGACGAGGAAGAGGAGGGTACGGGACCGGGCGAACCCTCCGGCATGGGCGGCGACGAAGAGGAGGCCTGCGCTGTGGCCGTCGAGGACCTGGTCGACCTGTCCGTAGAGCCGCCAGGCCGAGGCGGGAGTCTCTTCTGCGGTTCGCGGCCGCGCGGCCGACGGCTGCGCCTCCGCCGGGGCCGGCACGGCTGCGGCGGTTCTCGCCGCAGGGGTGGCACCCACCTCGACCTGGCCGTAGAGCCGCCGACCCGAGGCGGGGGGCTCGCCTGCAGGTCGCGGCCGCGTGACCGCGGGGGTTCCCGCAGCGGGGACAGCTCCCGGCCCGGCTGCGCTCACCCCACCGCCACCGACGCGCCGCGCCTGCACCCCGCCCGCGCGTCCGCCCCCCGCCCAGTCCCCGGTGTTGCTCCCGGTCAGCGCGAGGGCTTCACCCGGCGGGACGGCGAGGGCCGCGGTCAGGGCGCCGGAGGCGATGCGGGGCAGCAGACCGGCGCGCTGCTCCTCCGTGCCCAGCGCCAGCAGCAACGGCGCCGCGAGCACCGCCGTACCCAGCAACGGCGTGGCCGCGAGCACCCGGCCCGTCTCCTCGCAGGCCAGCGCCAGTTCGGTCACCGAGCACCCCGCGCCCCCGTACTTCTCGGGAAGCGCCAGCCCCGGCAGCCCCAGTTGTCCGGCGAGGACCTCCCACAGCGCGGGGTCGTGACCGGCCGGGGTGTCGACGGCGGCCCTCAACTCCTGTGGTCCGCAGCGGTCCCGCAGCACTGCGCGGAGCGCGCCGCGGATCTCGTCCTGTTCGGCGGTGAAGCGAGCGTCCATGGCTCTTCCTCTTCCCTCCGGATCTGACGGTCCGTCATATTAGGAGCGCCCGCACCAGATGCACAGAGGCAGGAGGCCCCTCATGCCCCCCGGGAGCCGGAAAGTCGCGATCACCGGAGTGGCCCTGTCCGACTGCGGCCGCGTCGACGACGCCACCCCCTACGCCCTGCACGCCCAGGCGGCCCGCCGCGCCCTCGCCGACGCAGGCCTGGAGCGCGGGCTGGTCGACGGCCTGGCCTCGGCCGGCACCGGCACCCTCGCCCCCGCCGAGATCGCCGAGTACCTGGGCCTGCGCCCCACCTGGGTCGACTCGACCTCGGTCGGCGGCTCCACCTGGGAGGTCATGGCGGCCCACGCGGCCGACGCGATCGCCGCCGGACACGCGAACGCGGTGCTGCTGGTCTACGGCTCCACGGCCCGCGCCGACATCAAGGCGGGCCGCCGCACCGGCACCCTCTCCTTCGGCGCCCGCGGCCCGCTCCAGTTCGAGGCGCCCTACGGCCACACCCTGATCGCCAAGTACGCGATGGCGGCCCGCCGCCACATGCTCGAACACGGCACGACCATCGAGCAGTTGGCGGAGGTGGCCGTCCAGGCGCGCGCCAACGCGGCGCTCAACCCCGACGCGATGTTCCGCGACCCGATCACGGTGGACGACGTCCTGTCGGGGCCGATGATCGCGGACCCCTTCACCAAACTGCACTGCTGTCTGCGCTCCGACGGCGGCGCGGCGGTGCTGCTCGCGGCCGAGGAGTACGTACGGGACTGCCGTACCGCCCCCGTCTGGGTGCTCGGCACCGGCGAGCACGTCTCGCACGTCAGCATGTCCGAGTGGCCCGACTTCACGGTGTCCCCGGCGGCGGTCAGCGGCCGCCTGGCCTTCGAGCGGGCAGGAGTCCGCCCCGAGGAGATCGAACTCGCCCAGATCTACGACGCGTTCACCTACATGACGCTGGTGACCCTGGAGGACCTCGGCTTCTGCGCGAAGGGAGAGGGCGGTTCCTTCGTGGAGAAGGGACGCCTGAAGGTCGAGGGCGGGGACCTGCCCGTGAACACCGACGGCGGCGGACTCTCCGCCCAACACCCGGGAATGCGCGGGCTGTTCCTGCTTGTGGAGGCCGTACGGCAACTGCGCGGGGAGGCGGGGGCCCGGCAGGTGCGACGCCGCGACGGTGACCTGCCGAAGCTGGCCGTCGCGTCCGGGACGGGGGGCTGGTTCTGCTCGTCGGGGACGGTGGTGCTGGGGCGGAACTGAGCACGGATCACGCGCCCTTCTCCCGCGGTTCCCAGGGAAGCGGACCGCCCCTCACACGGGCAGGACCCGGACCTCATACTGTGGGATCCACTTGTCCCGCGTCACCAGGGTCATCCCTTCGATCTGCGCCTGGGCGACCAGTATCCGGTCGAAGGGGTCCCGGTGATGCACCGGAAGGCGACCTGCCCGCACGCCATGTCCGGCGGTGATGGGCAGGCCGGTGAACTGGCTGTCGCGCACCCGCTCAGCCAGGTCCTCCGGGCCTTCCAGTTTCCCGAGGGACTGTTTGCTGGCGATCTCCCACGGTGATACGGCACTGACGTACACCGCGGGTTCCGTGTCGAGCAGCAGTCGCATCAGCGCATCCCGAAAGCGTCGGCGATGTCGTCGGGCAGTTCGTCGAAGTCGTCCGGGATGTGGATCTGCCCCCGGAGTGAGCCCCGGCCGGTCCGCTTCACCTTGGGGCGCAGCGGCACCACCTTGGCCACCGGCTCTCCCGCCTTGCTGATCACGATTTCCTCACCGGTCGCAACCTGCTCCAGAATCCGCGAGAGGTGCGTCTTGGCTTCATGGACGTTGTACTGCCGGGCTGCTTCCATGACGGCCTCACGATGGGGTCAACGGGTGGACTAAGTACTGGACCAAGTGTGGCCCTCCGAGAGGTACGGCGCACCTGCCCGCCGGGCTCGGCCCCGGTGATGATCGGACACGGCCCCTGCGCCTGCGAGCGCCATCACCAGACCACGGCGAACCTCGGCGGCGTGACAATTGAGGCATGGCAACGGATCTTCACGAGCTGCTGAGGTCGCTTCGGGTGTGGGACCCGCAGGTCACCTCCCTGCCCGCCTTCGACCCCGGCACCGCGCCCGCGACGCCGCTGGAGCTCTTCACCACCTGGTTCGCGGACGTGGTGGCCGCCGGCCAGACCGAGCCGCACACCATGTCCCTCGCGACGGCCGACGCGGAGGGCCGGCCCGACGTACGGACCGTGATGCTGCACGGCGCCGACGCCGACGGCTGGGCCTTCGCCAGCCACTCCCACAGCCGCAAGGGCGGACACCTGTCGGCCCGGCCGTACGCCGCTCTCGGCTTCTACTGGCCGGTCCTCGGCCGGCAGGTGCGGGTGCGGGGGCCGGTAAACGCCGCGCCCTCCGAGGAGGGCCAGGCAGATCTGCACGCCCGCTCGACCGGCGCCCTCGCGGCCGCACTCACCGGCCGCCAGAGCGAAGTACTGGGCTCGGCGGCGGAGTTGGCGCGAGCGTCGGAGGACGCATGGGAACGGGCCCAACGCGAACCCGGCGTGCCCGTCCCGTCGTGGACGCTGTACCGGCTGCTCCCGGACGAGGTGGAGTTCTTCCAGGGCGACGAGCGCAGACGCCACGTGCGCGTCAACTACCGGCGCATGGACGCCGGTTGGGCTCAGGAACTGCTCTGGCCCTGAAAGTCGTACACCGCGAAGTCCGCCACCGGGCGGTAACCGATGCGCTGGTACAGGCCGTTGCTGGTCGGGTTGGCGAGGTCGGTGAAGAGCAGTACCTCGTCCGCGCCGCGCTCCCGGGCGAGCCTGCTGACCTCGGCGGTGGCGGCACCGGCGTATCCGCGACCGCGGAGAGGGGCGGGTGTGTAGACGGGTGCCACCCGGATCTGGCCGGCGACGGACGGGGTGAGGCCGGCCATGGAGACGGGGGTGCCGTCCGGGCCCTCCCAGAGGGTGACACCGCCGTAGGCGAGGCGGGCGTCGGTCCAGGAACCGGCGCGTGCGGAGTCGTTCTCGTTCTCTCCGATGTCCCGGACGAACTCCCCGAACCAGCGCACCAGCAGCCCCCGGTCTCCCTCCTCCGCGAGCCTCGGCCGCCCCGGCGGAACCGGCCGCGGCGGGGTGAGGGTGTCGAGCCGGTACAGCCGCTGCCGCTGGAACGGCACGGGCTCGCCCCCGGTGCGCCGCCGCCAGGCCTCGGCGAAGCCGGCCGCGGTGTCGGCCTCGGCGCTGACGCCGGGGAGGGCATGGCCCAGGGCCGCCAGATGGGCGGCGAGGGAGTCGGCCCGCGCGGCGGTCAGGGCCGTGACGCACAGTCGTTGCGGTGGCGTCCGGAAGTAGGCGGCCGTGACCTCCCCGTCCTCCTCCAGCAGCCCGAACAAGGGCACCTCGTCGCCGTACACATGGAGTCCGCGGGTGCGCAGCCCCTCGGTCACGGTGAGCATGACGGTGTGCAGGTCCGGGCGGGAGGACAGGAAGCCTCCGGCGCGGGAGAGGAACTCGTCCAGGTCCTTGGTGGAGTACCAGTCGTCGGGTCGCATGCTCCATGGTCCTTCGAGCGTGGGGCGGAGCGCCCGCGAATTTACGACGGCTCCGGATCCGTCGCCAGGCGGCCGTGCAGGTGCACGTCCCGGAACGCGTCGCGGCGGCCTGCTTCGAACATCGCGCCCCTCAGCGTGCCCTCGTAGCGGAAGCCGCAGCTTTCGGCGACGCGGCAGGAGGCCTCGTGACCAAGGGCATGGCCGAGTTCGAGGCGATGCAGGCCGAGGTCGGTGAGGGCCCAGTGCGCGGCGAGGCGGAGGGCGCGGGTGGCGACTCCCCTGCCGCGGGCCTCGGGCAGGACCCAGTAGCCGACGCGGGCGGTGCTGAAGACGTGGTCGATCACGTTGACGCCGAGGTGCCCGAGCGTCGTACCGCCGGTCCCGTCCGTGATCCGGTACGACGCGCTCGTGCCCTGCGCCGCCTCGTCCGCCTTGCGGCGTATGGCGGCACGGGCGCCGTCGAGGTCGTGGACCGGGGTGAGAGGGGTGTTCCAGCGCCCGAACTCGGGGTCCAGCGCGCCGCGCAGCCAGTCCTCGGCCTGGCCGCCTGAATCCGCGTCCCAGGCGCACAGACGCAGGCCGTGGCCGTCCAGCGGGGCGAAGGGGTGTATGAGGTGCTGATCGTCGACGTCGGTCATGCCCCCATTCAAGCCGCCGCTGTCGTCCCGCGTGGCGTGAATTTCGGCACCCCCTCCGGGAAGACCGCCCGCAGGCCCATCCCGGCCCGCAGGTCCTCGTGCGCGCAGTCGACGATCTCCGTCATCATCCGGGGGCCCTCGGCGAGGTCGACGACGGCGGCGGTGTACGGGGTGCGGTCCTTGAAGGGCTGCAGGTCGTTGCGGTGGACGACGGACCAGGTGTAGAGGGTGGCCCGGCCGGTCGCGGTGAACCAGGAGACGTCCTCGCTCCAGCAGTGCGGGCAGAACTCCCGGGCGTGGTGGTGGACTTGGCGGCATGTCCCGCAGCGCCTGAGCAGCAGGGCTCCCTGCGCCGCGGCGTCCCAGTAGGTGCGCGTGAAGGCGTCCGCCTCCGGCTGGTCGTGGCCCGTGCCCATCAGAACCAGCCCAGGGCGGCGTCGAGCGACCAGGCCTGCCAGGACATCGCGAACAGGGCCACCAGGGAGATGAGGGCCATCATCGCGTTCTGTCCCTGCTCGGCCCAGTCGTGGATCATGAGGGTGAAGTAGAGGACGTTCAGGAGCAGACCGCCGACCAGCGCGAGCGGCGTCAGGAAGCCGAGGATCAGGCCGGCGCCCAGGGCGAGTTCGGCGTACGCGACGACGTAGGCCATCGCCTTGGGGCGCGGTGCGACCATCACCTCGAAGCCGCTGCGGACCGGGCTCCAGCGGTGCTTGGCGGCTATGTCCGCGGCCCAGGTGATGCCGCCGCCCTCGAACCACGTGCTCTTGTCCTTGTGCCGCCAGCTCTCCAGCCACCACAGGCCGAGGCCTATGCGCAGGACGGCCAGCCATTGGGCGCCGGTCAGCCAGATCGTGTCCATGAAATCTGACGGTACGTCAGATCGCCTGCTCCGGGAAGGCCGCGGCACCGCGAAAGACGAAGCTGTGGGCCCCCTGAATACACCCGGATTGTTGGCACCCGTTCAGTCACCGGCCGCCGCCCGCCACGGCGTCGGGTTCCGCACCATCGGACCCGGCGCCGTGACCTCTTCCGTACCCGTACAACCAGGTGACCTACGCCACAGGTCCCACCCATGTCTCCTACAGGCGTGATCGATCCGCAACCAATTCCCGGCTTGACCGAGACCCATCAACGCGCTGTCTGATTACGCTCGCGCTCATGGCCGACTCCAGACCCGCAGACCACCCCGACCAGCCTGATCAGCCTGATCAGCCTGATCAGCCCGATCGCCCCGTGTACGTGATCGGCGGCGGGCCGGCCGGGCTCTCCGTCGCGTACGCGCTGCGCGCCCGGGGTGTGCGTGCGGTCGTCCTGGAGAAGTCCGAGCACGTCGGCGCGTCCTGGCGGCGCCACTACGACCGGCTGCACCTGCACACCACCCGCCGCCTCTCGGCCCTGCCGGGCCTGGCGATGCCCCGCCGGTTCGGGCGCTGGGCGTCCCGCGACGACGTGGTGCGCTATCTGGAGAAGTACGCCGAGGTCCACGAACTGGAGACCGTCACCGGCGTCGAGGTCTCGCGCGTCGAGCGCACCCCCGACGGCACCGGCTGGCTGCTGCACGCCACCGGCGGCCGCGAACTGACCGGCGCCGCGGTGGTCGTCGCCACCGGCTACAACCACACCCCGCTGCTGCCCAACTGGCCGGGTCGCGAGACGTACAAGGGCGAGCTCCTGCACGCGGGCCAGTACCGCAACCCGGCGTCCTACGCCGGCCGTGACGTCCTCGTCGTCGGCGTGGGCAACACCGGCGCCGAGATCGCCGTGGACCTGGTGGAGGGCGGCGCCTCGCGGGTACGGCTGTCCGTGCGCACCGCCCCGCACATCGTCCGCCGCTCCACGGCCGGCTGGGCCGCCCAGTACACGGGCGTCCTCGTACGACGGCTGCCGGTCGGCCTGGTGGACCGGCTGGCGCGGCCCATGGCGAAGCTCAGCGTGCCCGACCTGTCCGCGCACGGCCTGCCCCGCCCCGACACCGGTCTCTACAGCCGGGTCAAGGAAGGTGCCATCCCGGTCCAGGACGTCGGCCTCATCGACGCCATCCGCAAGGGCAGGGTCGAGGTCGTCGCCGCCGTCGAGGGGTTCGAGGACGGCGAGGTGCTCCTGACCGACGGCACCCGGATCGGCCCGGACGCGGTGATCGCGGCCACGGGCTACACCCGCGCCCTGGAGGATCTCGTCGGTCACCTCGACGTCCTCGACTCGCGCGGTCGTCCGGTCGTCAACGGCGCCCGCTGCCCCTCCGCAACTCCCGGCCTCTTCTTCAGTGGTTACGTCACTCCGATCAGCGGCACCTTCCGCGAGGTGGCGATCGACGCCGAGAAGATCGCGAAGGCCGTCGTCAGGGACGGTTCGGGATCACTCTCCCGGCTCCCGGGATGACGTAGAACCCCCCAACTCCCTCCAGTAAAGCTCCCGTTACGTGTGCGCAAGATGTGACGGGGGCGTTGTCGTGTGCCCACATGCGGGGCCAGAATGTGAAACCTGCTCACCTTTCAGGCTCACTTTCAGGTCTCACCGAACTGCTCTCCCCTGACGGAGGATGCACGTGGCACGCGAAAGACAGCTCCCCCCGCTCTCCCGGCGCTCCCTGCTCGGCGGCGCCGCCGCGGCGGCCGGTGCCGTCACCCTCACCGGCACCGCCGCCTCTCCGGCCGCTGCCGCCGCCACCCGTGATGTGGACGTCGCGATCGTCGGCGGCGGCCTCGCCGGACTCACCGCGGCCCGTGACCTGGTCGCGGGCGGAAAGACGGTCGCCGTCCTGGAGGCCCGCGGCCGGGTCGGCGGCCGGGTGCTCAACCTGCCCCTGGCCAACGGCGGTGTCACCGAGGGCGGCGGCGAGTTCATCGGCCCCACCCAGGACCGCATCAAGGCCCTCGCGGACTCGCTCGGTGTGGGCACCTTCCCCACCTACAACACCGGCAACAACCTGCTCTACAAGGACGGCAAGAAGACCGCCTACGCCACCGACGGCCTCCTCGGCTCGGTCCCGCCGATCGACGCGGCCGGCCTCGCCAACGCGGCCATCGTCCAGGCCTCCCTCGACGACATGGCCAAGACGATCCCGGTGGACGCGCCCTGGACCGCGGCGAAGGCCGAGGAGTGGGACCGGCAGACCTTCGAGACCTGGCTGCGCGCCAACGCCGTGATCCCGTCGGCCAAGTTCCTCCTCGACGTGGCCTGCACCTCGATCTTCTCGGCCGAACCCCGGGAACTCTCCCTGCTGTTCGTCCTCTTCTACATCGCCGCCGCCGGCAACGAGACCACTCCCGGCACCCTGGAGCGCCTCACCGAGACCGCGGGCGGCGCGCAGGAGCAGCGCTTCGTCGGCGGCTCCCAGCAGGTGCCGATCAAGCTCGCCGCGGCCCTCGGCGACCGGGTGGTGCTGAACGCCCCGGTGCGCACGATCGCCAAGTCCGGCTCGAAGTACGTCGTCACGGCCGACGGCGTCACGGTCACGGCCAAGCGGGTCGTCGTCGCCGTACCGCCGCCGCTCGCGGCCCGCATCACCTACGACCCGCTGCTGCCCGCCGCCCGCGACCAGCTCACCCAGCGCCTCCCGATGGCCTCGGTGGGCAAGGCGATCGCGATCTACGACACCCCGTTCTGGCGGGCCGACGGCCTCAACGGCCAGGTCGTCAGCGACACCGGCGTGGTCAGCTCGACCTTCGACAACTCCCCGCCCGACGCCGCCTACGGCGCCCTGATGGGCTTCATCGAGGCCGACGAGGCGCGTGCCTACGACGCGGCGAGCGAGGCCGAGGTCAAGGCGGCCGTGCTGAAGGACTACGTGACGTACTTCGGCGCGAAAGCGGCCTCCCCCACCTCCTTCGTCCTGCAACGCTGGAACAACGAGGCCTACACCCGTGGCGGCCCCGTCTCCATCGGCGCTCCCGGCGTGCTCACCCAGTACGGGCCCGCCCTGCGCACTCCCGTCGGTGGCATCCACTGGGCCGGCACGGAGACCGCCGTCCACTGGAACGGTTTCATGGACGGTGCGGTGCGTTCGGGCGAGCGGGTGGCCAAGGAGGTGCTGGCGGTGCTGTAGGCCGGGCCCACCGATCCGTTCCTTTTGTGTGCACACCCATTCCTGACATCCCGTCAGTTCTGTAATCTGACAGAGCGTCAGTTAATCGTGCTGTCACACAGGAGCGGGCGGACCGATGCTTGGATCAACCCACGGCACCCTCACCACCGACTCCCGCCGGGCCCGGGTCATCGCATGCGGTGAGCAACCCGGACCGGCCGTTCACGGCAGGCCCGCCGAGGTCGACGATCTCGACGTCGGCGGCCGGCCGTTGTATGCCGACGTCCCCGATCTGGACCGCTTCTTCCGGCCGGAGGCGGTCGCCGTGATCGGCGCCTCGGACACCGAGGGCCGCCCGAACACCGGTGTCACCCGGCAGTTGATCGACTGGGCGGGCCGGGTCGGAGCCCGGCTGCACCCGGTGCACCCGACCCGCCCGTCCGTCTTCGGCATCCCCTGCGTGGCCGCCGTGTCCGATCTGCCCGAGCAGGTCGACCTCGCCGTCCTGCTGGTCGCCGACCCACTCCCCGTGATCGAGCAACTGGCCGAGGCCAAGGTGAAGTTCGCGGTCGCCTTCGCCTCCGGCTTCGCCGAGACCGGCGAGGAGGGCGCGGCCGCCCAGGAACGTCTCGCCGCCGCGGTGGCCCGGTCCGGGATACGCCTGCTGGGCCCCAACACCAACCTGAACGCCTTCTCGTCGTTCCGCGAGGATCTCGACGGTCCCGGCATCGCCCTCATCACCCAGTCCGGCCACCAGGGCCGCCCCGTCTTCGCCCTCCAGGAACTCGGCATCCGCCTCACCCACTGGGCGCCCACCGGCAACGAGGCCGACCTGGAGACCTCCGACTTCCTCTCCTACTTCGCCGAGCGGCCCGAGGTCGGCGCCATCGCCTGTTACGTCGAGGGCCTCAAGGACGGCCGTTCCTTCCTGCTCGCCGCCGACCGGGCGGCCCGCCGCAGGATGCCGGTGGTCGCGGTCAAGGTGGGCCGCACCGAGACCGGCGCCCGCACGGCCGCCTCCCACACCGGCAAACTGACCGGCGCCGACGCCGTGGTGGACGCGGCGATGCGGCAGTACGGCGTCATCCGCGTCGACGGTCTCGACGAACTCCAGGACACCGCGACCCTGTTGGCCCGCGCGAAGCCGCCGGTCGCCGAGGGGGTCGTCGTCTACTCGATCTCGGGCGGCACCGGCGCGCACTTCGCCGACCTGGCGACGGAGGCGGGGCTGAGGCTGCCGACGCTGTCCGACGCCAAACAGGCCGAACTGCACCAGTGGATACCGGAGTTCCTCAGCGTCGCCAACCCCGTCGACAACGGCGGGCACCCGGTCGGCGACTGGCGCGGCCGGAAGATCATCGACGCGATCCTCGCCGACCCGTCGGTCGGGGTGCTGATCTGCCCGGTCACCGGGCCGTTCCCGCCCCTGAGCGACCGGCTGGTCCAGGACCTGGTGGACGCGGCCGAGCAGACCGACAAGCTGGTGTGCGTGGTGTGGGGCTCGCCCGTCGGCACCGAACCGGCCTACCGCGAGGTGCTGCTCGGCTCCTCCCGGGTGGCCACCTTCCGCACGGTCGGCAACTGCATCACCGCGGTCCGCGCCTACCTCGGCCACCACCGCTTCGTCACCGGCTACCGCTCCCCCTTCGACGAGGCCCCGCGCACCCCCTCGCCGTCCTTCCGCAAGGCGCAGGCACTGATGCGCCCGGGCCAGCAGCTGAGCGAGCACGCGGCGAAGCAACTGCTGCGGGCGTACGGGATCCGGGTGCCGCGCGAGCAGTTGGTGACCAGCGCCGCGGCGGCCGTACGCGCGGCGGGCCTGGTCGGCTACCCGGTGGTGATGAAGGCGTCCGGGGCGAGGATCGCCCACAAGACCGAGCTCGGCCTGGTGAAGATCGGCCTGACCTCGGCCAGCCAGGTCAGGGACGCCTACCGGGAGTTGACCGACATCGCCCGCTACGAGGACGTCCCGCTGGACGGGGTCCTGGTGTGCCAGATGGTCGAGCGGGGCGTCGAGATGGTCGTCGGGGCCGCGCACGACGAGCTGTTCGGGCCGACGGTGACGGTCGGGCTCGGCGGAGTGCTGGTCGAGGTGCTGCGCGACACCGCCGTACGGGTGCCGCCCTTCGGGGAGGAGCAGGCCCGGGACATGCTGGAGGACCTGCGCGGGCGGGCACTGCTGGACGGGGTCAGGGGGCGGCCGCCCGCGGATCTCGACGCCCTCGTGGAGGTCGTCCTGCGTGTGCAGCGGATGGTGCTGGAGCTCGGGGACGAGGTGGCGGAGCTCGACATCAACCCGCTGATGGTGCTGCCCCGGGGGCAGGGGGCGGTGGCGCTGGACGCGTTGGTGGTGTGCCGGTGAGCGAGCTGCTGCACACCCTCGACGGCCAGGTCTCGTACATCACCCTCAACAGGCCCGAGGCCCTGAACGCCCTCACCCCGGGCCAACGCGACCGGATCATCGAGCTGTTGGCGCAGGCTTCGGGTGACCCGGACGTGCGGGCCGTCGTCCTCACCGGAACCGGGCGCGGCTTCTGCGCGGGGGCGGACCTGCGGGGCGGGGCGGGCGCGGGGGACCCGGTCCCCGGTGACGTGGCCCGCATGATCCGGCTCGGCGCCCAGCGCCTGACCGCCGCCGTCCTGGACTGCGAGAAGCCGGTGATCGCGGCGGTGAACGGCACCGCGGCCGGCCTCGGCGCACACCTGGCCTTCGCCTGCGACCTGGTGCTGGCCGCCGAATCGGCGCGGTTCATCGAGGTGTTCGTGCGACGGGGCCTGGTCCCCGACGGCGGCGGCGCCTACCTGCTGACCCGGCTCCTCGGCCCCCAGCGCGCCAAGGAGCTGATGTTCTTCGGCGACGCGCTGTCCGCCCCGGACGCCGAACGCCTGGGCCTGGTCAACCGGGTCGTCCCGGAGGGGGAGTTGGACAAGACGGCCCGCGAGTGGGCGGCCCGTCTCGCCACCGGCCCGACCCGCGCCCTCGCCCTGACGAAACAGCTCGTCAACGCCTCCCTCGACAGCGACCGCGCCACCGCCTTCGCCGCGGAGGCCACCGCGCAGGAGATCAACATGACGACGGCGGACGCGAAAGAGGGCGTGGCGAGCTTCGTGGAGCGCAGGCACCCGCAGTTCAGGGGCCGTTGAGGCACGCCGGAACCACGAGGAGCCGGTACGGCGGGCCAACCGCAACCGCCGCCCTCCACCCCTTCCTATCTGACACACCGTCAGCTTCAATGGAAGGGTGATGGGACAAGCAGGAATGGCGGAGGCGGCCGTCCGCTACCTCCGGTCCGGAAAGGCCCTCGCCGTCGAGGCGTTGCCCCGACCGGAGCTGAGGTGTGTCCGCGAGGACGAGCGGGCGCCGGTCGACCCGGGCGAGTTCCGGCGTGTGCTGGGGAGCTTCGCGTCCGGCGTGACCGTGGTGACGGCACCCGGGGCGGGCGGCGAGGGCCCCGCCGGCTTCGCCTGCCAGTCCTTCTCCTCCCTCTCCCTCGACCCGCCCCTCGTGGCCTTCATGGTCGGCCGCACGTCGACGACCTGGCCGCGCATCGCCCGGGCGGGCGTCTTCTGCGTGAACGTCCTGAGCGCGGACCAGGGCGACCTGTGCCGGAAGTTCGCGGTGCGCGGCGCGGACAAGTTCGCGGGCGTGACATATGACCCGGCCCCGGTCTCCGGCTCACCCCGCCTCGCGGGCACGCTCGCCTGGATCGACTGCACGATCCACGCGGTGCACACCGGCGGGGACCATCTCATCGTGGTGGGGCGGGTGGACACGCTGGGAACGGGCGAGGGAGAGGCGCCGCTGCTGTTCCACAACGGCCGGTTCGTCTGAGACACCGCGGCGCCCGCTCGTCGCCGGCGACCTCCCCCTGATCACCCGGACCGTCCTGGAGGGGATCTCTAGGCCACCGCGAGGACGGGGGCCGCCGGCGTGCGCCGGATCACCAGGGCCATCAGCGCTGCCGCCGCGCACAGCGCTCCCGACGCGTACCAGACCATGTCGTACGACCCGAACACGTCCCGTGCGACACCGCCGAGGAAGGCGACGACGGCCGCGCCGACCTGGTGGGAGGCGAGGACCCAGCCGAAGACGATCGCGCTGTCGTCGCCGTACTGCTCGCGGCACAGGGCGATGGTCGGCGGGACGGTGGCGACCCAGTCGAGGCCGTAGAAGACGATGAAGAAGAGCATCGGCGGGTGGACCGACGGGGCCAGCAGCATGGGGAGGAAGAGCAGCGAGATGCCGCGCAGGGCGTAGTAGACGGCGAGCAGGCGGCGCGGTTCGAAGCGGTCGGTGAACCAGCCGGAGGCGACCGTGCCGACGACGTCGAAGACGCCGATGACCGCGAGCAGAGAGGCGGCGGCCGTGACGGGCATGCCGTGGTCGTGGGCGGCGGGCACGAAGTGGGTCTGGACCAGGCCGTTGGTGGAGGCGCCGCAGATCGCGAAGGTGCCGGCGAGCAGCCAGAAGGGGCCGGTGCGGGCGGCCCTGGACAGGACCGTCAGGGTCCGGCGCGCGGCGCCCTGCACCGGTTCCGGCTTCGGTACGAACTCCTTGGCGCCGTACGGCCTGAGGCCCACGTCGGCCGGGTGGTCGCGCAGCAGCAGCCAGACGAAGGGAACGACCGCGAGGGCGGCGAGGGCGACCGTGATCGCCGCCGGACGCCAGTCGTGCTTCTCCACCATCCAGGACAGCACCGGCAGGAAGATCAGCTGGCCGGAGGCGGAGGCGGCGGTCAGGATGCCGGTGACCAGGCCGCGCCGCTCGGTGAACCAGCGGTTGGTGACGGTCGCGGCGAACGCCAGTGCCATCGAGCCGCTGCCCAGGCCGACCAGCAGCCCCCAGTACAGCATCAGCTGCCAGGCGGCCGTCATCCACACGGTCAGGCCCGAACCGACCGCGATCACGGTCAGCGCGACCGCGACCACCCGCCGGATGCCGAAGCGGTCCATCAGGGCCGCCGCGAAGGGCGCGGTCAGGCCGTACAGCGCGAGGTTGACGGAGACGGCCGCGCCGATGGTGCCGCGCGACCAGCCGAAGTCCTCGTGCAGGGGGTCGATGAGGAGTCCCGGCAGGGAGCGGAAGGCGGCCGCGCCGATGATCGTCACGAAGGTGACGGCGGCCACGAACCATGCCCGGTGGATACGGGTCGGCGGTCTTTCCGGCTGAGTCGCCGAGTCGGCGGCTGCGCTTGTCTGGGTCACGACATAGAGCTTCCGCCCTGCGCCGTCCCGGATCCATTGGCCCGCAGGACAGCATTCGCTAGGATCGGGCCATGGACATGGACATGGACATGGACCTGGACCGTGATGACCGTCGTGAGCCGGACTTCCGCCCGCACCGCGTCGTCGTCCTCGCCATGGACGGTGTCCTCCCCTTCGAGCTGGGCATCCCGCACCGGATCTTCGGCCGCCCGAGGGACGCGGAGGGGCGCTTTCTGTACGACGTCGTCACCTGCTCGATCCGCCCGCCGGGCCCGGTGCGGACCGACGCCGACTTCGCCGTCCAGGTCGAGCACGGCCCGGAGACCCTGGCCACCGCCGACACCGTGATCGTCCCGGCGTCGTACGAACTCGGCCCGGTCTTCGAACAGGGCGTGCTGACCGATGAGTTGGCCGCCGCCCTCGCACACATCCGCCCCGGCACCCGGCTCGCCTCCATCTGCACCGGCGTCTACGTCCTGGCCGCCGCCGGTCTCCTCGACGGCCGCCCCGCCACCACGCACTGGGCCGACGCCGACCGTCTCCAGGAGCTCTTCCCGCAGGTCAGGGTCGACCCGGACGTCCTGTTCATCGACGACGGGGACGTCCTGACCTCCGCGGGCGTCGCCGCCGGGATCGACCTGTGCCTGCACATGGTGCGCCGCGACCACGGCACGGCGGTCGCCAACGACGTGGCCCGCCGCACCGTCGTACCGCCGCACCGCGACGGCGGGCAGGCGCAGTACATCCACCGGCCCGTGCCCGACCCGCAGCAGTCGACCACGGCCTCGGCCCGCGACTGGGCGCTCAACCGCCTCCACGAGCCGATCCAGCTGCGGGACATGGCCGGGCAGGAGGCGATGTCGGTGCGCACCTTCACGCGCCGTTTCCGCGAGGAGGTCGGCGTCAGCCCCGGCCAGTGGCTCACCCGGCAGCGGGTGGAGCGCGCCCGGCACCTGCTGGAGTCCACCGACCTCTCCGTCGACCAGGTCGCCCACGACGCGGGCTTCGGCACCGCCCAGTCGATGCGCCAGCACCTGCAGGCGGCCCTCGGGGTCACCCCGACCGCGTATCGCCGCACCTTCCGCACCGGGAGCGGCTGTTTCGCGGGGAACCCCGGCGCCGCGTACGCGGTGATCCCCGCACCGGCGGCCTAGGGCCTGTGTGGGGTTGTGATCTGGGCTCGCGGGGCGTGGCACGCACTCCCCCAGAGGGGGGACCCCCAGCCGCGTTGCCGGAAGGCCCTCGTAGCTCCGCTACGAGGGCCTTCCGGCGCCTTGCGATCGCACGCACCACGCCCCGCTCCCTGATCCAGATCACAACCCCACACAGGCCCTAGAAGGTGAGCACCCCCCGGGCCACCCGTCCCGCCTCCGCGTCGGCCACCGCCTTCTCGAAGTCCTCGACGGGGTAGGTCTCCGTGACGAGTTCGTCGAGGAACAGCCGGCCCTGCCGGTAGAGCTCCGCGTACAGCGGGATGTCCCGCTGCGGCCGTGAGGACCCGTACCGGCAGCCGAGGACGGCCTTGTCGAGGAACATCGACGACACGACGAAGGACGCCTCCGCGCCCGCCGCCGGAACCCCCAGCAGCACCGCCTGCCCGTGCCGGTCCAGCGAGTCGATCGCGGCACGCACGAGTTCGACCCGGCCGACGCACTCGAAGGCATGGTCGACCCCGTGCGGCAGCAGCTCCCGCACCTCCTCGACCGAGGTCAGGAAGTCGGTCGCCCCGAACTGGCGGGCCATCGCCTCCTTGGCCGGATTGGCGTCCACCGCCACGATCCGCGACGCCCCCGCGATCCGCGCGCCCTGGATGACGTTGAGCCCGATCCCCCCGGTCCCGATCACCAGCACGCTCTCGCCCAGATCCACCCGGGCCCGGTTGAGCACGGCCCCGACCCCGGTCAGCACCCCGCACCCGATGAGGGCGGCGGACGGCAGCGGGATGTCCTTCGGGATCCGGACCGCCTGCACGGCCTTCACCACCGTCCGTTCCACGAAGGCGGAGTTGCACGCGAACTGGAACACCCGCTCCCCGCCCCGCGAGAAGGGCTTCTGGGGCCGCCCGATGGCCTTGCGGCACATGGTCGGGCGCCCCCGGTCGCAGTCTGCGCAGGCACCGCAGTTGGCGAGCGTGGACAGCGCCACGTGGTCACCGGGCCCGACATGCGTGACCCCCTCCCCCACGGCCTCCACGACACCCGCTCCCTCATGCCCGAGCACCACCGGCACCGGGAACGGGATCGTCCCGTCCACCACGGACAGGTCGCTGTGGCACAGCCCGGCCGCCGAGATCGCGACCAGCACCTCGCCCGGCCCCGGGTCCCGCACCTCCAGATCGTCGACGACCTGGACCTGCCTCCCGTCGAACAGCACGCCGCGCATCAGACGACCCCCTTGGGTTCCCTGGGCAGGCCGAGCACGCGCTCGGCGATGATGGTGCGCTGGATCTGGTCGGAGCCGCCGTAGATGGTGTCGGCCCGCGAGAACAGGAACAGCTGCTGGAGGTCGTCGAGTTCGTACGGCGAGGAAGCCGACCATTCGCGAGACCCGACGGCCGCCTCCGCGCCCCGCACGAGCATCGCCAGCTCCCCGAGCCGCTGATGCCACCCCGCCCACAGCAGCTTGGCCACGCTGGAGGCTCCGGCGTCACCCGAACCCCCCAGCGTGCGCAGGGCGTTCCACCGCATGGTCCGCAACTCGGCCCACTGCCGCACGAGCAGCGCACGTACGACGGGCTCGTCGACGGCTCCGGTGCGTACGGCAGCCTGGACCACCTGGGTCAACTCCTGGGCGAATCCGACCTGTTGGGCCAGCGTGGACACTCCTCGCTCGAAGCCCAGCAGGCTCATCGCCACCCGCCAGCCCTGTCCCTCGCCCCCGACGACATGCTCGGCGCGGGCGTGTGCCCCGTCGAAGAAGACCTCGTTGAACTCGCTGGTCCCGGTCATCTGCCGAATGGGCCGTACGTCGATGTGTCCCGGCTGGTCCATGGGTACGAGGAGGAAGCTCAGCCCGTGATGCCGACGGGACTCCGGGTCGGTGCGGGCGAGCACGAAACACCAGTCCGCTTCATGAGCGAGGGACGTCCAGATCTTCTGCCCGCTGATCCGATACGTCCCGTCCCCGCCCCGCACTGCCTTGGTCCGCACCCCGGCGAGGTCCGACCCCGCGCCGGGTTCGCTGTACCCCTGGCACCACAGTTCCTCGCCGGCGGCGACGGGAGGCAGGAACCGGGCCTTCTGCTCCTCGGTGCCATGGGCGAGGAGGGTGGGCGCGAGCAGCTTCTCGCCGATGTGCCCGGACCGCGCGGGCGCCCCCGACCGCGCGTACTCCTCGGCCCAGGCGACCTGCTGGGTGAGGGTGGCGGTCCGGTTGCCGTAACCGCCTTCGCCCCAACCAAGCCCGATCCACCCGGACTTGCCGAGGGTCCGCTCCCAGCCACGCCGGTCCTGCGCCCCATCGACATGCCCGGCAAGCCACCCCCGAGCCTCCCCCCGAAACACCTCATCCTCAGCCACAAACCCAAACTCCACAGCACCCTCCTACCGCCCGCACACCGGCCACACCAACCCACCCAGGGGCGCGGGGAACTGCGCAAAAACGCCCGCCCCCACCGAACCCGCAGCCACCAACCAAGCGCACCCAACACCCCCAGGGGCGCGGGGAACTGCGCAACCAGCCCCCACCAACCCGCGGCCGCCGGCAACGCGCACCCCCCGCCCTACCGGGCATTGGGCCGCCCCCCACCCCGCGCAGCCCGCTCCATCTCCCCCAACCGCTCCAGCATCGGCATCGGATCGACGCCAACACCCCCCGGCAGAGACTCCGCGATCGTTTCCGGCGTCCACCCGCCGGAGGCATACGCGGCACGCAGCTCCCGCGGCTGCGCCCACACCGCGATCTTCGGCCCCGCGACCGTGTACACCTGCCCGGTGACCTCCCGGGCCCGCTCCGACAGCAGGTAGACCACCATCGCGGCCACATCCTCGGGCTCCCCGATCTCGGAGAGCTCCATCGGCACGTTCGCCGACATCCGCGTACGCGCGACGGGCGCCACCGCGTTGGCGGTCACCCCGTACTTGTGCAGCCCGAGCGCGGCACTGCGGACGAGCGAGATGATCCCGCCCTTGGCCGCGCTGTAGTTCGCCTGCGAGACCGACCCCTGATGGTTCCCGCTGGTGAACCCGATCAGCGTCCCCGCCCGCTGCTTCCGCATCACGGCGGAAGCCGCCCGGAACACAGTGAACGTTCCCTTCAGATGGGTCGCGAGAACCGGATCCCACTCCTCCTCGGACATGTTGAACAACATGCGCTCACGCAGAATCCCGGCGACGCACACGACACCGTCGATCCGCCCGTACGAAGACAGCGCCGCGTCGACGACCCGCTGCCCACCCGCCATCGTCGAGATGTCGTCGGCCACGGCGACGGCCTCACCCCCGGCCGCCTCGATCTCCTTCACCACACCCGAAGCGACCTCACTCGTGGGAGACGCCCCGTCCATGGCGACGCCGTAGTCGTTGACGACGACCCGCGCCCCCTCGCCCGCGGCGGCCAGCGCGACGGCCCGCCCGATGCCCCGTCCCGCGCCCGTCACGGCGACGACCCTGCCTGCCAAGAAGTTCCCCACGTCCGGCCCCTTCCCGCGGTTTCTGACGGACCGTTAGATTTTATGACCCGTCAGATGTGCGGACACAAGCCCTGGGGAGGGCCCGATGTCACTTCCGGCCGCGTTCCACGACATCGCCAAGCGCGTGAACAACTGGGGCCGTTGGGGCGCCGACGACGAGATCGGCACGCTGAACCTGATCACCGACGAGGTCGTCCGCGAGGCCGCCGCGAGCGTCCGCACAGGTCGCCGCGTCCCGCTCGCCCTCCCCCTCCGGCAGGACGGCGTGCAGACCGGGATGATGCCGGGCCGGGTCAACCCCCTGCACACCATGGTGCAGATCAACCAGGAGATCTTCGGCCCGGGCACGGTCGCGTGCAGCGACGACGCGGTGACCATGGGGCTCCAGGCGGCCACCCACTGGGACGCGCTCACCCATGTCTCGCACTCGGGCATGCTCTACAACGGCCGCCCGGCCGGCACCATCACCCCGCACGGCGGCGCCGAGTTCGCCGGCATCGACAAGGCACGGCACGTCGTCTCGCGGGGGGTGCTTCTGGACGTGGCACGCGCGCGGGGCGTCGACCGGCTGGACGGCGGCCACGCCGTGACGCCCGAGGACCTGGACGCCGCCGAGGAACTCGCCGGCACGCGCGTGCGCGCCGGTGACGTCGTGCTCGTACGGACCGGGCAGATCCAGGTGTATCTCGCCGGGGACAAGGAGGCGTACGCCTATCCGTCGCCGGGCCTGTCGGTCCGCACCCCGGAGTGGTTCCACGCACGCGATGTCGCGGCGGTCGCCAATGACACGCTCACGTTCGAGATCTTCCCGCCCGAGATCGAGGACCTGTGGCTGCCGGTGCACGCGCTGGACCTGGTGGAGATGGGGATGCTCCAGGGTCAGAACTGGAATCTCGAAGAGTTGTCCACAGCCTGTGGACAAGAAGACCGCTACACGTTCCTGCTGTCGGCGATGCCGGAGCCGTTCGCCGGTGGTACCGGTACGCCCGTGGCCCCGGTGGCCGTTCTGTGAGGAGATCGGCCGGCGGCGCGCGGCCCGCCCCGAGCATTCCATCGCGCGCCGCCGTCATCGACTCCTCTCCGCCCCGGAGGAATCGACACCGCGTCACGATCCGCACCCGCCGAGGACTTCCGTCACCCCATCCCTCGACGTCCCCTCACGGCGGATCGCTGACAACAGCGTGATCAATCGAACACGTTGCGTCAACACCACTGAGGGGATTTGTCACTTAGAACCTTTTCATCCCGGCCGCGCACCGAGGCATCACCCGGCGCACCGACACATCGCGGGGCCAGGGGACTGCGGTTTCTGCGACCGTGCGCCGGTCACACCGCCTCGAACGCCAGCCCCTCGTAGGCGGAGGTGTCGATGACGAAGACCTCCGTGGCCTTCTCCGCCTGCGTACAGCGGTCCAGTTCGCACCAGATGCTCTTGCCGGTGCCTTCCCGGCTCCAGCCCCAGCGGTCGGCGAGGCCGTCGACGAGGGCGAGGCCGCGGCCGCCGGTCGCTTCGCCGTCCACACACCGCGGCACCGGGGCGCGGCCGCTGCAGTCGGCGACCTCCAGGCGGACGGTGGCCGACTCGGCCGCCGCGTCCGGCAGGGACAGCCGCAGCACGGCCGGCCGGCCGGTGTGCACCACGGCGTTGGTGACCAGTTCGGACACGAGCAGGATCAGGTTCTCGGCGAGTGGTTCGTCGGCCCCTATCCCGGATACGGCGAGCCGCGAGCGGGCCCACCGCCGGGCTCGCCCCACCTCTGCGGGGTCGGGCCGGATCTCCATCTGCACTTGAAGCACCTGCACCGCTCACACCATCCGAACCGGCGGGCACATGGCCTCGCGCCTCACGAGGGCCACGATCGTAGCCATTTTTTGCATGACCAGGAACAACGACCAACGACGATCAAAGCCGGGATTACACAACGTGAATCCCTTACGGGACAGCATGGTTGACGTTCCGTCACACCAACAAGCGCTTCGGGCATATTCCAGCGCGAAGGAGTACGCGTGCGGGATACTGTGCGACGCTCGCCGAGGGGAGTCGAACAGGCGGCGGGCGAAGGCCCTCCCACCCTGCGAGCTGCGGCGCGCATCGCCGGGTCCGGGGCCGCCCCATCGGCAACACCGGCATGGCTCATGCTCCGAACCACTCGCATCTCACACAAGGTACCGGAGCAGGACGCCGACTCCAGGACGTGACGAGTCACACATAGGACACAACCCGATATCAACGCTCCGTGATTCCGGTATGCCACAATCCGCGACACACACTCCGGGGTGGGCGTCTCAGGCCGCCAGATCGGCGGCGAGCGACTCCTCGCTCTCCGCACCGCCACCGCCGCGCCGGCCCCGCACCCAGGACCGCTTCAGCAGCAGCTGCACCTCGCACTCCCAGGTGAACCCCATCCCGCCGTGCACCTGGAGACAGTCCCGGGCTCCCCGTTCGGCCGCCTCGTCGGCCAGCAGCCGGGCCGCGGCGATGTCCACCGGGTCCGCGGTCACGGCGGCCGCGTACACCGCGGCCCGCGCGGTCTCCGCCCGCACCAGCAGCTGCGCGCACAGATGCTTGACCGCCTGAAAGGCCCCGATCGGCTGCCCGAACTGTTCCCGCGTCCTGGCGTGTTGCACGGCCAGCTCACACGCGCGTACGGCGGTGCCGAGCTGCTCGGCGGCGGTGAGGAGTACGGCGACGGGATCGGCCGCGCCCTCGCGTGCGCCCGGCACCCGGTGCAGCGGCGTCAGCGGATCGACCGACTTCAGCGGTACGGCCCCGGCGGCATCGCCGCGCACGACGTCCGCCTCCTCCAGCCACTCCACCAGCCCGCCCCGGTCGACGCCGGTCACGACGACCTCCCCCTCGGCGGCCCCGTCCACCACCCCCGCCGCGAGGTGGGTGGCCACCAGGGGCCCCGGCAGCAGAGTCCGCCCGGCCTCCTCGAAGACCAACACGGCCTCCGCCAGCCCGAGTCCGACACCGCCGTCCGCCTCGGGCACCCGCAGCGCGAAGAACCCGGCCGCTCCCAGCTCCCGCCACAGGACCCGGTCCAGACAAGGTTCTTCAACGGCAGCCCGCAAGGCCTCCCCGTCGAAGCGCCGCGCGAGCAACCCACGCACTCCGTCCCGCAATGCCACCTGATCATCAGTCAGTTGAAACCGCATGCCGAGCTCCCCTTTTCCACACCGCCCGCGGTATCCCACTCAGGGGCGCGGCCGGCCACAACGCCGCCGCACCCGGCAAACAGCGACAGGTCGCGCTCACCGCCCCTTCGACAGCCCGAGAATCCGCTCGGCCACGATGTTCCGCTGGATCTGCGAGGTCCCGGCCGCGATGGTGTACGACAGGGAGGACAACCGGTCGAGCACCCACGGCTGTTCGAGGTCGAGCGACTCCGGGCCCAGGACCTCCGCCGCCGTGTCGTACAGCTCCTGGCGTGCGTGCGAGTAGCTCAGTTTGAAAACCGAGCCCCCCACGCCGGGCACCCCGCCGTTCGCCTCCGCCTCGCTGACGTTCCACTGCGTCAGCCGCCACAGCGCCCGGAAGTCGGCGTTCAGCCGTCCCAGCCGCCGCCGCAGCACCGGATCGTCCCAGCGCCCGTTGTCCCGTGCCGTACGGGCGAGTTCGCCGAGCACGCGGCGGCAGGCGACCACCTCGCCCACGAAGGCCGTACCGCGCTCGAAGGACAGCGTCACCATGGTCACGCGCCAGCCGTCGTTCTCGTCTCCCACCCGGTTCGCCACCGGCACCCGCACCTCGTCGAGGAACACCTCGGCGAACTCGGCGGATCCGGCGAGCGTCCGCAGGGGGCGCACCGTCACGCCGGGCGAGGACATCGGCATGGCCAGCCAGGTGATCCCGCGGTGCTTCGGGGCCTTCGGGTCCGTCCGCACCAACAGTTCGCACCAGTCGGCGACTTCGGCGTGCGAGGTCCAGATCTTGGAGCCGGTCACCACGTAGTCGTCGCCGTCCCTGCGCGCGCGGGTGCGCAGGGCCGCGAGGTCGCTCCCGGCTTCCGGTTCGCTGAACCCCTGGCACCAGACCTCCTCGCCGCGCAGGATCGGCGCCAGCCAGCGTTCCCGCTGTGCTGCGGTGCCCTCGGCGGCGATCGTCGGGCCCGCGTGGAGCAGCCCCACGAATCCGGCGCCCACGTAGGGTGCGCCCGCGGTCTCCGTCTCCTCCAGGAAGATCAGCCGGGTGGTCGGCGAGGCGTCCCAGTGCACGTGCGCGTACCCGGCGTCGTACAGCATGCGCTGCCAGCCGAGGTCGTAGGCCCGGCGCCCGGGCCAGTCCTGCGGGGAGGGCTTCGGCGGCAGCGCGGGGAGCGCCTTGGCGAGCCACTCGCGCAGCCGCGCCCGGAACTCCTCCTCCTCCGGCGTGTACGCGAGATCCATGACGGCACCCCCCATATCTGATAGCCCGTCAGATACCGCTCGTGCACGAAGGCTAGGTCCCGCACCCCTGGACCGACAAGGCGTCGAGCCCTACGCTCTGCCCACGATCTGACTGCCCGTCAGTTCCACAAGGGGGCCGCCGTGACCGACACCGCCCGTGCGCTCAGCGCGTCCCGCACCCTCTGGGACCTCCTCGCGCGCCGCGCCGACCTGACCCCCGGCCGCCCGGTCCTCCTCCAGGACGACCGCACCCTCACCTTCGGCGAACTGCGCGCGCGCGGCGAGCGGGTGGCGGCCGGCCTGTACGGCATGGGCGTACGGCCCGGCACGGTCGTCGCCTGGCAGCTGCCCACCCGGATCGAGACGGCCCTGCTCTCCTTCGCGCTCGCCCGCCTGGGTGCCGTGCAGTCGCCGGTCATCCCGTTCTACCGCGACCGCGAAGTCGGCTTCGCGCTGAGGGAGTCGAAGGCGGAGTTCTTCGCGGTGCCGGGCGTCTGGCGCGGCTTCGACCACACCGAGATGGCACGCCGGCTCGGCGCGAAGGGCATCTTCGAGGCGTACGACGACCTCCCGGACGGCGATCCGGCCCTACTGCCCGCCCCGCCCGCCGACGGCACCTCGGTCCGCTGGATCTACTGGACCTCGGGAACCACGTCCGACCCCAAGGGCGTTCTGCACACGGACCGTTCGCTGATCGCGGGCGGCTCCTGCCTCGCGCACGCACTGCGGCTGACGGCGGACGACGTGGGGTCGATGGCCTTCCCGTACGCGCACATCGCGGGCCCCGATTACACCGTGATGCTGCTGCTGTACGGCTTCCCGGCGGTGATGTTCGAGCAGTTCGCGCTGCCGGACGCGCTGGAGGGCTACCGCAAGCACGGGGTGACGGTGGCGGGCGGGTCCACGGCGTTCTACTCGATGTTCCTCACCGAGCAGCGCAAGCGGCCCGGCGAGCGGATCATCCCGACCCTGCGGCTGCTCGCCGGCGGCGGGGCGCCCAAGCCGCCGGAGATCTACCACGCCGTCGTACGCGAGTTGGGGGCGCAGCTCACGCACGGGTACGGCATGACCGAGGTGCCGATGATCACGATGGGGGCGCCGGACGACACCGTGGAGAACCTGGCGACGACGGAGGGGCGGCCCCCGGAGGGGATGTCCGTGCGGATCGTGGACGGGGAGGTACGGCTGAAGGGGGAGGCCGTCTGCCAGGGGTATCTGGATCCGGCGCAGACCGCGGAGGCCTTCGACGAGGAGGGGTTCCTGCGCACCGGCGACCTGGGGTTCGTGAAGGACACCGGGCACCTGGTGCTCACCGGACGACTCAAGGACGTGATCATCCGCAAGGGCGAGAACATCTCGGCCAAGGAGATCGAGGACCTGCTGGCCGCGCATCCGGCCGTCGGGGACGTGGCGGTGATCGGGCTGCCGGACGCCGAGCGCGGGGAACGCGTGTGTGCCGTCGTGGAACAGCCCGAGGGCGCCGAGGAGTTGACCCTGGACGCCGTGAGCGCGTATCTGCGCGCGGCGGGCCTGTCCCCCCACAAGCTGCCGGAGCAGCTGGAGGTGGTGGACGCCCTTCCGCGCAACGAGGCCCTGCGGAAGGTCCTGAAGTACAAGCTCAGGGAGCGTTACTCGGGGACGGTGAAGTAACGGGCGAAGGCGGGCACGATCTCGGCCTCGCCGACCTTGCCGTCGCCGTCGGTGTCCAGGGATGCGGCGGCGGCCCGCGCGATGTCCTCGCCCACGCCCAGGATGGTGAGCACACGCGCGGTGTCCTCGACGGTGGCGCGTCCGTCGCCGTCCTGGTCGGCGACGTCGATCGCCGCGTGCAGGAAGGGACGGGCGATCTCGGCGAACCGGTCCGGGTTGTCGCGCAGCCGCTTGAGCGCGCCGTTCACGAACTCGTCGCGGGTGATCCGCTGGTCGCCGTCCCGGTCCGCGATCCCGGCCATGCCCTGCCAGAACGCCTCCGCGCCGGCGTACAGCGCCTGTCCCTTGTCGGAGCGTGCCGTGGTGGCGAACTCGGTGAGCAGCGCCTTGGCCGCCACGTTGAAGTCCTCGCGGTCGATGTAGCCGTTGCCGTCCTGGTCGAAGGTGGCGAACCGGCCGGCGATCCTGCGCTCGTACTCGCTGCTGACCATGTCTTCTCGGACCGCCTCACATCACATCGGATCGCGTCGGATCACATCGGGTGCATCTCGCACGGAGCGTACGACGCGGGCGGCGCCCCGGGGGCCGGAAGGTGGCGCTTGTGCCAGGACCGGGGGAATTTCGGGACAACGGTGTGGCAGTCGGGGTGCCCCAGGTCACCACCGTGCGGACGCAGGCGGGTACGCGGGTCCACGGGTGTACGCGCTCAGGCGGACAGTGGTCCCGCCTCCTCGTCGGTCGCCGAGTCCAGGTCCGGGTGGACCTCGAACAGACGGCGGACTCCCAGGGCACCGAGGACGCGGTTGACGTGGGAGCCCTCGGCGGCGCCCTGTTCCGGGAGGATCAGGCGCAGATCGCCCTGGCAGGAGCGGATCAGGCGGCGGGAGGCGATGAGGACGCCGACGCCGCTCGAATCGCAGAAATACACCTCGGAGAGGTCCAGGACGAGACTGTGGCGCCCCTCGGCCACCACGTCGTGGACTCGCTGGCGGAGCACCGGCGAAGTCACCAGGTCCAGCTCTCCCGTCACACTGAGCACGGCCCAGTCGCCCTGCTCGTCGCCGGTCACATTGAACGCCACCACCATGCCCTTCGCTCGCCGGAAAGCAAACGGAAGCCTTTCCTACGCTTCCTTGCAGCGCGGCTGCCCAGCGGCCGTTCCCTGAAACTCGGGCCGAGAAACGGAAATCGTTCGGAAGAGGCTTGTTTTAGTCGGCTTCGATCCTGTTCGATCGGGTCTGATCAACAGATGGACGGGTAGGGAAAGGTCCACTACCACCTGAGGCCCCTCGGGGGGCGCGCATTGGAACAAAGGGGCGTGCGCTGCCGGAGGTGCCGACTACATTCGAAGAGACGGTGGGCGCAGGCTTGACTCGGACACTTCCAGGGTGAGGGGGCCGCATGGCGAAGAAGGACGCACCGCCCCGCTGGGACCGCAAGATGCAGCAGCGGCTCGCACGCGGTGAGGCGGCCGCGCTCGGGGAGCTCTACGACCGTTTCGCTTCACTTGTGCACGGGCTCGCCCACCGGGTGCTCGAAGACGAGCGCGCCGCCGACGGCATCACCCGGGACGTCTTCACCCACGTCTGGGAGCACCCCGAGGCCTACGACCCCAAGCAGGGCCCGCTGCGCTCCTGGGTCGCCGGTCTGACCCACCGCCTGGCCGTGCAGCGGCTGCGCGTCACCGAGACCGCCGCGCTCACCCAGGGCGGCGAGGACGCGGTCGCCGACACCGAGGAACTGGAACGCAAGGTGCACCGCGCCTCGGTCGCGGCCCGCGCCGACTACATCGTCCAGGCCATGCCCACCCCGCTGCGGGCCGCCCTGGAGCTGGCCTACTTCCAGCGCCGCGACTACCGCCAGACCGCCGCCGACCTCGGCGTCACCGAGGACGAGGCCCGCCGGCGCCTCCGCCTCGGCCTCCAACTCCTGTCCACCGCCCACGACACCGGAGCACCGGGCGCTCCACCGGGATACGGGGGCGCGGCGTGAGCGACAGTTTCGATGCATACGACGACCGCGACGGTGACGGCAGGGGCGACTCCGATCCCGGTGGGCCGCCCCGCATACCCCTCCCCCGGGCCTCCGTCGAGGACACCGGCCGGCCGCTGCCCGACCTGGACGGGCTGCCGGACCCCGCTCCCCTCGTTCTGGAGCACCCTGTGCTGAAGGCACTGCTCGGGGCGTGGGCGCTGGCCGCGTGCTCCCCGGAGGAGACGGCCGCCGTGGAGGATCACCTCGGCGGCTGCGGCTCCTGTGCCGACGAGGCACTGCGGCTGCGCGGGGCCGTAGGACTGCTTCAGCGCCCGGAGAGCCTCGACCTCGACCCCGGCCTGCGCACCCGTGTCCTCGACCGCTGTCTCGACCGGCGCCCGCCGCGTATCCCGCTGCCCGTGTGGGCCACGCCCTACGACGCCGAGACCGCCCGGCTCGACGCGCTGCTCCAGGACTTCGGCGACGCGGAGTGGCACGCCCCGGTCAGGCTGCGCTGGTTCGACGCCGACAAGGCGACGAGCCGCCGTACGACGGTCGCCGGGGTCATCGCCCACCTGCTGTCCGTCGACGGTCTCGTCGCGGTGGCCCTGGGTCTGGACGATCCGATGGGCGAGGTCGCCGCGGACGCGCCCACCCCGGCGGGCCGTACCGAGGCGTACTGGCGCGCGTCCCACTTCCCGCCGACCCGCTCCGTCCGGGGCCCCTGGCGCGAGCAGAGCCACGACCTCGTGCGCACGGTGTCCTTCACCGGCGGTACCGCCGGGAAGCTCGCGGTGGCGTACGGCGACTTCGAACTCCCCCTCCACGACGCGATGCTGGACCGCGCCTTCGAGTGCTGGGTCCACGCGGAGGACATCGCGGAGGCGGTCGACTACCCCTACCGGCCCCCGGCCCCCCGCCACCTCAACCGCATGATCGACCTGGCGGCCCGTGTGCTGCCCGCGGCGCTGGCGCAACGGCGGCAGCAGGGGCTGGCGTCACCTCTCCCCGGACGGCACCTGGCACCCGCCGGGGAGCCGGGGCGCAGCCTGCGCCTGGAGATCGAGGGCCTGGGCGGCGGCGAGTGGCTGATCCCCCTGGACTCCCCGGCGGCGGTCGGTTCGGCGGCGCACGAGGTGGCCCATGTGGCCCTGGACGGCGTCGAGTTCTGCCAACTGGCGGCCGGCCACGTGTCTCCTGCGGAAGCTGCGGCAGGTCAACTGGGTGACCGCGAGGCCATCAAGGACGTGCTGCGGGCGGCGGCAAGCTTGAGCCGGATGTAGAAGCGTCACCTGCGGGCCGGTGGGGGCTGGTCGCGCAGTTCCCCGCGCCCCTGGGTGGATGCACCGAAGGTGCCTCAGGGACGCGAGGAACTGCGCCAACGGCCCCCACCGGCCCGCAGCCGCCCCACGACAGCAACCCCCGGCCCCCTGGGCAGATGCACCGAAGGTGCCCCAGGGGCGCG
>NZ_JBIAKA010000013.1:0-109079 GCF_042872225.1 Streptomyces sp. NPDC005374 | reverse complement strand
CCGCAGCCGCCCCACGACAGCAACCCCCGGCCCCCTGGGCAGATGCACCGAAGGTGCCCCAGGGGCGCGGGGAACTGCGCGAACGGCCCCCACCGGGCCGCAGCCGCCCTGCGACAGTCGGAACCGGGTTCCTAGGCGAAGACGACCGTCCGGCGTCCGTTCAGCAGGATTCGGCGCTCGGCGTGCCACTTGACCGCTCGCGCCAGCGCCTGGCACTCCACATCCCGCCCGATCGCGACCAGTTGGTCCGGCGTGACGTCATGCGCCACCCGCTCGACCTCCTGCTCGATGATCGGCCCCTCGTCGAGGTCGGCGGTCACATAGTGCGCCGTCGCGCCGATCAGCTTCACACCCCGCGCATGCGCCTGGTGATACGGCTTCGCGCCCTTGAAGCTCGGCAGGAACGAGTGGTGGATGTTGATGATCCTGCCGCTGAGCTGCTTGCACAGGTCGTCGGACAGCACCTGCATGTACCGGGCGAGCACGACCAGTTCGACGTCCCGCTCCCGCACCAGCTGCAGCAGCCGCGCCTCCGCCTCTGCCTTGTTCTCCCGCGTCACCGGAATGTGGTGGAAGGGAACGTCGTACGACTTCACCAGCTCGGCGAACTCGGTGTGGTTGGAGACCACGGCGGCGATCTCCACGGGGAGGGCCCCGATCCGGGCCCGGAACAGCAGGTCGTTCAGGCAGTGCCCGAACTTGCTGACCATGAGCACGACCCGCATCCGGTCCTCGGCCCGGTTGAGCTGCCAGTCCATGTGGAAGGAGTCACCGATCGCCGCGAAGCTCGCCCGCAGCTTGTCCACCGTCACCGGAGACTCCGCCGAGAAGTGGACGCGCATGAAGAACAGACCCGTGTCGTGGTCGCCGAACTGCTGGCTGTCCTCGATGTTGCAGCCGGTCATGAAGAGATAGCTCGACACGGCGTGCACGATGCCCTGTTTGTCGGGGCAGGACAGCGTCAGGACGTACTGCTCGGCGGGGGTGGACTGCTCGTTCATGCAGGACAGGGTCGCATATCCACCGGTACCGGAAACACCGTGTCCGTCACGCGGACCGGGTCATGAGCTGGAGCACCTGGAGCGTGCGCGGCGGCGCCTCGGGGTCGTCCCCGTCGGCCACCGCCAACCGCATGTGCGCGTCCCTGGCGGCCCGCACCGCGTCCGGCCACCCCGGGTTCTCCATGTACACGGAGACGGGGGCGTCCGGACCGACCTGGTGCATGATCCGCAGCACCCGCAGGACGGCGGTGTCGACGAGGGCCGCTTCCTGGGAGTCCCGGAAGATCGTGCCGACGTATTTCTCGGCGGACCAGCTGTCCAGCCAGGTGTCCTCGACGAGGCGGTACACGGCGTCGGTGACGTCCCCGTACCCCTCGACACCGGCGAGCCAGACGCTGTGCTGGAAGGCGGGGTCGGAGAGCATGTGCAGCGCGGAGCGCACATTGCTGCGCCAGCGCCACCACGGCATGTCGTTCAGTGGCATGTCGCCCATGGTGGGGGAGCGACGGCCGCGACGGGAAGAGTTCTCCGAACCTTGCACGGTCATCGATCGTACGTTCTTTCCCACTACGTGCCCCACAGGCCCCCGGTGTTCACCTTTACGTCACCCTTCATTGACCGAGGGTCACTCCCGAGTTGGGGATGTGACGGAAGCGTGTGTGCCCATGACCGGCAGGCGACGCATCCGCAGCTCCTTCCTCCCAGAGCACCACCGGCCCGTCAGAGCCACCGTCCGCGCGGCGGGGGCACTGCTGGCGTGTGCCTGGCTCGCCGCCGGCTGCGGGGTCGTCCCCGGCACCACGGGGGGTTCCGGGGACACCCCGATCAAGGTCATGACCTGGGCCCCGTCGGACACCAAGGCGACCAACAAACCCGGCATGCCCGCCTTCGCGCAGGCCTACGCCCGCTGGATCAACTCCAAGGGCGGCATCAACGGCCGTAAGCTCACCGTCCTGACCTGCAACGACCACAACGACGGGGTCGCCGCAGCGAAGTGCGCCCGGCGCGCGGTCAAGGAGAACGTCGTCGCGGTCGTCGGCTCCTACAGCCAGTACGCCGACTCCTTCTTCCCGCCCCTGGAGGGCGCGGGAATCCCCTACATAGGCGGCTACGGCGTTACCAACGCCGAGTTCACCAGCCCGCTGTCCTACCCGGTCAACGGCGGCCAGCCGACCCTCCTGGCCGGGCTCGGCAAGGAGCTCGCCGCGGACTGCGGCAACGTCACCCTGGTACGGCCCGACACCATCGCGGGCGACGAACTGCCCGTACTGCTGGACTCGGGGCTGACCACCGGCGGGCACAGGGCCGCGAGCGACGTGCGGGCGGCGGACGACGCCACCGAGTACTCGGCACAGTCGACGAAGGCGCTCGACAGCTCGACCTCCGGCTCGGCGAAGAAGGGGTGCGTGGTGCCCGCGCTCGGCGACCGCACCAGCACCTTCATGGACTCCTTCCGGCGCGCCCGCGGGGACTACCCCGAGGTGCGCACGGCCATGGCGATGGGCAGCGTCGACCAGACGGTGATCGACGCGTCCGGCGGGGCGTCGGGGCCGTACGAGAAGTCGTACATCACCGGCTGGTACCCGGTGGAGGCCGATGCCCGCTGGGACGCGATGAAGAAGGTCATCAGCGAGAAGGCCTTCGGCGACAACCGCATCGACTCGGCGGACGCGGGTGTGCAGACCACCTGGATCGCCTACACGGTGTTCAAGAAGGCCGTCGAGTCGCTCGGCGGCGGCGAGGTGACCGCCGACCGCGTGCGGGGCGCGCTCAACGACGGGCTCAAGATCCCGACCGGCGGTCTGACCCCGACCCTCCAGTGGGCCACCCGGGACACCTGGAGCTCCGAGGACGGCCTCGCCGCGGTCGGCTTCCCGCGCATGGTCAACGCCAACGTGACGCTCCAGGTCGTACGCCAGGGCCAGCTCGTGGCGGCGCGCCAGGGCTTCACCGACGTGACCGAAACGCTCCGGAACGCCGACATCGACTGACCGCGGTGGGGGCGCGTGCGATCGCCCCCACCACCCTGGCGGCTACAGCTGGGTCGCCGAGCGCTCGGTCAGGCTGTACTTCTTCGCGATGGCGTTCCACAGCCGGGCCGCCCTGGCCTTCTCGGTGCTGGCGGTGCCGCTGTCCCGGTTGCCGGCCGCCGTCTGGCCCGTGGTGCGGGCCTGGCCCTTCTTGCAGCCCTTCTTGCCGGCCGACTGGTCGGCCCAGGCCGCGTAGTGCTCGTCGGCGGACGCGGACGCCTGCCAGGCCTTGGTGAGCGAGGCGGTCAGCTCGGCGTGGCTCGGCAGCTGGTCGACCGAGAGCGCCTTCAGCCGGGTCACCAGGCCGGTGCGCTGGGTCGCCGCGTCCCGCAGGTCCTTGGCCGCCTGGGGGAGGTTGTTGCAGGACTTCACGTTCGCCACCGCACTGATCACCGAGGAGCGGCTGTTGCCGCTGTCGGCGAGCAGCTTGTCCAGCTCGGCGGCCTGCGCCTGCGCCGCGTCCGTGGACGGAGAGGCGGACCCGTCGCCCGCGGGGGCCGTCGCCGACACGGTCTGGTTCTTGTCGCCCCCGTCGTCGCCTTTGCCGCCGCCCGCGAGCAGTGCGCCCGCGCCGATGCCGAGCACGGCGATGCCTATGCCCACAGCGGCGATGACTGGCAGCCGCGATCGCTTTCCGCCGCCCTGGTCGCCGTGGTCGCCGTAGCCGTCACCGCCCGGCGGGACGTACGGCGGCTGCTGCGCGGCGTACGACGGCTGCCGGCCCCCGTAGCCGAGCGACACGGGCTCGGGCTGGGCGTAGCGCGGCAGTTGCTGCGTGGACGCGGGACCGCTGTCGCCGCCGGAGCCGCGGAAGAGGTTGTCGAACTCGGAGGGCGGCTGCCGGTCCCCGCCGTAGGCCGCACCGGGGTCGTGCCCGGGCACGGGGGCGATGAACTGCGTCGCGTCGGCATCGGAACCGGCCGGGGCGGCGGGCGGGAACGGGGCCGCGTGCTGCGGGGGCTGGGCGCCGTACGGGGCCTGCCTCGGGTACTGGGCCGCCTCGGCGGACACCTCGGGCGGGAGCGCCCCGGGTCGGACCGGCGGGATGTACTGGGTGGCCCCCTCGTAGGGGGCGGGGGCGGCCGCGACCGGCGGGATGAACTGCGTGGCGCCTTCGTCGGCGGGCAGCGGCTGGGGCTGCGCGGCGGGGGCCGACGGGAGGGGCTGACCGACCGGCGGCAGGTAGTACGAGGTCGGTTCGTCGGTGTTGTACGCCGGGGCCGCGGGCTGCTGCGGGACGCCGGTACCGGGAGCGCCGTACGGCGCCACCTGGCCCTCCTGCGCGGGCAGCGGCTGGGACTGCGGGAGGGGCTGGCCGACGGGCGGCAGGTAGTAGGAGGTCGGCTCGTCGGTGTGGTACGCCGGGGCCGCGGGCTGCTGCTGCGGCAGCGGCTGTGACTGGGGCTGGGGCTGGGACGGCACGCCGCCGGGCTCGGGCTGCTGCGGTGTGCCCCAGGTCTGGGTGGCCGGCTGCGACCAGTCCTGAGCCGGACCCTGCTGCTGGTCGGGACCCCACGCGGTGCCCCACGCCTGGCCGCCGGGCGGCTGGCCGTACCCCTGGCCGCCGTAGCCGCTCTGCGGGGGATCGCCGTAGCCGCCCTGCGGGGCGCTGTAGCCGCCCGCCTGTCCCGGCAGCAGGGGTTCCCCACCGTCGGAGGGCAGCACGATGCCTTCGCGCGCTTCGCGCGCCGAGGGCTGCTCGCCCTGTCCACTCTGCGTCACCGGGACTCCTACGTATGGGGGAACTTCGGAATCGTCGGCTCACGCTACCGGGTCCTCCGAGCCCGGTGCCACGTAGCACAGGACGTGACCTGCGTCCCTGTGACCGCAGTAACAATTCTCTGGTGATCGGGTGACGCTTCCGGGCCCGAATCCGCTGTGTACGTCCTCCTCTACGCGGCCGCCTGAAGGTCCAGGCGGGCCCCGAACTCCCTCACCACCGCCTCGTCCCGGAACGGCTCGAGGCGCTGCTGGAAGTCGTCGAGGTACTCCGCGCCCCGGTTGGAGCGGACGGTCTCCAGCAACTCCACCGCCTTCAGGCCGGTGCTGCAGGCCTGTTCGATCTCGCGCTGCTGCACCTGCGCGGTGGCGAGCAGGACGTAACCGATGGCCCGGCGGCGCGCCTTGTTCTCGGGGAGCCCGTCCAGGGACTCCTGCGCGCACCGCGCCGCCGCGTCGGCCTGGCCGAGGTCGCGGTGGCAGTGGGCCAACTCGTCGGCCAGATACGCCTCGTCGAAGTGCGCGATCCATGCCGGGTCGTCGCCGGTGGACGGGTCCGCCGCCTCCAGCGCGTGCACGGCCCGACCGGACGCCGCCTGGGTGGCCCGCGCGTCGCCCATGAGCGCGTGCCCGCGGGCCTCCGCCGCGTGGAACATGGCCTCCGCGCGAGGAGTCACGCGACCGCGCGCCCCTTCCTGCGCCGCCCGCGCCAACTGGGCGATCTCGCGCGGGTTCCCGAGCTGGGCCGCGAGGTGGCTCATGGACGCGGCGAGCACATAGCCGCCGTAGCCGCGGTCGCCGGCCGCCTGCGCGAGCCGCAGCGCCTGGATGTAGTACCGCTGGGCCAGGCCCGGTTGCCCGGTGTCGATCGCCATGTACCCGGCGAGTTCGGTCAACCGAGCGACGGCGGCGAAGAGTTCACGCCCGACCGCCTCCCGGTAGGACCCCGCGAGCAGCCCGGAGACCACGCTGTTGAGGTAGTGCACGACGACCGGGCGCACATGCCCGCTGCCGTACTGGTGATCCAGGTCCACCAGGGCCTGCGTCATCGCCCGCACGGCCGCCACGTCGGACTGGCCCACCCGGGGGCCCGCCGCACGCGCCACCTGCGAGTCGGGCATGGAGATCAGCCAGTCGCGGCTCGGTTCGACCAGCGCGGACGCGGCGACGGAGGAACCGGACAGGAAGTCCCGGCGGCCCACATCACTGCGCCACAGCTCACACACCTGCTCGATGGCGCCCAGTACCGTCGGCGAGAACTGGAGCCCGACCCCGGAGGCGAGGTTCTTGCCGTTGGCCATGCCGATCTCGTCGATCGTGACCGTACGGCCGAGCTTGCGCCCGAGGGCCTCCGCGATGATCGCGGGCGCCCGCCCCCGCGGCTGCTGTCCGCGCAGCCAACGGGCCACGGACGTCTTGTCGTAGCGCAGGTCGAGACCGTGCTCGGCACCGCACATGTTGACCCGGCGGGCGAGCCCGGCGTTCGAGCACCCCGCCTCCTGGATGAGCGCCTGCAGCCGTTCGTTCGGCTGCCGCGCGACGAGAGGCCTTGCGGCCATTGGCGTACCCCCTGTGGCTGCGGTGCCTGCCCACGCACCGAGTTGACGTGTCTTCCACTTCCGGACCAGGTCGGTGTGAACGAAAAGATCCGGCCGTGAAGATCAATGCCCCGCGGAGAGAGCTAAAATGCGAGGCATGCGAGGATTGCCGGGGTAAAGGCAGAAGCCTGCCCCTCTCGTGGCTACCCAGCCCACGCCCCGGTTCCTCTCGCGCGCCCCCACACATGCATCCATGCGCCCCAGATGCCGAACCCATGCTCCTCCCCCGCGCGCGCTGGTCGTGGCGTCGGACCCGCTTCGTCCGCCCCCGGGCGGGCCTGGCGGCGTCCGGCGCGTGCGACCGCAAGACGGCGAAAGACCCTCGTGGCGCAGCTGCTCGGGCCTTTCGGCAACGCGGTGAGCGTGCGTGGCGGGTGCCGCGAGTCAGAAGTCGGTCCGGCGCCGTGCCTGGCCGTAACCCGAGGTGGGCGCGGGAGTTGTGTTGAGCGTGGAAGAGACGATCGCGGGCCCCGAGGCCGCTCAGATTCCGAAGCAGCGCGGGGAATCGCTGCTGGAGACAGCCGTACGCTACGCCGAGGAGCGCCACTGGGACGTCTTCCCCGGTACCTGGCTGGAACCCGTCGACGGGGTGCAGCGCTGCTCCTGCGGTGACGGCGCGTGCGCCGCGCCCGGGGCGCATCCCGCGCGTGAGGACTGGGCGACGCAGGCCACCGGCAGTGCGACGGTCGCGCGCCGGATGTGGTCCAAGCAGCCGACGGCTTCGATCCTGTTGCCGACGGGGCGGACCTTCGACGCGATCTCCGTGCCGGAGACGGCGGGGTTTCTGGCGCTGGCCCGTATGGAGCGGATGGAGCTGACGCTGGGGCCCGTGACGCTGACGCCTGATCGTCGGATGCACTTCTTCGTGTTGCCGGGTGCCTCGGTGAAGCTGCCGGATCTGATCCGGAAGCTGGGCTGGTCTCCTTCGTCCCTTGATCTGGTCGCGCTGGGTGAGGGGTCGTATGTCGCCGCGCCTCCTACTCGGTTCGGGTCGTCCGGGGCTGTGCAGTGGGCTTGTCGGCCTACGCCTGCGAATCGTTGGCTGCCGGATGCCGAGGAGTTGATCTCGCCGCTTGCTTATGCGTGCGGTAGGGACAGGTGATGTGCGCCCGCGCGGCGGTAGCCGCTTATTGAGCACAGCCCCGCGCCCCTAAGGTTGGCGTTCATGACGTCGGCCGTAAGTGTGCGTGGGCTCTGGAAGCGGTTTGGGCAGCAAGTTGCCGTTGCCGGGATTGATCTCGAACTGCCCGCCGGGAAGTTCATCGGGCTTGTCGGGCCCAACGGGGCCGGGAAGACCACCACTCTCTCCATGGTGACCGGGCTGCTGCGGCCCGATGAAGGCTCCGTCTCCGTCGTCGGGCACGACGTGTGGCGGGATCCCGTAGAGGTGAAAGCCCGGATCGGGGTCCTGCCCGAGGGGCTGCGGCTGTTCGAGCGGTTGTCGGGGCGTGAACTGCTCGCCTACAGCGGGCGGTTGCGGGGGCTCCCCGGTGCCGAGGTGGACAAGCGGGCGGGCCAGCTGCTCGACGTACTGGATCTCGCGGGATCCCAGCACAAGCTGGTCGTCGACTACTCGACCGGGATGCGGAAGAAGATCGGGCTGGCCGCCGCTCTGTTGCACAATCCCGAAGTGCTGTTCCTCGACGAGCCGTTCGAGGGCGTCGACCCGGTCTCCGCGCAGACCATCCGGGGCGTCCTGGAGCGGTACACCGGCTCCGGCGCCACCGTCGTCTTCTCCTCGCATGTGATGGAGCTCGTGGAGTCCCTGTGCGACTGGGTGGCCGTCATGGCCGCCGGCCGCATCCGCGCCCAGGGAACGCTCGACGAGGTGCGCGGCACCGCGCCCTCCCTGCAACGCGCGTTCCTCGAACTCGTGGGCGCCCACGGGCAGCACACCGGTGCCGACCTCGACTGGCTGGGCGGCGGGGCGCGATGACCGAGAACATCACTCCGGTCGTCGTCAGGCTCAAGCTGTCCCTGCTCAGGAACGGACTGCGGCAGTCCGGCGGACGGCGCGCCGCCTACGTCGCCTCGGCGATCGCCGTGCTCGTCTTCTCCGTCCTCCAACTGCTCGGACTCATCGCCCTGCGCGGCAACGAGCACGCCGCGTCCGTCGTCGTACCGCTGGTCGCCGTACTGACGGCCGGCTGGGCCGTGATGCCGCTGTTCTTCCCCGGTGGCGACGAGACCCTCGACCCCACCCGTCTGGTGATGCTGCCGCTGCGGCCCCGGCCCCTGGTGCGGGCGCTCCTGGCGGCCTCACTGGTCGGTATCGGGCCGGTGTTCACGCTGTGCGTGCTCGTCGGGTCCGTCGTCTCGGTCGCGCACGGCGTGACGGCGTACGTCTTCTCCGCGCTCGGTGTGGCGCTCGCGCTGCTGGTCTGCGTGGCTCTCGCGCGGACCGTCGCGGTCGCCAACATCCGGTTGCTGACCAGCCGCAAGGGCCGAGACCTGGCGGTGCTCAGCGGACTGGTCATCGCCATCGGCGCGCAGGTCGTCAACTTCGGTGCGCAGCAGCTCGGTTCGGGCGGCCTGGGGCAGCTGGACGGGCCTGCCTCGGTGCTGGAGTGGATCCCGCCCGCTTCGGCGATCGGGGCAGTCGACTCGGCGAGCGAGGGATCGTACGGGACCGCCGTCCTGCAACTCGCCCTGTCCGCGGCCGCTCTCGTGGGCCTGCTCGCCCTCTGGGCCCGTCATCTGACCCGGCTGATGACCGCGCCCGACGGCTCCACCCTGCCGTCCGCGGAGGGGGCCGCGAAGGAGCGCAGTTCGACCGGGCTCGCCCGTCTGCTGCCCTCCGGGCGCACCGGCACCGTCATGGAGCGCAGCCTGCGCTATGTGTGGCGCGACCCCAAGACGAAGGCCGCGTGGGTGACTTCGCTGGCCATCGGGCTGATCGTGCCGGTGTTCAACGCGGTGCAGGGCACCGGCTCGATCTACTTCTCCTGCTTCGCCGCGGGCATGCTCGGTGTGCAGATGTACAACCAGTTCGGCCAGGACACGTCCGCGTTCTGGATGGTCGCGCTGACCATCTCCTCGACCCGGGACGCCTACGTCGAACTACGCGCGCGTGCCCTGGCGCTGCTGCTGATCACCCTGCCGTACGCCACTCTCGTCACCGTCCTGACGACCGCGCTGATCGACGACTGGCCGAAGCTGCCCGAGGTGCTCGGCATGTCGTTCGCGCTGCTCGGGGCGATGCTCGCGACCGGGGCGTGGTCGTCGGCGCGCTTCCCGTACTCGATCCCGCAGGAGGGCTACAAGAACGTGGCCCCCGGCCAGTCCGGTCTGGCCGCTGCCGCCGTCGTCGGCGGGATGGTCTCGGCCGCCCTGCTGTGCGCGCCGGTGATCGCACTGGCCGTCTGGGCGAACGTCAGCGCGGACGGCGACGAGTGGAGCTGGCTGCTGCTGCCGGTCGGCGCGGTCTACGGCACGGCGATCACCCTCGCGGGCCTGCGGCTCGCGGCACCGCGGACGGCCCGGCAGCTGCCGGAGATCCTGCTGGCGGTCAGCAAAGGCTGACGCGGGGCAGCTGACCCACGGGTCTGCGGGCACCGGGCGTTCGAGTGTCGGACCCCCCGATTAGAGTGATCCGAGCGACTCCTGTGAGGTGTGGACCAGGAGGGTCGCCAAGGGGATCAGGGGCGAGGGGGCTTTTTTCATGATCGGTGTTCGAAGATCTGCCGGGGCGGGGCTGTGCGGGGCGGTACTCGCCGCGTCCGTGCTTCTCGCGCCCCCGGCCACGGCGGCTCCGACGGCGGGCGGCACAGGGAAGATCACCTCCCGACCGGGCACTTCCGGCGTCGAGTTGGGCAACGGCGACCGCGTGGACGTCGTCGGCGGCCGCGACCTCCGGGTCGCCCCGGCGGACAGCGCGGAGCGGACCCGCTACACGGTCGCGTCCCTCGACGGCACCGTCTCGGTGCGGCCGAGCGCCGCCCGCGCGGCGGACCGGGAGCCGGCGAGCCTCGCGCTGAAGCCGGCCCCCGCCGCCGTGACGACGACGGCCGCGGCCTCGACGTACTCCGTCAAGCTGACCATCACGCACGCGGATGTCGTGGGCAAGTCGTTCTACGTCTGGAACCGCAAGACCTGGACGTCGTACGCGGTGAACAGCGACGCGTACGGGCCGACGTCGAGCGTGAAGCTGCCGCCCGGCGACTACTTCGCGGTGGCACTGCACTCCGACTGGCGCCGGCCAAGCTATCTGCTCACCCAGTCCTTCACGGTCGGCTCGGCCGCCAGGACGGTGAGCTTCGACGAGCGGGCCGCCAAGGAGACCGGCATCCGCACCGACGACACCACCGCCACCCGGCAGTCCGCGGCGGTCTGGCTGAGCGTGCCGGGCGGTGACCTGGCGGGCTTCGCGGGCTCCGACGACGCCAAGGTGTACGTCACGCCGTTCACGCTGCCGGGCGTCTCGCTGCGCATCCACGACGTCCTGGCGAAGAAGGGCTCCTCGGCGAACGTCCCGAGCCCCTACCGCTACGACCTCACCCACAGCTTCACGAACACCGTCCCCGCCGCGCCGGTCAGGAACGTCACCAGGGCCTCCCTGGCCAGAACCGTCACCCAGGTCCGCGCCCCGGGCACCCGGACCACCGCGATCCTCCAGACGGTCCCCTACTTCGGCGAGTGGACCGGCGTCTACATCGGCGCCCCGGTACCGGTGGCAGGTTCGGTCACCGAGTACGTCACCCCGGGCGTCGAGTACGGCCGGCTCCTGGACTACGGCACCTACGACCAGTACCTGGACCCGGCCGACCGGAGGCTGTCCGCGGGCAGCAGCACGGGCGAGACGCTGGGCGCGGCCCCGCTCCAACCGGTGCACGCGGCGGGCACCGCCTCACAGCTCTACAACGGCAGGTTCTTCCTGGACGAGGCGAGCACGTTCGGGGACGCCGACGGCCACCAGGGTTCCGACAACCGCGCCCTGTCCGCGTACAAGGTGACGGGCGAGGACGGTGTCGTCTACGCCGACGGTTCCGGCATCGACGCGTCCCACACGCTGGCTTCCTCGCCGCTGCCGGCGAAGGAGCAGTCGTACACGCTCCGCCAGACCCTGCACCGCCGGGTGCCGTACGCGCGGCTGGCGACGGACCTGCGCGACGAGTGGACGTTCCGCTCCAGCAGCACCTCCACAGGCGCCTCGGACCGTTTCCTCCCACTGATCGACGCCCAGGTGAAGGTCTCGGGCCTGGACGCCTCGGGCCGCACGGCAGCCGGGACCGTGCAGGTCTCCGCGACCGCGACCACCCGCGGCGTCGACGCGGCCACCGCGAACACCCGCGTCACGGGCCTCGCCGCCTCGACCGACGGCGGCACGACCTGGACCGACCTGCCGCTCGCGGCCGACGGTACGGCGCCGTACACCGTCCCGGCCTCGGCCGCCTACGTCAGCCTGCGCGTCACCGCCGTCGACGACCGGGGCGGCAGCCTCGACCGCACCCTCGTCCGGGCCTTCGCCGGTCCGGCCACGCAGGGCGACGAGACGGTCGGCTCGACCCGTATCACCAAGGTCGTCGTCAACGGCGGCAAGCCGGTCCGGCTCAACGACCAGCCGCTCCAGGAGTTCACGGCGACGTTCACCGCCACCGACCCGTCCGGCATCGCGAGCGGCGACATGTACCTGTACAAGGGGTCCTACGACGCCCCGAGCGCCGTCCTCTACGGCACCTGGCCGGGGTCCTGCACCAAGGCCGACGCGACGACGGCGACCTGCTCGGTCCAGTTCGCCTACATCCAGCCGCGCTCGAACTTCGGGCGCAACGCCCTCGCCGGCACCTGGCAGGCGGCCGCCTGGGCCGAGTCCGCCGACGGCGGCGGACACACCGACCGGCACGCGGTGAAGTCGGTGCCGCTGGTGCGGGACGCGGCCCTCACGGTCAACGCCTCGCCCGAACCCGTCGCCAAGAACAAGACCCTCACCGTCACCGGGAAGCTGTCCCGGGCCGACTGGGAGACCCTCGGCGGCTTCCACGGATACGTGGGCCAGAAGGTCGCGCTGCAGTTCCGCAAGAAGGGCGCGTCCACGTACGCGACCGTGAAGACGGTCACGACGAACAGCACCGGGAACCTGAAGACCACGGTCAAGGCGACCGCGGACGGCTACTGGCGCTACGCCTTCCCGGGCAGCGTCACGACCGCGAGCGCCACGGCCGGCGGCGACTACGTCGACGTGCGCTGACCTCACCCGGCCCCCGGCCCCCGGTGGACCTGATCCGCCGGGGGCCGGTCGCTCTCCACGCCGGACAGCGTCAGTCGGTGTCCTCGGGACCCAGGCCGTCCAGGCCGTCCAGGCCGTCCAGGAAGGGCTCTATGGCTGCCCGCCAGGCCTCCGGCTGGTCGTAGTGGACGAGGTGGCCGGCGTCGGCGACCTCCGCGTACTGCCCGCGGGGCAGGACGCGGACCATCTCCTGGGCCTCGGCCCGGCCCAGCTCGCCGTCGAGGCCGCGGACGACCAGGGCGGGGCACCTGACCTGGGTGAGTTCCTCCCAGTGGGCGTCGTGGACCCAGGTCTCGCGGGACTGGAGCATCTGCTCGGGCTCGAAGACGGGGCGCCAGCCGTCGGAGGACTCGGTCATCACCTCGGCGTAGAACTCTCCGCGCGCCGGGTTGGGCCGCTCCACCCAGGGGTCGTCCTCGCCGAACCACTTGCGTACGTCGGCGAGTGTGGCGAAGGGGGCGGGCCAGGCCTTGAACCACTCGCCCCACTCCCGCTGCGAGGCGGCGCCGAGTGCGGAGGCCCGCATGTCGCAGATGATCACCCCGCGGACCAGGTCGGGCCGCCGGGCGGCGAGCTGCCAGGCGGTCAGGGCGCCCATGGCGTGGCCGATGAGCACGGTCGGGGCGAGGCCGAGCTGTTCGAGGGCGGCCTCGGCGTCCTCGACGTACGCGTCACGGGTGAAGGAGGCCCGGGGCGGTTTGTCGCTCTGTCCGTGCCCGCGCTGGTCGAGCGCGATCGCCCGGTAGCGCTCGGAGAGCCAGCGGGCGGTGGACGCCCAGTGCGAGGCGCGGCCCATCAGGCCGTGGAGTAACAGCACCCCGGGTGATCGTTTCTCCGCGGCTTCCCTCGCGGGGTCCGTCGGATCGGTCTTGGGAGGGTCGCCGAACTCCCAGGCCGCGAGACGTACGCCGCCCGCCCCGGTCACGTCGATGCGCCGCGCCATTGGCACCCCCCTGGCTCCCCTGACTGATGTGCCTGCTGTGCTTGCCCTGTCTGCCGCTTCCTTGTCGTACATCTCTGCAGCGCACGTCCCGCGCGCCCCGTCACCCTCAGACTATCGAATAGGTATTCGAAAATAGGGTCTTGCGCGGCAACACCCCTCGTTCGAGTGACCTCGCTCAAGGAATGATCGCCGCCGCCGAGGGGAGATCTTCAGCGGGAGGCGGACCGCTCGGGGAAATCGGTCCGAGGGGAATGACCCTGGGAGCTCGGGGCTCCGGGTCAGCACAGGGGAGGACAGGCCCCGGCACCGAAAGGTGCCGGGGCCATCCATACGCTTACGGCACATCTGCCCGCCCCCTCAGGTCATATGCCCCACGCGACAGCCTTGCACGGGAAGCGTCGAAGCGCTGCGATTCCGCGCAGCGAATCTCGGATTCGACGAGACCCGAAAACGCCACAACCGCCTCACAGGTTCCGGGAATTGAGAACCGGTACCGCCCCCCGCAGCCCCCGCCGTCCGTCAGCGCTTGGCGACGAACACATGCGAGGCGACATCCGACTCCAGCTCCGCCGCCTCACCGCCACTGCCCACCAGCACCCCGCCGGCCGACTCCGTCACACTCACCACCGAACCGGGCTGCACACCCGCCCGGCGCAGCGTGTACATCAACTGGGCGTCCGTCTGGATCGGCTCGCCGATACGGCGTACCACCACCGTCTTGCCGTCCAGGCCCGGGTCCAGCTCGGCCAGCGACACCATGCCCTCGTCCAGGAACGGATCGGCGCCGTCCTTCTCGCCCAGCTCCTCCAGACCCGGGATCGGGTTGCCGTACGGCGACTCGGTGGGGTGCCGCAGCAGCTCCAGCACCCGGCGCTCCACCGCCTCGCTCATCACATGCTCCCAACGACACGCCTCCGCGTGGACCTGCTCCCACTCCAGGCCGATCACGTCGACGAGCAGACACTCCGCGAGCCGGTGCTTGCGCATCACGCGCGTGGCCAGCCGCCGGCCCTCGTCCGTCAGCTCCAGATGCCGGTCACTGGCGACCGACACCAGTCCGTCGCGCTCCATCCGTGCCACGGTCTGGCTGACCGTCGGCCCGCTCTGGTCCAGCCGCTCGGCGATCCGGGCGCGCATGGGGACCACACCTTCCTCCTCCAGCTCGAGGATGGTGCGGAGATACATCTCCGTGGTGTCGATCAGTCCGGACATACGTGCCCCTTGATGAGATCTGCCGGAAGCACGACAGCTTCCCGGCGCGTGCGCTGGCCCTGGCCCTGGCCTCAATTCTGCCGGATACCACTGACAAGCGTGCCGCGCCGTTGGAACCAACCGGTTACGAGCAGGCACGCGGCCGTATTGACATCCCACTGGTCCAGACCGCACGGTGATCCGCGACACGGCGACGAAGGGTTGATGACGCATGGGCGAGACGGGCTCCGCGCACGGCGACGGCACACTGTCCGGGCAGTTCCTCGACGCCGCGATCGGGCTGCTCCAACGGCTCCGCGACGAGGAGACCGAATCCGTCACCGCGGCCGGTGAACTCCTCGCCGACACCGTCGCCTCCGGCGGCCGCCTCTTCGCCTTCGGCGCCGGGCACTCCTCGCTCGCCGCGCAGGACCTCGTCTACCGGGCCGGCGGACTCGCCCTCATGAACCTGCTGACCGTGCCGGGAGTCGTGGGCGTCGACGTCATGCCGGCCACCCTGGGCTCCGCCCTGGAACGCGTGGACGGCCTCGCGAGCACGGTCCTGGGCTGCTCGCCCCTGCGCGCGGGCGACGCCCTCGTGATCATCTCCCTGTCCGGCCGCAACACGCTCCCCGTGGAGATGGCGATGACAGCGCGCTCGCTCGGCGTGAAGGTCATCGGCGTCACATCACTCGCCTACACCCGCGAGACGAAGCCCCGCCACAGCTCGGGCACCTTCCTCAAGGACCACTGCGACGTCGTCCTCGACTCCAAGATCGCCCCCGGCGACGCGGAACTCTCGCTGGACACCATCCCGGCCCCCTTCGCCCCTGCCTCCACGGTCGTGACCTCGGCACTGCTCCAAGCCGTGATGGCGACCGCGGCGGGCGCGCTGGCGGACCGGGGGATCGAGCCGCCGCTGCTGCGGTCGGGCAACGTGGACGGCGGGCTGGCGTGGAACGAGCGGGTGTTCGAGGAGTACCGGGACCGGATCTTCTACCAGCAGTAACTGAACGCAGACGACCCGCGAGCTCTGGTCCCTCCGCCTCGCGGCGAGGGAGCCGGCCGGACGTACCGACGAGCTCGCGGGTCGGGTGACTGCATTGAATTGGCCGGCTGCGTGCATCTCGTACACGCTGGTCCGGCACCGCACTGTGTGTGGTGGCAGGCCGCTAGCCCGCAGCCACCTCGCGCGTCCGGGTGTCACTCATGTACCCGATCACCTCCCTTCCTACGTAGACCACACCCTAGGAAGCGATCGGGCATCGATCAACCGCTTTTCCGGGATGATGACTCTGAGGGCTCCGACCGGCTGCTGTAGCCGTATCCGTCGCCCCGCTGCAACAGCTTGAGATTCCAATGGGAGACGTTGATACGGCCTTCTGGCGTCGTCATGCTGTGCTGCCCCCTGGCACGGACGGAGATGCGGCCGGTCCAAGTGCCTGCCCACTTGCCTGTCGGGACATCGGCCCGGACGAGATCGCCGGTCACGTACCCGAAGTGCTGTTTGGCACGGGCTCGGCGCAGCCGCGGAAATCCGAAGCGGTCCGGAGTGGTGCGGGCGTACGACCCGCGTCCTGTCGCTCTGACGACGAGTACCTGCCCGGGATACCGCACGACTGCGTCACCGCTCTCATGATCCAGAAGCCCGACGGACAGCGCGTCCAAGGTGTGCGTCTTCGCTAACCCCATGGCGCTGCGGTTCCACTTCGTACGGCCGCCTGACCAGGCGTGCACAGGCCTGCCTTGGTCGCTGAGTCTCTCCGTGAGCTGCCATCGGGTCGCGTTCATGGCTGCGGCGTCCTGGAGTGGTGTTCTGAGCTGTCGGACGATCTTCGCGAGCCTGTCGGGCTGGTCGGCGAGGAAGATCTCGACGGGAGTGTTGTTCTTGACCTGGTTGCAGGGAACACAGGTGAGGACGAGGTTGGAGATGCGGTTGGTGCCGCCTCGGCTGCGGGGTCTGAGGTGGTCGATGTTCAGGGGTACGCCGGTGGCGTCGCAGTAGGCGCAGGCGTTGTTCCACTTTGCGCGGAGGTAGGCGCGGGCTTCGGTTCCGGCGAGGGTGCCCTGCTGGTACTCGCGTGCGGTGAGGGCTCTGCCTTCACTCATGGCGTGGGTGTCGAAGGCGACGCGTTCGATGTGGATCTCGGTGACGGGTGCGTAGCGGCAGAGGCGGGCGGCCTGGGAGTAGGTGGTGTCGACCCGGTGGCGCAGGGAGGGTGGAAGCCAGCCGGTGCGCCGAGTTCGGTTGTTTGAACGGGGTTTTCGATAGCGGCAGTTGGCGGAGCGTCGGCGGTGTCGGTAGCCGGCTCGTTGCTGCATGGCTCTGTGGATCTGGTCGCCGCGATGCTGGAGTTCGACTGCTACGAGTCCGCGTCTGACAGTGATGACGGCGCCGTGCTCATCGGCTTCTTTTTTCTCGTCGGTGAGGGCGAGACCGGTGCCTTTGGAGCCGGGGTCGATGCGTAACTGAACGCCGTCGACCTCGGATTCGGCGCGTGTACGGTCCTTCAGCCGGATGGTGAAGGGCACTTGTCGGGCGACGACCGCCCTTCCCTTGCCAAGGAGTTCGCGGGCGCGGGCCGGATGGCAGGGCATGAGGGGGTCCCCCTCCTTGGACAGCACGAAAACCCTGCTCGCGCCGATTCCGCCGCTGTATGGCGGGGTGTGCGGGGAAGCGTCACCGCTTCCGTTCTCTGCCGCCTCCGCTGCCGTGGCAGCGTTCTTGGCGTGACGCCGACAGGGCTTGGTGCCGCGCCCGTCGGTCTCCCCTCGCCCATGTTCCCGGCCGGTGCCTCGCGCGGTGGCGGGGTGTCCGTGAGCCGTTTCGTCCCTGCTCCCAGGGGTGTCTGCTCTCCCGGATTCCAGAGCAGGCTGCTGAGGAAGCACAGCCTGGTGGGTCTGCTCGCCTGCGGGGAACGTAGTCATCGGGGCACCTCCCTGATCTTGCGGATCGTGATGACTGGGGCTGGTCACTCGACAACCGTGCGGTTGGGGAGCGAGTGACCTCCCTTCATCGCTGTGCAAGAGAAATTAGCGGTCAGATCTCCGCCCAGGGGTTGAATCCCGAGAAGGCACTCATCAGTGCGAAATGTCCCAAACGGCCGAACATGCAGTCGATCCACCTGTTAAGGGATTTCGTCAAGGTGAGTCATCTGCCAGGAAGAGCCCCGCCAACCGCCCCCGCGTCTCCGCCAAGCAGGCGTCGCAGAAGAGCGCTCCGTCGTCGACGTCTGCGGCTGTTGCGACGACCTCGTGGTGGTCGGCGAGGCTGTCGGGGGCGGCGACGGCTCCTTCGTAGCACTCGCGCCCCTGGGCGATCGACCCAGCAAGCGGAAGTCCATGAAGGTGCCATCGGAGCGGCCGCCTCCGATGAGGCTGGCGGCGGCGCTGGTGTTGTGGAGGGTGTCGGGGTGCTCCCGCTGTGGCCATGGCGTTGACTGCGCCAGGAGGGTCTGGCAACGATTAGCGTTCCACGCATGACAATGCGACGAGCGATCCTCAGCGGTTCCACCTTCGAGGACCGGATCGGGTACGCGCGGGCCGTCATCGACGGGGACCAGGTGCATGTGTCCGGGACGACCGGGTTCGACTACGCGACCATGACGATCTCGGACGACGTGGTGGAGCAGGCCGAGCAGTGCCTGCGGAACATCGGGGCCGCTCTTGCCGAGGCGGAGTGCACTTTCGCGGACGTGGTGCGGGTGCGCTACCTGCTGCCCGACCGGGAGGACTTCGAGCCCTGCTGGCCGGTCCTGCGCCGCCGCTTCGGCGAGGTCCGCCCGGCGGCCACGATGCTCGTGTGCGGTCTCGCGGACCCCAGGATGAAGATCGAGATAGAGGCGTACGCGCGGAGGGGGAGCGGTGATCGTGGCTGACCTGCGGATTGAACCCGTCGTAGGGGACGGCATGGCGGAGGAGTGGCGGTACGTTCACAACGTGATCGTTCCGCCTGCTGCCATGGGGCTCGAGGGCGTGCGGGAGCGTGGTCGGCGGTATCGGCTGGAGAACGCGTATCTCGGGGACGTGCTCGTGGGGTGCTCGACCGTGCGGCCGCCGGAGGGGGAGGACGCCGTGGCGACCGTCATCGCGCGCGTGCTGCCCGATTTCCGGAAGAGGGGTTTCGGCACCGCTCTGTACGAGAAGGGTCTTGATCATGCACGCGTGCTCGGCGCCAGGGTGATCGAGACATGCGTGCTGGCCGTCAATGGGGACGGGACGCGGTTCGCGCGGGCGCGTGGGTTCGTCGAGGTCGACCGGTATGTGCTGGACGGCGGGAGCGACGAGTGGATCGACCTGCGGCTGGAGCTGGACCGAAGGGCCGTTTGAGCGGGTTCGGCGCGTTTCCCGTGCACAACGATTCCTTTAATCTTGCGGGAACCAGGTGTGTGCTGCGTCACGTTCGAGTTGAATGATTGTTAGTGAGCGAAGCAGCCGGCAGGGGGTCCAGGTGAGTGCTTCACGGCGTAGTGGGACCACCGACGAGCTGGGGCCGGACGGCCCGGAGGGCGCGGGCGGTTCGGATCTGCTCGCCGCGCTGCTGGACGGGATGGACGCGGCCCTGTGCGCCTTCGACGCCGAGGGCGTCGTGACGCACTGGAACCGTGAGGCGGAGCGGATCCTCGGGTGGACCGCGGCCGAGGCCGTGGGACGGCACGGGTTCGCGGGCTGGGCCGTGCGGCCGGCGGACGCCGAGGAGGTCGAGGCGCGGCTGATGTCCGCCATGCAGGCGCCCGGACGGCAGGTGCACGAGTTCGCGTTGCTGACCAAGGAAGGCGGGCGGGTCCTCGTACGCACCCAGTCCGCGGCCGTGCGCGGACCCGACGGGAAGCCGGCCGGGGTGTACTGCGCCTTCAGCGAGGTGCACACGCAGATCGACCTGGAGCGCTCGATCGCGCTGAGCGAGGCGCTGTTCGAGGACGCCTCGTGGGGTGTCGTGCTGGTCGACGCCGATCTGCGGCCCGCTGCGGTGAACGCGCACGCGGCCCGGTCGTTGGGCGTCGGGCGTACGTCCGTGCTGGGGCGGCCCCTCGGGGAGCTGCTCGCGCAGGGCGTGGAGGAGCTGGAGAGCGCGCTCACCCATGTGCTGGCCGAGGGCGCTCCGCCGGCGCCGGCCGAGATCTGGGTCGCGGTGCGGACACCGGACGGGGAGAAGCGGCGCTGCTGGCGCTGCGGCTTCGTACGGCTGGCCTCACCGCTCGCGGAGGAGCCTGTGCCGTTGGGTGTGGGCTGGCTGTTCCAGGACGTCACCGAGGCCAAGCAGAGCGAGCAGGAGGCCTCGCTGCTGCGCTTCCGGGCGAACCAGTTGCACCGGGCGGCCCGGGCGGCCGCCGAGTGCGAGGATCCGGCCGAGGCCGCCGTCGTCCATCTGGACTTCGCACTCGCGGGATTCGCCGACCACGCGCTGATCGACCGGGTGGCCGGGGGTGCGGTGGCCGATGGGGAGGGTTCCGGGCCGGTCCGGCTGGTGCGGGTCGCCGCGACGCCCTCCGGGGCACCCGGGCCGAGCATGCAGGCGTCGGGGGCGGCCGGACTGCCCGTGCGGTACGGCGAGGGGCATCCGGCGTTGCAGTGTGTGGACCGGATGGGATCGGTACGGGCGAGTGTGGGGACGGTGTCGGCGGACCGGGCCCGGGAGTGGGCCTCGGCCCGGCAGTGGCCCGGGGACGTGGTGCACGCGCTGTGCGCGGTGTTGCGCAGCCGTGGGCGGACGCTCGGGGTCGTGACGTTCCTGCGGGGGTCCGGGAGGGGCCAGTTCGAGCGGGGCGACGCGGTGTACGCGGAGGACGTGGCGGTGCGGATCGCTTCGGCGTTGGATCTGGGTGGGGTGGTGGGGCGGCCGTAGGGCGGTGTTGAGCCGCTTCTTCAGGGGCTCAGCCGCTCCACCCGCCAGCTCCCGTCCGCCTGTGCCGCATAGCGCAGCCTGTCGTGCAGGCGGTTCTCGCGGCCCTGCCAGAACTCCACCGTCTGCGGGGCCACCCGGAAGCCGCCCCAGTTCGGGGGGACCGGGACTTGTTGGCCCTCGGGGTAGCGGGCGGCCAGGTCGGCGTAGGCGGTGTCGACCTGTTCGCGCGTCTCGATCACCGAGGACTGCGCGCTGGCCCAGGCGCCGAGCTGGGAGCCGTGGGGGCGGCTGCGGAAGTAGGCGGCCGTCTCGTCGCGGCCGGTACGGCGGGCGAGGCCGGTGACGATGACCTGGCGGGCCATGGGGTGCCAGGGGAAGAGCAGGGAGATGTACGGGTTCCGCGCGAGGTCGCTCGCCTTGCGGGAGTCGTAGTTGGTGTAGAAGACGAAGCCCTGTTCGTCGAACTGCTTGAGCAGCACCGTGCGGGAGCTGGGGCGGCCCTCGGCGTCCGCGGTGGAGACGACCATGGCGTTCGGCTCGAAGAGGTGCGCCTCGGTGGCCGCCTGCTTGAACCAGCGCGCGAACTGTCCGACGGGCGTGGCGGCCAGGTCGGTCTCGGTGAGGCCTTCCGCGCGGTACTGCTCGCGCATGGAGGCGGGGTCCGGGAAGACGGCGTGTGCTGCGTCGGTCACCCGGTCATCTTGCCGTACGGATGGCCCGCCCACCGATGGTGGCACTGAGTGCCGCGTGGACTCCCCAAAGGTGACACTCGGGGATATCGTGGCGTCATCCGTCGAACACATCACGAGGAGCCGCCTGATGTCCGACTTCGTACCTGGCCTCGAAGGCGTCGTCGCGTTCGAGACGGAGATCGCCGAACCGGACAAGGAGGGCGGCGCGCTGCGGTACCGGGGCGTCGACATCGAGGATCTGGTCGGCCATGTCTCGTTCGGCAACGTGTGGGGGCTGCTGGTCGACGGCGCCTTCAACCCGGGTCTGCCGCCCGCCGAGCCGTTCCCGATCCCGGTGCACTCCGGGGACATCCGGGTGGACGTCCAGTCGGCCCTTGCCATGCTCGCCCCGGTGTGGGGTCTGAAGCCGCTGCTCGACATCGACGCCGAGCAGGCGCGTGCCGACCTCGCCCGGGCCGCCGTGATGGCCCTCTCCTACGTCGCCCAGTCCGCGCGCGGGCAGGGGCATGCGATGGTGCCGCAGCGGGAGATCGACAAGGCGCAGTCCGTCGTCGAGCGGTTCATGATCCGCTGGCGGGGCGAACCGGACCCGAAGCACGTGGCCGCCGTGGACGCCTACTGGACGTCGGCCGCGGAGCACGGGATGAACGCGTCGACGTTCACCGCGCGCGTGATCGCCTCCACCGGCGCGGATGTCGCCGCCGCGCTCTCCGGGGCCGTGGGCGCGATGTCCGGGCCGCTGCACGGGGGCGCGCCCTCCCGGGTGCTCGGGATGATCGAGGAGATCGAACGGACCGGGGACGCGGAGGCGTACGTCAGGCAGGCGCTGGACCGCGGTGAGCGGCTGATGGGCTTCGGGCACCGGGTGTACCGGGCCGAGGACCCACGCGCGCGTGTGCTGCGTCGTACGGCCCGTGAGCTGGGGGCGCCGCGGTTCGAGATCGCCGAGGCGCTGGAGAAGGCGGCGCTGGCGGAGCTGCACGCGCGCCGGCCGGATCGGGTGCTCGCCACGAACGTGGAGTTCTGGGCGGCGATCGTCCTCGACTTCGCGGAGGTGCCGGCGCACATGTTCACGTCGATGTTCACGTGCGCGCGGACGGCCGGGTGGTCGGCGCACATCCTTGAGCAGAAGCGGACGGGGCGGCTGGTGCGGCCGTCCGCGCGGTATGTGGGGCCCGGGTCTCGGGATCCTCAGGACATTGAGGGGTACGGGAGTATCGCCCACTGAAGGGGTGCCTGAGGGTCGTGGGCGGCTGCGGGTGAGTCGTGGCTTGTCGCGCAGTTCCCCGCGCCCCCAACGGAGCTACAGCAGGGCCTCGTTCAGTAGTGCTGTCCACTGAGTGACCACTTTGTCCCGCCTGGCCTTGTCGTCCGTCAGTAGGTTCGCCAGGCCCAAGCCCCTCGCCATGTCCAGTAGGCCCTGGACCGTCTCGCGGACGCCCGGTTTCGACTCGTCCGCGCCCAGCAGTTCCACCGCTATCCGGTGGGTCTCGCGGCCCACCCGCGCCTCCAGCTCCGTGACCTGGGGGCGCAGTTGCTCCTCGTTGGAGGCTGCGACCCACAGGTGGAGGGCGGCTCGGAAGAGGGGGCCTGTGTAGAGGTCGACGAGGGCCGAGATCACCGCGCGCCGGTCGTCTGCGGCGCCCTGTGGGAACAGGGCGCGCAGGGCCGTGGAGCGTTCCTCCGCCACGTATTCGACGGCCGCCGTGAAGAGGTCCTCCCTTGTCGGGAAGTGGTGCTGGGCGGCGCCGCGGGAGACGCCCGCGCGTTCGGCGACGACGGTCACCGTGGAGCCGGACCAGCCGTGTTCGGCGAGCGCGGCCACGGCGGCCTCCAGGAGGCGCTGCCGGGTGGCCCGGCTGCGGTCCTGCTTGGGCCTGCGTTCGGCGCGGTCACCGATCGTGGTCACACCACCCATGGGGGATCCCGTCGTTCCAGGAAGGCTGTCATGCCCTCGTGCGCCCGGGGCGAGGCGAACAGCCGGGCCGAGAGCGCGGTCAGGTCGGCCGCGTCCCGGTCGAAGGTCTCCAGCACCCTAGCCGTGAGCAGCCGTTTCGTTTCGGCCAGGGCCTCGGGGGCGGCTCGTCGCAGACCGTCCAGGACGGGGGCGAGTACGGCGTCCACGTCGTCGCCCGTCGCCGTCACCAGGCCGATCCTGGCGGCCTCGGCCGCGTCGAAGCGTTCGCCGGTGAGGTAGTGGCGGGCGAGCGCGCGGGGGTCGGTGCGGGGCAGGAGCGTCAGGGAGATGACCGCGGGGGCGAGTCCGATCCGTACCTCGGTGAAGGCGAACGTGGACTCCGTGGCGGCGGCCGAGATGTCGCAGGCGGCGAGGAGGCCGAGGCCGCCCGCGCGGACGTGCCCCGCGACCCTGGCGACGACCGGTTTCCCGAGCTCCACGATCTGCCGCAGGAGCCCGACCAGGGCGTCCGGGTCCGGGGGGTCCTTGAGGTCGGCGCCCGCCGAGAAGGTGTTGCCGGTGTGGGTGAGGACGATCGCGCGTACGGCGTCCTCCTTGGCGCAGTCCGCGAGGCACGAGGCCAGCTCGCCCAGCAGGGCCGCCGACAGGGCGTTGCGGTTGTGCGGGGAGTCGAGGGTGAGGGTCTCGACTCCCCGGGTGTGGGTACGGCCGATGAGCGTCACGTGCGTTCCCTGAGCTGTCGTCGGAGGATCTTGCCGGAGGCGGCGCGGGGCACCGCGTCGATGAAGGTGACCTGGCGGACGCGTTTGTAGGGGGCGACGCGTTCGGCGACGTACATCATGACCTCGCTCTCGGAGAGTTCGGGGGCGTCCTGCTGGCGGACCACGTAGGCGTGCGGGACCTCGTTGTTCTCGTCGTTGTAGACGCCGATGACGGCCGCGTCGGCGATCCGGGGGTGAGTGAGCAGGAGGGCCTCCAGTTCGGCGGGGGCCACCTGGAAGCCCTTGTACTTGATGAGCTCCTTGACCCGGTCGACGACGAACAGCCAGCCGTCGGCGTCGACATGGCCGACGTCTCCGGTGTGCAGCCAGCCGTCGGGGTCGATCATCGCGGCGGTGTCGTCGGGGCGGCCGAGGTAGCCCTTCATGATCTGCGGGCCGCGGATGAGGATCTCGCCGGGCTCCCCGATGTCGAGGTCCTTGGCGGGGTCGTCGAGGGAGACGATCCGCATCTCGGTTCCGGCGATGAGCTTGCCGACGGTCCCGGGTGGTGCCTCGCGCATGGCGGACAGGGGGACGACATGGGTGCCGGGCGAGAGTTCCGTCATGCCGTACGCCTGGCCGACGGGCGGGAGGCCGAGCCGGGCCGAACAGGCGGCGGCGAGCCGGGCGTCCAGCGGGGCGGCGGCGCTGACGATGTACCGCAGGGACGACAGGTCGTACCGCTCGACCAGCGGGTGCTTGGCGAGGGCGAGGACGATCGGCGGGGCCACGTACAGGCCGGTGATGCGGTGGTTCTGGATGGCCGCGAGGAAGGTCTCCAGGTCGAAGCGGGGCAGGACGACGACGGTGGCGCCGAGGCGCAGCGGCGCGTTCATGAGGGCCGTGAGGCCGTAGATGTGAAAAAAGGGAAGAACTGCCAGAATACGGTCGCCGGGGCCCGCCGACATCAGTTGTTCCAGCTGGGCGAGGTTGGTGGCGATCTGCCGGTGCGTGAGCATCACGCCCTTGGGGGTGCCGGTGGTGCCCGAGGAGTACGGCAGCGCCGCCACGTCCGTCGCCGGGTCGATGGCGATGTCCGGCTCGGGGACCGTGGAGGCCAGCATGTCGATCAGGGAGCGGTGGCCGGGCGCGCTGTCGCAGACGAAGATCTCCCGTACCCCGCCCGCGAGTTCGGCGGCCCGGCGTGCTGTCTCGAGAAGCGGCGAGACGGTGACGATCCAGCGGGCGGCCGAGTCGGAGAGCTGCTTGGCGAACTCCTCCGGCGTGGCGAGCGGGTGCACGGTGGTGACGGAGGCGCCCGCGCGCGTGGCGGCGTAGAACGCGGTCGGGAAGGCGATCGTGTTGGGGCTGTGCAGCGCGAGCACATCCCCCTTGGCGACGCCCGCCTCCGCGAGTCCGGCGGCGACCCGGCGGTGGAACGCGTCGAGTTGGCCGTAAGCGAGGGTGGTGCCGTCGGTGCCGTCGATCAGTGCGGGCGCGTCACCGAACTCGGTGGCGCGGGCCAACACGGCGTCGTGGATGGGCAGTTCTACGGGCTGGACGTCTGCGTACTCGCTGCGGAACACGGTTCCTCCAAGACGGCCGTGACCAAGGCGGTCTAGTACGACTTGGGCAGGCCCAGGGTCTGGTGGGAGACGTAGTTGAGAATCATCTCCCTGCTCACCGGTGCGATACGAGCCACGCGCGCGGCCGTTATCAGCGAGGCGATCCCGAACTCCCGGGTGAGGCCGTTGCCGCCGAGGGTGTGGACCGCCTGGTCGACCGCCTTCACGCAGGCCTCCCCCGCGGCGTACTTCGCCATGTTGGCGGCCTCCCCCGCGCCCACGTCGTCGCCCTCGTCGTAGAGGTGGGCGGCCTTCTGCATCATCAGGCGGGCGAGTTCGAGGTCGATGTGGGCCTGGGCGAGGGGGTGGGCGATGGCCTGGTGGGCGCCGATGGGGGTGTCCCACACGGTGCGCTCGCGGGCGTACGTGATCGCCTGGGAGAGGGCGTAGCGGCCCATTCCTATCGCGAAGGCCGCGGTCATGATGCGTTCGGGGTTGAGGCCCGCGAAGAGTTGCAGGAGGCCGGCGTCCTCGTCTCCCACGAGGGCTTCGGCGGGGAGACGTACGTCGTCGAGGGTGAGCTCGAACTGCTTTTCCGGGGCGTCCAGTTCCATCTCGATACGGCGCCTGTCGAAGCCCGGGGCGTCTCGCGGAACGATGAACAGGCAGGGCTTGAGGCGGCCGGTTCGGGAGTCCTCCGTGCGGCCGACTATGAGGGTGGCGTCGGCTATGTCGACGCCGGAGACGAAGACCTTGCGGCCGGTCAGCAGCCAGTCGGCTCCGTCGCGGCGGGCCGTGGTGCTGATGCGGTGGCTGTTGGAGCCGGCGTCGGGTTCGGTGATGCCGAAGGCCATGGTGCGGGTGCCGTCGGCGAGTGCGGGGAGCCAGTCCTGCTTCTGGGATTCCGTGCCGAAGCGGGCGATCACCGTGCCGCAGATGGCGGGGGACACGATCATCATCAGGAGGGGGGCGCCGGCTGCGCCGAGTTCCTCGAGGACGATGGAGAGTTCGGCGATTCCGCCGCCTCCGCCTCCGTACTCCTCGGGGAGGTTGACTCCTAGGTAGCCGAGTTTGGCTGCTTCGGCCCAGAGTGCCTCTCGGTCGTAGGTGCGGCCGTGGCGTTTGCCCAGGGCGGATACGGCTTCTCGGAGGGACTTGTGCTCATTGGTTTCGGTCGTGGGCATGTGGCTCCTTTGTTGTGGCCGGTCGCGCCCGCGCGGCGGTAGCCGCACATTGATGCAGCCCCGCGCCCCTACGTAGTTCGGACTACCGCCAGTAGAGAGCCGACCGTTACCTGTTGGCCGACAACCGCATTCAGCTCGGTGAGCGTTCCCGTGTGCGGGGCCGTGATCTTGTGTTCCATCTTCATCGCCTCCAGCCACAGGAGGGGTTGGCCCGCTTCCACCGCGAATCCCTCCGTCAGGCCGTCCGCGATCCTTACGACCGTTCCCGGCATGGGGGCCAGTAGGGAGCCCGGGGCGTGTTGGACCGTCGGGTCGGGGAAGCGGGGCAGGGCCGTCAGAGTCGTGCCGTTGACGTGGACCTGGTCGCCGTACCTCGCCACCTCGAACTTCCGCTGCACACCGTCCACTTCGAGTACGACGCGACGCGCGTCGGCGTTGACCACCCGGACCCCGTCCGCCTCCAGGCCCTCCCTCGTGTGCCGGTAACGGACCTCGTGCTCCTCCCCCGCCATCGCGTACCGCTTTGTCTGCGGGGCGGAGTGCAGGTTGCGCCAGCCGCCGAAGCGGGAGCGTCCGACCGCGTCCGCGAGGGCCGCCGCCAGGGGGGCGTACGCGTCCGGGGCGGCCTCGGTGAGTTCGGTGAGGTGGCGGTCGTAGAAGCCCGTGTCCATGCGGGCCGTCGTGAACTCCTTGTGGCGAAGGGAGTTCACCAGCAGGTCCCTGTTCGTGGTCGGGCCGTGGATCGTCGCCGTCTCCAGCGCGCCGGCCAGTCGGCGGACCGCCTCCGCGCGGGTGGGGGCGTGGGCGACGACCTTGGCGAGCATCGGGTCGTAGTGGACGCCGATGTCGTCGCCGTCCCCGTAGCCCGTGTCCAGGCGTACGGACGCGGGGAGCGAGAGACGGTGCAGGGTGCCGGTCTGCGGGGTCCAGGCGGTCGCCGGGTCCTCGGCGTAGAGGCGGGCCTCCACGGCGTGCCCGTTCGGGCTCGGAGGGCTTTCCGCAAGGGCCTCGCCCTCGGCGATCCGGATCTGCTCCGCCACCAGGTCCACGCCGAACACCGCTTCCGTCACCGGGTGTTCGACCTGGAGGCGGGTGTTCATCTCCAGGAAGTGGGCCTCGGTACCGGAGACCAGGAACTCGACCGTGCCCGCGCCCACGTAGTCCACCGCGCGTGCCGCACGCACCGCCAACCCGTGCAGTTCCTCGACGAGTTGGCCGGGCAGACCCGGGGCCGGGGCCTCCTCGATCACCTTCTGGTGGCGGCGTTGGAGGGAGCAGTCGCGGGTGCCCAGGGCCCAGACCGTGCCATGGGTGTCGGCGAGGATCTGGACCTCGACGTGACGGCCGTCCTCGACGTACGGCTCGACGAACACCTCGCCGTCACCGAAGGCGCTCGCGGCCTCGGCGCGGGCGCTCTCCAGCGCGATGGCCAGGTCTTCGATGCGGCGTACGACGCGCATTCCGCGTCCTCCGCCGCCCGCGGCCGCCTTCACCAGCACCGGCAGGTCGGTCTGTGTCACCTCGCCCAGGGGTGCGAGGCCCATCAGTTGCTTCGCGCGCGTCTTGGACGCCATCGCCTCGATCGCGGAGGGCGGTGGGCCGATCCAGACCAGGCCCGCGTCGAGGACCGCGCGCGCGAAGTCGGCGTTCTCGGAGAGGAAGCCGTAGCCGGGGTGCACGGCGTCGGCGCCGGACGCGACGGCCGCCTTCACGATCAGGTCGGCGCGCAGGTACGTGTCGGCGGGGGCCGCTCCCGGGAGCCGTACGGCCGTGTCCGCCACACGCGTGTGAAGGGCGTTCGCGTCCGGGTCCGAGTGCACGGCGACCGTTCGGATTCCCAGCTCACCGCAGGTGCGGAAGATCCGGCAGGCGATTTCACCCCGGTTGGCGACGAGCACAGAAGTGATCACTGAAGGTTCCTCACATCCGGAAGACGCCGAAGCCGCCGCGGGCGCCCTCGTAGGGGGCGGTGTGGATCGCGGACAGGCACAGGCCCAGTACCGTCCGGGTGTCGCGGGGGTCGATGACGCCGTCGTCGTAGAGCCGCCCGGACAGGAACATGGGCAGTGACTCGGACTCGATCTGCTGCTCCACCATGGCGCGCAGGGCGGCGTCGCCCTCCTCGTCGTACGGCAGCCCCTTCGCCGCGGCCGACTGGCGGGCCACGATGGAGAGCACGCCGGCGAGCTGCTGGGGGCCCATGACGGCCGACTTGGCGCTGGGCCAGGCGAAAAGGAAGCGGGGGTCGTAGGCGCGTCCGCACATGCCGTAGTGACCGGCGCCGTACGAGGCCCCCATGAGCACCGACAGGTGCGGGACCTTCGAGTTGCTCACCGCGTTGATCATCATCGCGCCGTGCTTGATGATGCCGCCCTGCTCGTACTCCTTGCCGACCATGTAGCCGGTGGTGTTGTGCAGGAAGAGGAGCGGGATGTCGCGCTGGTTGGCCAACTGGATGAACTGGGCCGCCTTTTGGGACTCCTCGGAGAACAGGACCCCCTGGGCGTTGGCCAGCACGCCGATCGGATAGCCGTGCAGTTCGGCCCAGCCGGTCGCGAGGCTCGTCCCGTACAGGGGCTTGAACTCGTCGAAGTCGGAGGCGTCGACGATCCGGGCGATCACCTCGCGGGGGTCGAAGGGTGTGCGGAGGTCGCCGGGGACGATGCCGAGGAGTTCGTCCTGGTCGTACTTGGGAGGCTCGGCGGGGCCCGGATCGCCGTACGCCTTGCGGTGGTTGAGGCGGGCCACGACCCTCCGGGCCTGCCGCACCGCGTCCTGTTCGTCCACGGCGAAGTAGTCCGCGAGGCCCGACACCCGCGCGTGCATCTCGGCGCCGCCGAGGGACTCGTCGTCGCTCTCCTCGCCGGTGGCCATCTTCACCAGGGGCGGGCCGCCGAGGAAAACCTTGGCACGCTCCTTGACCATGATCACGTGGTCGGACATGCCGGGGATGTACGCGCCGCCCGCGGTGGAGTTGCCGAACACGACCGCGACCGTGGGGATTCCGGCTGCCGACAGCCGGGTCAGGTCGCGGAAGACGGCCCCGCCGGGGATGAAGATCTCCTTCTGGGAGGGCAGATCCGCGCCGCCGGACTCCACCAGGCTGATGCAGGGCAGCCGGTTGGCGAGGGCGATGTCGTCGGCCCGCAGGGCCTTCTTCAGCGACCACGGGTTGCTCGCGCCCCCGCGTACGGTCGGGTCGTTGGCGGTGATCAGGCACTCCACGCCCTCCACCACCCCGATCCCGGTGACAAGGGAGGCGCCGACCGTGTAGTCGCCGCCCCAGGCGGCCAGCGGGGACAGTTCCAGGAAAGGCGTGTCGGGGTCGAGGAGCAGCTCGATACGTTCCCGGGCGAGCAACTTGCCGCGTTTGCGGTGCCGTTGGACGTATTTCTCGCCACCACCGGCCAGCGCCTTGGCGTGCTCGGCGGTCAGCTGGTCCAGCTTGGCGAGCATGGCCTCGCGGTTGGCCCGGTAGTCGGGACCCGCCGTGTCCAGGCCGGAGTTGATGATGGTCACAGCAGGGCCTCCGGGATCTCCAGGTGGCGGGAGCGCAGCCATTCGCCGAGGGCCTTGGCCTGCGGGTCGAAACGGTGCTGGGCGGCGACGCCCTCGCCGAGGATCCCCTCGACGACGAAGTTGAGGGCACGCAGGTTGGGAAGGTCGTGGCGGGTGACGTTCAACTCCGCTGTTTCCGGGAGGAGTTCGCGGAGCCGGTCGACGGTGAGTGTGTGGGCGAGCCATCGCCAGGCCTCGTCCGTCCGGGCCCACACCCCGATGTTCGCGTTGCCGCCCTTGTCGCCGCTGCGGGCGCCGACGACGAGGCCGAGGGATGCGCGGCGGGTCGGGCCGGGCGGCAGGGGGGCCGGCAGAGGGGGTGGCGGCGGGTACGCGAGTACGGCTGTGTCCTGTGCCGGCGCCACAGGGATCCGTCGACCGTCGTGGAGGACGGCCACATGGTCCACGGCTCCATGGGGGACGTACACATCCTCGAAGACTCCATAGGGCGAGCCCTTCCCGGGTGGTGCCAGCACATGGAACCCGGGGTAGCTGGCCAGGGCCAGTTCCACGGCGGCCCCGCTGAGCGCGCGTCCGACGACCTCCTGGTCCGGGTCACGGACGACCAGCCGCAGCAGCGCGCTCGCGGTCTCCTCCGTATCGGCGTCGGGGCGGTCGGTGCGGGACAGGTCCCAGCGCACGTCGGCGGTCTTGGCGAGGACCGGTTCGAGCTGCTCCCGCACCAGCGCGGCCTTGGCCTCGATGTCGAGGCCGGTCAGGACGAAGACGACCTCGTTGCGGAAGCCGCCGAGCCGGTTGAGGCCGACCTTGAGGGTGGGGGGCGGGGCCTCGCCGCGTACGCCGGAGATCCGGACGCGGTCGGGGCCGTCCTGGGTGAGCTCGACCGTGTCGAGGCGGGCGGTGACGTCGGGCCCCGCGTACCGGGCGCCCTGTGTCTCGTACAGCAGTTGGGCGGTCACCGTGCCCACGTCCACGAAGCCGCCGGTGCCGGGGTGTTTGGTGATGACGGCGGTGCCGTCCTCGTGGAGTTCGGCGAGGGGGAAGCCGGGCCTCCTCAGATCGTGCCCGCCCTCGGTGAAGAACGCGTAGTTGCCGCCGGTCGCCTGTGTCCCGCACTCCAGGACGTGCCCGGCGACGACGGCTCCCGCGAGCCGGTCGTACTCCCCGGGCCCCCAGCCGAAGTGGGCGGCGGCGGGTCCGGTGACCAGGGCCGCGTCCGTCACCCTCCCCGTGACCACGACGTCCGCGCCCTCCCGTAGACAGGCCGCGATGCCGAAGCCGCCGAGGTAGGCGTGGGCGGCGAGGCTGCCGGGGTGGCGGGGGGTGAGGTCGTCGCCCTCGACATGGGCGACCTTCGTCTCCAGGCCGAGCCGGTCGGCCAACTCCCTTATGCGGGAGGCGAGTCCGGCCGGGGCGAGGCCGCCCGCGTTGGCGACGATCCGGACGCCCCGCTCGTGCGCGAGGCCGAGGGACTCCTCGAGTTGCCGCAGAAAGGTGCGGGCGTATCCGCCCCCGGGGTCCTTGAGCCGATCCCGGCCGAGGATGAGCATGGTCAGCTCGGCGAGGTAGTCGCCAGTGAGGACGTCGAGTTCACCGCCGGTGAGCATCTCGCGCACGGCGTCGAAGCGGTCGCCGTAGAAGCCGGAGGCGTTGCCTACGCGGAGGGGGGCATCCGCTGGGGGTGTCATCCGGCCGCCCCCTTGGGTGCGCGCCCCTTACCGGGTGGGCCCGCGAAGGCCTGGGCGATGTCGAGCCAGCGGTCGGCGTCCTCCCCCACGGCGGTCAGGGCGAGGTCGGCGCGGTGCGCGCGCTGGGTGACCAGGAGGCAGAAGTCGAGGGCGGGGCCGGTGACGCGGTCGGTGGCGTCCTCGGGGCCGTAGGTCCACAACTCGCCGGTCGGGCCGGCGAGTTCGATGCGGAACTCCTCGAACGGCGGGGTCAGTCCGTGCGTGCCGAAGGAGAAGTCGCGGGTGCGGACGCCGAGCCGGACGATGTGCCGGATCCGGTCGGAGGGAGCACGGGTGACGCCGAGCGCGTCGGCCACGTCCAGGCCGTGGGCCCAGGTCTCCATGAGGCGGGCGGTGGCCATGGAGGCGGTGGACATGGGCGGGCCGTACCAGGGGAAACGCGCCCCCTCGGGTGCCGCGCGCAGGGCTTCCGCCAGGTCCTCGCGGCCCGCCCGCCAGTACGCGAGCAGCCGTGCCGGCGGCTTCCCGGCGACCTCCTCCGCGCCGTTGTCCACGAAGTCCCCGGGTGCCGCGAGGGCCTTCTCGACCTCGCGGGAGAAGGCCTCGCGGTCGGTGACGGCGAGCAGGGAGGAGTGGTCGGTCCAGGCGAGGTGGGCGATCTGGTGGGCGACGGTCCAGCCGGCGGCGGGGGTCGCGAGCGCCCACTGCTCGGGGCTCAACCCGGCCACGAGCAGATCGAGTTCGTCGCTCTCCGCGCAGAGGTCGTCGATGACGGGGGTGAGGTCGGCCATGAGGCGAGGATGGCAGGGGGCCCCAAAACAAGCAAGCGTGCTTGCATTGATTCCATCCGGACCGCCTTGCGTTCACCCCTAACTCATTGCAACGAACGAGAAGGACGCGTTGCGTTACCTTCCCATCTGTTGCAATGAAATTCGCGGCGTGAACTGGGCCGAACCCCTACCGTGGCAATAAATCAGTTGCCACAACCATGAACGCAACGTAGCTTTTCCATATCAAGAAACAACGGTACGCAAAGGAGGAGGTCCCCATGAAGTCGCCGCTCGCACCGAAGCCCGAGACGGCGCCTTCGGTCGCTCCCGGTCCCGTCGCCGCCTTCCTGCGGTTCGTGGTCCTCGGAGGCGGCGTCGGAGTCCTCTCCGGCCTGGCGGTACCGCTGCTGGCCATGACCACGCCGTGGGCGCTCGCCAACGCCATCGTCACCCTCGCCTCGACCCTGCTGTGCACCGAACTCCACGCCCGTTTCACCTTCGGCAGGGGGCGCGGTGCGGGGTGGCGCGAGCACTGGCAGTCGGCGGGCTCGGCCACCGCCGCGTACGCGGTGACCAGCACGGCCGTGTTCATCCTGCACCTGGTGTGGTCGTCCCCCGGCCTGCTGACGGAGCAACTCGTCTACCTCGGCGCGTCCGGCCTGGCCGGTGTGGGGCGCTTCGTGGTGCTGCGGGTGTACGTCTTCGCCGCGCGGCGGGACGAGGCAGGGCTGCGGAAGCGGCGGGGGGCGGCGACCGCGCCGGTGCTGCTGGCGGCGTAGGACATCGACGCGGTCTCCGCCCTAGAGACCCCTCGCTGAAATTCACGCGCGGGCGCCTCCGTCCCCGCAGTACCGTCCCCCGGTGACTGATGAGGACGGCTACTTCGGGGAATCCATCGCAGCGACCTACGACGAGTCCACCGCGGGCATGTTCGCCCCGGACGCCGTGGAACCCGCCGTAGCGCTGCTGGCAGAGCTCGCCGGCGCAGGTCGCGCCCTTGAACTCGGCATCGGTACCGGACGGATCGCCTTGCCGTTGGCCGGGCGCGGGGTCGAAGTCCACGGGATCGAGCTGTCCCGGGCGATGGCGGACCGGCTGCACGCCAAACCAGGCGGTGACGCGGTCGGCGTGACCATCGGGGACTTCGCGTCGGCCACCGCGCCCGGCGACTTCACCCTCGCCTACCTCGTCTTCAACACGATCATGAATCTGACCACGCAGGACGACCAGGTGGACTGCTTCCGCAATGTCGCCCGGCAGCTCGAACCCGGCGGGACCTTCGTCGTCGAGGTCATGGTTCCCGATCTGCGGAGGCTGCCTCCCGGGCAGAACGCCGTCCCCTTCCACGTCGGCGACCGGCGACTCGGTTTCGACACCTACGACCTCGCCACCCAGGCCATGTCCTCCCACCACGTCAAGGTCACGGAGGACGGACAGGGCTCCTTCCGGTCCATCCCCTTCCGCTACGTCTGGCCCGCCGAACTCGACCTGATGGCCCGGCTGGCGGGGATGCGGCTGCGGGAGCGGTGGGAGGACTGGGAGCGGAAACCGTTCACCCACGACAGCCGTCAGCATGTCTCCGTATGGGAGAAGGCCGCGGGCTGATCGGGGCCGGGTTCGCTCTACCTGGTCGCGGCCGGGCTGCTCGGCTTCGCATGCTGTGCGGTGTTGCTGATCGTGACGATCGTGGGCGAAATCGTCATCCGCTTCGAAAGGCGGCCGTCCGTGGATTCAGCACACTGAACACTGACGTGAGCAATTGACGTGAGTACAGGCGGTGCTGGCGTGCTTTCGCCATGAGCCTCCCGGGGGGGCTACGACACCCAGGTCGGTACACCTAGGGCGTACCCGGGGCACTCCGCCCCACCTGCGTACGGACCGCTCCCATGCTGGCCGCGATGACGAGTGCGATGGCGAGTGCCTGGAGTGCGGACAGGGTCTGGTGGAGGATCAGGAAGCCCGCGAGGGCGGCCAGGGCCGGTTCCAGGCTCATGAGGATCGCGAAGGTGGACGCGGGCAGGCGGCGCAGGGCGAGGAGTTCGAGGGTGTAGGGCAGGACGGAGGACATGAGCGCCACCGCCGCGCCCAGGCCCACGGTCACCGGGTCGAGGAGCCTGGTGCCCGACTCCACGATGCCGAACGGCAGGAACGCCAGCGCGCCGACCGCCATCGCCAGGGCGAGGCCGTCGGCCTGCGGGAAACGGCGGCCGGTGCGCACGCTGAAGATGATGTACGCCGCCCACATGGTGCCCGCGGCCAGGGCGAAGGCGACACCTATGGGGTCGAGGTCACCGAAGCCCCCGCCACCTCCGCCGCCGAGCAGGAAGACGCCGCCGAGCGCGAGTCCGGCCCAGACCGCGTTGACCGCGCGGCGGGAGGCCAGGACGGAGAGGGCGAGGGGGCCGAGGACCTCCAGGGTGACCGCGGGGCCGAGGGGGATGCGGTCGACGGCCTGGTAGAAGAGGCCGTTCATCGCGGCCATGGTGAGCCCGAAGACGACGACCGTGCCCCAGTCGGTGCGCGAGTGGCCGCGAAGGCGGGGACGGCAGACAAGGAGCAGTACGACCGCGGCGGCCATCAGCCGCAGCGTCACGACGCCGAGCGCACCGGTCCTGGGCATCAGGGTCACGGCCAGGGCGGCGCCGAACTGCACCGAGACGCCGCCGGCGAGAACCAGGCCGACGGGCCCGAGCGCACCGCGGCGCCTCGGCGCGCCCGGCGGCGGAACGGCGACCGGGGTCGAGGAGAGCGGGGCGGCTGCGTCGGAGCGGGAGGTGGTCACGGGGCGTCCAGGGATCATCTCGAGGTTTTGTCCATCACGGTGCACTGCGAAGTCCACGGTAATGGACTTCGACAGGTGTGTGAACCGGTTATACGGCTGTCCCGAATGGCGGACGGTGTTCCATGGCCTCCCCGGCCCCCCCGGCCTCCCCGGGACGACTCGCTCCGCAAGAGCGGCTGCCCTCCGGCCGGGTGGGCGGGCCGATCACCGCCAAACGCATCCTCGCCGTCGGCATGTCGGGCTCGTACATAGGCTCTCGCTTGAAAGTATGATTACTCGCTCGACTGACAGGTCTCCCCCCAACGGCACCTGAACTCCCGCCTGTTGAAGGGCGCGCCCCGCAGTAGCGAAAAGGAATCCACGGTGTCTGACGAAGAACGGCTGATCGCCGGCCGGTACCGCGTCCTCGAACGCGTCGGCCGAGGCGGTATGGGCACCGTATGGCGGGCCCACGACACCGTTCTCGGCCGCCATGTCGCCGTCAAGAGGCTTCACCCCCAGCCCCATCTCTCCGAGGGCGAGCTCGCCACTCTCTTCGAGCGCACCCGCCGAGAGGCGCGCAGCGCCGCCCGGATCAGCCACCCCAATGTCGTCGTCGTCCACGACGTGGTGGACGACGAGGGCCTGCCCACCATCGTCATGGAGTACGTGCCCTCCACCACGCTCGCCGACCTGATCCAGGCGCACGGCCCGGTCCCGCCCGAGGAGGCCGCCAGGATCGGCCTGGGCGTGCTCGCCGCGCTGCGCGCCGCTCACCGGGCCGGAGTCCTGCACCGGGACGTGAAACCCGCGAACGTGCTGCTCACCGAGGACGACCGAGTCGTCCTGACCGACTTCGGCATCGCCCAGGCCTCCGACACCTCGACCCTCACCGTCACCGGACAGCTCGTGGGATCGGTCGACTTCATCGCTCCCGAGCGCCTCGCCGGCGCGAGACCGGGCCCTGAGGCCGATTTATGGGCGCTGGGCGCAACGCTCTTCCAGGCGGTCGACGGCCACTCACCGTTCCTGCGGGACTCGGTGACGGAGACCATGTACGCCATCGCCCTGGGCCCGGTGCCCGAGGTCCGGAAGGCCGGACCGCTCACGCCGCTGATCCAGGGTCTGATCGCCAGCAAGCCCGACGAGCGGCTGTCGGCCGAGGAGGCCGAGAGTCTCCTGCGGACGGCGGCGGCCGAAGGCCACTCCTCTGCCGCCGGGCCTGCCGTGACCGCCGAAGCCGCCGAGCCCGACCACGTCCCGGAGCGGGCGCCGGATCCGGAAACGACGCGGCAGCACGGCAAGCGCGAGGCATCCGTCGCCGTAGCCTCCCCGGACGGTGGTCCGCCTCCCACCTCGGCCGGCCGGCGGGCGCAGCCGCGTCCGGGACGCTGGAGGAAGCCGGTCGTGCTCGGCACGGCGGTCACCGCGGCGGTACTGATCGCGGTCTCGCTGCTGGTCACCCAGAACGTCGACAAGGGCGGGGGCGGTACGACCGCCCCGGCAGCGGACGGAACAACCGCGGCGGGCGACAAGATCGCGCCGCGAACCCCGGGCACGTCCCCGTCCGCGACGCCCTCTCCGTCGAACTCCCCGAATTCGGGAGCGAGTTCACCGGAGGCGGAGAACTCCTCGCCGTCGTTGCCGGCGACCGGGACCGAAGGAGCCGACAGCGGGGCGGGCCCCGGGACCGAGGACACGCCCGCCAAGAGCGGATCCGGCTCCACGGTCGCTCCGAGCGGCCGTGCCCTGGTGGTGGCCGCCTCGGGGAAGTGCCTGAGCCGTGGCGACGGAGCCGAGGGGACACAGCTGTTCCAGGACACGTGCGACGGCTCGGCGGCGCAGCAGTGGCAGCTCGGTTCCGGGACCGTCCGGTCCTCGGGGAAGTGCATGACCGTGGAGGGGGGAGCGACCGACGACCGCACCCCGATCCGACTGGCCGGCTGCGACGGGAGCGGCAGCCAGCAGTTCGGCCTCGACGACACAGAGTTGCTGGCCGGGCAGTCGCAGAAGTGCGTCGACATCTTCGGCGGCGCGTCCGGAACGGTGGCGGTCCTGTGGGAGTGCAACGGCAGGGACAACCAGACCTGGACGCTCGGCTGACAGCTCCGTCAGCGGCCGGCGCCGATGCGTGGCTCGCGCACCATGAAGACGTCCACCGGGTCCTCGCTCTCCACGGTGAACCCGTGGCGCTCGTAGAGCCGCCTGGCCGCGCTGCCCTGGAGGACGTTCAGACGGACGGTCACCCCGTCGGCGTCGGTCCGGGCGAGCAGGGTGCGCAGGACGGCCGAGCCGAGACCGCGGCCGTGGAGTTCCGGGTCGATGAAGAAGTGCTCCAGCCAGTGCCCGTCCTCGGCCGGCCGCAGTGCGACACAGCCCGCGAAGCGGCCTTCGGCCACGACGACCGACATGTGCGCCGCGACGAAGGCGTCCCGGAACCGCTGCCGTACCCGGTGCTCGTCGAACCGCCCCAGCCGTTCCAGGTCCGGGCGCATCACCACGGCCCGCAGCTCGACGATGACCTTGACGTCGGCCGCCCGCACGGGCCGCAGGGTCCACTCCGTGAGACACGTACTCGTTTCCACGCCCGGAGTATCGCAACGCCCCCAGGAACCCGCCCCGCCGTCTCGCTCTACGAGCGCCCCCCACCCGCCCCACGGCCGCCCCTGCCGTCCCGCGGCCCGAACGCCTCCAGCGCCTCCCCGTCCGTCACCCGCGCGTTGAGGTAGTGGTCGGCCCACTCGGCGATCTCCGGATACCCGCACTCCGCGACGAGCCGCCCGACGGCCCCCGGGATGTCGTACGGCGTCACCCGCAGGTCGGCGCCGGGGCCCAGCAGGCACCAGTGGGCGCCGGGGCGGCCGTACGGCATGCCGACGCTGCCCGGGTTGACGACCAGGCGGCCGTGCGCGAGCCGGACGTAGGGCATGTGGGTGTGCCCGCAGACGATGGTGCGGACGTTCTCGGGGACGTCCTCGAAGACCTCCGCCCAGCGTTCGGGGCGTGAGTCGACCAGGACGACCTCCTCGTCGTCGCGGGGTGTGGCGTGGCAGAAGAGCACTTCGCCGAGGCCGCGCACGGTGAGGGTGAGGGTCGCGGGGAGGGAGGCGAGGAACTCGACGCGCTCGTCGGTGAGTTGGGCGGCGGCGAAGGGGCCGATCGGGTCGGGTATGGCGTCCCGTCGTCCTGTGCGGTACTCCACGAGTTCCCGGTCCGCGTTGCCCGCGATCCACCGCACCCGATCGCCCTGTTTCCTCAACAGGTCGAGGACCTGGGCCGGTTGGGGCCCCGCGGTGATGTCCCCAATCAGCACGATGCGGTCGGCGGCGGCCACCTCCGGCTCGGCGAGGACGGCCTCCAGGGCGGGAAGGACGCCGTGGATGTCGGAGAGGACGGCGACGCGGTGCAGGGCGGGGTCGGTCATGGCCTCACCCTGCCCGCGCTCGCGTGTGCTCAGCCCTTGTGGGCCGGTGCGAAGTGGACCGGGATGTACTGGTCGTAGAGCCGGCTGGAGGTCGCCGTGAAGTCGGCGCGGGTGACGATCGCGCACTTCACGGTGGTGTCGCAGACGACGCCGTCGGCGATCTCGGGCTCGAGGTCGAGGGTGGTGGTGAACCGGCCGCCCTTCTCGTAGGGGATCGTGACGCCGGGCGTGCCCGTGCCCTGGTCGGTGATGCGGCGGGCCGAGCCATCCGTCGACTCACGGCCGCCGAGGCAGGGGGTGGGGAGGGTGGTGTAGGTGGAAGGATCGCCGAGACGGACGCCGTCGGGGATCACGCAGAACGCCAGGAAGATGCCCTGGGCGCGGTTGTAGCCCTTGCCCAGGACGTCGACCGTGCCGCCCGCCGCGGGCAGCAGGGTGGACTCGGCGGTCAGCCGCAGGTGGAAGGTCTCGCCGTCGGCGGTGGTGACGGTGCGGTGGGCGTGGCCGGTGAACGGGGAGGCACTCGCGGTGCCTGCGAGCGGCAGCAGCGCGGCGAGTGCGGCGGCCGTGACCGCGAACGCGCCGCGCAGCAGGTTTGTGGTGGTGGGGGGTGTCATGAGCCGGATTCTGCCTGCTCGCGACCTGCTCACGGCGCTCGGTCGAGGGCCTGCGCCAATACCTCCACCAGATGTTTCCCTCGTAGACCCGCGAGTTGCTCCAGCTGTGTACGGCAGGAGAACCCGTCGGCCAGTACCACCGCGTCCTCGGGCGCCTCGCGTACCGCCGGGAGCAGCTGTTCCTCCGCGCAGGCCCGTGAGACCTCGAAGTGCCCTTTCTCGAAGCCGAAGTTGCCTGCCAGGCCGCAGCAGCCGCCGGTCAACTCGCCGGTGAGGCCTGCGGCTTCGCGCAGGCGGCGGTCCGCCACGTCGCCGAGGACCGCGTGCTGGTGGCAGTGGGTCTGGCCGACGACAGGACGGTCCAGGGCCGGTGGCCGCCAGTCGGGGGCGAGTTGCTCCAGCGCCTCCGCGAAGGTGAGCACCCGGGCGGCGAGACGGGCGGCACGGGGGTCGTCGTGCAGCAGCTCCGGGAGGTCGGTGCGGAGGGCGGCGGCGCAGCTCGGTTCCAGGACGACGAACACCGGCGGGTCCGCCACGTCGTCCAGCTCGGGCAGCAGGAACGGCTCCACCAGGTCCAGCGTGCGGCGCAACACCGCCCGGGCGCGGTCGAGTTGGCCCGTGGAGAGATACGTGAGACCGCAACAGGCGCGGACCCGGGGGCGGCCCCAGGACGCGGGCGCGGACACGCCGATGCCCTCGATCTCGCCGTCCTGCGACCGGTGCACGTTCCACGGCCGCCCCGGCAGCTCGACCGCCTCGATCCCGGCCGCCTCCAGCACCCGCACCGCCGCCCGGCCGACGTCCGGCGAGAGGTGCTCGGTGAAGGTGTCCGGCCACAGGAGGACCGTCTTCCCGGGCACCTCGGGTCTCCTTCCCGCCCGCGCCTCGGCCGCCCACCCCCGCATCCGCTCCCTGTTCCGCCGCCGCAGCCACCGGCTGAACGTCTCCGTCGCCACCCGCGGGATCTCCCGCTCCCCCGCGATCCCGCCGAGCCGTTTCGCGACGGCCGCCAACGGCCGTACCGCGGCGAGGGTGTTGACCAGCGGAGCCAGCCGCAGCCGGTCCACCCAGCGCAGCCACTGCGGCAGCCGTCCCATGCTGTAGTGGGCGGCGGGCCGCCGTCGCCCCGCGTAGTGGTGGTGCAGGAACTCCGCCTTGTACGTGGCCATGTCCACCCCGACCGGGCAGTCGGACCGGCAGCCCTTGCAGGACAGGCACAGGTCCAGCGCGTCCCGGACCTCCGTCGAGCGCCAGCCGTCCGTGACCAGGTCACCGGCCAGCATCTCGTGCAGCAGCCGGGCCCGCCCGCGCGTGGAGTGCTCCTCCTCGCCGGTGACCCGGAACGACGGGCACATCACGGCGGACCCGGAAGCCGACGTCGTACGGCATTTCGCGACCCCGACGCAGCGCCGTACGGCGGCGGAGAAGTCACCGCCGTCGGCCGGGTACCCGAAGGCGACGTCGACGGGTTCGCGGGGCAGGACGGAGAAGCGGAGGTTGGAGTCGAGGGGGGCGGGGCGCACCAGCATCCCGGGGTTGAGCAGATCGTCCGGGTCCCACACCGCCTTCGCCCGCTCGAAGAGGGCGACCATCTCCTCGCCGTACATCCTCGGCAGCAGTTCGGCCCGCGCCTGCCCGTCCCCGTGCTCCCCGGACAACGATCCGCCGTGTGCCGTCACCAGCTCGGCGAGTTCCTCGGAGAAGCGGCGGAACCTCCCGATCCCCGCCTGCGTCAGCAGGTCGAAGTCGATGCGGACGTGGATGCAGCCGTCGCCGAAGTGGCCGTACGGCGTCCCGCGGAACCCGTGCGCGACCATCAGCGCCCTGAAGTCCCGCAGATACGCGCCCAGCCGCTCCGGCGGCACCGCGCAGTCCTCCCAGCCGGGCCAGGCCTCCGAGCCGTCCGGCATCCGGGTCGCCGTGCCGCTGGCGTCCTCGCGGATGCGCCACAGGGCCCGCTGCCCGGCCGGGTCGGTCACCACGAGCGCGTCCAGGACGTCGGCCGCGCGCATGATCTCCTCCGCACGCGCACGTGCCTCTGCCTGCGACTCCCCGCCCGTCTCCACGAACAGCCAGGCGCCGCCCCTGGGCAGCGCGGCCGCCGAGGGCACCAGGTCGGCCGCCATGCCCTCCACCGTCAGGGGGCGGTGCACCAGCAGCCCCGCCGCCGCCTCGGCGGCCGCGCCCTCGTCGGCGTACCCGAGCACCGCGAGCGCACGCGCGCGTGGCGCCTCGACGAGTCGTACGACGGCCTCGGTGAGGACGCCCAGGGTGCCCTCGCTGCCGCAGAAGGACCGGGCGACGTCGGCCCGGTGCTCAGGCAGCAGGGCGTCCAGCGCGTATCCGGAGATGCGGCGGGGCAGCGCGGGGAACCCGGTCCGCAGCCGCGCGAGCTCCCCGTCGACCAGCTCCCGCAGCCCTTCCGGCGCCCCGGCCCACTCCTGCCCGAGCCGCAGCCGCCGCCCGCGCGCGGTGACGACGTCCAGCTCCGCCACGCTGTCCGCGGTCGTGCCCCAGGCCACCGAGTGGGAGCCGCAGGAGTTGTTGCCGATCATCCCGCCGAGCGTGCACCGGCTGTGGGTGGAGGGGTCGGGCCCGAAGCGGAGACCGTGCGGGGCGGCGGCCTCTTGGAGGCGGTCGAGGACGAGGCCCGGCTGCACGACGGCGGTACGCGCCTCGCGGTCCAGGGACACCAGCCGGTTCATGTGCCGGGTGAAGTCCAGGACGACTCCGGTACCGGTGGCCTGCCCGGCGATGGACGTACCGCCACCCCGCGGCACGACGGGTACGCCGTGCGTGCGACAGACCTCGAGTACGGCGGCCACATCGTCCGCGTCTCTGGGCGCCACGACCCCGAGCGGGACCCGCCGGTAGTTGGACGCGTCCATGGTGACCAGGGCCCGGGAGGTGACGTCGAAGGCGACCTCTCCCCGGACGGCCTTGCGCAGGTCGGCCTCGAGATCCGTCATGAGTCCAGCAAACCAGCCGGGTCAACACCGCCGTCTCACCCGACGGACCACGTTTCGACCAGGTTTCCCCCAACGGCTACGCTCCCCCCGTGGCTGAGATCCGGATTCCCGCTGACATCAAGCCCGCCGACGGTCGTTTCGGCGCTGGCCCCTCCAAGGTGCGGGTGGAGGCGCTCGACGCCCTCGCCGCGACCGGTACGTCCCTCCTCGGCACCTCCCACCGCCAGGCTCCCGTGAAGAACCTGGTCGGCAAGGTGCGCGAGGGCGTCTCCGAGCTGTTCTCCCTCCCCGAGGGCTACGAGGTCGTCCTCGGCAACGGCGGCTCGACCGCGTTCTGGGACGTGGCGACGCACGGCCTGATCGAGAACAGGTCGCAGCACCTGACCTTCGGCGAGTTCTCGTCGAAGTTCGCGAAGGCCTCCAAGCTGGCCCCCTGGCTGGGCGAGCCGACCGTGATCTCCTCCGAGCCCGGCACCCACCCGGAGCCGCAGGCCGAGGCCGGCGTCGACGTGTACGCGTTCACGCACAACGAGACGTCCACCGGTGTCGCGGCCCCGCTGAAGCGTGTCGCAGGTGCGGACGCCGGGTCGCTGGTCCTGGTCGACGCCACCTCCGGCGCCGGCGGCCTCCCGGTCGACATCGCCGAGACGGACGTCTACTACTTCGCCCCGCAGAAGTCCTTCGCCTCCGACGGCGGCCTGTGGATCGGCGTGTTCTCCCCGGCCGCCATCGAGCGCGCCGAGCGGATCCACGCGTCCGGCCGTCACGTCCCGGAGTTCTTCTCGCTGCCCACGGCGATCGACAACTCCCGCAAGAACCAGACGTACAACACCCCCGCGCTGGCCACCCTGTTCCTCCTCAACGAGCAGCTGGAGTGGATCAACGGCCAGGGCGGCCTCGCCTGGTCCACGGCCCGCACGAAGGACTCCTCGACCCGCCTGTACACCTGGGCGGAGGAGAGCAAGCACGCGTCCCCGTTCGTCACGGACCCGGCCAAGCGCTCCCAGGTCATCGGCACGATCGACTTCTCGGACGAGATCGACGCCGCGGCCGTCGCCAAGGTTCTGCGCGCCAACGGTGTCGTCGACACCGAGCCCTACCGCAAGCTCGGCCGCAACCAGCTTCGCGTCGCGATGTTCCCGGCGATCGACCCGGCGGACGTCGAGGCGCTGACGGTGTGCGTGGACTACGTGATCGAGAAGCTCTGATCTTTCCGGTACGACGACGAAGGGCGCCCGGTTCTCCCGGGCGCCCTTCTCTCGTGTCTCTCGTGCTGAGGCGGGCCACTCACTCCTCGCCGAACAGGTCCTCGGCGTTCTCCACGGTCAGGGAGCGGTCGAGCCAGGTCTCCAGGACCTCCAGGTCGACGCAGGCCATGACCCGTTCCTCCACGGACTCGGAGACCTCGACACCCCGCGTACGGAGAACCCGAAGGACGGCCTTGGCCTCTCCCCTGGCCTCACCCTTCGCCTCACCATCGGAGTGAACCTTGGTCCAAGCCTCCTCCATCACGCTGCCGAAGCCAGGGAAGTTCGGGGTGTACACGGCCATCAGTCGCCTCCAATGATCGCGGGCCGGACCTTCGTCCAGATTGACAGACAGCGAGGGCGCCCGGTGAACACCGGGCGCCCTCAAGGTCGTTCAGGTCGGGCTCAGCCTCGGAAGCCGAGGATCCCGTGCAGGGTGGTGCCGTCGGGCGTGACGGCGGCCGGTGCGGAGGTGCCGCTGAGGGCCGCCTTCGCCGACTGGGGTGCTGACGGAACCGGGTCGGGGAGCTTCTTGCAGGTCGCGTCGGCCGTGCCGTGGCCGCGCGGCACGGTGCCGTCGGTCAGGTACTTCACCAGGTACTTGTCCAGGCAGGCGTTGCCGCTCAGCGAGATGCCGTGGTTGCCGCCGCCCTGCTCGACGACCAGGCTGGAGTGCTTGAGCAGGCGGTGGACGGTGACGCCGCCCTGGTACGGGGTGGCCGCGTCGTTCGTCGCCTGGAACAGCAGCACCGGCGGGAGCTTGCTGTTGGCGACGCTGACCGGCTTCAGCTGCTTGGTGGGCCAGTACGCGCACGGCGCATTGTACCAGGCGTTGTTCCAGGCCATGAACGGGGCCTTCTTGTACACGGCCCAGTTGTCCTTGCGCCACTGGTTCCAGTCGCGCGGCCAGGCGGCGTCACGGCACTGCACGGCCGTGTAGACGCTGTAGCCGTTGTCGCCGGAGGAGTCGATGGCCGCCATGCCCTCGTACGCCTTGACGAGCGGGGTGGCGTTCTTGTCGTTGACGTAGGCGGCGAACGCCTGGGCGAGCGAGGGCCAGTAGCCGTTGTAGTAGCCGCCGGGGATGAAGGTGTCCTCCAGCTCGGAGGCGCCCACCTTGCCGCCGGCCGGCTTCTTGGCGAGTTCCGCCCGCATCGCGTACCACTTGGCCCCGATCTTGGCCGGGTCGGTGCCGAGCTTGTACGTGGAGTTGTACTTGGCGATCCACGCCATGAACGCCTTCTGGCGGGCGTCGAAGGCATAGTCCTGCGAGATGTTGGCGTCGTACCAGACCCCGTCGGGGTCGACGATCGAGTCCAGCACCAGGCGGCGCACGTGGGTCGGGAAGAGCTTGGCGTAGACCTGACCGAGGTAGGTGCCGTACGAGTAGCCGAAGTAGTTGATCTTCTTGGCGCCGAGGGACGTGCGGATCGAGTCCATGTCCTTCACGGCGTTGATCGTGTTGATGTACGGCAGCACGCTCGCGTACTTGCTACCGCAGGCGGCGGCGAAGGACTTGGCGCGCTCCAGGTTGGCCTTCTCGATCGCGGCCGTGCTGGGCACCGAGTCCGGGCGCACCGGGTTGAAGTAGCCCGGCTTGCAGTCGAGGGCGGGCTTGCTCTCGCCTACGCCGCGCGGGTCGAAGCCGATGACGTCGTACTGGGAGGCGACCGCCTTGGGCAGCGCGCCCGCGACGAATTCGGCCAGGCCGAGACCGCTGCCGCCGGGGCCGCCGGGGTTGACCAGCAGCGGGCCCTGGTACTTCTTCGCGGTGTGCGGGACCCTGGACAGGGCCAGGGTTATCTGCCGCCCCTTCGGCTTGGCGTAGTCGAGCGGCACCTTCACCGACCCGCACTGGAGAGTCGGGGAGTCCTCCCCGCCGCACTTCTTCCAGCTGACCTTGGCCACCGCCTGGGCGGTGACCGCGGAGAGCGACGTGCCGGCCTCGGCGGGGACGGCGGTGAGCGTCCCCGCCAGCACGACGGTCGCTCCGCACAGTACGACTGCGCTTCTTCTCATGAACTTCTCTCAGCTCAGGGGAGGTTGGTACAGATCAAAAACTTCACGGACCTGACCGGATCCTGCCGAAGAAACACGCGGATGAGAATCATCTGAGAGAAGATTTGAAACTCCTTTGATCCGGAGACACTTGGCGCGGCGACCTGACGGACCGCGCACAGGAGCTCTGGACAGGAGAGACGACCACTCAAGAACCAGCAGGCGACTGACCATATGGGGCCGCCTTGCCGAATTGGCCGTAGCGCCGGCCGTTCCGGTGTACACAGTGGTGACCGTGCTGCTCTCGGGGATGCCGACCCCCGTCTCCGCAGGCGCCCCTTTGAGCCACACCACCAGGAGGAACCGGTGTCCTACCCGCACCTGCTCACCCCCGAGGAGAAGCTCGTCGACGCGAAGAAGCTGTTGAGCCTCCCGCGTATCGTCGCGATCTGCGGCTCCACCCGCTTCATGACCGAGATGAACGAGGCCGATCTGCGGGAGACCAAAGCCGGAAGGATCGTCGTCAAACCGGGCTGCGACATGAAGTCGCCGCACGAACTCTCGTCCGATCCTGTCGAAGCCGAGGCGCTGAAGGTTCGACTCGACGATCTGCACCGGGCGAAGATCCGGCTCGCTGATGAGGTGCTCGTGGTCGGCGACTACATCGGAGACAGCACCCGATCCGAAATCGTCCACGCCCGGTCGCTGGGCAAGCCGGTGCGTTTCACGCACCCCGAAGTCGACCCTGACGCCTGACCACCCACTGCCACCTCGACAACCAGGGCCAGTAGCCTCGGATGCCCCTCCGGACAACCTCCGACGACCCGGAACGCCCCTACGTGTCAAGGCAGAGCGCCCGATGAGAACCGGGCGCCCCCTTCCTCACGTCGCCGTGCAGCTCACGCTCGGCACACCCCCGCCCCCGGGCGCGCCCCCGAAGCCGAAGCTCGCCGAACCGCCCACCGCCACCGCCCCGTTGTGCGAGGCGTTCACCGCCGTCACCGTCGCGCCGCTCTGGGTGTACGACGCGTTCCACATGGAGGTGACCTTCTGCGCGCCCGGCCAGGTCCAGGTGACCTTCCAGGAACTGAGCGCGGAGGAGCCGGAGTTGGCCACCTTCACCTCGGCGTTGAAGCCGCCGCCCCAGTCGCTGCTGACGGAGTAGGAGGCCGTGCAGGCCGCCGTGCCGCCGCCCGGGTCACCGGGGTCGCTCCCGCCGCCGCCCGAGCTCGGGAAGCCCGGCGCCTTGACGCTCGCGAGATAGCCGTCCTTCACGGTGTCCACGGTCTGCCAGTCGTCCTTGAGGATGCCGCCCGTGTCACCGGAGTTGGGGTTCCACGACCAGAACGTCCAGTGGAAGGAGTCGGCGCCGTACGTCGACGTCGGCCGCAGATACGAGACCAGCGCCGCCAGCCACTTCTGGTCCACGGTCGACTGGAGGGTGGTGCCGAACTCGCCCACCCACACCGGGGCGATGTTCTGCTTGAAGATGTAGCCCCAGTACTTGTCCCAGATCCCCGGCATGTTGGCGGGGAACGTCGGATCGCTGAACCAGCTCTGCTGGGCCACGCTCGTCGCGTAGTCGTGGGCCGAGTAGACGACCCGGTTGGCGACACTCAGCTGCACCGGGTACTGGCCGACCCCCATCAGGTTGCCGCCCCACCAGCCGGAGACGCCGTTGAAGGTCTGCACACCCTCGACGAAGATCAGCAGGTCGGGATTGACCCCCAGCACCGCGTTGCCGGCCCGTTGGGCCGCCAGACGCCAGTCCAGCGAAGTGTCACCGCAGCCCCAACAGGCCGGATCGTGGGGCTCGTTGTGCAGGTCGATGCCCACGACCGTGTCCTGGCCCTTGTAACGCGTCGCCAGCGCCTTGAGGTTGGCGATCCACGTCGTCTCCGGGACGGCGGCCGTGTACCAGAGCGCCGACTGGCCGCCGGAGTCGGGACGGTGGCGGTCGAGGATGACCTTCAGGCCGTCCCGGCCGGCGTACGACACGAGTTTGTCCAGTACTCCAAGGGAGTTGAGGCCCTGGAGGTCGGCGTTCTTGCCGCTGGAGAAGTCGATGCTGTTGGGGACGGTCCCCGACTTGAAGATGTCGTCGCTGTAGGGGATGCGGATCGTGTTGTAGCCCAGCGACTTCATCTGGTCGATCATGGACTTGTAGTCGCGGGACCACAGGCCGTGGACGACGTAGTTGCCGGTCTCGAAGCCGAACCAGTTGATCCCGGCGATCCGGACCGGCTGCCCGGACGCGTCCAGGATCTGACGGCCGCTGGTGTGCCAGTAACCGGCTCCGGCGTCGGCCGCGGTCTCGGCCGCGTGGGCCTGCGCGCCCAGCGGTAGCAGAAGTGCCGCGACCACCGCACACAGCACTCTTCGCAAGCTGCGGAACATGTTCGCTGCTTCCTCTCGGGGGGTCGGGAGGCGCGGGCCCGGAAACTCAGTGGGAGCGCTCCCACTGCCCTGCACTCCCCATGGAAGACAGATCGCATGAACACGTCAAGACATCCGGCGTCACCTTGTTCTCGCCGAAGTGCTCAGCGCAGTTCTCGGCGAACGGGCGTCAGGGCGAACGCCGGAACAGCCGCCGCAGTCCGAAGAAGGCCGCGGCGACGGCCGCCACCGCCAGCGCGCCGACCTTGAGGTTGCCGTCGGACGCTCCGCCGCCGTCGCTTCCGGAGGCCGAGGAACTCCCGCTGCCCGAAGGGGACTTGGAGCCGCCGTCACCGGGCGCGTCCTGCGCCTCCACCTCGCTGTCCGTGCCCTCCATGCCGAGCAGGATCTTGGTCCCGTCGACGGAGTACGAGACGGACTCGCCCTGCCCGAGGGGCACACTGAGCCGGCCCTCGCGCTTGATGTCGCCGCCGTTCCAGTCGTACCAGAGACCGCCGAAGTACCCGCGTACGACGAGCTGCCGGCCGTCGGGCGAGAACGCGGCGTCGGTGGCCCACAGGTCGACGGCCTTGACGGGCTTGAAGAGGTTCGTGCCGGAGGAGGAGAGCTTCGCGGGCCCCTCGTACAGATGCCCGCCGTCCTCCTGCTTGTCGATGATGTACAGGCGCCCCGTCTTGGGGTGCACGACCATGGACTCGGCGTCGCGGGAGCCGTCGGAGTACTTCACGACGTACTGCGTGGCCCTGACGGACTGGTCCTTGAGGATTTTCGGCTCGGGCAGCTTGTAGACCCACACGTACGGCCAGGTGACCCCGTCGTTGTCGCCGATGTCGCCGACCCAGATCTGGTTGTCGGGCCCAATCGAGATGGCCTCGACGTCACGCGGGGTGCCCACGCCGGTCATGGTGATCCTGGCGACGGTCTTGCCGGTCGCGCTGTCGACGGCGTAGAGGTAGGCGCCGGTGTCCTGGTCGTTGTGGGTCCAGTAGATGCCGGGATGCTGACGGGAGGCGGCGAGCCCGCTGGACTCGGTGATCCGGGGGTCGCTGATGGTGAAGCCCTTGTCCCCCTTGCCGTCGCCGTCGGCGGCGGAGGCGGGCACGGCGGCGGGCAGGGCGCAGGCGCCCGCGAGGAGGATCCCGGCGAGGAGAGCGAAGGGTCGACGCATGGCCCCAAGCCTGCCATCCGGCTCCGCAGGACGCGGCAAACGGGCCGGGCCGAGGCAGGCCGTTGCCGGTGCGTGGCGTGGCGGCGCGTGGCCATCTTCACAGCGCGGAGATGCGCGAGACCCGCTACTCGCCGGTAAGAATCACCGATGATGAGCGCATGCTGCGATTCATGCCCGTCGGCGACTCCATGACCATCGGCAGCGCGGGCGAGCACACCTGGCGCTACCGGATGTGGCAGCACCTGCGCGACACCTACGGCGGCCCCTTCGCCCTGGTCGGCCCGCGCGAGACGCTGTACGACAAGGCGGCGGATGCGCCCACGTCGTACGAGTACGCCGACCCCGACTTCCCGCGGGCCCACCTGGCCGGCTGGGGCGAGGGCTGGCAGCACATGGTTCCGCTGATCGGCGAGGCGGTACGGGCGCACAAGGCGGACGTCCTGCTGGTCTCCCTGGGTCTGATCGACCTGGGCTTCTACACGAACGCCGACCAGACGGCGGAGAACGTACGGGCCTTCGTCGCGCAGGCCCGTCTGGCGAACCCCCGTATCCGCATGGTCGTCCTCCCGGTGATCCCGAACGTCCGGGCGGAAGCGGACACGGCCTTCGCCACCCAGGTCACCCGTTTCAACGAACTCCTGGCCAAGGCCATCGCGGACCTCGACGAGCCCCGCTCCCCCCTGCTGCCGGCCTCGCTCCCGCCGTCGTGGGACATCAACCACGACACGTACGACGGCACCCACCCGAACGCGAGCGGCGAGCACAGGATCGCGGCGGCCTTCGCGGAGGCGATGCACCAGGCGTGGGACCTGGGCGAGCGGTACGAAGCGGCCGGCTGAGGGAATACCGGTCCGCCCCGGGGCCGTTGAAGGCGCCGCCCTGTCCCTGGTGAGGAAGAGCGGTGATCACGCGTGAAGGCGGTCCGTTTCCACGAGTACGGCGGGATCGACGTGCTGCGGGTCGAGGAGGCGGCGCGGCCGTCGCCGGGGCCGGGGCAGGTGCTGGTCGAGGTGCGCGCGGCCGGGATCCAGCCCGGCGAGGTGATGATCCGCGAGGGCGCGCGGCACGACCGCTGGCCGGCGACGTTCCCGTCCGGGCAGGGCAGTGACCTGGCCGGTGTCGTGGTGGAGGCGGGCCCTCAGGTGCGCGGGTTCGCGGTGGGCGACGAGGTGCTGGGCTTCACCCACAGCAGGGCGAGCCACGCGGAGTTCGTCGTGGTGGACGACGTGAACATCGTCCACCGTCCGGACGGGCTGTCCTGGGAGGCGGCCGGTGCCCTGTACGTCGCCGGTACGACGGCGTACGCGACCGTCTTCGCCGTGGACCCCGTGCCGGGAGACACGGTGGTGGTGTCCGGTGCGGCGGGCGGGGTCGGTTCACTGGCCGTGCAGCTCGCGCGGCGGCGCGGCGCCACGGTGATCGGGCTGGCGAGCGAGCGCAACCACGCCTGGCTGAAGGAGCACGGTGTCGTCCCGGTCGCGTACGGGGAGGGCGTGGCCGAGCGGATCCGGGAGGCCGCCGACGGGGGCGTCGACGCGTTCATCGACACGTTCGGCGACGGATATGTGGACCTGGCGGTCGAGTTGGGCGTGCGGCCCGAGCGGATCAACACGATCCGCGACTGGCGGACCGCGTCCAGGGTCGGCGCCCGGACCTACGGAGAGGGGTCGGCCGCGTGCGCGGTCGTACTCGGCGAACTCGCCCGGCTCGCCGCGCGCGGGGACCTCACGGTGCCGATCGCCCGCGTCCACCCGCTGGAACAGGTGCGGGAGGCGTTCCGCGAACTGGAACGCGGCCACACCCACGGCAAGATCGTGCTCCGGCCGTAGGCCGATTGCCCATGTGTTCCCCCGCGGCCGACTGACAGAATCCGTCGCATGGCGATCATCCACAACACCACCCTCAAGCCCACGAAGCTGGAACTGCTCACCACCTGGCTGCCCACCCGCCCCTGGTATGTCGGCACCGGCGCACCGGAGTTGGCCAAGGCCGGCGGGTTCCGGCTGGACGATCCGGCGGGCGAGGTCGGCATCGAGTTCATGGTGGCCGGCGACACCTCCGGCCCCGAACCCGTCGCCTATCTGGTCCCCCTCACCTACCGTGCCGCCCCGCTCCCCGGCGCGGACCACGCCCTCGTCGGCACCATGGAGCACGGCGTGCTGGGCCCCCGCTGGGCCTACGACGGCGTCCACGACCCGGTCCTGCGCGCCGAACTCCTCGCCCTGTTCGAGGGACGCGTCCAGGCCCAGGCCCAGAGCCTCAGCGACACCCCCGACGACGAGGTCACGCACTCCTGGACCGGCCCCGCCCTCCCCGCCGCCGAGGGCCCCGTCGAGGTCACCGAGGACCAGGACGGCAGCGGGCTCCGGCTCCCGGACGGCACGGCCCTCCGCCTCCACCGGATCCCGCTGCCCACGGTCCCCGAGGGCGCGTCCGGCCACCTCTCCGGGGCCTGGGACGCACCGGACGGCACCCGTACCCGAGGCGTGTTCGCGACCCTGCGCACTCTCTGAGACCGGCGATGTCACAGCGCGGCCGGCTGTCTCGTCCCGAGAGGTGCAGGCAACCTCTGTCAAGGAGTGGACGATGAACCTCGCGCTGTGGATCGCCGCCGGACTGCTGGCCACGGTGGCCCTGACCGGCGGTGTCACCAAGACCTTCGTTCCCAGGGAGAAGCTCGCCGCGGCCCACGGCGGCGGATGGACCGGCGACGCCGGTACGGCCTTCGTGAAGACCCTCGGCGTCCTCGAACTCCTCGCCGCCGCAGGCCTGGTGCTGACCGCCGCGCTCGACATCGCACCGGTTCTGGTGCCGGTGACCGCCGTCTGCTGGATCCTCCTGATGATCGGCGCGATGATCACCCACGGCCGCCGGGGCGAGTCCGCGTTCGTGGCCCTGAACCTGGCCTACCTCGCGCTCGCGGTGTTCATCGCGTGGGGCCGCTTCGGCCCCGAGTCCTTCACCGGCTGACCCACGACCACCGAGGAAGAGACATGAGCAGAACCGAGGAGTTCCAGGAGCTGCGGCCACTGCTGTTCTCGATCGCCTACCGGATCCTGGGCAGCGTCGGCGAAGCCGAGGACGCCGTCCAGGAGACCTGGCTGCGCTACGAGGGCACCGCGACCGAGCCCAGGTCGGTGAAGGCCTACCTCTCGACCACGGTGACCCGGATCGCGATCGACGTACTGCGCTCGGCGCGGGTCCGCAGGGAGCAGTACGTCGGCGACTGGCTCCCCGAGCCGCTCCTCGACGATCCCTACGACGACCCCGCGCGGGTGGCCGAACTCGCCGACTCGGTGTCGATGGCGGCCCTGCTGCTCCTGGAGCGGCTCAGCCCGCTGGAGCGCGCGGTGTTCGTCCTGCGGGAGGTCTTCGACTTCGGCTTCCCCGAGGTCGCGGCGGCGGTGGGCCGCACTGAGGCGGCCTGCCGCCAGCTCGCGTCCCGGGCCCGGCGCCACATGGCGGCGGGCCGCCCCCGCTTCGAGGCGGCGCGGGAGGAGCGCGAACAGTTGGCGTCCCGTTTCTTCGACGCCCTCCGCGAGGGCGATGTGGACGGCCTCCAGGGCCTCCTCGCCGCCGATGTCTCGATGGTCGGCGACGGCGGCGGCAAGGCACCGCAACTGGCGAGGGCGATCACCGGCGCCTCCAACGTGGCCCGGCTGCTCGGTTCGGTCTTCCCGCGGATGGCCCGGATCGAGGTGACCTTCACGCCTCACGACCTCAACGGACAGCCGGGCGCGATCTTCCACGACCGCGACGGCAGGGTCCTGCACACCATGGCCCTCGATGTCCGGGACGGCCGGATCCAGACAGTCCGGATGGTGATCAACCCCGAGAAGCTCGGCCACCTGGGCCCGGTCGCGGACGCGTGGGCGATCCACCGGGAACTCCAGGCGGCCCGCGCCACGGACTGACCGACACATGTTCCGCTCCCCTGTGGCCACCTGGTCCACCGCCCCCCTCGATATCAAATCGGGGAAGATTTGATATCGACACCACGGAGCAGCGTTCCGACCTGGGGAGGCCCGCATGGCACGCACTGTCATCGACATCGACGACGAGAAACTGGCCGAAGCCGCTGAGATCTTCGGAACCAGCACCAAGGTCGCCACGGTCAACGCCGCCCTTGAGGACGCCATCAAACGGCGTAAGCGTGCGTCCTTTCTGGGCTGGCTGGCGGAGGGTGGGCTGCCCGACCTCACCGGGCCCGTCGAAAGGCCCACCGACGCTCAGGGCGCGGCATGACCGATCGCTACCTGGTCGACAAGTCGGCGTTGCGCGCTATCCGACACCCGTCGTTCGCGCCGTCATCGACCCCCTGCACAACGCCGGAATGCTCGCCGTGTGCGGAGCGGTCGAACTCGAAGTCCTGCACAGCGCAAGATCGAAGGCGGATGCCGAACGGATCCGCGACGAGATGCGCGGCTTCGACCGGCTGCCGACGCCCGACGAAGCCTGGGACCGCGCGCTGGAGGTGCAGACGCTCCCCATCAACGAGGGAAACGGGAAGGCGCTCTCCGTCTCGGACCTCATCATCGCGGCGACAGCTGAGCGCCACGGCGCTGTCGTTCTGCACTACGACGGTGACTACGACATGATCGCCGCGGTCACCGGACAGCCGACCGCGTGGGTCGCCCCCGCCGGTACCGCCGAGTCAACGTACCCGGGACTGAAGTCCCGGGCTTGCACAGCGGGCGCCACTGGGTGTGATGCTGCGCTTGCGTCCGGTCCCACGCCCGGGTGTCGGGGGTGGGTCTGGGGCAGTTGACTGTGCCCCGCGTCGCCACAACTCTTCCGCGCGGGCGCGGATGTTGCGGGAGCCATTGCGGTCTGCGTGATCAACGAATCCGCAGGACCGGCACGCGAACCAGGCCTGGGAGACCCGGTTCGCCTTGTCGATGTGGCCGCACTCGGCGCAGGTGCGGGAGGTGTACGCCGGATCGACATACACCACCGGCACTCCGGCCCTCTTGGCCTTGTACGCGATGAACGCCCCCAGCTGGGCAAAGCTCCAGCTGGAGTGGGTGGCCCGTTGGGGCTTGCGAAGCCGTACCCGTTCACGGATGCCCGTCAGCTCTTCCAGGGCGATTCCGCGACCGGTGCGTTCTGCCTCGGCCACCACATGCTTCGCGATCTTGTGGTTGATGTCCTTCGCCCGCCGGGCTTCCTTGCGCCCACGCTTCTTCAGACGGCGCTTGGCGGACGGGGTGTTCTTCTTCTGCAGCTTGGTGCGCAGGGTGCGTTCGCGCAGCCGTCCCCGGTTCAGAGCGCGTCCGGCCATGATCTGACCGTCACTTGTGGTGGCGATGTTCACGATCCCCATGTCGACGCCGAGAAAGGCCACCGGATCGGTGTTCAGGGGTGCTTCGGGGATCTCGCAGGTGGCCTGCAGGAACCACATGCCGTCTCGCGCGACGAGGTCGGATTCGCCCTTGCGGTACAGGGCCAGGCGGGCCAGCTGCTCCGGGGAAGCGGTGAACGCCACCCCCTTCATCCGCCCGGACAGGGTCCACAGGGAGACGGTCCGGTCGGTGATCTGCCAGGACAGCATCCGGTCGTCATAGGGCTGCGCGCCCTCGGGCCGGAACGTGACCGGCTTCTCCACCGCCCGCCGGTACCGTTTCGACCACGGCCTGCCCAGGTTCCCGGCCTTCAGATTCGCCGCCAGCGTCCGGTAGGCGTCACAGGTCTTCTTGATGGTGTGCTGGGCGGCCTGCGCCCCCAGACCCCAGCGTTGCCTGATCTCGGCGTAGGTGTGCTGACGCAGCGCGAAGTTCCGCTTCACGTCCCTGGCGAAGGCGACCCCGGACGCCCAGGACGCGGCCTCGTTGCAGGCGTGCAGGGTCGCCTCAAGTGCCGCCGCCTGTACGGGCGTCGGCAACAGCTTGACCTGCACCACCAGCTTCATGACACCCGAACCTACACAGCCACCCGCACACACAGACGGCTTCCGCACACCCGCCCCACCATTCAGCGACACACCGAGCGTACGTTCGGTATTGCCCGGCTCCGCCGGACAGCGCCACGGGCGCTCCGCGCCCGAACTCCCGGACACCGCGACGCTCCGCGTCGCCACCACACGATGCGATTCCTCCCAGGCGTAAACGCCTGGGGTTCCTCGCAAGAATTTCGCTGAACCCGCTTTCCTGGAGCAGCCGGGGCGAGAACAAGGCCGTGCCATCCCCCACTTCGCATGCTGACCAAAGGTCAGAACCCCACATCCGCCCCCCGATACGTCGGCACCCGCCGAACCCCGCTCGCCCGCTCGTACGCGTACGCGAGCCGCAGCAGTACCGGCTCGCTCCACGCCGTTCCCATGAACGTGAGCCCCACCGGCAGTCCGAACGCGAACCCCGCCGGGACGCTCACCGCGGGGTACCCAGCGAGGGCCGCGGGTGTGGAGGCGCCGCCGCCGTACATGTCCCCCCGGATCAGGTCGATCTTGGCGGGAGGGCCGGTCGTGGGCATCACGAGGGCGTCGAGGCGGTGCCTGCGCACCACCGCGTCGATGCCCTCCGCTCGGGAGAGCCGGTGGTTGATCGCCAGCGCGTCCCGGTACTCCCGTTCCGAGAAGTCCAGCTTCTCGACCGCCTCCAGGCCGTCCTGCCGTACGTACCGCAGTTCACGGTCGGCGTGCGCGCGGTTGAAGGCGATCAACTCGGCGAGGTCGCGCGGGTGTTCGCCGCCGGCTCCGGCCAGGTACGTGTTCAGGGCACGCTTGAACTCGTAGGCCTGGACGACCATCGAGCCGGGCAGGTCCTCCAGTTGCTCGGCGGTGGGGATGTCGGCCGGGTCGACGATCACCGCTCCGGCCGCGCGGAGCACACCGATCGCCCGTTCCGCGATCTCGTCGGCGTGGTGGTCGTACCCGAAGTACACGGTCCGCGGAACGCCGATACGCGCACCGCGCAGGCCGTCCGCGTCCAGGAAACGGGTGTAGTCGCGGTGGAAGTGTCCCCGGCTCGCGGGCGTCGCCGGGTCCCTCGCGTCGACGCCGACCAGTGTGCCGAGCATGATCGCCGCGTCCCGGACCGTGCGTGCCATCGGGCCGACGCTGTCCTGGCTGGGCACCCCGGGGATCACACCGCCCCGGCCGACCAGTCCGACGGTCGGTTTGACGCCGACGACGCAGTTCGCCGAGGACGGGTCGATGATCGAGCCGTTGGTCTCGGTGCCGATGCCGGCGACGCACAGGTTGGCCGCGACGGCGACGCCCGTGCCGGAGCTGGACTCGTTCGGCGAGCGGTCGAGCTTGTACGGGTTGCGGGTCTGGCCGCCGCGCGCGCTCCACCCGGCATGGTGGGTGAGCGACAGTCCGCCCGCCCACTCGCTGAGGTTGGTCTTGCCGAGGATCACCGCCCCGGCGGCTCGCAGCCGTGCGGCGACCGTGGCGTCCCTCGAGGGCTGTACGCCTTCCAGGGCCAGTGACCCGGCCGTGGTGTGCATGCGATCCCCGGTCTCCACCAGGTCCTTCAACAGCACCGGCATGCCGTGCAGGGGCCCCCGCCGCCCCTGCGCCCGCTCCCGGTCCAGTCGGCGGGCCTCCCGCATCGCGTCCGGATTGACCTCGATCACCGCGTGCAGCAGCGGATCGATCCGCTCGATCCGCTCCAGGTAGTACCGCGTCAGCCGCTGCGCGTCGAGGCGTCCGCCCTCCATCAGCCGACGCAGCTCGGTGATCCCCAGCTCGTCGAACTCCCCGTGTCCCACGTCCGCCCGCGCCGGGGCCGCCGCCCCCGCCCACGACGAGACGGCGGTCCCCGCACCGAGCGCCAGTACACCCCGGCGCGTACTCCGAATCCGTTCCATGACAGGAAACGCTAGGGACTTGACCGGCCCAAATCCCTACGGCTGCCCCCCGATTCCAGTGGGGGGCAGGCCGCAGGAACCGTCAGAACATCGTGTTGTCGTTGGCCGACGTGGCCGGCACGTCCTGGATCACGTCCCAGTGCTCCACGATCTTCCCGCCCACCACCCGGAAGAGGTCCACGATCGCCTGCCCGCGTTCCCCCGGCGCCGGGATGTAGTTGCTGTGGACGGCCACGAGGTCGCCCTCGGCGATGACCCGCTTCGGCTCCACCCTCAGCTGCGGCACCGCCTTGAAGTACGCCCCGAGCCCGGCCTTCGCCCCCGCCACCCCGTTGGCGATGTTCGGGTTGTGCTGCTCGTACTCGGGTCCCCAGTACCGGTCGAGGGCGGACAGGTCCTTCTTCACGATCAGCTGGTCGAAGGCGGTGACCACCAGCTTCTTGTTGTACGCGGTGAGGAAACCGGGGGCGGGCCACGAGGCCCGCGGCCAACTCACCGTGGAGAACATGTCGTTGCCGTTGGCGGTGGTGTCCGGCACGTTCTGCCCGACGTCCCAGTGCTCGGCGATCTTCCCGCCCTGGAAGCGGAAGATGTCGAAGACGGCGGACCCCTTGGTCCCCGGCACCATCACCACGTTGGAGTGCACCAGTACGAGATCGCCCTCGGAGATCACCCGCTGGACGCGGTACTGGGCGTCCGGGAGCTGCTGGTGCACGGTCGTGGCGAGGTTCTTCAGCGTCTCGGCGCCGTCGGGCGCGAGCGGGTTGTGCTGGATGTAGTCGGGCCGTACGAAACGGTCCACGACCTTGGTGTCGCCCTGCTCGAACACCCCCTTGAGCACCCGGACGGCGACGGCCTTCTGGTAGGCGAGGCGGGCGGAGTCGCCGTAGCCGGCCTGCGCGGCGGGAGCGGTGTGCGGCGCCGCGACAGCCGGTACGGCGGCACCGAGGAGTGCGGCGGAGGCGGCGAGGGCGACGAGGGTCCTGCGGACGGGCGTGGTGGGGGGCACGGGGTCTCCTGAGTGCGATATTGAAACTTCAAGCTCACGCTTGCCACAGGAAAGCACTAACCTTTAGTTAGCGTCAAGGTCGCTTGCCTAGAGCGCACTCCACGACGTTGGCTGGGTGGTCATGAAGTACACGCAGCTCGGACGCACCGGACTCAAGGTCAGCCGACTCGTCCTCGGCACCATGAACTTCGGCCCGCAGACCGACGAAGCCGACTCGCACGCGATCATGGACTCGGCTCTCGCCGCGGGAATCAACTACTTCGACACCGCCAACGTCTATGGCTGGGGCGAGAGCAAGGGCCGCACCGAGGAGATCATCGGCAACTGGTTCGCGAAGAGCACGGCGAACCGCGACCGGACCGTCCTCGCCACCAAGGTCTACGGCAACATGGCCGCGGACGGCGAGGCCTGGCCCAACCACGACAAGCTCTCCGCGGTCAACATCCGGCGGGCCGTCGACGCGTCGCTCAAGCGGCTCCAGACCGACTACATCGACATCTACCAGTTCCACCACGTCGACCGCGCCACCCCCTTCGAGGAGATCTGGCAGGCCATCGACACCCTCATTCAGCAGGGCAAGATCCTGTACGCCGGGTCCTCCAACTTCCCCGGCTACAAGATCGCCCAGGCCAACGAGATCGCCGCGCGGCGGGGCGGCACCATCGGCCTCGTCAGCGAGCAGTGCCTGTACAACCTCGCCGAGCGGCGCGCCGAGATGGAGGTCATCCCGGCCGCCCAGGAGTACGGCCTCGGCGTGATCCCCTGGTCACCGCTGCACGGCGGTCTCCTCGGCGGGGTCATCAAGAAGGAGGCCAAGGGCGGTCGCCGCGCCTCCGGCCGCGCCGCCGACACCCTCGCCGACCCGGCCAAGCGCGCCCAGATCCAGTCGTACGAGGATCTGCTGGAGAAGCACGGCCTGGAGCCCGGCGAGGCGGCCCTGGCCTGGCTGCTGACCCGCCCCGGCGTGACCGGCCCCATCGTCGGCCCGCGCACGGCGGAACAGCTGGAGTCGGCGCTCAGGGCTGTCGAGCTGGAGCTGAACGAGGAGGTCCTGGCAGGACTGGACGAGATCTTCCCGGGCACAGGGCCGTCCCCGGAGGCCTTCGCCTGGTGACTCCGTAAGCGGGAGCGCCCCATAGGGGCGCGGGGCGGAGTCGATTCGGGGCTCCGCCCCGCGGGCACGACCAGCCACGACGGCGCAGCAGCCGACAACCGGCCGCAGTTCCCCGAACCCGGCCCTACCTACCGAGCGCCGCGGCCAACGCCACAACGACGAACATCATCACAAGCACACCGGCCATGATCCGGTTCCGCGTCTTCGGGTCCACACACCGAGCCTAACCGGCCCCGCCGAGCGCCCAGCGGCCGACCACCTCATAACGCGGCTGCTCCCCCGGCACCCCGGACACCGGCAGGTTGCTCCGGACCAGCGCCAGCTCCTCCACCGACCAGGTCCGGCTGGTGAACCCGTCGAGCACCTCCAGGTACGGCCCCACATCCACAGCCTCCCGGCTGCGCGCCACCGTCAGGTGAGCCTTGTACCGCCGGTGCTCCCCCATCTCCACCCCGGCCTTCCGCCCCGCCGCCTCCGCCCGCTCCGCCAGCAGCCGCAGCGCGGGCAGCTCACCGGAGGCCCCCGCCCACAACGCCCGCCCGTGCCCGAACTCCCCACCCCCGCGCACGGCCAGCGGGAACGAGGGCGTCCGCCGAGCCGCCCGCTCCAGCCGCTCCGACAGTTCCGGTACGACGTCGTCGTCGACCTCGCCGTAGAACGCGAGCGTGAAGTGCCACCCCGGGACGCCGGTCCAGCGGAGCTCGGACGCTCCGGGGAGCCGCCTCAACTCGGCCACCCTCAGCGCGAGTTCGTCGGACACATCCTGCGGAGGCAGCACCGCGGCGAAGAGTCTCATGCGGGTCAGCCTGTCACCATGGGGGCATGAAGATCAGCATCAGGGACGGCAGTCCCGGCGACATACCCGTGATCCTCGGCATGCTCGACAGCTGTGTCGAGTGGCTGGTCGCGCAGGGGCGCCCCCGCCAGTGGGGCACCGAGCCGCTGTCCGGGAGCCCGAAGACGGTGGAGTCCGTCGCCCGGTACATCGACGAGGGCAGCGTGTTCATCGCCGAGGCCGACGGCGTACCGGCCGCGACCCTCACGATCACCGACTCGCCCGGCGCGTATCTGGCCGCTCTCGCGCCGCCCGGTGAGCCCGAGCGGTACATCCACTGGCTCGCCTCCGACCGCCGCTTCAAGGGCCTCGGCGCGGGCAGCGCCCTGCTCGCGCACGCCGCCGAGGAGACCCGGCGCGCGGGCGTGGGCCTGCTGCGGGTGGACTGCTACGCGGGCGACGACGGCAAACTGGTCGCCTACTACGAGGCCAACGGCTTCACCCCGACGGAGAGTTACACCGCCGGGGTGAACAACGACTGGCCGGGCCAGGTGCTGGCCATGCGCGTACTGCCGTAGGGCTTACGCGGCCGCGGCCAGCTGCTCCTGGGTCTCGCGTGGTTCGAAGCGGACGTGCGGGTGGCCGTGGTTCCAGCCCATCGACAGCCGCAGGTTGCCGACCCGGGCCAGGACCAGGCCGATCGTCACGGCCGCCGCCGCGGAGATCGCGCCGCCCGACGCGAGGCCCGCACGGACGCCGTACGCGTCGGTGACCCAGCCGGCGATCGGCGCGCCGACGGGCGCCCCGCCCATGAACACCATCATGTACAGGGCCATCACGCGGCCCCGCATGGCCGGGTCGGTGCTCAGCTGGACGCTGCTGTTGGCGGTGACGTTGACCGTCATGCCGAACATGCCGATCGGGACCATGAGCAGGGCGAACAGCCACAGCGAGGGGGCGGTCGCGGCCACGACCTCCAGCGCCCCGAAGGCCACCGCGCCCGCGACGAGCACCCGCATCCGGGCGGTGCCGCGGCGTGCCGCGAGCAGGGCTCCGGCCAGGGAGCCGACGGCCATCAGGGTGTTGAAGAGGCTGTAGGAGCCCGCGCCCGAGTGGAAGACGTCGTCGGCGAAGGCGGAGAGGAAGACGGGGAAGTTGAAGCCGAAGGTGGACACGAAGCCGACCAGGACGATGGTCCAGATCAGATCGGGCCGCCCGGCCACGTAGTGCAGGCCTTCCCGCAGCTGTCCCTTGCCGCGCGGGGCGCGCTCGACGACGTGCAGTTCACGGCTTCGCATCATCATCAGGCCGACGAGCGGGGCGACGAAGGACAGGCCGTTGAAGAGGAACGCCCAGCCGGTGCCGACGCCGGTGATCATGACGCCCGCGACCGCGGGGCCGATCAGGCGGGCCGACTGGAAGTTCGCGGAGTTCAGGCTGACCGCGTTCTGCAGCTGGTCGGGGCCGACCATCTCGGAGACGAAGGTCTGGCGGGCCGGGTTGTCGACGACGGTCGCGAGACCGGCGGCGAAGGCGGCGAGGTAGACGTGCCAGACCTGGACGTGGCCGGTCAGGGTGAGGGCGGCGAGCGCGAGGCCGGTGGCGCCCATCGCGGACTGCGTGAACAGCAGCGCGCGGCGCTTGGGGAGCCGGTCGACGAGGACACCGCCGTAGAGCCCGAAGAGCAGCATCGGCAGGAACTGCAGGGCCGTGGTGACGCCGACGGCGGTGGCGGAGCCGGTGATGCTGAGCACCAGCCAGTCCTGGGCGATGCGCTGCATCCAGGTGCCGATGTTGGAGACGACCTGGCCGACGAAGAACAGGCGGTAGTTCCTGACCTTCAGCGAGCTGAACATGGAGGACTTGGGAGGGTCCGGGGTAGTAGGGGTCGGTGCGGGGGCGGAGTCTGCTCCGGGTCCCGAACTCAACAGGGTTCGCCTCCTCGTTGCGGCTTACAGGTGTGCGAGCTTCTCCAGCACGGGGGCGGCGGCGCGCAGTTTCGCCCACTCGTCCTCGTCGAGGTTGTCGACCAGGGTGGCCAGGAAGGCGTTCCGCTTGGCGCGGCTCTCCGCGAGCATGGCCTCGGCCTGCTCGGTCTTCGTGACGACCTTCTGGCGGCGGTCCTCGGGGTGCGGCTCCAGCCGGACCAGTCCCTTGGCCTCCAGCAGCGCCACGATGCGGGTCATCGACGGCGGCTGGACGTGCTCCTTGCGGGCGAGTTCGCCCGGGGTGGCCTTGCCACAGAGGGAAAGGGTGCCCAGTACCGACATCTCGGTGGGGCTCAGTGACTCGTCGACCCGCTGGTGCTTGAGCCGACGGGACAGTCGCATCACGGCTGATCGCAGGGAGTTCACGGCGGCAGCGTCGTCGCCATGGGTTAGGTCCGGCATCTCTTTAGCGTAACTCATTACTCTCGCTAAACAAGCTGGCGTGTGCGAGGATTCCCGTGACTCCGGCCACTGAAACCCGATCTTCACCCGTACGAGTGAGTCGACAGCGGAAAGTGAACGGCGCTCCCCGTCGGCGGCGACCCTCGTGTTCATGGGGACCAGCGTGCTCAGCCTGCGGATAGACGGGGAGCTGCTCGACCGGCTCCGGGACCATGCGGCGAAAAGGGGGATGAGCGTCCAGGACTATGTGATCCGGACGCTCGTTCGGGACGACTTCGACGAGCGGTTCCAGACCGCCGTCGACGAGACGGAGAAGTTCTACGGGGTCACGTGAGCGCGGCTCACGTGAGACCCAGCGCGGGCATCAGGTAGTAGAAGCCGAACACCGCCGCGACGACGTACATCGGCGCCGGAACCTCCCGGCCCCGGCCGGCCGCCAGGCGCAGGATCACGAAGGTGATGAAGCCCATGCCGATGCCGTTGGTGATCGAGTAGGTGAACGGCATCATCACCATGGTGATGAAGGCCGGGATCGCGATCGTGTGGTCGGCCCAGTCGATCTCCTTGACCGAACCGGCCAGGATCAGGAAGCCCACCGCGAGCAGGGCCGGGGTCGCCGCCTGGGACGGGACCATCGTGGCGACCGGCGTGAGGAACAGCGCGATCGCGAAGAGGCCGCCGGTGACGACGTTCGCGAAGCCGGTGCGGGCGCCCTCGCCGACGCCGGCGGTCGACTCCACGAAGGCCGTCGTCGCCGACGACGAGCTCGCGCCGCCGGCGGCGACCGCGAGGCCGTCGACGAAGAGCACCTTGTTGATGCCGGGCATCTGACCCTGGGCGTCGGTGAGCCTGGCCTCGTCGGAGACGCCCATGATCGTGCCCATCGCGTCGAAGAAGCACGACAGCAGGACCGTGAAGACGAAGAGGATGCCGGTCAGCACACCGACCTTGTCGAAGCCGCCGAAGAGACTGACCTTGCCGATCAGGCCGAAGTCGGGGGTAGCGACCGGGTTGCCGGGCCACTTGGGGGTCGTCAGGCCCCAGGAGGGGACCGTGGCGACCGCGTTGATGACGACCGCCAGCACCGTCATCGTGACGATCGAGATCAAGATCGCGCCGGAGACCTTGCGGACGATCAGCGCGAGGGTGAGCAGGGCGCCGAGGATGAAGACCAGGACCGGCCATCCGGTGAGGTGACCGTCGCCGCCGAGCTGGAGCGGGACGGTGGTCTGGGCGACGTCCGGGATGCGGGAGACGAATCCCGCGTCCACGAGCCCGATCAGCATGATGAACAGGCCGATACCGATGGAGATCGCCTTGCGCAGACCGAAGGGCACCGCGTTCATGACGCGCTCGCGCAGACCGGTGGCGACCAGCAGCATCACGATCAGGCCCGCGAGGACCACCATGCCCATCGCGTCCGGCCAGGCCATCCGGGGCGCGAGCTGGAGCGCGACGACGGAGTTCACGCCGAGCCCCGCGGCCAGCGCGATCGGGACGTTGCCGACGACGCCCATGAGGAGCGTGGTGAAGGCGGCCGTCACGGCGGTCGCGGTGACCAGCTGGCCGTTGTCCAGGTGATGGCCGTACATGTCCTTGGCGCTGCCGAGGATGATCGGGTTCAGCACGATGATGTAGGCCATCGCGAAGAACGTGGCGAAGCCGCCCCGGATCTCGCGCGGCAGGGTGCTGCCCCGCTCGGAGATCTTGAAGTAGCGGTCGAGGGCGGTCGGCATGGATGTTCCTACGAGCAGAAGTGGACAGGCGTAGACCGTTTCAGTATGAACGTATGTGTCGGACCATGGCGATCTCCGCGCGTAGATGTGATCGCCTCGTAAGCTGTCCCCATGGCCGCGTTCTTTTCGGGACCCATCAAGCACGAGGCGCCTGAGCCCCTGGAGGGCCCGGTCGTCGCGACGATCACCGGTGGCACGATCCTGTGGTTCGTCCTCTTCCTCGTGCAGCTCCCCTTCTACGGCTGGTTCGCGGACCACGACCGCACCTGGTGGGTGTGGACCTGCCTGGCCGGGGGCGTGCTGGGGCTGTACGGCACCTGGTTCGTGCGGAAGCGGGACGCGGCGATCAGGAGGGCCGCGGAGGAGACGCCGGCCGACCCTGATGCCGAGTGACGAGCACCCCCTAGTACCACGGCATCACACGCCCGCGCCCGTCTCCTCCCCAGGTCGGAACTTCCGCCCACTCGGCGGGTGAAGCCGCAAAACCGCACGTACCGTCGAATGCATGACGCACACCGACGCGGGCACCGAACTCGACCCTGTGCACCCCACGGTCATCGCGAGGCCGGTGACCGGGCTCACCGCGGCCGAGGTCGCCGATCGGCTGGCGCGGGGCCAGGTCAACGACGTGCCGGTGCGCAGCAGCCGGTCCATGGCGGAGATCGTCCGGGCGAACGTCTTCACCCGGTTCAACGCGATCATCGGCGTGCTCTGGCTGATCATGCTGTTCGTCGCGCCGTTCCAGGACAGCCTGTTCGGGTACGTCATCCTCGCCAACACCGGGATCGGCATCATCCAGGAGTGGCGGGCGAAGAAGACCCTCGACTCGCTCGCGGTGATCGGTGAGGCCAGGCCGACCGTACGGCGGGACGGGGCCGCGACCGAGGTCGGCACCTCGGAGATCGTCCTCGACGACCTCCTCGAGATCGGGCCCGGCGACAAGGCCGTGGTCGACGGTGTGGTCGTCGAGGCCGACGGCCTGGAGATCGACGAGTCACTGCTGACCGGTGAGGCCGACCCGGTGGTCAAGCGGCCCGGCGACCATGTGATGTCCGGGAGTTTCGTGGTCGCCGGCGGCGGCGCCTTCCAGGCGACCAGAGTGGGCCGCGAGGCCTACGCCGTCCAACTCGCCGAGGAGGCCTCCCGGTTCACCCTGGTCCACTCCGAGCTGCGCTCCGGCATCTCCACGATCCTCAAGTACGTGACGTGGATGATGGTCCCGACCGCGATCGGCCTGGTCGTCAGCCAGCTGTTCGTGAAGGACAACGACCTCAAGGACTCCATCGCGCGCACGGTCGGCGGGATCGTGCCGATGGTCCCCGAGGGGCTGGTGCTGCTGACCTCCGTCGCCTTCGCCATAGGTGTCATCCGGCTTGGCCGGAAACAGGTCCTCGTCCAGGAACTCCCGGCCATCGAGGGCCTCGCCCGCGTCGACACGGTCTGCCTCGACAAGACCGGCACCCTCACCGAGGGCGGCATGAACGTCACCGAGGTCAGGCCGCTCCAGGGGGCCGACGCGTCGTACGTGCGCAAGGTGCTGGGCGCCCTCGGCGAGTCCGACCCTCGGCCGAACGCCTCACTGAAGGCGATCATCGACGTCTACCCGGACGTCGAGGAGTGGCGCTGCACCGAGTCGCTGCCCTTCTCCTCCGCCCGCAAGTACAGCGGCGCCTCCTTCAGCGAGGGCGACGGCGAGGTCGGTACGTGGCTGCTGGGGGCGCCGGACGTGCTGCTCGCCGGGGACGATCCGGCTCTCGCCGAGACCGGGCGGCTCAACGAGCAGGGCCTCAGGGTGCTGTTGCTGGCCCGGGCCGTCCGGGACCTCGACGATCCCGAGGTGGCCCGGGGAGCGCGGCCGACCGCCCTGGTCGTACTGGAACAGCGGCTGCGGCCCGACGCGGCCGACACTCTGCGGTACTTCGCCGAGCAGGACGTCCGGGCCAAGGTCGTCTCCGGGGACAACGCGGTGTCGGTCGGGGCGGTGGCCGCCAAGCTCGGACTGACGGGCACGACCGTCGACGCACGCCAACTCCCCGCCGATCAGGAGGAGATGGCCAAGTCCCTCGACGAGGGCACGGTGTTCGGGCGGGTCACCCCGCAGCAGAAGCGGGACATGGTGGGGGCGCTCCAGTCGCAGGGGCACACGGTCGCGATGACCGGCGACGGGGTGAACGACGTGCTCGCCCTCAAGGACGCCGACATCGGGGTGTCCATGGGCTCCGGCTCGGAGGCCACCCGGGCGGTCGCGCAGATCGTGCTGCTGGACAACAGCTTCGCGACCCTGCCGTCGGTGGTCGCGGAGGGGCGGCGGGTGATCGGGAACATCACCCGGGTCGCCACGCTGTTCCTGGTGAAGACCGTGTACTCGGTACTGCTGGCCGTCCTCGTGGTGTGCTGGCAGGTCGAATACCCGTTCCTGCCCCGGCACTTGACCCTGTTGTCGACGCTCACGATCGGTGTCCCGGCCTTCTTCCTGGCTCTCGCGCCCAACAAGGAACGCGCGAAACCGCACTTCGTGCGGCGGGTGATGCGGTACTCGATCCCGGGCGGGGTGGTGGCGGCGGTCGCGACCTTCGTGACGTATCTGATCGCCCGTCACCACTACACCGGAGCGGGCGCGTTGGACGCGGAGACGAGCGCGGCGACCCTGACCCTGTTCCTGATCTCGATGTGGGTCCTGGCGATCATCGCCCGCCCGTACACCTGGTGGCGGATCGCCCTGGTCGCGGCGATGGGCCTCAGCTTCGTGGTGGTCCTCGCGGTGCCGTGGCTGCAGGACTTCTTCGCACTGAAGCTGGTCGGGGCGACGATGCCGTGGATCGCGGTGGGCATCTCGGTGGTGGCGGCGGCCACCCTGGAACTTCTGTGGAAGTGGGTGGACCGCCGCGTTCCCGCCTAGCGCCGGGCTTCAGCCGGGATGCGTCCGTTGTGGGTTGTCCGCGGCGCCGTCGTGGCTTGGCGCGCCCGCGGGGCGGAGCCCCAAATCGACTCCGCCCCACGCCCCTGACGGGGCGCGTTCTACTTGACGTCGACGAAGTCGGCCGTCGAGTTGACCGGCGACGTCGTGGTCGTGCCCGCGAAGACGTAGCGGAAGTAGCCGTCCGCGGTGGCCTTGACCGTGGTCTTCAGGGCACCGGTGGTGCTGGTCTTGATGGTCTTCAGGGTGGTGTAGGTGGTCGCACCCTTCTTCTTGAACTGGAGCTTCACCGGCTGGGTCGAGTAACCCGCGTTCTTGTTGGTGTCCCAGTTGGCGCGGGCCAGCTTGCCCGTGACGGTGATCGTCTTGCCCTTCGTCACCGGCTCCGGGGAGGCGTCGGTGGTGAGGGTGGCCTTGCGCTGGAGCTTGGTGGTGCCGAGGTTGCCCTGCCAGGTCAGGCCGTTGTCCTCGTTGACCGCGAGCGCGCCCAGCTTCCAGCTGCCCGCCTCGCTGCTGAGCAGGTCGCCGTCCTCGTCGGAGCCCTTCGGACGGAACTGGATCTTCGCCGAGCACTTCAGGACCGTCGAGGAGGACGCCGTGCAGGTGCCGGGGCCGTCACCGCCGAGCATGTCGTCGGAGTTCAGGCCGAGGGTGGCGCCGCGGTAGAGAACGGGGCCGGTCTGGAACGAGTTCGCGTTCAGGCTCGCGGGCTTGGTCACGGTGTAGGTCGCCGAGACCGTGACGGTCGTCGTCGGGCCGACCACGATGTTCTTGCCGGCGTTGACCTTGAGCTGCGAGAAGGTGACCGCGGGCCCGGCCGTGGCGGCCTGGGCGGACGGCACGGCGAGGGCGGAGAGGGCCACGGCGCCGGAGGCGGCAAGGACGAGGGCGCGTATGCGCATGTGCGTTCCCCATGAGGAGAGAAGTTCTCGGAGTCTGATGACTCGTCGAGAAGACTCGTGACTCATGGGACTGGTTGTACGCGTGAGGCGTGATTTTGACCGCACATGCGCAACGCTTTACTTCCCGTCGACCTTCTGAGGTCCTGCTGGACGTCCTGCTGGACGCCCTACTTGACGTCGACGAAGTCACCCGCGGCGTTGACCGCCGGGGTGGTGGAGGTGCCCGCGTAGCTCCAGCGGAAGTACCCGTCGACCGTGGCCTTGAGCGTGGTCTTCAGGTCGCCCTTGGTGTTGGTCTTGACGGTCTTCACGGTGGTGTAGGTGCTGGAGTTCTTCTTGCGGAACTGCAGCTTCACCGGCTGGGTCGAGTAACCCGCGTACTTGCGGGTCTCCCAGTTGGCGCGCGTCAGCTTGCCGGTGACCGTGATGGTCTTGCCCTTCTTCACCGGCTCGGGGGCGGCGTTGACGGTGAGCTTCGACAGGCGCTGGACGCGGTGGGTGCCGTAGAAGTCGTTCCAGTAGGTGCTGCCGGTCTCGTCGGCGGCGAACACGGCGGCCGCCACGTGCCAGGTGCCGGCCAGCGAGTTCATGTAGAGGTCACTGCCCGGGACGACCGTGACGGTGAGCTTGCAGGTCGAGGTGGTGGCGTTGACCGCGGTGCAGGAGGCGGTCTCCTCGTTCGGCGGGAACCAGCCGTCGATGTTGTCGACGTCCTTACCGTGCCACAGGTCGATGTAGGCGTCCTGGATGCCGGCGGAGTGGCTGGCCGTCACGGAGACGGTGAACTTCTTGGCGGCCGTCGTGCCCAGGACGATGTCCTTGGCACCGTTGACGGTCACCTTGGAGACGACCGGCAGCTCCTCGGCGGCGGCAGACGTGCTCATCGCCGACCGGGAGACCCCGAAGCGCTCCGCGGCGGTGGGCCTGCCGATGCCTCCGTCAGCGGCCTGCACGGCCGGCACGGCAAGGGCAGAAAGGGCCAGGGCACCGGTGACGGCGGCCACGGTGGCTCGTATACGCATGTGTTCCCCACGTGAGATGAGTGAGTCTGTGTGACTCTCACTGATCAGATAGCCGAGTGGGGCGAAAGGTTGCACGACTGGTAAGAGTTTCGTGTGAGCATCTTCTACATCCTCGTCCGCTATCCGAAGGGCGACGACAGTCCGGACTCGTCCACCGACGTCACCGCGGTCGGCGGGGAAGCCTGGGCGGAACTCCTGGGGACGACACCGGAGCAGCTGACCGACGTGTATCCGCTGACGCAGGAACACGCCGAGCGCGTCCGGCAGTTCACCGGCATCACGCTGAAACCGGAGACCTACGACTACTTCCTGGAGCCGGAGCAGGACCTCTCTCGGAAGATGACCCCATGAGACTCGCCATCTCCCGTTTCCCGAAGGACGACGAGTTCCTCGACTCGTCCGTCGATGTCACCTCGGTCGGCGTGGATGTCCTCGCAGACCTCGTGGGGATCGCACCGGCCGACCTCGTCGGTGATGTGCCTCTGACGGAGGAGCATGCCGAGCGGGTCCGGCAGTTGACCGGTATCACGCTCGATCTGGAGAAGTACGCGTACTTCCTCGACCCCGGCGCGGACTGACAGAACCAGCAGGGGCCGTCCGTCGGGACGGCCCCCTTTCGCTCAGTCGAACCAGCGGTCCCGGGCCAGTTCCGCCGTGCGGGTCGGGTCCTCCAGGAGGGCCGCCACCTCGAAGCGGCGGCGCCACTGACCGGCCGCCCAGGTGAGACCCGCGGCCACGCCTTCCAGGGTGGAGGCGTGCACGATGCCGTCGTTCGTCAGACGCCAGTCGATCTCCACGCCGTCGACGACGAGTTCCTCGTGCTCGACGTACGTCGACGGGGTCCGGGCGCCCAGCAGTACCCGTACCGGCTCCGGTACGTCGTGCTCGGTGCCCTCGGAGTCGACGGACCCCGTGACGGACTCGCTGAGGCGTCGGACCTGGAAGAGCTCGGCCAACTCCCCCGCCCGCGACGGGCGTACGGGGAGAAGCGGGACGCCCTGCGTGAAGGGGAGCAGGTCGGGTGAGTCGACGACCACCGCGTCGGCCGCGTCCACGACCTCGACCCGGCCGTCCGTCACGGCTCGCAACTCGTCGGGGAGGGTGACCTGTTCGGGGTCCAGGTCAGCCAACGCGCCGTAGAGGGCGTGCAGTTGTGCGCCGGTCACCGGGCGGTCGGGGTCGGCGAGGCGGTCGAGGAGCTCCGCCGCGCCGCCCGGCTCCTCCAGGAGCGCCGCCACCGACGTCCGTACGCCCAGCGCCCGCAGCACCTGCTCGTCGTCGAACCCGGTCGCGTCCGCCTCGTCGTACAGGCCGCGCAGGAGGGGGTCTCCCCCGGCCGCCAGCAGACCGGCGGGGCGGCGGCCGTCGAGCACCGGGTTTCCGCGCAGCCACCAGGCGGTGTAGGGCCGTACGACCTCGTGGGTGCCGTCGGGCAGCAGGATGCGGACCTGCTGGGTGATCGCGTCACGCAGCGGCGGCCGGGCGAGCATGGCCAGGGCCTGGGGCCACTTGTCGTCGTCGACCAGGTCGAGATCGCGTACGGCGACCAGTTCGGTGGCGACCGGCGGTACCGGTGTGTCCGGGAACCGGTCGAGGATGTCCTCGCACCACACGTCCACGGCGTCCAGCAGCCCCGCGTCGTCCGGTTGGGCGAAGTCGCCCTCGCGCGGCTCCAGTTCGTCCGGGTCGAGGACGACGTCGGCGGCGCGGACCAGGGCGAAGTTCGCGAGCACACCGCAGGCCGCCAGGGGCTGTTCACCCCACTTCCCGGCCAGTTCGGCGTCCACGAGAGCGAGTTCGTCCTCCCGCATCACCTGCGCGAACGGGCTGCCCGGGAGCACGAGTTCGCCCGCGGGGACCAGCTCGCCCTCCTCGTCGGGCAGGGCGAGCGCGCCCAGCCACGGCTCCTCGCCGGGCTCCAGGCCCGCGTCCCGGACGAGTGCGAGGACGGTGTCGGCCAGCTCCTCGGCGTCCGGGGTGTCCTGCTCCCAGTCCAGTGCCCCGTCGTCGTCCAGGGAGGCGGCCACGGCGGCCCGGACCTGGGGCGTGGTGAGCACCGCGCGCGGAGTCGCGGGCAGCGCGCCCAGCTTCTCCAGGAGCGGGTGGACGGCGTCCGGGTGGGCGACCTTGAGGCCGAGCCGGGCGAGGACCTCCGGGTCGGTCAGGGACCCGTCCGACGTGGGCAGCAGCACCTGCCGGGGCCCGATGGTCGTCCGACCGTCGGCGAGCGGGACCGGCAGTCCGGAGAGCCGGTCGGGGTCGACTCCCGCGAGGCTGTCGTAGAGCCGCTGCCACCACTCCGGTTCCTTCTCCAGGCCCGCGAGCCGGTCCACGGCGTCGGTCAGCGGGACCCGGGCGACGCCCAACGTCCGCAGCTCCACACGCCGTTCGAGACCGGCGGGCAGGAGGGTCGGCAGCACCTCGGCGAGCACCCGCACGGTGTCGGCGCCCGCACCCTCGACGACCTCGGCCTCGCGGGGCCGTAGCGACTCGGGCAGTTCCGCGTCGCCGTCGGGCTCGAGTGCGGGCGGGAGGAAGGAGGTGCGCGGGAGGCGCTCGAGAATCGCCTGCCGCAGGGCACCGTCCAGCTCCCCCTTGCCCAGCGGACCGGGCACGAGCGCGATGATGCCCTCGCCCACCGGCCGCCAGCCGGCGAGGAGTTCGGCGTAGGCGTCCGCCGCGCGCTGCACGAGGAAGTCGGTGAGCGGGCCTGGCGCCGCGTGCCGGCGGGTGGTGTCCAGCGGGAACGACGCGATGAGCAGCGCGGGCACGCCGAGGGCTTCGTCGCTGGGGGTCGGGGCGTGCACGACGGGGCTGGTGCGGGGGTGCGCCGGGGTGCCGTCGGCGTCGGCGGGCACCGCCCAGGTGAGGGACCAGTGCGGCCGCAGCCGCTCCTCGACGGGCCGGTCGGCGAGCAGCTCCGGGGTGAGCGGCCCGTGCGCGGACGCGGTACGCCACCGGGTCGTACCGTCGCGCGAGTCGTCCACGACGGTGAAGAGGCCGTCGGTGCGGCGGCTGATCGTGCGGGTCGTGTCCGTCTCGATGACGACCTCCTCCAGCCCGGGAAGGGCCAGGAGGAGGGCGTCGTCGACGGCGTTCAGGAGACGCTCGGCGAGGTCGGTGGCGGCCGGGTCGCGCAGGGGGAGGATGACGACGGTGTCGTACGGGTCCGGGGCGGTGCCCTCGGCGGCGAACGGGAGCCGCAGGAGCGGGACATGGCCGTCGCGGCGGCGGACCTCGTCGCCGAGCCCGGGGCTGTGCCGGGCGGTCTCGGCGGCGTGGTCGCGGGCCTCGGCGAGGGACCAGCGGACCCCGCCGTGCCGGCCGACGACGGCGGGCTCGTCGGTGACGGCGAGCACGGCGGCGAAGCCGACGCCGAAGCGGCCGACCGCACTCACCGCGCCGGCCTCGTCCGCCGCGCCGGCCCGGGGCTCGCGCTTGGCGGAGGCGCGGAGGGTGGAGAGGGACTCGACACCGGTCGCGTCCAGCGGGGCGCCAGTGTTGGCGGCGAAGAGGACGCCCTCGCGGAGGGTGAGCCTGAGCCGGCCCGGCACCCCCGCTCTGGCTGCCGCGTCGGCGGCGTTCTGTGCGAGCTCGACGACCAGCCGGTCCCGGTAACCGCCGAGAACGAGGTCCTCCTCGGCGTTGGCGTCCTCGCGGAAACGGGCCGGACTGGTGGCCCAGGCGTCCAGCACACCTCGCCTGAGCCGGGCGGTCCCGAACGGGTCGGCACCCTCGGCGGCGGGCCGCACGAACTTGCTCACGTTGACTCTCCTCATCGGCGTGACGACGAAGGTACCGCGAGGACCGGAGAGGCAGACTCCGCCCCTGCGGCCCCGCGCCCGGTCACCGTGGGGAACCGGATTCCCGCGAGCGGCGAAGTACAGGTGAAAGCCCGAGCTTCAGAGCGTCACAGCGACGAAAGGAACCCGATGACCGTCAAACCGGGCGTCAGAACGGGGCAGGACAGGGACGCCTCGGTGATCGAACGGTCGTGGGACGAGCCCGAGGCGTTCGCCGTGCTCTTCGACCGTCATGCCGACTCGGTGCACCGTTACGCGGCGCGCCGGCTCGGCGCGGAGGCGGCCGAGGACGTGATGGCGGAGACCTTCACCACCGCGTTCCAGCAGCGCTTCCGGTACAACACGGACTCGGCCGACGCCCGCCCGTGGCTGTTCGGCATCGCGACCAACCTCATCGGCCGCCACCGGCGTGCCGAGGCCCGGCGGCTGAAGGCGTTCGCGCGGCTGCCCGCGACCGCCCCCGGCGCCCAGGGCGAGGAGACGGTCGCGGACCGGGTGGCGGCACGGGTCAGCGCGGAGGCCGTACGCAGCGAACTCGCGGGCGCCCTGGCCCGGTTGCCCGCCCGGCACCGGGACGTGCTGCTGCTGGTCGCCTGGGCCGACCTCGGCTACGAGGAGGTCGCGGCCGCCCTCGGCGTGCCGGTGGGGACGGTCCGGTCGCGGCTGCACAGGGCTCGCAGAAAACTTCGTGAGGCATTGGGCGGATCCGATCCGACCGCTCTTCGAGAGGAATCCGGCAATGAATGAGATCGAGCTCCTGAGGGAGTGGGACGCGGACGCGCCCCCTCTCTCGGACACCGCCCGTGCCCGCGCCCGCTTCCGCCTGTACCAGGCGATGCAGGCCCCTGCCGCCGCACCCGCCGTCGTGGGCCGCCGCCCGCTGCTGCGGGTCGCCGTGGCCGGAGTCGCCGCGGCGGCCGTCACCGCAACCGTGGTGGTCGCCCAGAACACCGGGGAGAACACACCCCGCACCCGCACGGTGAGCGCGACCACCGTGCTGCGAGGGGCGGCGGCCGAGGCCCTGCGGACCGAGAAGCCCGTCGCCCCGCGCGACGACCAGTTCATCTACACCAAGGAGGTCATCGAGCGGACGCCGGTCTCGGGCGGTCCGGGCAAGACGTACGTCGACGAGAGCTGGAGCTCGGTCGACGGGTCCAAGAAGTCCTACGTCAGCGAGCTGGGCCACACCCAGTGGGTCCGGGCGGACCGGCCCGGCGAGGGCACCTGGCCGCCGCGCAGGTGGTCGCAGCTGGAGCAACTGCCCCTCCAGCCGGGCAAACTGACGATCACCCTGCGCGACATGGGCGGGGATCCGGAGTACGGCAGGCCGACGAAGGCCGACGAGTGGCCGATGGTCCAGGTCTTCCTCTCCGGCCTGCTCCGCGCTCCCCTCCTGCCCAAGGGACTGCGTTCCGCGGCGTTCGAGGCGCTCGCCGCCGTCCCCGGAGTCGAGGTGCTGCCGGGCCGGACGGACGTCGACGGGCGCGCAGCCATCGGTGTGCGATACGTGGGGGGCCCGGCCGGTGGCCCATGGACATCGGGGGGACGGGTGCTGCTCTTCGACGCGAAGTCGTACCGGTACCTCGGGCTGCGTGAGCGGGTCACGGCCGGAGGGAAGCCGTACGACCAGTATCAGCACGTGACCGCCCAGGGCGTGGTGGACCGAGTGCTGCAGCGCCCCTGAGCGGGGCCCGTCCTACGAGTGGCCCAGTTCCGCCGACTCCTCGTCCGCGGTCTCCGGCACCGAGCCGGAGTCCCGGGCGGGGCGCAGCGGGAACGGGTCCACTCTGGTCTCGTCGATCACCGGCTCGGCCGGCTGCGGGGGCTTCGGCATGACCGCCGCCTCCGAGTGGCCGCCGCAGCCGTAGGACAGGGAGACCACCCGGCCGTCCGCGGGGGCGAACTCGTTGGCGCACAGACCGAAGGCCTGGCCCAGCGAGCCGCCCAGCGGGACCAGGAAGCCGCAGCTGACGCAGGGCGCGGGGGCCGCCTGGGCCATCGGGGTCGTCGCACCGAAGGAGTCCTCCCAGCGGTCGGCGGCGACATGAAGGCCGTAGCGGGACAGGACCCGGGCCCGGCGCATGCCCAGCTCCTCGGCGACCGCGGCGATCGAACCCCGGGACGGGACCACCGGGAGGTGCGACGGGCTGCCCGCGGTGAGGTCCGCGTCCTCCGCCTCGGCCAGCTCGGCCATCTCCTCGGAGACGGGCGCGCTCGGCAGCGGCTCGTCCTCGCCGGAGTAGCCGGGCTCCAGACGGAGGTCCTCGGCGTCGGTGGGGAGCAGATCGCCGGGGCCCATGTCGCCCGGGCGCAGGCGTTCGCTCCACGGCACCCACTCGGGGGCCAGCAGCGCGTCCGAGCCCGGCAGCAGCACGACCTCGTCCAGGGTGACCGCCTTCGCCCGGGAGGCCCGGGCGACGGTCACCGCCCAGCGCCAGCCCCGGTACCCGAGTTCCTTGCACTCGAAGTAGTGGGTGACGACACGATCGCCCTCGGAGACCAGGCCCGCGTGCTCACCCACCACACCGGGCGCGGCGGCCTCCTCGGCTGCGGTACGGGCGAGGTCGACGGCCTCGGCACACAGGCGGTCGGGGGTGCGGCTTCGCGTTGTCGCTGCGCTCACAGGTATCGCTTCTCTCCTACGCCGTCACTCGGGTGCGCCGGCCTGAAGGCGGCGGATGCGGACGGAGCGGACCGAAGGGCCGCGTCGACGTCCGCGCCCGATCGCGCTCGGGCGCACCTGCTCCCATCCATTCTGCGGGATGTTTGAGAGGCGCGCGGCCGAGAACGTTCGCCACGGCGCGCTACGCACGCTACCTGTTCGCCGCCGCTCGGCCTACACCGACGTGATGGTTCGTTGCCTCCGGCGGCACTTCATATGCGTTCATACGCGCGGTAACCGCACTACTCACAGCTTTCTCGGGGCACTATTGCGGGGTGGCAGCCTCAAGGACACCCCAGGGAGCCACCGGGATCGGTGGCGGTTCGGGCCGGATGACAGGGCCCGTCCGTGCTGTCGGGCGTGCCCTGCACTTCCCGTTCACCGGGACGGCCCGCGGGATCCGCAAGGCGACCCACGCGCACGGGGCGGGCGAGTCCGGCCTCGGCAAACTGATCGAACTGCACGCGGTCAACGGCGCGGGTGACGTGATGATCACCGTGGCCCTCGCGTCCACGGTGTTCTTCTCCGTCCCCACCGACGAGGCCCGAGGGCGCGTCGCCCTCTACCTCGCGATCACCATGGCCCCCTTCACGGTCCTCGCACCGGTGATCGGCCCGCTCCTGGACCGCCTCCCGCACGGCCGCCGCGCCGCCATGGCCGGCGCCATGCTCGCCCGGGCGATGCTCGCCCTGATCATCTCCGGGGCGGTCGCCACCGGCAGCCTGGAGCTGTATCCGGCGGCCCTGGGCGTGCTGGTCGCCTCCAAGGGGTACGGCGTCGTCAGAAGCGCGGTCGTGCCACGTCTGCTCCCGCCCCGCTTCTCCCTCGTGAAAGCCAACTCCCGGGTCACCCTGGGCGGGCTCCTCGCGACCGGGATCGCGGCGCCCGTCGGCGCGGGGCTGCAGGCCATCGGACCGAGCTGGCCGCTCTACGGCGCCTTCGTGATCTTCATCGCGGGTACGTTCCTGTCCTTCTCCCTGCCGCCGAAGGTCGACTCGGCCAAGGGCGAGGACAGGGCGCTGCTCGCCGCCGACGAGGAACACCTGCACGGCCCGCACCGAAAAGAGGTCAAGCGGCCCGGACTGCGCACGGTCGGCACCGCCGTCACCCACGCTCTCGGCGCGAACGCCGCCCTGCGCTGGCTCTCCGGCTTCCTCACCTTCTTCCTCGCCTTCCTGCTGCGCGAGCACCCCCTGACCGGGGAGAGCGCGGCGGTGTCCCTGGGCCTGGTGGCGGTCTCGGCGGGCGTCGGCAACGCGCTCGGAACGGCGGTCGGAGCCTGGCTCAGATCGAAGGGGCCGGAGATCATCATCCTGACGGTGGTGGCGTTCGTGCTGGGCGCGGCGATCACGGCCGCGATCTTCTTCGGGGCGTTCCTGGTGGCCTGTCTCGCGGCCGTCGCCGGCTTCGCACAGGCCCTGTCCAAGCTGTCCCTGGACGCGCTGATCCAGCGGGACGTGCCCGAACTGGTCCGCACCTCCGCCTTCGCCCGCTCCGAGACCCTGCTCCAGGTGTCCTGGGTGTTCGGCGGCGCCGTCGGCATCGTCATGCCGCTCAACGGCTACCTCGGCCTCTCCGTGGCCTCCGTCGTCGTCGCCGTGGGCTGGCTGGCCACCGCAAAGGGGCTGCTCAGCTCGTCCCGGCACGGCGGCTCACCCAAGGCGCGGGTGGCGTGAGGGGCGGCGCGCGCCGCGTGTGGCGTAACGAACGGGGCACGCCGGACCCCGCGTAGGGGAACCGCTGTACCCGCCCGATAACCTTCCGCCATGACCACGCTGCCCCGCGGCGAAGCCGCCCCTGTTCACCGCGCTGTGCGACGCCACCGCGCCGTCGCCGCCGCCGGCCTCGTCTCCGCCGGACTGCTCGTCCTGTCGGCCTGCGACAAGCCGACGCCGCGCGTCACCGTCACGGCCGGTTCGGCCTCGGTGAGCTCCGAGGCCACCTGCTACGACGACGGCAACGACATCGGCCAGGCGAAGGCCGCCAAGTGCGCCCTCGAGAAGGGCGACGTCAAGACGATCAAGGTCAAGCAGAGCGAGACCCTGCGCGTCGGCGTCGACCAGAAGATCGCGGACACCGGCTGGGCCCTGTGGATCAACGGCCAGCAGATGACGTACGTGTACAAGAAGTCGTACTACGCCTTCGAGGGCGTCGACCTCTTCGCCCAGCAGCAGGGCCAGGCCCCGCAGAAGACGCTGTACATCAGCATCGTCGAGCAGGACAAGACGACCTCGGGCCAGAGCAAGGCGCACAAGGGCGTGTGGAACTTCAAGCTGGAGAACTCGGACTACTGATCCGCAGCCGTCAGTGATGCGCATCCTCGTGGCCACCGCCGTCCCGGTCGAACGGGACGCGGTGGCCCGCGCGTTCACGGACACGCACCTCACGGTCGACGTCCTCGCCGCCGGTGTGGGGCCCGCCCTCGCCGCCGCCTCCACCGCCACCGCGCTCACCAGGGCCGCCACGGAAGGCGCTCCCTACGGCCTCGTCGTCTCCGCCGGGATCGCCGGCGGGTTCCTGCCGCACGCGCCGGTCGGGTCGCTCGTCGTCGCCGACGAGATCACCGCGGCCGACCTCGGGGCCGAGACCGCCGACGGGTTCGTGCCGGTGACCGAGCTGGGGTTCGGGACCGTCACCCACCGACCGCCCGCGGCACTCGTACGGGACGCCGTGACCGCGACCGGGGCGCCGGCCGGAGCCGTGCTCACCGTCTCCACCGTGACCGGTACGGCCGCCCGTGCCGCCGCGCTGCGCGAACGCCACCCCACCGCCCTCGCCGAGGCCATGGAGGGCTTCGGGGTCGCCGAGGCGGCCGGGGCGCACGGGGTGCCCGTGCTGGAGATCCGCGCCGTCTCCAACCCGGTCGGCCCGCGCGACCGGGCCGCCTGGCGCATCGGCGACGCTCTCGCGGCACTGACGGCGGGATTCGGGAAGCTGGCACCCGTACTGGAGAGTTGGAAACAGCATGACGACTGAGCCCGCGCAGCACCGGCCCTTGCAGATCGCGTACTCGCCCTGCCCCAACGACACGTTCGTCTTCGACGCCCTCGCGCACGGCCGCGTCCCGGGGGCGCCCGCGCTGGACGTGACCTTCGCCGACATCGACATCACCAACGGGATGGCGGAGCGCGGCGAGTTCGACGTGCTGAAGGTGTCGTACGCCGTGCTGCCGTACGTCCTGGACGAGTACGCGCTGCTGCCCTGCGGGGGCGCGCTGGGGCGGGGCTGCGGGCCACTGGTGCTCACCCGGGACGCCGGGGCGGACCTGACCGGTAGCAGGGTCGCCGTGCCCTCCGAGAGGTCGACGGCGTATCTGCTGTTCCGGCTCTGGGCGGCGGACGTCCTTGAGGGCGGGGTCGGGGAGATCGTCGTGATGCCGTTCCACGAGATCATGCCCGCGGTGCGGGACGGGAAGGTCGACGCGGGGCTCGTCATCCACGAGGCCCGGTTCACGTACCAGAACTACGGGCTCCACAAGCTCGCGGACATGGGCGAGCACTGGGAGTCGACGACGGGACTGCCGATTCCGCTGGGCGCGATCATCGCCAAACGGTCACTGGGAGCGGAGAGGTTGTCATCGCTCGCCGACTCCATCCGCACCTCGGTGCGGGCCGCCTGGGACGAGCCCGAGGTTTCCCGGCCGTATGTGATGGCGCATGCGCAGGAGATGGACCCCGCTGTCGCCGATCAGCACATCGGTCTGTACGTCAACGAGTTCACCGCGGACCTCGGAGAGGACGGATATGCGGCGATTCGGGGGCTGTTGACCCGGGCGGCCGCGGAAGGTCTCGTGCCGGCATTGCGACCCGACGCCCTGGCATTCGCCTGACGCGTCATTGCGGCCCGCCGCGCAGTTCCGTGAACCCCTTTGGGGCGTTCGGCCATTGAGCCAGTTTCAACATTCCCAGCACCCGGTGGATCAGGAAGCCCGCCAACGGGAGTTCCACACACACCGCCAGTGCCGCCGACCACCACACGTCCGGGGTGCCCAGGGCCAGGGCCACGTCGAACCACGCGTCGCACACCAGCAGCGCTCCCGTCGCGACGGCCGCCACGACCACCGCCCGGTGGCGGCGCCAGCCGAGTACGGCCGTGGCGGCCATCGCGAGCAGGAGCAGGACGTCGAAGCCGACCCAGGTGGTGCGCCACTGGCGGACCGTGTAGCCGCTGGGCAGCGTGAAGGCCAGCAGGACCGTCCACGGGACGAGGCCCACCGCGCACACGGTCAGCAGTTCAAGGGTGTGGCGCCGCTGCCGTCGGATGTGCTCCAGGAGTTGGGGCGACGGCGCCTCGGTCCGTATGTCGCTCACTAGACGTCGAGCTGGTCGGCGACGGCCCGCAGCAGACCGGCGATCTTCCCGCCGGCGACCTTGTCGGGGTAGCGGCCGCGCTCCAGCATCGGCGTGATGTTCTCGAGAAGAGTCGTCAAATCCTGGACAATGGACGCCAGTTCGTCCGGCTTCTTGCGCTGGGCCGCCGCGACCGAGGGCGCGGGTTCCAGGAGGGTCACCGAAAGAGCCTGGTCACCGCGCTGACCGGCGACCACTCCGAACTCCACCTTCTGGCCGGGCTTCAGCGTCTCGACTCCGGCGGGGAGGACCGAGGAATGGACGAAGACGTCACCGCCGTCGTCGCGGGAGAGAAAGCCGAAGCCCTTCTCACTGTTGAACCACTTGACTTTGCCGGTAGGCACGTCTGTCCTCGTCCTCGTACTCGTCGGAAAACTGCATCTGAAACGGCTCTTGATAGCACTGGGGCGGGTCGTCGGGACCCGCCGGTTCCAAGGCTAATGGTGAACGGGCCGGTGACAAGACGTCGCCCGGTTGTTCCTTCGGGCAGGGAACTACCCTGGTCCGGTGCGTGACAAAACCCAATCGAATTCCGCCGCTCCCGGTGACCGACTGATCCGTACCGGAGCCATCGTCTTCTTCGTCGGCGCGGTGGCCACACTCGTCACCGTGGCCCCGTTTCTGCTCGGAACGACGCCATTTCCGACATACATGTTCGGATTGAGCATGCTGATGGCCGTCGGCTTCGTCGTGGCCGGTGCGGGAGTGCTGCAATCCGTCGCGGCGGGAAGGCGTCAGGCGCGGGCCGGAAGGTAACCCGGACGGTAGTCCGAAAACCATCCGGGGAACTCGGTGAGATCGCCCAGCACGACGTCCGCCCCGGCCTCGCTGAGTTCCTCGGCGCTGCACGGGCCCGTGGACACGGCGACCGAGAACGCCTCGGCGACCCGCGCCCCGCGCACGTCGCCGGTGTGGTCGCCGACGTAGACACTCGCGCCGTGCTCGCGCAGCGCGAGCGCCTTCTGCTCGGCCCACAGGTCGCCGATCACCGCGTCGGGCTCCATGCCCAGGTGCTCCATGTGCAGCTTGGCGTTGGGCTCCCACTTGGCCGTGACGACGATCGCTCGCCCGCCCGCCGCCTGTACGGCCTCGATGGCCTCGCGGGCGCCGGGCATCGCGAGGGTCCCGGTGATGGCGTACACCGGGTAGAGCTCGCGGTAGAGGTCCGACATGGCCGCGATCTCGTCCGCCGGGTACCAGTGCGCCATCTCCTCCGCCAGCGGCGGGCCGAGCCGGGAGACCACCAGGTCGGCGTCGACGTACGTGCCCGTCCGCTCGGACAGCTCCACCCAGCAGGCGCGGATGCCGGGCCGGGAGTCGATGAGCGTCATGTCGAGGTCGAAGCCGACGGTCGGGGCGGCCGCGGGGGGCTGCGCGGGGATGCTTGTAGAGGCCATATGGGCCATTGTGCCCGGCAGGCCTGGCGGGCCGACACCGGGTTTTGCGGGCCGCCGGGGACGTGCCGCAGGGCGGGCGGTACGGGGTCCGGGATCGCCCGCCCTGCCGCAGCTCCTCCTCCAGCAGACCGAGGGCGAACTCCTCGACCGGCAGCGCCACCTCACCGAAGTCGAGGGCGCCGTCGTCGCCGAGGCCGTCGTCCATGTCGCTCATACCGCCCCGGGATTCGAGTCGCGCCCGCAGCCGCCTCAGGCAGCGCCGGCGCAGTGGTCCGACACCCGGGGCCGGGTTCTCCGTGGCCTACCGGCGCCGCTGCGAGCGCCACACGAGGAACAGTGCCGAGGCCACGGCCGCGCCGCGCACCACCCACGGCCAGGTCTCGGCGACCGCGTCGTTCATGTGGCCCTCGGCGATGGGCTCGCCCCAGCGGCCCTCGTTCCTGCCCCACAGCCACAGGAGACCGGCGGTGAGGGAGAGGCCGGGCAGGAACACGACCGCCCACTTCGTCTCCGCGTCGCTCAGGCGGCGCGAGGCCCAGGCGATCAGCCAGCCCACGACGAGCACGATCAGGTTGCCGAGCACGGCACCGGCGACGAGGAGGGCGGCGGCGAGCAGGAGGAGGGGGTTGCTCCAGCCGCCTCCGACCGGGCCTTTGGCGCGGGAGAAGGGGCGACGGCGGACCGGGGCGGCCACGACGACCGGTTCCGCGGCCTTCGCGACCGGCTTGCGCTTCCACCAGGCCCTACGCGTGCTCGACGCCGGAACCTCCACCGCCTGCTCGACGATCGGTGCCGTCTTCTCCGCCGGCTTCTCCTTCGGCGGCGGGGGCTTCAGCAGTTCCGGGATCTCCACGCCGCCCACGAAGCCCGGCACACTGTCGCCGACACCGAAGGGGCTGCTGTCCACCCGCCACCAGTCGGGCTGCGAGGCGCTGTCGCCGAGCTCGTCCAGACCGGCCTGGTGAGGGCCCTGGGACCGGTCGCGGTCGGCGGCCGGGGCAGTCTGCGGCGGGGAGTCGGAGCGCGGCCGGGGGACGGCCTTGCGCAGACCCTTCGGCCGCCCGGTCTCCTCCGTCTCCCGGTCCCGCTGTACGGGCATGGAGACGACCGGCGCCTGCGGAGCACCGCCCGCGGTGCCTCCGGCGGCGGCGACCACCTCGTCGGGGCTGCCCAGCCGGGCGATGATCCGGCGGACGGCGGCGGGCGAGTCCACGGTGACCTTGGCGCGCCGTTTGTCGATCTCGCCCCGCAACTCCGAGACGAGTCTCATACGGGTGGACGACGGCAGCTGCCGCTGGTGAGCGACGTCACCGACGCGGCTCAGATACTCGTAGACGACCTGGTCGCTCTCGATACCCACGAAGTCCCCTCCGGGGCGGGTGCGTTGGATACCCCGTGGGACGACGTTAGCGCAGGCAGGTGTCGGGCGGACGGGCCCGGCCGCCGGTTCGGCCCGCATCCCGGTCCGCGGCGCCCCGGCAGCCCCCGGGGACGGCGTGGGCTGCGCCGACGGGCGCGGGTACGTCACCCCTGCCCCGGCCCCGCACCCGCTACCGTTGGCCGGATGAGCAACCCGGCCGTACCGCCGCGCTCCCTCGCGGAAGCGCTCCGGGCCAGGGACGACGTCTCCCTGGCCGCGCTTCTGCGTGCCCGCCCCGACCTGATCACCCCCGTGCCCACGGACCTGACGCAGCTCGCGACCCGGGCCGGGACGCGGGCGTCGGTGGTGCGGGCGCTGGAGCGGCTGGACCGTTTCACGCTGCAGACCGCGGAGGCGCTGGCCGTGGCGGCGGATCCGGCGCCGTACGCGGAACTGCTGGCGCTGCTGACCGGCGACGAGGGCTCCCCGGCGGTCTCGGCGGCGTTGCCGCACGCGCTGGCGGCCCTGCGGGAGCAGGCCCTGGTGTGGGGCGACGACGACCGGCTGCGGCTGGTCCGCACGGCCCGTGAGCTGCTCGCGCCCTCGCCGCAGCATCCGTCGCCGACGGGGCTCGGTCCGAGCGTGCAGGAGGCGACGGCGGGGATGTCACCGGGCCGCATCCAGGAGATCGTCACGGCGGCGGGGCTCGGCTCGACCCACGACGCGGTGTCGGCGGTGGCGTCACTGGCGGCCCTGTTCACCGACCGGAAGCGGATGTCGGCGCTGCTCGCCGGGCTCGCGGAGGAGTCCCGGCAGGTGCTGTCCCGGCTGGTCTGGGGGCCGCCGTACGGCCAGGTCACCGCCGACCCGGCGGCGCATCTGCGGCGCCTGCTGGACCTGGGGCTGCTGGTGCCGACGGCGCCCGGGACGGTCGTACTGCCCCGGGAGGTGGCCCTGCACCTGCGCGGCGGCCGGGCGCACCGCGAGGTGGCGCCGGTGCCGCCGGCCGTGGAGGCCGCCGCGACCCACCGCCCACAGGTTGTGGACGCGACGGCGGCCGGGCAGGCGTACACCGCGCTGGCGACCGTCGAGGAGCTGCTGAAGGACTGGGACGAGGGCGGACCCGCGGTGCTGCGGGCGGGCGGCCTCAGCGTCCGCGACCTCAAGCGCACGGCCGTCGCCCTGGACCTGGCGGAACCGGTGGCCGCGTTCTGGGTCGAACTGGCCTATGCGGCGGGCCTGTTGGCCTCCGACGGCGAGGCCGACGAACGGTACGCGGCGACCCCGGCCCACGACGAGTGGCTGGAACAGCCCTCGGCACAGCGCTGGACACGGCTGGCGGAGGCCTGGCTGACGGCGACCCGGACGTCGGGTCTTGTCGGCGGCCGGGACGCCAAGGACCGCACGCTGTCCACGCTCGGCCCGGGGCTCGACCGCAGTGCGGCGCCCGAGGTACGGCACCGGGTGCTGACGCTGCTGGCGGGACTGCCGCAGGGGACGGCACCGGCGCCCGCGTCGGTGCTCGCCCGGCTGCGCTGGGAGCGTCCGCTGCGGGGCCCGCAGCGTGAGGACGACCTGCGGTCCCGGCTCGCCGAGTGGACGCTGAAGGAGGCGGAACTGCTGGGGGTGACGGGGCGGGGGGCGTTGTCGGCGCACGGGCGCGCACTGCTGGGAGCGAGCGCGCCGAAGACACCGGACGCGGTGCCGGCCGGCCCGGGCCCCGGGGACAAGCTCCCCGTGCACCATCACCATCGCCCCGCCGCCGTTCCGGAACCGCTCTCCCCCGCAGAACAGGCCACCGCGTCCGCCGCTGCCGCCAGGCTGCTCGCGCCGCTGCTGCCTGAACCCCTCGATCACGTGCTGCTCCAGGCCGACCTGACAGCGGTCGCCCCCGGCCCGCTGCAACGACCGCTCGCCGATGTGCTCGGCGTGCTCGCGGACGTGGAGTCCAAGGGCGGGGCGACGGTGTACCGGTTCACGCCCGGGTCGGTGCGGCGGGCCCTGGACGCCGGGCAGTCGGCCTCCGACCTGCACGCCTTCCTCGCCGCGCACTCACGGACCCCGATCCCGCAGCCGCTGACGTATCTGATCGACGACGTGGCCCGAAAGCACGGCCACCTGCGCGTCGGCGCCGCTTCGGCGTACGTCCGCTGCGACGACGACGCCCTGCTCAACGAGATCCTCGCCGACAAGCGCGCCGCGGGCCTGCGTCTGCGCCGCCTGGCCCCGACGGTGCTGGCCGCGCAGGCCGACCCGGCGTCACTCCTGGACGGCCTGCGCGCGATGGGCTTCGCCCCGGCCGCCGAGTCCGCGGAGGGCGACGTCCTCATCACCCGCGCCCTCGCCCACCGCACCCCGCCGCGCGCGGCCCCCGAACCCGTCCCCGACGGTCCCCCGATCCCCGACGCGACCCTCCTCTCGGCCGCGATCCGGGCCATCCGCGCGGGCGACCTGGCCTCCACGGCCCCCCGCAGACAGACCGACCGGCCCGCGCCGGCCACCGGCGAACTCCCCCGCACCGATTCCGCCGAGACCCTCGCCACCATGCAGGCCGCCGTCCTCACCGGCGAGGCCGTGTGGATCGGCTACGTCAACGCCGAGGGCGCCGCCAGCCAGCGCGTCATCGCACCCCTCCGCGTCGAGGGCGGCTTCGTGACGGCGTACGACCACACCGCGGACGAGGTCAGGACGTACCCGCTGCACCGGGTGACGGGGGTGGCGGAGCTGGCGGAGGACTGAGGGGGGAACGGGCACGCCTGATGGGGCACACTGGACGTTTGGCCGTGCCGAAGGGATGTGTACGTAGGTGAACGGTCCTCTCATCGTCCAGTCCGACAAGACCCTGCTCCTCGAGGTCGATCACGAGCAGGCCGACGAGTGCCGTCGGGTCATCGCTCCGTTCGCCGAGCTGGAGCGGGCGCCGGAGCACATCCACACCTACCGGGTGACACCGCTGGGGCTGTGGAACGCGCGGGCCGCCGGGCACGACGCCGAGCAGGTGGTGGACGCGCTGGTGAAGTACAGCCGGTATCCGGTGCCGCACGCCCTGCTCGTCGACATCGCCGAGACGATGGACCGGTACGGGCGGCTGACGCTGAGCAAGCACCCCGCGCACGGACTCGTCCTCACCACCACCGACCGCCCGGTGCTGGAGGAGATCCTGCGCTCGAAGCGGATCGCACCGCTGGTCGGGGCGCGGCTCGACCCGGACACCGTGGCCGTGCACCCCTCCGAGCGCGGGCAGATCAAGCAGACGCTGCTGAAGCTGGGCTGGCCCGCCGAGGACCTCGCGGGATACGTCGACGGTGAGGCGCACCCGATCGAGCTGGACGAGGACGGGTGGGCGCTCAGGCCCTACCAGAAGCAGGCCGTGGAGAACTTCTGGCACGGCGGAAGCGGGGTCGTCGTGCTGCCCTGTGGTGCCGGCAAGACCCTCGTCGGCGCCGGGGCCATGGCGCAGGCCAAGTCGACCACCCTCATCCTCGTCACCAACACCGTCTCGGCCCGCCAGTGGAAGCACGAGCTCATCAAGCGGACGAGTCTCACCGAGGAGGAGATCGGCGAGTACAGCGGGACCAGGAAGGAGATCCGGCCCGTCACCATCGCCACCTACCAGGTGCTGACGACCAGGCGGAAGGGCGTCTACCCGCACCTGGAGCTCTTCGACTCCCGGGACTGGGGGCTGATCCTCTACGACGAGGTGCACCTGCTGCCCGCGCCCGTCTTCAAGTTCACCGCCGATCTCCAGGCGCGACGGCGGCTGGGACTGACCGCGACCCTCGTGCGTGAGGACGGGCGGGAGTCGGACGTCTTCTCGCTCATCGGACCCAAGCGGTTCGACGCGCCGTGGAAGGAGATCGAGGCGCAGGGGTACATCGCGCCCGCCGACTGTGTCGAGGTCCGGGTGAACCTGACGGACTCCGAGCGGCTCGCCTACGCCACCGCGGAGCAGGAGGAGAAGTACCGCTTCTGTGCCACGACCGCGACGAAGCGGAAGGTCACCGAGGCGATCGTGCGGCGCTTCGCCGGACAGCAGATCCTCGTGATCGGTCAGTACATCGACCAGCTCGACGAACTCGGCGAGCATCTGGGCGCTCCTGTCATCAAGGGCGAGACGTCCAACGCCCAGCGCGAGAAGCTGTTCGGCGCCTTCCGGGAGGGTGAGATCAGCGTGCTGGTGGTGTCCAAGGTCGCGAACTTCTCCATCGACCTGCCGGAGGCGACCGTCGCCATCCAGGTCTCGGGGACCTTCGGGTCACGGCAGGAGGAGGCGCAGCGGCTGGGGCGGGTGCTGCGGCCCAAGGCCGACGGGCACCAGGCGCACTTCTACTCGGTGGTGGCGAGGGACACGATCGACCAGGACTTCGCCGCGCACCGCCAGCGGTTCCTGGCGGAGCAGGGGTACGCCTACCGGATCGTGGACGCGGACGAGCTGCTGGCGGACGGGGCCTGATCAGCGGCGGCGGCGGACGCCCGCCTCCTCGCCGTACTCACCGAGTATGACGACGTCGAAGGCGGCGCCGGCGAAGACGCGGATCGCTCGGAGGGCGGTGCCCAGGCGGTGGGTGCCGTGGACGCCGGAGAGGGGGGTCGCCCCGGACGGGCGACCGGGGGCTGGGGTGAAGGTCGCTGCGCTCATGCATCCATAGTGGCTGACCAGGCATAAAGAGGGCATCGGTCCCAGGTCCCGCTTCCGTGTGCTACCTGAGTACAACCCGTGGGTGGAGCCTCCCCCAGCGAACGGAGGGTCGATCCCCTAGGGGACGGAAAAACGGTTGGCGGGCGGCCGGGTGTCTCCTCTAAGATCTCCGCTCTTGCCCGCCTCCCTCCCGGAGTGCCGCCGACCGGACGGAAACCGGCCGGTACAGCGCTGCCGTCCACCCGGCAGCCGCCCACCCCGCAGCACCTTCGGAGGCACCCCCTTGTCCAGGCCGTCCACGCCCGCGCCCGTAGCCGACGACCCCCTCGCCCGCGAACGCTCCCACCTCGCCGGTTCCCGTGCCGCCCTGCGTGCCATGCGGGAGGACGCCGAGTCGCTGAACATCAAGGACGTCACCGCGAACTGGGTCAACGCCGAGGTGCTGGCCCGCCAGATCGGCGAGCGGATCAAGGCCCTGGCCGACCTGAGCGACACCCCGCTGTTCTTCGGCCGCCTCGACTACCTGCACTCCCCCGGCGTCGACCGGGCCGAGGGCGCGGACGGCGAACGCTTCTACATCGGTCGCCGGCACGTCCACGACCACGACGGCGACCCGATGGTGATCGACTGGCGCGCGCCGGTCTCGCAGCCGTTCTACCGGGCGTCCAAGAAAGACCCGCAGGACATCGCGCTGCGCCGCCGCTTCGGCTACACGCGCGGCGAGATCACGGCGTACGAGGACGAGCACCTGTCCGACCCCGAGGAGGCCGCGGCCACCAGCAAGCTGCTCCAGCAGGAGATCGAGCGCCCGCGCGTCGGCCCGATGCGCGACATCGTGGCGACCATCCAGCCCGAGCAGGACGAGATCGTACGGTCCGGGCTCGGTGGCACGGTCTGTGTGCAGGGCGGTCCCGGCACCGGGAAGACCGCTGTCGGCCTGCACCGGGTCGCGTATCTCCTCTACGCCCACCGCGAGCGGCTCGCCCGCACCGGCACCCTCGTCATCGGACCGAACCGGTCCTTCCTGCACTACATCGAGCAAGTGCTGCCCGCGCTGGGCGAGTTGGCGGTGAAGCAGGCGACCGTGGACGACCTGGTGGCACACGTCGAGGTACGCGGCACCGACGACGCGGCCGCGGCCGTCCTCAAGGGCGACGCGAGGATGGCGGAGGTGCTCAAGCGGGCCGTGTACTCGCATGTGACCATGCCCACCGAACCGGTGATGGTCGTGCGCGGGTCGCGCAGGTGGCGGGTCCCGGCGTACGAGATCGAGGGCATCGTCCGGGAGTTGCTCGACCGGGACATCCGGTACGGCGCCGCCCGCGAGGCCCTCCCGCAGCGCATCGCGCACACCGTGCTGGTGCAGATGGAGCGGTCCGGGGAGGCTCCGGACGACCGGGTGCAGGACGCGGTGGCCCGCAACACGGCGGTGAAGGCGGCCGTCAAGCAGATCTGGCCGCCCGTCGACCCGGCGAAACTCGTCCTGCGTCTGCTGACGGACGCGGACTTCCTCGCCGAGCACGCGGACGGGATCCTGGACGAGGACGAGCAGGCGACGATCCGCTGGGCGAAGCCGGTGAGGAGCGTGAAGGCGGCCAAGTGGTCCGCCGCGGACGCGGTGTTGATCGACGAGACGACGGACATCGTGGAGCGCACGCACTCCCTGGGTCATGTGGTCCTCGACGAGGCGCAGGACCTCTCCCCCATGCAGTACCGCGCGGTCGGCCGCCGCTGCTCGACCGGTTCAGCGACCGTCCTCGGCGACCTCGCGCAGGGCACCACGCCGTGGGCGACCCGGAGTTGGGGCGAGGCGCTGTCCCATCTCGGCAAGTCCGACGGCGTGATCGAGGAGCTGACGGCGGGTTTCCGCGTGCCGACGGACGTCATCACGTACGCCTCCCGCCTCCTGCCGCACATCGCACCGGGCCTGACACCGGTCGCGTCGGTCCGTGAGAACCCCGGGCTGTTCGACCTCCGCGAGATCGGCGGCGTGGGTGAAGTGGTCGCCGCGTGCGAGGAGTTGCTGCGCAATGAGGGTTCGACCGGTCTCATCGCCGCGGACGCCCGCGTCCCGGAGCTGGCGGCGGCGCTGACGGCGGCGGGGATCGGCTTCCTGGCCCCCGGTGAGGAGACCACGGCCGAGACCCGGCTGACCCTGGTGCCGGCCTCGCTCGCCAAGGGTCTCGAGTACGACTACGTCGTACTGGACGAGCCGCAGGCCGTGGTGGACGGCGAACCGGACGAACGGACGGGGCTGCGGCGGCTGTACGTGGCACTGACCCGGGCGGTGTCGGGGCTGGTCGTGACGCATGCGGCGGCGTTGCCCGCGCAGCTCGCCGGGTAGGGTGCTGATCCGTTCCGTCAAGTCCCCCCGGAGAGGCCCCCGTTGAGCACGCCGCCGCCCTCGCACCCCGCCTACCAGCCGACTTCGGGGGCGAACCCGTACCAGCAGGCACCGGGGCCGGGACCGTACCAGCAGGCTCCCGGGCCGTACCCGTACCCGTACCAGCAGGCGCAGGTCCCGGGGCCGCCGTATCAGCAGATGGCCGCCCCCGGACCGTATCCGCCGGTGGCCGCCTGCCAGATGTGCGGGGCGACGCCCGCGGCGCCGATGACGGTCCGGGGCCATCAGGGAATGCTGGTGGTGATGCGGTTCCTGAAACGCGAGGGGCTGTTCTGCCGTACGTGTTCGCTGGCCAGCTTCCGGGACATGCAGGCGGACACCATGGTGCTGGGCTGGTGGGGGCCGCTGTCGCTGGTCATCACCCCCTTCGTCCTGCTGTCCAACCTCAGCGCACTGTCCGGCATCCGGCGCATCCCCGAGCCGGTCACGGCGGGGTTCCGGCCGCCGCTCGACCCTGGCAAGCCGGTGTTCAAGCGACCGGCCGGCATCCTGGCGCTGATCCCGATGGGCCTGGTGGGCCTGATGGTGTTCGCGTTCACGGTGCTCTTGATCGTCGGTGCGGTGTTCGGACCGAGCGGGGACAGCGGTGGGAACAGTGCGAGCGGTGAGAGCACCGAGAGCAGTGGTCTTTCCCACTACCCGAACGACGAATACCCGACCCTGACGGTCGGCTCGTGTGCCCGCAACGAGGCGAACTGGCCCTACGAGGACCTCAAGCCCGAGCCCTGTGACTCGTCGGCCGCGCAGTACCGCGTCCACCTCTGGATGAGATCGTGCGCGGCCGGGGATCACTCCGTCGGCCCGATGTACAGCAAGGACCACGACAAGCCTCTGTGCCTGCGCCCCCTGAACGGCTGAACAGGCCGCGGCCGCGCGACGACGACCGGCCGCCGCCCCGTGGAGGCCCGGCACCCGCGCAGCCGCTCAGCAGCCGTATCGACGCAGGGCACCCGACGTCACGGCTGCGGCCGCCACCCACCGCTTCCGCGCGACGCAACCGGCCGCCGCCCCCGAACCGCCTGCTCCACGAGGACCGCGTCCGGCGTCCACCAGGGAGGGCCCGATACCCGCGCAGCCGCTCAGCAGCCGTGTCGATGCAGCGCACCCGACGTCACGGCTGCGGCTGCGGCTGCGGCCGCGCCGCACGGCCGCAGCAGCCACGGACCCGGCGCAGCACATCCAGCGGATCGCTCAGCCGCCGTCCAGGGCCGTCCTCCACCGTGCGACCGCCGCCGCCGAGACCGGCTGTCCCCAGCCCTGCGGCCGGGCCGCACCGCCGATGTGGAAGCCGTCGACCCCGGCGGCCAGGAGCTGCGGCACGTGCTCCAGCCGCAGCCCCCCGCCCACCAACAGCCGCTGCTCGTACCCGGGTTCCCCGCGCCGCGCCGCCTCGGCGAGCAGCGTGGGCAGCCCTTCCTCCACTCCGGTGGCGGACCCGGCCGTCAGATATGTGTCCAGTCCCGGCAGGCCGTCGATCTGCTTGCGCAGTGCGTCCCGGTCCGCCGCGTGGTCGATGGCGCGGTGGAAGGTCCAGCGGCACCCGTCCAGCACCTCGACGACCCGTTCCACGGCCGCCAGATCCACCTCACCGGAGGCGTCCAGGAAGCCGAGCACGAACTCCTCCGCCCCTGCGCCCCGCAGCTCCCGTGCCGCCCGGACCACCCGAGACACGTCCCCCGCCCCGAACCCGTCCGACAACCGCAGCATCACCCGCACCGGGATGTCCACGGCGGCCCGGATCGCGGTGACCGTGGCAACCGTCGGCGTCAGGCCGTCCGCCGCCATGTCGGTGACCAGTTCCAGCCGGTCCGCGCCTCCGGCCTGGGCGGCGGCCGCGTCCTCGACGCCGAGGGCGATCACCTCCAGGACTGCACGCTTGCTCATGGGACCCCATTCGTCGACGGTCTCGGGCGGCTACAGGCCTATAGAGGCCCATACAGGTCTAGTCCAATTCAAGAGTACGCCGAGAGGCAACGCGCGGGACAATGAGGCCATGGCCGACCTCGACGACCTCCGCGTCCGTTTCGCCCGCGCCCTGGACAACGCCCGGCCCGGGTCCGACGGCCCCGACCCGGCGCCGTACGCCGACAACCTGCTCGCCCGCTGGCAGGAACCGCAGCGGCGGTACCACACACTCACCCACCTCACGGCGGTCCTGGACCACGTCGACGTGCTGGAGGCGTACGCCGGCGATCCGGACGTGGTGCGCCTCGCCGCGTGGTTCCACGACGCCGTCTACCTCCCGGACCGCTCCGAGAACGAGGAGCGCTCGGCCCGCCTCGCCGAACGCGCCCTGTCCGAAGCCGGGGTCCCGGACGACAGGACGGCCGAGGTGGCCCGCCTGGTCCGCCTCACCACCACCCACACCCCCGCCGCCGACGACCGCGACGGCCAGGTCCTGTGCGACGCCGACCTCGCGATCCTCGCCGCCCCGCCCGCCGCCTACGCCGCCTACACGGCCTCCGTGCGCGAGGAGTACGGCTTCGTCCCGACCGACGCCTTCCGCGAGGGACGGTCCGCGATCCTGCGCCAACTGCTCGAACTGCCACGGCTGTTCAGGACGCCGCACGGGGAGCGGGAGTGGGAGGCGACGGCCCGCTACAACCTCGCCTCGGAGCTGGAAATGCTGTCGCTCTGAGGCGCCCGGCGCTTTAGCCTGCCCGCATGACAGACAAGGGCGGGGACTTGGGCGCGGAACGGGTGACGGAGGCCGTCGCGGACGCGGTGACGGTGCTGCGGACGGCGGTGAACCGGGACTGGACAAAGGGGCCGGCCGGCCGGATGGACTGGAACTGCCTCCAGACGGCCGAGCACATCGCGAACGATCTCTTCGCGTACGCGGGCCAGTTGGTGAGCCGCGTCCAGGACAGGTGGGTCCCCTTCGAGACCTACCTGGAGGACGGCACCGACGCCGAGGGCGCCCTCCAGGTGATCGAGACGGCCGCCACACTGTTCGCCGCGACGCTCCGCACCACACCGCGCGAGGTCCGCGCCTTCCACCCGTACCCCTTCCGCAGCGCGAACCGCGAGGGCTTCGCCGCGATGGGCGTCGCCGAGGTGGTCCTGCACACGCACGACATCACGGAGGGCCTGGGCCTGACGTACGAACCCCCCGCCCACCTCCCCGAGTACGTGCTGACCCGGATCTTCCCCGAGGTCCAGCCCGGTCCCGACGCCTGGCGCACCCTCCTGTGGGCCACCGGCCGCGGCGACCTGCCCGGCCGCGCCCCGCGCACCGAGTGGAAGTGGAGCAACACCCTCGTCCTGCCCACCGAACGCCTCACCCTCCAGGGCGTGAACCCGGCGTCCGCCGCCGACCTGGCCGCGGGTGGCGACGGTGACTTCGAGTGGGTCGAGGACGGCCCCTTCGAGGGCACCCGCGAGGCCGCCGGCATGACCGTCAAGGCCTACGAAGCCGGCGTCCACCGCCCGGAGTTCGGCCTGTTCGTCCTCGTACGGCGAAAGGACGGCCGCGCGATCGGCGGCATGGGCTTCCACGGAGTCCCCGACGAGGACGGCCGCGCGGAGGTCGGCTACGACCTCGCCGAGAGCGCCCGGGGCAACGGCTACGCCACCGAGGCCCTGCACGCCCTGAGCGACTGGGCCCTGGCCCGCGACGACGTCCGCAGTCTCTGCGCCACCATCGAGCCCGACAACGCGGCCTCCCAGCGCGTGATCGCCCGCGCCGGTTTCAGCCGGGCGTCCGTGGAGGAGGAGCAGGCGTACGAGGATTCGGAACCGGGCCTACGGCTGTACGTCCGCCTCGCCCGGACCGGCTGACCACCGGCGCCCCTTCGGCCGCCGCAGCCCCGCCCCCGTCAGCAGCCGTACCACCTCACGGCTGCTGACCTCCACCGCGCCCGCGGCCACCACGTCGGCGTAGCGGTGGGAGGGGATGTCGTAGTGGTCGCGTTCGAAGGCACGCCTCGGGACGCCCAGCCCGTCGGCGAACACGTGCAGTTCGTCGAACGACTCGTCGCTGATGAGGTGGGACCACATGCGGCCGTGGCCCGGCCAGGTCGGCGGGTCTATGTACACGGTCACGAGGAGGGTGTCCCGCCCGTCGCGGTCCCCAGCGAGCCGACCGCCGCGACCTTCACGCCCGCCTTGTGGCACACCCAGTGCGGGTCGGGACCGAGCTCCGGTTCCACCTCCAGGGCGTGCGGGTCGCCGGAGCCGCACACCGGGCACAGGGGCCAGCGGCCGTACCGCTCCAGAAGCGCGTCCTGGACGTCCTGCGCGACCAGTCCCGCCACGTACCCGGCGCCCTCGGGCCACTGCTCCACCCACCACCGCCGCTGTACGACGGAGTCCTCGACCATCGACACCACGTCCGCCGCGGCGACCTCGCCCGCGGCCAGGTCGGCGAGCACGAGGGCGCGTGCCGCGTGCAACGCCCGTTCCAGAGGGCTGACCGGAGTGTCGGACGGGTCGGGGGCGCCGGGGGTGTCGGAGTGGTCCATGCACCCATTGTGCGCAGTCTTGACCCCGGCACCGACCGAAAATATCTTTCATACGTGCCCCAGGAAGTGAAAGAAATTTTCGGCAGCGCCCTCGCCGCGAAGGTGCGCACGCTGGGTCCGACCATGACCCGGTCCATGCAGCGGGTCGCGGAGGCCGTGGCGAAGGACCCCGCGGGGTGTGCCGCGCTCACCGTCACCGGCCTCGCGGAACTGACGGGGACGAGCGAGGCGACCGTCGTACGGACGGCCCGGCTGCTGGGCTATCCCGGGTACCGCGACCTGCGGCTCGCCCTCGCCGGACTCGCCGCGCAGCAGCAGTCCGGGCGGGCGCCCGCGATCACCACCGACATCGCGGTGGACGACCCGATCGCCGACGTGGTGGCGAAACTCGCGTACGACGAGCAGCAGACCCTCGCCGACACGGCGGCCGGGCTGGACACCGCGCAGCTGGGCGCGGCGGTCGCCGCGACGGCCGTGGCCCGGCGTATCGACGTGTACGGGGTCGGGGCCTCCGGTCTCGTCGCGCAGGACCTCACGCAGAAGCTGCTGCGGATAGGGCGGATAGCGCAGGCGCACAGCGATCCGCACCTGGCCGTCACGAACGCCGTGCAACTGCGCACGGGGGACGTGGCGATCGCGATCACGCACTCGGGGTCCACGGGGGACGTCATCGAGCCCCTGCGGGTCGCCTTCGAACACGGTGCCACGACGGTGGCGATCACCGGCCGTCCCGGCGGTGCCGTGGCCCAGTACGCCGATCATGTGCTGACCACGTCCACGGCCCGGGAGAGCGAACTGCGGCCTGCGGCGATGTCGTCCCGGACCAGTCAACTGCTGGTGGTGGACTGCCTGTTCGTGGGCGTGGCGCAGCGGACGTACGAGACGGCGGCGCCTGCGCTGGCCGCGTCGTACGAGGCGCTGGCGCACAGGCACCGCAGGTAGACACGAGTTTCCCGGCAGCCGTCAGTCACGAAGTCAGTCACGACGTCAGTCACGAAGAAAGAGCCGCTCCACCATGACCTCCACCTCCGACCCCCGTGATCTGCAAGCCCAGTTGGAGACCCTGACCACCGAGGCCTTCCGGCCCGAGCTCGCCGATGTCGACCGGTTGCCGACCCTCGACATCGCCAGGCTGATGAACGGCGAGGACGCCACCGTCCCCGCGGCCGTGGCGCGGCGGCTGCCCGAGATCGCCGCCGCCGTCGACGCGATCGCCGAACGCATGGCCCGCGGCGGACGGCTGATCTACGCCGGGGCCGGTACCGCCGGGCGGCTCGGGGTACTGGACGCCTCCGAGTGCCCGCCCACCTTCAACACCGACCCCGCGCAGGTCGTGGGGGTGATCGCGGGCGGCCCCGAGGCCCTGGTCACCTCGGTCGAAGGGGCCGAGGACTCCGCGGAGCTGGCACGGGCCGACCTGGACGGGCTCGCGGTGACCGCCGTGGACAGCGTGGTCGGGGTGTCCGCGTCCGGTCGTACTCCCTACGCCGTGGGAGCGGTCGAACACGCCCGCGCACTGGGGGCGTTGACCGTCGGCATGTCCTGCAACGCCGGCAGCGCGCTGGCCGCGGCCGCCGAGCACGGCATCGAGGTGGTCGTGGGCCCCGAGCTGCTCACCGGCTCGACCCGGCTCAAGGCCGGTACCGCCCAGAAGCTCGTCCTCAACATGCTGTCGACGATCACGATGATCCGCCTGGGCAAGACCTACGGGAACCTGATGGTCGACGTACGCGCCTCCAACGAGAAGCTGCGCGCCCGGTCCCGCCGGATCGTCGCCCTCGCCACCGGCGCCGACGACGAGGAGATCGAGCGCGCCCTGGCCGCCACCGGCGGCGAGGTGAAGAACGCGATCCTGACCATCCTGGCCGATGTCGACGGCCCGATGGCCGCCCGCCTCCTGGAGGAGACGAACGGCCATCTGCGGGCCGCGCTCGCGGCCACGACCCGGTGACGAGGACGCTAGCCGACGCTCACCGAGTACGAGCTGGTGCTCAGCTTGCCCTTGCCGGTGAAGACCTCGGTGCCCGCCTCGACGCTGGTCAGATACGAGGTGTTCGCCAACAGCCGCTTCGACACCAGGGTGTTGGCCAGCGCGGTCAGGTCGGTCGTCGCGCTGTTGGTGTTGGCGACGCGGACGAACGAGTAGACGTTCCAGCTGCTGACGACCTTGCCGCTGCTGTCCTTGTTGACGATCTTGCCGACGTAGAGGTCCCAGGTGGAACCGGCGGCGGTGACCCTCTCACGCTTCGTGCCGAGCGGGCCCGCGCCGTTCTGGCGGTTGAGCCAGACCATCATTTCGTCGTGGGGCTGGTCCTGCCAGTCCGGGTTGGCCTTGGTGTGGAACCACACGTCGTAGGCGACGTTCATCACCGTGGGCGTGTTCTGGGTGATGTTGAACGCCCAGGAACTGTTCACCTTGCGGCCGCTGTTCAGACGGATCGGCAGCTTGGTGTTGCTCTGCTTCCAGCCCCAGTGCCAGCCCAGCACGATGCTGCCGTAGGCCTTCACACTGGTCTTGTCGCCCGTCCAGTCGAAGGACGTCTCCCAGTTGGCCTTGCCGCTGCGGTAGGAGTTGAGCCAGGTGCACTGCTTGCCGGAGGCGTTCTTGCCGCCCCAGACGTTGTTGTTGAGGTAGTACGGCGGAATGCTGACGGTGCTGAACGCCGTGCAGCTGTCCTTGGCCACGGCAGGCGCGGGCGCGGTGACGGGGGCGGGGGCCGGGGTGGCCGTCGCGGTCTGGGCGGCCAGCAGCAGAGGCGCCGCCGCGAGAGCGGTCACCAGGAGGTTCCGGCGATGGTTCATGGTGGTGGTTCCCTACCTGTAGGTGACGTCCGTGGACTTGTAGACGCAGTTCCTGCCGTCCGGTCCCGACCCGGTCTTCGCGGGCTCGCCGGAGGTCGTGCCACGGAACTTCTGGCAGATCACGATCTTGCGGGCGGAGTCGCCGGTGACAGTGATCCGTGACAGCCGCGCGGTGTCCCCGTACGGCGTGGCGTTGATGCCGACGACGTCGACGCCGGGGGCCTTGACGGTGACGTTGTCCACGACGACGTGGCGGGTGTACTGCGTCCGGCAGACGCCGCAGGAGCGGTAGAGCTTGCCGAAGTCGGACACCTCGAAGTTGCGGATGACGAACGTGCCCGGTCCGTTGTGCTGGAACACCTTGTCCGCGGCCTTGCGGGCGCCGCCTCCGTCGACCGTCATCGTCTGGTTGGCGCGGGTGCCCTTGAAGGTGGCCGCGTCCTCGCCGACGTCCTCCCACCACACGTTCTTGAGCGTGCAGGTGCCGCGGCAGTGGATGCCGTCGGCGGCCGGGGACCCGATGATCACGTTGGAGACGGTGACGCCGTCGGCCAGCTCCAGGATCGGGTCCTGGCCCTCGCCCTGACCGCCGCCGCCGAGGGCGCCGGTGCCGACGAAGCGGGTGAAGTCGAAGTTCTTGCTGGCGGTGACCGACTTGGTCGCGGAGACCTTCTCGACGCGCTTGGCGGTGGGCCAGACGGCGGCCGGTCGCGCTTGCGCGGAGTGCGACGACACCGTGGTCGTCGACGACACGGTGGTCGAGGCCGGGGCCGCGGACGCGCCCGTGGTCAGGGGTGTGGTGCTCAGTACGGCGGCCGCCAGGGCGATACCCGCGGCGCGCAGCGGACGGATCCGGATCATGCCGCCGTCACCGCCTCGGGACGTGCCCGGTGACGTTCCGACTCCTGCGAGGAGCCGGCGGGCACGCAGCCCGGTCCGAGCAGTCCCCAGCGGCCCGCCTCGGAGCGCTGCTCGGGTGTGAAGTCGAGCGGGTGGCAGCCGACGCCGACGTCCGCAGGGACGCTGAGCCCCGCGTGGTCGAGCGCGGGCAGGACGCGGGGGTCGCCCGCGAGGGTCAGGTCCTGGCAGCAGTACCCGGCCGGGAGCCTGGCCAATACGGGCGCGGCCGTCTGCGGCCGGGGCTGTGCCTGTGCCGCGGTGGGCAGCAGGGGCACCGGCGCCGCGGCCGCGAGTGCGGTCGGCGGCGCGAACGTGCGTATGCGGATGGTCATGGACGCATCTTCACCAAATGCCACGAACTTTCGCATTTCGGGCGAGCCGAACGGTGATCACGGCCCTCACCGGGGGGCTGACCAGACCAGGGTGTAGCGCCAGAAGAGGCGACGCCGCAGCCGGGCACCGGGCAGCACCCGGCCGACCTCCCGGACCACCTGCGTGTACGGCACTTCGGGCTGCCGGGTCACGGCGGTCATCGCGACGGGAAGCGGCGCCTTCCGGCCCCGGTGCTTGATCCACCCGGTGACCGCGTTGAGCGGAACGGAGACCAGACCGAGCAACCGCTGCACACGGGTGTCCTCCTGGGCCACGCCCACGACCACCAGGGTTCCCCCGGGCGCCAGTTGACTCCGGAAGCGGGCGAGGGCCCCGGCCAGGGGGAGGTGATGGAGCACGGCGACGCAGGTGATGACGTCATAGGGCCCCTCGCCGTACGACATCACGTCCGCGACGGAGAAGACGACGGGAAGGCCGGGGTCGGTCAACTCCCGTGCCTCACCGATGATCCGCCCGTCACTGTCGATGCCGTGCACGTGTGCCGCGCGGGCCGTCAGCAGCCGGGCCAGGTCCCCGGAGCCGCATCCCACGTCCAGAGCCCGGTCGAAGCGCGCGGGCAACTGCCGTAGCAGCCACGGATGGAAGTGGGCGTTGTGCGACCAGGGGTGGGCGTCGTTGAAGGCCTGAAGAGCGGCGAGAACGCGGGGCGTGAGGAGGCGCACGGGGCTCATGGGCTCATTTCAACAGGGCACGCACCCCTCCCTGTTGACCTTGCGCACCCTCGCCCGCAGCACCTCGGCCTGCGGCGCGACCCCGAGGGACTGCGCCGGACAGTCCCACTCCCGGCCGCCACCGAGCGGCCAGGGCGGTGACTGCCTGGAAGCAGCCCTCCGCCACCCCACCGCCGTCCCCGTCCGTGACTAGTACCCTCGAGGCCCGAAGCTCATGCTCGGACCGCAGGCATGGTCGGCGTTCGTCGATGCGGTGAAGGCCCTCTAGAAGTCCCCGAAGCTCAAGTCCCGAGCTCCGAGATCTGTTTTCAAGGATTGGTTGGAGGGCCTCAACCCACCCACCCACCCTGCGAGTTGACCCAACGCGTCCGGCTTGCCACGCAGCGTCACGATCGTCTAGCGTGCGCACACAACGAACAGCCCCCGCCCGGTGCTACCAACACCCTGCGGGGGCTTGACCTACGAGATCTCAAGGGGATCCCGATGGCTGCCGCCAAGCTTAGTCCTGCCCTCCCGCCCGCGCACGCGACCCCGCATCCCATGGCGAACCCTGGGTACGGCAAACGCAGTGCTCCCGGCCAACGCCCCCGCACCGCGCACGACTTCGCTCACCTGCCACCCCGCGAAGCCGCCATCGCCGCGTACCTCGACCGCCTCGCCGAGGGCGCCGACATCTCCGTAAAGACGCTGGCCAAGCAGCTGCCGTATGGGCAGTGCGCTCTCGGCACCGCCCTCAACCGCCTTCAGCAGGCGGGCCACTTGCGGCGGGGGCGCGAGCGCGTGGACTCCGAGTCCGGCAGTTCTCGCTGGATCACTCGGTCGTGGTTCTCGCGTACCGCACAAGGTGACGACTGGTGGGCCGACTTCACGAGGGGTGACGTTCCCGAGGAACCCTCGGTCCGCCCCCGCCCCACCCGCTCGCGCGCCCACATCCTCCTGGCAGCCCTGGGCCGCACGGCCCCCGCACTCTCCCTCTCCGAGGCCGAGTGCGACGCCCTCGCCCCGATGCTGACGGACTGGTTCGCGCGCGGTGCCTCCGACGAGGCCGTGATCCGCGCCCTGAGCGACGGCCTGCCCTCGCCCGTCCACCACGCGGCGTCCTTCGTCCGCGCCCGCCTGACCAGCAAACTCCCACCAGAACCGGAACCGGAGCCCGCACCCCGCCCACCCCGCCCACCCCGCCGGCTCCTGGAGTGCGCCGAGTGTCGAGTACCGGGCCGCCCGGAGGCCCTGCCAGGGGGCGTGTGCAAGGGCTGCCAAGGCGAACGCACTCCCTCGCGCCCCACCACACTCCCGTCCGCCTCCGTGATCCACACCCTGTCGGACGGGATCCGGGCTGCGATGTCCCTGGAACGAGAACGAGAAGACAGGACACCCGTATGACCGCTCCTACGGTCCGACGTCACCACCCCGGGGCACGATGGAAGGGAGGAGGCGAAGCCATGACACCCAGCACCGCCGAACGCCCGCAGATGCCCATCGAGGACTTCGAGGAACTCGCGGCAGCCGCCCCGGCGCACGTGCACCTCGAAATCGTGGACGGACGGCTCCGCACTCGGGATCCGCTCAGCGTCGAGGACTTCGAAGAGCTGGAGCGCCGGGCACCGGAGACCGTCCGGCTTGAGTACGTCCACGGAAAACTAGAGGTCAAGGCAATGCCGGACGGCAACCACCGCTCCATTTACATGTGGCTGCTGCGCCAGTTCCTCGCCCAACGCCCCGACCTCGATCTCACTCCGGAGTCCGGCGTCAAGGCCGAGGCCTATCGCAAGGGACGCGCCCGCACTGACGCGGCGCTCGTGCCCGTGGACCACTTCAGGGGGCACGGTGAATGGTCCCAGGCCAACGGCATCCTCTTGGCCCTGGAGATCACCTCCCACGACCGCGACACCAACCAGCGCGACCGCATCGACAAACCCGTGGGCTACGCCGAGGCCGACATCCCCGTCTACCTGCTCATCGACCGCGACAACCACACCGTCGTGGTCCACAACGAGCCCAAGGAAGGCCGGTACCAGCAGTCGCCCTCGTACCCTTGGGGTGCCACCATCCAGCTCCCTTCGCCCGTCGACATCACCCTCGACACCGAAGAACTCAAGGACTACGCGGACTGACACCATGAACCACGCCCAGCTCACCGCCCTAGGCCGCGCCCTCCGTCTCCTCGGCGAACATGGAGAGGCCCTCGCCGGCGACACCTCCGACGCCAAGCTGTACGAGGTGAAGGCCGACCTCAAGCGGGCCGTGGAGCTGCTGGAGGACAGTGTCACCGCCGCCGCCCCCACCACCCGCTGCGCCGAGCATCCCAACGGCCCGGTCGACGAGAACGCCCACGACCTGTGCCTGCTGTGCGAGACGCGCCGCAGGGCGGCCCGGCGGACGGAGATCAACGGCCCCGGAGCCCAGTCCCGGTCCACCGCCCCGGCGCCCTCCCGTTACGGCGTCCGTGAGGACCGCCCGCAGCCGCAGCAGCGCTGGCTGCCGGAGCAGTGGACGGGCCAGGAGTGGCAGCTGTGCGGAACGCCGAGGCGGGACCGGCACGAGGCCGAGCTGTTCATCACCGCCCAGCGCCGCGGCCCGCACGCGGCGATGGCGTACCGCCTCGTCCACGAGTTCACCGACTACGAGGTCCTGCGCGTGTGGGGCACCCCGGTGAGGATGGACATCGAACCGCTGGGGAACCTCTAGTCAGGGCGTCGCCTGCCGATACCGCCGTTACCGCCACTGCGAGCTGGTTGCGATGGCCCGCAGTTGAGCGAGGGTCAGGATCGGTGTGGTTCGGGTCGAGGGAGGCTTCTGACTCGGTGCCTCCCACTGCATGAGGGTGACGTAGAGCCCGTCGGGACGCAGGACGTTCACCGTCTCGTGCCCGGGGTCCGTGCCGGGTGGTGCCTGCCGGGACTGGACCAGGCTGCCGTCGGGCAGAGGTGTCGCGCCGGCGAAGACATGGTCGCGGATCGCAGTGGTGGAGGTCAGCCGGGAGACGTGCACCTCGAGCAGCGAGGTGCCGTGGCCGTCGTCCACCCACAGCTGCCCGGACTTCCTGCCGCCGGGCGGGCTCGAATGCGTCAGGCCGTCCGGCAGCAGCGCGGTCAGGGTGGTGAGGGCGCGGTCGCCGGGCAGTGCGCCGGTGAAGGTCGGCTTCGGGGTGGCGGATGCCGTGGCGGAGCCGCTCGGGGCTGAGGCCGCCGGGCTGGAGAGCGGGTGGTCGGCGGTTCGCCCGTCGGACAGCAGTCCCGGAACGGTTGTCACGCCGAACCCGACCAGCGCGAGTGCGACTGCCCCGCTCACGCCGAAGGCCGTGGCGCGGCGGCGGCGCCTGCGTCGGCCGTTGCGGATTCCGGCCTGCACAAGTGACGGGGTGCTGGGTGGCTCGAAGGTCAGGACGCTGGTGCGGAGGGCTTCGGTGAAGTCTTCTTCGATGGGCATGGCGGGTCACCGCGTTTCGGGGTCGGTGAAGAGGGAGGGGCAGGTGCGGTGGCACCGGGGTCAGGGGCTGACGAGCTCGGACAGCTCGTGGCCCAGAAGGTCCCGGATCCGTGCGAGCGCGCGCATGCTCTGGTTGCGTACCGCGCCCGGTCGGACCTGGAGGATCGCTGCGGTCTGCTCGACGCTGCGGTCCTCCCAGTAGCGCAGGAGCAGCACGGCCCGGTCCCGGGCGGAGAGCCGGCCGAGCGCGTCGAGCAACGTGAGCCGCAGCGTGGTGTCGTGCTCGGTGGCGGCACCGGAGTCCGGCAGGGTGTCGGTGGGCTGCTCCGAGCTGCTGCGTCGGCGCCGGTAGGACAGGTAGGTCCGTACGAGCACCGTGTGGGTGTAGGCCGCTGGGTCGTCCACCTGCTCGATCCTGCGCCAGTTGGCATACATCCGGCCCAGCGTGTCCTGCACCAGGTCCTCCGCGAGGTGCATGTCACCGCTGGTGAGCACACACGCGGAGCGGAACAGAGGTGCGGATCGCGCAGCGGCGAACGCCATGAATTCCTCTTCGTACCGGCGCTTCATCCGAGATCCTGTTCGTCGTCCACACTCTGAAGACGCTGTGGACGCCGGGTTACGTCCCACCCGCGAAAGCAGAAGTCCGGCCGCCTCAGGCGAACTTGCCTTCGGCGATGACGGCTCCCGCCCCTCTGGCGGCTACTGGACACACTGAGTCGCAGTCACGACACCGGGGCCTACTTCAGCAGCGGCAGCGCCAGGAAGTCGTGCCCCTCCCACAGTCGCCGTGACGCCTCCTCCGGATACGGCCGTACCTGCGGCTCCGCGTCCAGGACCTGGGTCAGGCGGTCCTCGGCGTCGTACGCGGGCCATCCCGGGTCCCCGGTCCGCGCGAACGCCGCCCACGCCGACTGGAAGAGCACGGTCAGCTCCTTGGCCTCTTCCGGGACCCCGCTCCCCGCGAACAGCAGCTGGCCGAGATCGGCGTCGTACGTGCCGAACAGCAGCGGGATGTCCAGGCCGTGGCAGGCGCCGAGCGCACCGCGGAACCCCGGTGCGGGCCAGGTCAGTTCGTAGAGGTGGGCGCGGCCGCCGCCGGCGACGTGCGCCTCGGCCAGCCGCAGGGACGGCATGCTGAACAGCCAGTCCGTCTGCACGCGTTCGTAGAGTTCGGTCGATGTGGCGTCCGGGAAGGCCTCGCGGTAGGAGCGTTCGCCGTCAGGGCCCGGCGCGAACATCCGCAGCGCCGAGGCGGCCTGCTCCTCGGTGATCTTGCCGAACCGGTCGGCGAGGAAGAGGAAGAGCCGGTACTCGTCCCGGTTGTGTCCGACGAGCAGTTCCACGTCCCGGGCCGTGCCCGCCGCCAGCGCCTCCCAGGGCGTGCAGGGCAGCACCTCGCCGTCGACGACGGGAGAGAAGGGGGTGACGGTGGGCGCCACCTGGCCCCACCGGTCGTCGTACTCGCGCATCCGCAGGCTCAACCGCTCGCCCACCGCAGGGAGTTGACGCGGGTCCACGGCGGACAGCGCGGCGGCCGTCGGCGCCAGGCCGGCCTCCTTGCCGATCTCCACCGCGATGTCCCGGGCGAGTTCGGCGGAGAAGTACGTGCCGGGCACGCTCTGCGCGATGGCCCGCCCGAACAGTCCGCGCGCGCCCGGCATCGCCAGCAGGGAGGCGACGGACCCCGCGCCCGCCGACTCCCCGAACACCGTGACCTGCCCGGGGTCGCCGCCGAACGCCGTGATGTTGTCCCGCACCCACTCCAGCGCGGCCACCTGGTCCAGCAGTCCCCGGTTCGCGGGCGCGCCCTCCAGCAGGGTGAACCCCTCGATGCCCACGCGGTAGTTGAGGGTGACGACGACCAGGTCACCGGCGCGGGCGAGGTGCTGGGCGTCGTAGCCGGGGCTGCCCGTGTGACCCAGCTTGTAGGCGCCGCCGTAGATCCACACCATGACCGGTCGGCGGGCCGAGGGATCCGTCTCGGGAGTCCAGACGTTGACCGTCAGCCAGTCGTCGCCGATGGGCGCGTCCAGCACACCGGCGCGTCCCTGGATCCCCGACTCGTGCGGGGGCGGCGGCCCGAACTCGTACGCCTCCCGGGTCCCCTCCCAGCTCCGCACGGGCCGGGGTGCCTGGAACCGCGCCTCGCCCACCGGCGGTTCGGCGAACGGGATGCCACGGAAGACCACGAGCCCGTCCTCGGCGCGTCCGCGCACGGCACCGGCCGCGGTCCGTACGTCGAGGTTCCCGGCTGACGTCATCGTCGAACTCCTCCTGGTCGGCTCAGACAGAGAACTCGGACCGAGGCGGACCGTGCTTCTTCACCACGGCCCGGGTCTGCTCCTCGTCCAGCTCGTACACGGTCTCGTGCGCCCGCGGGTCCCGCGCGTGCAGGGTGTGGAACATCGGGCTCGTCGGCCCGCCCAGCTCCACCAGCGAGGCCGATGCCCCGCGCACCGCCCGCTCGGTGCCGTACGGCGTCGTCAGGTCGGTGCGGTTGACGACCCCCGGCGTGACCCACACCGGCACCGACTCCAGTATCCCGAAGAGCTGGAGATGGAAGTGCCCGGTCAGCACGACCCGTACGTCACTCCCCCGGATCGCCGCCGCCAGCTCCCCGGGGTTGAGCAGCCCGAAGACCGGCTGGGTCACGGACAGGCCGAGACTGAGGGGCGGGTGGTGGAAGGCGAGCACCGTGCCGCGCTCGGCCGGTGTCCTCAACACCCCGCGCAGCCAGTCGAGTTGGTCCTCGCTGATGCGCCCGTACACCTTCCCCGGCACAAGCGAGTCCAGCGTGACGAAGCGGTAACCGCCGACCGTGCTCACCGCGGCCCGCTCCGAGGCATCGGTCTCCAGAACCGTCTGCGGCTCCGTGTGCCCGCTGCCCAGCACCTTGCCGAAGGCCTCGCGCTCGTCGTGGTTGCCGGTCGTGTAGAAGACGGGCGCGTGCAGCGGCCGGGCGAAGTCACCGACGAGCTCCCGCACCCTCGCATACGCCTCCGCCGCCCCGTCGTCGGCGATGTCCCCGGTGACGACGACCGCGTCGACGTCCCGCACATGCCGCAACTCGGCGAGCATCAGCCGCAGCGAGTCGGTGGCGTCGACGCCGTTGCTGTTCGGCCCGTCGACGCGCTCCACGTGGGTGTCCGAGAGATGAAGAATCCGCATGTTCCGCCACGCTAGCCGGAGTTGATCGCCACGACCAGGGCACTTTCACGTCCGGGGGGAGGCGGGGGCAGCCCCACCGCCTCCGCCCGGACGGACATCCGGCAGGCCGGTCAGCTCAGCGACTTCAGCGCCGACGCGTCGTACGGCTGAAGCTCGTCGACCCGCCCCGCGAGGACCTTCGCCGCCCACTGCGGGTCCTGGAGCAGGGCGCGTCCGACGGCCACCATGTCGAACTCCTCGCGCTCCAGGGCGTCGAGAAGGTCGTCGATGCCCTTGAGCGGGGCGCCCTCGCCGGCGAAGCCACGGAGGAAGTCCCCGTCGAGGCCGACCGAGCCGACGGTGATGGTGGTCCGGCCCGTCAGCTTCTTCGTCCAGCCCGCGAGGTTGAGGTCGGAACCCTCGAACTCCGGCACCCAGTAACGACGCGTGGAGGCGTGGAACGCGTCCACACCGGCCGCGGCGAGCGGCGCGAGGATCGCCTCCAGCTCCTCCGGCGTCTCGGCGAGCCGCGCGCGGTAGGCCTCCTGCTTCCACTGCGAGTACCGGAAGATGATCGGGAACTGGGCCGACACCGTCTCCCGTACGGCCGCCACGATCTCCGCCGCGAACTTCGTACGGGCGACCGGGTCACCGCCGTACGCGTCGCCGCGGCGGTTGGTGCCCGCCCACAGGAACTGGTCGAGGAGGTAGCCGTGGGCGCCGTGCAGCTCCACGCCGTCGAACCCGATGCGCTCGGCGGCGGCCGCGGCCTCGGCGAACGCGCCGATGACGTCGTCCAGGTCGCGCTGGGTCATCGCCTTGCCGGTGGGCTCCTCGGCGCCGAGCCGCAGGCCGGAGGGGCCGACGGCGGGGGCGTCGGCGTAGGGCTGCTCGCCCTGGTTGCGGACCATGCCGATGTGCCACAGCTGCGGGACGATGGTGCCGCCCGCCGCGTGCACCTGCTCGGCGACCTTGGCCCAGCCGGCCAGCTGCTCGTCGCCGTGGAACCGGGGGACGCTGTCACTGTTTCCGGCCGACTCGTGGCCGACGTAGGTGCCCTCGGTGACGACCAGGCCGACTCCGGCGGCCGCGCGGCGGGAGTAGTACGACGCCACGTCGTCGCCGGGGACTCCGCCCGGGGAGAACATCCGGGTCATGGGCGCCATGGCGATGCGGTTCGGGACGGTCAGGCCGTTGATCGAGACCGGCCGGGAGAGGATCTCGGCGGCACGGGAGGCGGCGGGGGAGGCGGCCGGGGATGTGGCGGGGGCGGTCACGCGAGGCACTCCTGGGGGACTGGGACGGTCGACGAGTGGGATACCCATCGGTATGTGCAAAGTACATACGCGACAACCGCCTCGTACAGCGCACGCATCCCGCCCAGCCGCACAATGCCCTGTGATCCTGGCCACCGACATGGCAGAAGCCCGCCCCACAGATCGTGGGACGGGCTTCTTGTCGAGCGCCGGGCAGGCCTTGCACCTGCATCTCCCCGCAGGAAGCGGGGCGTCTTTCCTTGGACCACCAACGCGTAGTCGGGCGACGGGAGTTCACGTCGACCGGCTCTGGATCAAGCATACCGCAGGAAAAGACCGGGGGCGGCCACCCCCTGTTCCCAGGAAGGGCCGCCCCCGTCAAGGACGTTGATCAACCGTCAGGCCTTGCGGCCGGGGTGGATCAGAAGTCCATGTCACCGCCGGGCATACCGCCACCGGCAGGCGCGGCGGACTTCTCCGGCTTGTCGGCGATGACGGCCTCGGTGGTGAGGAAGAGCGCGGCGATGGAGGCCGCGTTCTGCAGGGCGGAGCGCGTGACCTTCGCCGGGTCGATGATGCCCTCGGCGATCATGTCGACGTACTCACCGGTCGCGGCGTTCAGGCCGTGCCCGATCGGGAGGTTGCGGACCTTCTCGACGATGACGCCACCCTCGAGACCACCGTTGACGGCGATCTGCTTGAGCGGGGCCTCCAGGGCGAGCCGCACGGCGTTGGCGCCGGTCGCCTCGTCACCGGACAGGTCCAGCTTCTCGAAGACGCTGGAAGCCTGGATGAGCGCCACGCCGCCACCGGCGACGATGCCCTCCTCGACGGCCGCCTTGGCGTTGCGCACGGCGTCCTCGATGCGGTGCTTGCGCTCCTTGAGCTCGACCTCGGTCGCGGCACCGGCCTTGATGACGGCGACGCCACCGGCGAGCTTCGCCAGGCGCTCCTGGAGCTTCTCGCGGTCGTAGTCCGAGTCGCTGTTCTCGATCTCGGCGCGGATCTGGTTGACCCGGCCCTGAACCTGCTCGGAGGAGCCGGCACCGTCGACGATGGTGGTCTCGTCCTTGGTGATGACGACCTTGCGGGCGCGGCCAAGGAGGTCGATGGAGGTGTTCTCGAGCTTGAGACCGACCTCCTCGGAGATGACCTCGCCACCGGTGAGGATGGCGATGTCGTTCAGCATCGCCTTGCGGCGGTCGCCGAAGCCCGGGGCCTTGACGGCGACGGACTTGAAGGTGCCGCGGATCTTGTTGACGACCAGGGTCGACAGGGCCTCGCCCTCGACGTCCTCGGCGATGATCAGCAGCGGCTTGCCCGACTGCATGACCTTCTCCAGGAGCGGGAGCAGGTCCTTGACGGAGCCGATCTTGGAGTTGGCGATCAGGATGTAGGGGTCGTCGAGCGACGCCTCCATCCGCTCCGTGTCGGTGGCGAAGTACGCCGAGATGTAGCCCTTGTCGAAGCGCATACCCTCGGTGAGCTCAAGCTCGAGACCGAAGGTCTGGGACTCCTCGACGGTGATGACGCCTTCCTTGCCGACCTTGTCCATCGCCTCGGCGATGAGCTCGCCGATCTGGGTGTCGGCGGCGGAGATGGAGGCCGTGGAAGCGATCTGCTCCTTGGTCTCGACATCCTTGGCCTGCTCGAGCAGAGCGGCGGAGACGGCCTCGACGGCCTTCTCGATACCGCGCTTGAGGGCCATCGGGTTGGCGCCGGCGGCTACGTTGCGCAGGCCTTCCTTGACGAGGGCCTGGGCGAGCACGGTCGCGGTGGTCGTACCGTCACCGGCGACGTCGTCCGTCTTCTTGGCGACTTCCTTGACCAGCTCGGCGCCGATCTTCTCGTACGGGTCCTCGAGCTCGATCTCCTTGGCGATGGAGACACCATCGTTGGTGATCGTGGGGGCGCCCCACTTCTTCTCGAGGACGACGTTGCGGCCCTTGGGGCCGAGCGTCACCTTGACGGCGTCCGCGAGCTGGTTCATGCCGCGCTCGAGGCCGCGCCGCGCCTCCTCGTCGAACGCGATGATCTTGGCCATGTGAAGTGGTCCCTCCAGGACTGGGGGTGATTCCTTCGGACCGCGCCCGCGCCCGCGACGGACGGCTCGCCTGCCTCGTGGGTCCTTCCCCACCCGGCCTGCGGGCCTCACCGACCCGGTCCTTCGTTGTCACTCTCACCTTCAGAGTGCTAACGCCAATGATTAGCACTCGGCATGGTCGAGTGCAAGCGGCTGTCGAAGACCGGACACGGGTTGCCTGCGGCGGGCGGGCGGGGTCGGCCGTCGTTCACCTGCGGCCCGGTGGGGGTTGGCCGCGCAGTTCCCCGCGCCCCTGAGTGGGGACGATGGACGCACCTTTGGACGCACAGGGAGTGAGGGCGCCCGCGCAGTTCCCCGCGCCCCTGGGAGGGTGCAGTCACCCGCGCCACGACGGACCGCAAGCCGCCGACGGCGTGTAGGGGACGGGGTGGGGGGTGTCCGCCCGCAGCGGCCGGCGTCCGGAACCGAGCACTGTCGAAACGACCGAGCCGCCGGACCGAGGACGGACACCC